>JBEKDS010000001.1:0-386123 GCA_050014235.1 Acidobacteriaceae bacterium
TTAAAGAACCATGGTTCAAGCAGCACGGCCTGCCCGGAGGCTTCCAGCATGGACAGCCATTGATTCGCCGTCGATGGTGCGATGCCGACGTCTCGGGCCAAGTCTGCTTTGTTCAGCAGGTTCGCAGAACGAAGGGCGCAAGCGCGCAGGAATCTCTCAAAGTCCCTCAGGCTGCCGACATTTGCCAGGGCGCGAACATCGCGTTCGAGGTAGGTCGCGAGATAGGAATTGTAGAAGGCGACCGAATCAATGTCCGGGTTGGCGTACAGTTCCGGAAATCCGCCACGCACGATCGCAGTTTCGAGTCCAGTTCTGGGTAGCGCTTCACGAATCTCCGCAAACGACAGGGTCTCCAGTTCCACGATGTCAACTCTGCCCGCCAACGATTCGGAGACACCCTTCATCAGGGTGAACTTCTGCGATCCTGTCAGCAGGAATTGCCCGTTGCGAGTGCGGTGGGCATCCACTGCCACTTTGAGGTGTCGAAAAAGACCGGGGGCGTACTGCACCTCGTCAATGATGACGGGTGGCGGATTTCGCTTAAGGAAGCGCTCCGGTTCTTTCTCGGCCTGTTCGGCTTCGGTGGGGAGATCGAGGGACACGAACGCGTAATCCGGAAACAGGTGCCGGAAGGTGGAGGTCTTGCCGGTCTGTCTGGCGCCGGTTAGTACGATCACGGGCCGAGTCTTCGCAGAGCGTTTCAAGCGTGCTTCAACATCGCGCGAAATCCACATACGCATAATATACGATACAATCGCATATTATGCACATAGATCGGTTTGGCTCGGAATCTCAATAGCCTTCGCTTCTTGAAAACTGGCCGGGCGCCAGGTACTGGACGCTAGCGCTGTCCGTGCCAAGGCACTGGATAGGTCTTTTGATGTTATTTGGTCGAAACAGGCCGTGCCTCTAATGCGAGACGCGGCTTTTCCTTGCCCACGTCGTTCGGCACCATCGCGGCGTGGTTGCTGCGCTAGCATTTGTCCCCTCACCCGGTGACCCGGTCGTCATCCCCCCCTTAGGACGTCAGGCTGCGGGTGCGGTCCCATCGGAGGATGGTATGGGCGGTACAGATGCAGCACTACGGCGTATTCTTACTAACCTACGGTCGTCGAAGAGCGCCGCGGTATTGGTTTCCGAGACTGCGCTTAAGACTTCTCTGTTAGGTTGTCGAGCCACTTCTGAATGTCTTCTTCACGCCAGCCAACTGCTCGCGCGCCCAGTGAAAATCGCCGAGCGAATGCGACGACGAAGGACCGGGCACATCGATCGGCCGCTCGGTCCAGCCCGATGCTCTCACGAACTATCGGCGCCGCGGCGGCGCGCCCGGCGGGGTGTGGCCGACCAGCCTTTAGATCGGGCGCTATGTTCGAGCGATATAACAAGCGGCCGTCGAGCCTCCAGGGACAATGGCCAGAAGCAGTGACGTAAGACAACCTACTTTTCGACGAACGACCAGCATCAGGACGTGCACTCCGGCCCAGGTGCAATCCGATCTTCCTAGACCTCGCTGGAGCGAAAAGACGTGGCTAGGCTAGGAAGGATCAACCGGCTGCTTGCGTATTGAGCATATCTGGCGTTCTTACTACAACCAAATCCCAGCCTCACACCCATCCGCAACATCGATAATCGGAGTTGTGACAGCTCGTCCACATCCACGAACACCCCTAATGGGAATCACGATAAGCCACCGCGTGCGGAGGGACATTCGCGAGGCCGCGAGAGAATCGCGCCGTTTGGTAATGGGACGAAGCGTCACAGTTGCCGGAGCAGGGGGAAGAACAAAAACAATCACAACCATGAACTACGAGCTACGCGAGAAGTTGTTAGGACCCTACTACACCGGGGATCCGCTCGGCGGCCTGCGCTACTTTGAAAACGTGCCAACGGATTTGCTGCAGCAGTTGATAGATCGAGACTTCGTCGAACTGGGACCGTGGAACTGCTGCGATGGCGTTACGCGCCTATTCTTACCGTTTCTTCGCAGAAATCCGACATTCACTGCGCACGGATATGCGGTGATGCCAGGACGGGAAGATGTCCGCGTATCCATTGAAGGAGTGGAGCGGTCCGGTGCGTTGACAGAGGACGAGATCATCGATTTTGCGACTACATTCCGCGGCGCGGATGAGATGGAGCTGACCGCCGGCTACGCCCGGTGCTGGTATGACTGAAGAACTGAATCTTTGTGCCACAAATAGGAGTAGATAAATTAACCCTTTCCCCTGCCACGCAACCCCAAGGTGACCACCTATGACAGCGCTCGAACAGGCCAAGGCTCTTCAGCATCAGGCCATCGCCCTCCTTCTTGCCGAGCGCCGGCAGATCGACGACCGGCTCGTGCAACTCGGACATGGAGATGCAAAGGCCTACGTCGCACGACGCGGACGACCCCCTAAGAAGCCGGAGACTCCTCCCCAGTCCGAACTTGTCTCGTCGGCGTTGCCTTTCCTCGGCTCCGACACCGGTTCCAATACTCCAGATCAATCTTCTTCACCCAACATTTGAAACTAGTCGTCCGGCCAGACGCCATGTACTGGACGCTAGCGCTGTCCGTTCCAGGCACTGGATAGGTCTTTTGATGTTGTTTGGTCGAAACAGGCCGTGCCTCTATACAGAGGCACGGCTTTTTCTTTCTCAGAGCCGTACCGTCCGCCGCCATCGCGCCATGGCTTCCGCCCTCGGCATTTCTTCCACCACCCGAAAGCGGTCGGCATCCCCTTACTTAGGACGTCGGGCTGCGGATATCGAACCGCGCATGAAAATAAGGCGCGTGCGCAAGCCCATCCTCGAAGAAGTGGATCCCTCCATCCGTATGGTTGGGCACGGAAGGTGCCCACGCACCAGGGACAAAGTCCGTCGATCAACCATGCGTCGAATGCTCATAGGTCGAGCCCGTTCACGTGGTGGTTGACCACATCGAGAATCAAAGCGGTGCTCTGCGAGTGAGCCGCATTGACGTAAGTGCGCAATCCATTCGGCCCTCGTCGTTCTTGGGAGCACACCGGATTCGTCGAATGAAAAGGTCAGATCAAGTCGCGATTGCTGCAAGAGAAAGCCCCCGGTCGCGAGCTGGGGGCTTCTGTCGTATACGAGTGTGTAAGCTTAACGCCACCGTATCCGGTTTGTCCCACTCACACTCCTCTTTTGTAGGCTCCCGGAGTCAAAATAGCAAACAAACCCTGAACGTGAAAGGCCTGCCGCGTATCTAGCGTTTGTAGGGATTTAGGGCGTTCGCGGCGGCGGCATCCCTTGGAGGGCCATCTATCGCCTGGCGGCACCAGTTCCTCGCCCCCACGCGTAACTGGCGTCCCTACTGCGACACAAAACGACACCCAACACCATCCATCGGGTCCATAATCGGTTTGTGACAGGTCAAGTCCATCAACGAACACCCCTAATGGGAATCACGATAGGCCACCGCGTGCGGAGGGACATTCGCGAGGCCGCGAGAGAATCGCGCCGTTTGGAGATGGGATGAACTGCCACGGTTGCCGCAGCAGGGGGAAGACCAAGAAGTATCTACCAAACCAATGGAAAACTGTTCAATTTGCAAGACTGCTGTACATGGTGATTTCGTGGTTCTTGCGGAATCTCAGCCGGACGAGAGTTTCATCATCGAGATCGATTCCACGCCCGACAGAAACTTCAATGTCTGCGATCTGTGTAATGAAGTCATTTGCTTCGCTTGCTCTCACGATAAAGATTCTGGCTATTGCAACGTTTGTCTCTACAAGGTATTCCCCGAGCGACTCGGCGAAACCAATGTTGCAGCCAAATGAAGCGTCTATTTGCCGGCCATCTTAATCTGTTTGAGTCTGTGGACCTTGTGCACTTTGTTGCCGACGTTGATTGCGACCTTGAGGCGGAACTGCTTCGAGTCTATGAGATCGAACACGAGAGTAAACTCGACCCCGACTTGATTTGCTGCATCGCCCCATTCACTGACGCCTACGACTACTCGGCAAAGAAGCGCTATTCGATTCAGATTCGGAAAATAAACTAACCCTTCACCCTGCTGCGCGACCCAGAAGATTCAGACCGCAACCAACATCCCCTTTCCCCTGCCACGCAGCCCTAAGGAGACCGCCGATGACAGCTCTCGAACAAGCCGATGCTCTCCAACATCAGGCCATCGCCCTACTTCTCGCCGAGCGCCGGCAGATCGACGAACGGCTCGCCCAACTCGGACATGGAGATGAAAAGGCCTCCGCCGCACGACGGGGACGGCCCCCCAAGAAGCCGGAGACTCTTTCCCAGTCCAAGACGCTCTCACCGGCATTGCCTTTGCTCGAGCCCAACACCGGCTCCAACACTCCGGATCAGTCTTCTTCGCCTAACATCTAAAGCTCTCGTCCGGCCGCGGGCGCCATGTCCTGGACGCTAGCGCTGCCCGTGCCAGGCACTAGATAGGTCTTTTGATGTTGTTCGGCGAAACCGGCCGTGCCTCGATGTGAGGTGCGGTGCTTCCTTGCCCACGCCATCCGGCACCATCGCGGCGTGGTCGTTGCGCTCGGCATTCCTCTCGATCCCGGCCAGAGCCGCCGCAACATCACACAGAATAACTTGTCCCAATCGCAAATTGCGTCAACGGACGCCGCTCTTTCAAGACAGCACGCTGTTGCGAAGATCCAGGTTTTCGAGGAGCGGATCGCGGCCAGAATAAAGGGACCGGGTAGGTAGAAGGGACAGGAGCCTCAACAGACGCAGCATGAGGAAGCTGAAACAGAAGGAGGGCCGTGCGGCGCGTTCCATCTGGCAAAACTGCCCTCTATTTCTTGCGCTTGAGTTCCCTCGATAGGCGTCTGTTGATCTCTTCTGCATCGAAGGTTTCTGGATTGAAGCGACCGCCAACCCACGCTCGCATCTCTGCATAGTCCTTGTGCCTCGGATTCTTGAGAACGCGCACCAGATCATCGTAGGCATACGGCCCGCCAGAGTCCTCCGGGGGGCAGGCCCGTGCACCCTCCGTGCAGATTGCATAGGGAGTATGCGCGTCCAACTCTACAAATTCCTCGCAGAGGAGTTCATGCTGCCAGTCATCGCCGAAGTCGTACTCGTAGATCAGGCGGCCGCCCGGCTCTATCAGTATGTTGCCAAGCAACACCTTTCGTTCATCAAGAACGTCGCCGTCCGACTCAACACGCGGGTCGCCAGTAGATTCTTCCATCCTGCACAAAACGGTGCATGTGGGAGTCCTCCCAACCCATCGTGATTTGCAAGATTCTATGCAACCTGCCGAGTGTGATCTCCGACGATAGAAGTAATCGTCTCCATACCGGAGGATGGACACCGGTGAGCGTGACCTTGATTTGATGGAGTTTCATAACTGGAAAGAGTCGTGCAGGCCAACCTTATTTTCAGAGCGAAATGACATCCAGCCCAGGGATCAGCTTGAAGTGCCGTACATTCTCCGTCATCACCGAAAATCCGAGCGAGAGCGCCGTAGCGCCGATCAGCAGATCCGTAAAAAGGGATGATGACGCCCTTCGCAGTTTGCTCACCGTCGATGCGCCCGGCAAGCAATGCAGTCTCCGCCGTATAGGGATAAACAGTCAATCCTGCACGAAGCTCTTCCACAACGATTGGCGTCGAAGCCGCTGCTGCTCTGATTTTGCTCGATAGACGCCATGCACCAGTTCGGTGAAGCCCACAGACGTGAGGGCGGCTTCCTGATTGCCGGCCAAACTGATCGCCTGTTCCACCAACTGTTCCGGCGTATCTCCACGACGCTCAGCAGCAATGACCACGCTGGAATCGAGGATCAGTCCCATGCGGGCGGATTCAGCGGCTCACGATGGCTGCTAATGATGTCTTCGAGGTCATGACCGAATTCACCATCGAGCGTCACAGTAGCCCCGCGCTCCCTAAGAATCCTAAGCGATTCGGACAATAACCGCGGGCGATGCGCCACCGCCGGCAACAGCCTGGCGACCACCTGCGCGTTCGACTCGATAAAGATCTCATCACCGTTGGCCGCGCGTGACATCAGCCCATCGAAGTCGTTTGCCGCATCAGAACGCGAGATGTGAATGACCGCCATGCGAGGATGATATCGCGAACTTTTCTTAAAGCTGTAGACGAAAATCGTAGCGGTCAGAGCCTACGGAAGCAAAATAGCCACGGCTTTCAACGGGGAGCCTCAACTCATTCAATCGAAGACAGTTGCGGTCAAGCGATTTTCAACAAGTTTCAATATGCGCCTGATTCTGGTTCGGGAACAGGGGTCGGAGGCCAGAGGATCAGCAGCGGTGAGCGCGCTTGTGCTGAGCGAAACACCCTGGGCTCAAAGCTTTCCGCAAAGCGACCCCATGCGTCTGCATCATCACGAACCGCCTTGGCACCGCCGGCCTCGACCGCCCAGTCGGGCAACTTCGGGCCAAACCCTGGTGGGGAGATAAAAAAGTCCCCGTCCTAAGACGGGGACGGCCGCCTAAGCAGCCAGGGATTTCTTTCCATTGCGAAACGACTCAACCAGTTTTGACTTGACTTCATTCCGGCAACGCTTCCAATACTCCAGGTCCGTCTCTTCCTGCCCTCGCCTGAACAGAATGTCGAACCAGGCGTCGATCTCCTGCATGTACTTGACGCTATCGCTGCCGGTGCTAGGCTCTGGATAGGTCTTTTGATGTTGTTTGGTCGAAACAGGCCGTGCCTCCATGCGAGGCGCGGCTTTTTCTTTGCCCACGCCAAACCATGAGGCGAGCTTTTCCGCCGCGTCCTTCTCCCGACACTTCTCCATCGCGGCGACGAAGTTGATGACGTCGCCGCCACGCTTGCCTCCGTTACCTGCATTGCAGGAGTCCGAGAAGCAGCGCCAGTAGTTGCCGGGAAGATTGATGGAGAAGGCCTTTGCTTTGTCTCCTTGCCTGTGGGTTGGCAGCGGACAGGTTGCGTTTGCGTAGTCTCCCCGGAAGCGAAGCGGCAGATGGTAGTGTCCGACCGCCACCTCCACGATGGGGATGCGTTTGATTGCTTCGAAGTCGAGCATGTCTCCTCCAAAAAGAAAATCCTCTGCGCAGGGCAGAGGACTCCTGTGAACGTTGATGGTGCGCTAGTGTTTGTCGGCTTCCTTGCGGTCGCGGACCTGAAACTGCGTTTCAGGGAGGATGTGGAGCTTGACGTTCAGCGAGCCGTCCGCGTTGACGAACGCGACGCCGGCCAGATGCCAATAGCTCTTGTCCTTCCCCTTTTCGATCACGTATACGTCCTTCGTCTCTGCTGCCATGTGCACCTTCCTTGGGTGGATCTGCCATCAGCATAGGAAATCCACGGCAGTTTGCAAGGGCAGCTGAGAACTCTAGACTTCCAGGTCATCGGTCGGTTCCGCGGCCCTTGCAATGTGCTGGAGATGCGCTAGAGTGAATCTATTCCAAGGTCGAAACTAGCCAACCAACCAAGTCGATGTACTCCCACCATTCGTTGCCAGAGGACCAGGGCGAAACCATACCGGCTCTCTTTGTATGCGAATGTGCCGGGTGCGGTTGGGTAAGCAAGCGGATGAAGTATTGCGCCGATCACACCACGGCGATCGATCGCGCTGAGTGTCAGATCGAGTTCGCCGCAAGCAGTGAGATCGACCCAACCCTCTCCACCATCTTCCCGGCCAGGTCTTCTCCTCGACGGCGCATCCACGGCTAGGTCTAGTGGTCGCGGGTTAGGCTTCGGCTAGGCCCGCGCTCTGGCACCAAGCAATCCCTCGAACGTCCTGCCCGCCTCTTCGGATTCGACTCGGAGGGGCGGGCAGGGCGCTCAACATTGCCCTCCCTGCACATTCCCAACCCAACATCAGGATAGCCAGGCCGACGCGCGTCTTGTTGCTCATCCGAGTGCCCCTGATCGGCCCTTGCGAATCAGGTTATCCCCCACTTCTCCCCACCCCAAGGGGAGGAGATCCCCTTGCGGTTGCTCTCTTCGCCATCGCATTGGAGCGATTGGCATTTATTCATACGCCGCTGCGATCAGCACCGGCCCAAGCCAGCCACAAGGAGGAACCGCTCATGACTACAGCATTCGACACCGAAACCACCGCCGCTCCATTCACCCCGGCCGCCAAACAGCCGGAGCAGAAGCAGACTGCGAAGGACTTGATCGCAGCCAACGTCAAAATCCTCATCGAGCAGTTGGAACAGGGACACAGCGAAGGCCTCACCGCCTACCTCACCGCAATGGGCCGGTTCCACAACTACAGCTTCGGCAACATCCTGGAGATCGCCCGGCAGAAGCCGGACGCGACCCGGGTGGCTGGGATGTATGCGTGGAACCAGCTTGGCCGCAAGGTCAGGAAGGGAGAACGCGGCATCCGCATCCTGGCGCCGGTCATCGGTGTCCGGCGCAAGAAGGACAACGACGCTGAAACCGACATCCGCACCCAGAACGAGGCTGTCATCGTCGGCTTCCGTTCGGCCTACGTCTTCGATGTGAGCCAGACCGACGGCGCGGAGCTTCCGCAACTATCGGACCACGTCATCGGCGATGTAGGCGAGTACCGTGAGCGCCTGATCGATTTCATCGTCTCGCAGCGCATCGATCTGGAGTTCCGGGAGACCATCGCACCCGCCTTGGGTGTGAGCTATGGAGGCAAGATCATCTTGCTTCCCGGCCAGCCGGTCGCCTCGGAGTTCTGCACCCTCGTGCATGAGCTCGCGCACGAGATGTTGCACAAGGCCGAACGGCGTACGGCGACGACCAAGACGGTGCGTGAGACCGAAGCCGAGGCGATTGCGTTTGTGGTCGGCCAGGCCATCGGGCTCAGCAACGGTCAAGCGTCGGCGGACTACATTCACCTCTACAACGGGAATGCCGCTCTCCTCACCGAGAGTCTGGAGGTGATCCAGCGGACCTCCGCTGTCATCCTCTCCGCACTCGAAGCCCCAGTGGAGGCACCCGCCGCGGCATAACCCGGATCGCTACAAATCAACCAGCCCCTCTTGAGCGGACGGCCTCGTGCCGTCCGCTCATTCCTTTTTCGAACACCCAACCGCTCAAGGAGAGCCGCTATGGATATGAACTCTGAATACCGCAACCTTCCGCTCGACGCCCTAACCGAGTCCGCCACCAACCCCCGCCGCGTCTTCGACAATGCAGCCTTGAAGGAGTTGGCGGACAGCATCCGCGCGCAAGGGATTCTCTCGCCCTTGTTGGTGCGCACGCTGAATGGGAGCGGCTTCGAGATCGTTGCCGGAGCGAGGCGCTACCGCGCCGCGCAGATGGCCGAGCAAGCGACCGTTCCAGTCCGCATCGTCAACCTCACCGACGTCGAAGCCCTGGAGGCCCAGTTGATTGAGAATCTCCAGCGCCGCGACGTTCACCCGATGGAAGAAGCCAACGGCTTCCGGGCCCTTCTCAATTTGGAGGATGCGAAGTACTCCATCGACCAAATCGCCGCCAAGACAGGCAAGTCGCCGGTCTACGTGGCCGGCAGATTGAAGTTGACGGAGCTTTCTCCGGCAGTCATCGAAGCCTTCTACCGCGATGAGATCGGCGTCGGCCATGCGCTCTTGCTGGCGAAGCTCCAGCCGGACCAGCAGCAACAGGCCGTCGCCGCTTGCTTCAAGGAGGACTGGACGAACGGGGAGCGGAAGGCGAAGCGCATCTTGCTTCCCGTCCGCAATCTCCAGTCCTGGATCGAGCACAACATCCTGCTCATCCTGAAACTTGCTCCATTCGACACGCGCGATCCCCAGCTCGTCCCGGCCGCGGGCAGTTGCGTTGACTGCTCGAAGCGGACAGGCCATAACAAGCTCCTGTTTGCCGACGTAAAGCAGGATGCGTGCACCGACCCGGACTGCTACCACGCCAAAGTCGACGCTCATGTTGCGAAGACTGTGGCCGAAAAGCCGAAGATCGTGCAAATCAGCACGGCCTACGGCCAGCAGCAGGAAGGGAACGCAACGCTTCCACGCAACAAGTACGTTGAAATCCGGCCGGAGAAGCCCACGAACAAAGAAGAGGCGACGCGGCCGGAGTTCAAGACCTGCAAATTCACCACCGAGGCCATCGTCTCGGATGGCATCGACAAGGGCGAACTTCGCAAGGTGTGCACCGAGGCAAGCTGCCCCGTGCATCATCCCAGGAAGAGTCCGCAGAAGATCGCGGACAACGCCAAATGGAAGGCCGAGCAGGAGAAGCAACGCAAGGAGCAGGCGATCGCCAACGCGATCGGCATCCGCACCCTCGCCGCCATCGCCGCAGCCGTTCCGGTGCGGTTGATGAAGCGAGACCTGCTCTTTGTTGTGGAGCGGCTGGCGTCGTTGCTGGACGAGAACCGTCTGGCAGCCGTTGCCCGTCAGCACGGCGTCAAAACGGCGAAAGACAGCGGCTCAATCGAGAAGCCGTTTGTCGCCTGGCTGCGCCGGGCCGAGGAAAGCGCCCTCGGCCGTCTGCTGGTAGAGATAACCCTCCTCCACGCGGTCGCCGGGCAAAGCGCGGCGCACTTTCTCCGCGATGCCGCTGTCGCGTACAAGGTGGACGTGGAGGCTATCGGTCTGCAGGTCCAGCAGGAGTTCGCCGCCAAGGAGAAGGCGAGAACGGCAAAGAAGCCCAACAAGAAGGCTTTACAGCAAAAGGCCAGAAAGTCGGCTTGAGAACAATAATCAGTTTCCCTTTGGGGTCTGCGAAAGCAGGCCCCTTTTCTATTGGCGTTGAAGCCTCTTCTAAGGACGGCATTCCACTCGATTAGAAAGAAGCTCACAGGATCGGGCGACATTGTTCAAGCCTTTCAGCACACTTGGCAGCGCTCTAGGTAGGACGCACGACTGGTTGCCATTTCTCCGGCAGACAGTTGGTCCATGGCGCGACCGGCCTTCCACGCATTCCGTAATGAACTTGAGACACACAATGACCGGCTCAACCTCTGTGATTGCACCAAATCTTTAGCCGATGAAGCAGCTACGACCTTTGTGGGATTCCGTGACCACAACAGGGCGCAGAGTCTTCACCTAAGGTGGCAATCGTGTGGTCGAGGAACCGCTTCCGTCAACCGTTACTTGTTCAACACGCTCGGCAAAGCCTTCGACGCAGGGGTCGCGCGGGGTTACTGCCTCTTGTGATACTCGCAGGCTGTACCGCCAATGAAATAACCCCTCTAAATCTCTCGACCACACTGAATCTTCAGGGCATCGTCCAGGTCGGCCACCAACCGATTGCCGGGTCTCTGTTGACCCTATATGCGACTGGCTCGACGGGGGATGGCTCCAATTCGACGGCGCTTCTCTCCCAGGTTGTGCAGACAGGCAGTGATGGCAGATTCACACTTTCGGGCGCCTACATCTGTCCATCCCCCAATTCCGTCGCCTATCTGGTTGCGAGGGGCGGAGATTCACCAGCCTCCCCGGGGTCTTCGAACTCGTCAATCGCCCTAGCGACTGCGTTGGGGCCCTGCGATACTCTGAGCACAGTGCCTTTCGCAACGGTCAACGAGATAACCACTGTCGGCTCAATCTGGCCTCTCGCGCCATACGCGAAATCTGTGTCGCAAATCGGATCGGGCAGTTCGGACGCACAGACGTTTGACGCCGCTGCGGCCACTGTAGAGGAGCTAGTTGGCGTTTCTGACGGAACCGCCCCGGGTCCGATGCTGCCCATGGGCTATGTTGCCCCGATGGCCAAGCTCTATTCACTCGCAAACATCATCGCAAACTGCGTGCAATCGAGCGGCGGGGTGGCTGGTGATGGCAGTCCTTGCGGAGAGCTATTCTCAGACGCGACCGCTGCGGGCGTCGCAGCGCCCTCCGACACCGCCTCTGCCGCTCTTGCCATAGCTCAAAATCCTGGCCGGAACGTGGTTGAGATCTTCGATCTCAGCCCGGCGAGCGGTGCGAACCAGCCAGCACTCTCATCTCCACCCACCGACTGGACATTACCAATCCTGGCGGTTCCGGCAACTCCCACGATTTTGCCTGATACTTCTACACTGATGCCGGGCCAAACGATATCGATTGAAGAAGATACGTCGGGAGCTGCCGTCTACTACACGACGGACGGCAGCCCGCCCTCGGGAACCTCTCAGCCGTATTCCGGGCCCATTATTCTCACAAATTCAGCGACAGTCAGCGCTGTTGCGATTAAGGCGTCCGTAAGCAGTTCAATCGCCTCCCGGCTCTATACGCTCGCTGTCAGCGTCGCTCTCACGCCTCTAAGCGTGACTCTTGCCCCTGCGCAGACTCAGCTGTTCAATGCGAATGTCGCTAATACTCCGAATGCCGCCGTAACCTGGACGCTCAATCCTGCTCTCGGCAACATCTCGAATGGAGGCCTCTACACAGCGCCAACCTCCATCGGAAACGCGCAGTCTGTACAAGTGACCGCTACGAGTGCGGCCGACCCGACGAAATCGGCAAGCGCAACAATATTGCTAACTCCGGGAGTCACCGCGCCCGTCCTTTCGATCTCGCCTCCTCCGTCCCTAAGCTTCTCCGCGACGCAGGGAAGCAGTGCGAATTTTACCCAATCAGTCATCGTCGGAAATACCGGATCCGCAACTACCACTCTGAATTGGTCGGTGACCGCGACGGAGCCATGGCTAACCTTCAGCCCTGTCTCCGGTTCTATCGCTGGAGGCGGAAGCCAATCGGTGGCGATCACAGCAAATCCGACGGGACTGGGGATCGGAATCCATAACGCTACCGTGACCTTTTCGGTTGGTAACGGAACCGCTTCGCCACAGTATCTCGCTGCAACGTTGACCGTCAATTCCATCATCGCCGGCTATCCCGTCCTGAATGTGGAACGCACCTTCCCAGGCGACACAGGAATGATCAATGTGAAGACTCAATATGGAGCTAAAGGAGACGGCGTTACCGACGATACCCGCGCGATCCAGCAGGCGATCTCTGGAAGTATCCACAGCGCGAACGGGGCCATCCTCTATTTTCCAGCCGGAGTCTATCTGGTGAGTAGCCCCCTTGTGTACAAAGACATCACTCAAACTTGGTCGTCGGCGCTTACCCTTCAAGGTGAGAACCAGGATAATACCATTATCAAACTCGCTGATAATGATCAACTGTATCAGAATTCCAGTAGCCAGACTGATGTGCTCGACCTGGGGTCTCAGAACACCTTTGGAAATGGTGCCGGCAATGATGCCTTCGATAATTACTTATTCGACATAACGATCGACGTGGGAAGGGGCAACAAAAGCGCGGTTGCACTTGACTTCATGGGCAACAACTACTGCGGTCTAAGGAACGTGACGCTGAAGTCAAGTGATCCCAACCACGCAGGTGCGATTGGCTTGAGCATGCTTCGGTATGCTACAGGTCCATGCCTCATGAAGAACGTCGTCATCAACGGATTCGACTATGGCATAGACGCTGCGAATATGGAGTATAGCGCGACATTCGAAAACCTCACTCTACTCAACCAGGGTCTATATGGCATCTACAACTCTAACAACGTGCTTTCCATTCGCGGCCTAGTCTCCACGAATCGTGTGCCCGCAATATACAACCAGAGCTCGCTTGGATTGATTACCTTGCTCCAAGCCACGCTCCAAGGTGGGTCGCCAGCAGTCTCCGCCATTGTCAACAGTGGGACGCTCTATGCAAGAAACGTCAACTCGGCCGGGTATTCATCGGTTCTTAGCAGCACTACACGCACCTTCGGTTCAAGCCTTACCGAATATGATTCTGGACAGGTTCAGAGCTTGTTCCCAAGCAATGTCTCGTCGCTAAATCTTCCTATCCAAGAGACTCCGCAGTTTGAGGACGTCAATTTAGCCGACTGGGCGAACGTCGTTTCCTTCGGCGCCGATCCGAAGGGGTCCTCTGATAGCTCCGCCGCGATCCAAACGGCGATAGACTCGGGAGCGACGACCGTATACTTCCCAACGGGTAAATATTTGGTCACTCGGACGATCTTCGTTCGCGGCAGTGTACGAATGATTGCCGGGTTCGATTCGTATATCACCCCGCCTGGTAGCGCATTTCAAAGCGCTTCAAGCCCCTCGCCTCTGTTTCAAATTGATGCCGGAGCATCGGATGTGACATTGAATCATCTGCAGCTCGGCAATTGGGGGCCTTACCAATATCCAGGTATCGTGTTTATCGAGCAGAACTCGGCTCGCCCAGTTGCTCTGCTTGACTCAGCTTATCTGAGTGGTGGAGCGGCCGAGGCGGTTGGCTATCAAAATACAACCTCTGGTGCTGGCGCCTTGTTCGTTGAAGACGTGAGTGCGGGGCCCTGGAACATACTGACTCCCCAGAACGTCTTTGCGAGGCAAATCAATCCCGAAGTGAATGAAACAAAGATATTGAATAACAGTGGGCACTTATGGATACTGGGACTGAAGACAGAACAAGGAGGGACGAACATCGAGACAGATAATGGAGGCTACACTGAATTGCTGGGTGGACTCCTGTATCCTGCTCAAAATGTGCCCTCAGGGCAATCAGCATTTGTAGTCAACAACTCCCGGACGTCGCTTATATACGCAGTGAGCAATTATTCGGTTCCTAGCAAGACTTCCTATGCAGATTTTCAAACACAGGTCACTGAGACACAAAATGGAGTAACAGATGTTCTTCCGACCGCATCACTTCCGACACGAGGCTACGGGATCATGATGCCTCTTTACATAGACACGAAGTGAGGTATTGTCGACTTCATTATTCAGACACCTCCTCGCGGCGGCCTCGGAGCATTTTCACTTCTAACGCGAATCGTCTTCACCACTGCGATAGAGATAATCTCAAAGCAGAACCAAAAGTGGAAAACTCCAGCGAGAAATCGGGGGCAGTCAAAGTCAGGCAGGTCAATGGGCCACCGGAACATTAGAGTTTAACAAAACGACTAGCGTATGTTGCTATTATAAAGTTCTGCTCGTCTCAGAGGCAATCCGTGAGAGTACTGGTCGCTCACAACAGATATAGACAACCTGGGGGCGAAGACGTTGTTGCTGCCTCGGAGGCGGAGCTTCTTGCGTCTTATGGTCACACTGTTGAACGCTTTGGGGTTGACAACGATCACATAACGGGTCCATTGGCCCAGATAAATGCCGCGCTGTCATCCATATACTCGCTTAAGGGTCGTCGCCTCCTCGAGAGCGCAATCGATCGCATAAGGCCTGATGTGGTCCACGTCCACAACTTCTTTCCTACACTTTCTCCTTCGGTTTTCTACGCCTGCTCTGAGGCGAGGGTGCCGGTCGTTCACACTCTTCACAACTACCGGATCATCTGCGCGTCCGCTACACTATTTCGTGACGGCGCGATTTGTGAAGAATGCATACTCAAGCAATCGATTATGCCAGGGATAAGGCATGCATGTTACCGATCAAGCCGCATCGGAAGTGCTGTCTCCGGCTTGAGCATGGCTCTGCACGACCACTGGCATACATGGTCAAGTAAAGTCTCCGCTTTTATCGCCCTCTCCCACTTTGCCGCTGACAAGCTAGGCAGTTACCGCATCCCGCGGGACAAAATCTTCGTTAAGCCAAACTCAACAGTCGATGGGGGTCTCGGTGCCGGCAACGGAGGCTATGCACTGTACGTAGGGCGTCTCATCCGTGAGAAAGGCATCCAAACCCTGATCGAAGCAGACGCGATGGGCTCGCTATGCATGGATGTTCTGATACTCGGGGACGGCGCTATGGCGGGTGACGTTCGAAGGGCGGCGGAACGGCCTGGAAGCCATCTGGTATTCAAGGGCTTTCAAAACCACGATCAGATTGTCGAGTACATGAGGAATGCGCGCGTTTTGATCATGCCGTCTATATGGTATGAGGGCGGCCTTCCTCTCGTCGTCATTGAAGCCTTTTCCCTTGGTTTACCGGTAATTGGAGCGGACGTTGGGAATGTCGGTGACCTGCTCCAATCCGGGGAGACGGGCCTCTTGTATCAACCGGGCGACCCTCTGGCCCTATCTGCCGCGCTCAGGCGGTATGCTGACGACCCGGTGGTCGCCAAGAAGATGCGCGGTCGGGCGCGCGAATACTATCTTGCAACACACACGCCGGAGAAGAACTACCATCGACTCATCGAAATCTACGGGGCAGCAATCCAGAGTCACCGCGAGCACTGAATTCCAAGAGAGGTTCTAACTCTGTGTGGCCAGCCTGCGCTGCCGGGTGAATGCACCCTCTGCCGTGCGGAAGCACCTCAATTTTTCCGCGAGCACCATTAGCACACGGATTCTTAAGGTATAATTAGGCCCCAACACCTCTTCTATTCAAGCTTTCGCAAAGGTCAGATTGCTCCAATGCTTTTGCATCTATGGAGGCAGACTATTGAGTTCTATTCTCGGCGTGAATGTGGTTGCGACCAGCTATCATGAGGTCACAGAGCAGACCATCCTCTGGGCCCAGGGACGCGAGTCGCGAACGCTCGACTTTGCCAACGTTCACGTCATTATGGAGCCGTTCGACGACGCTACCTACCATAGCTGCCTTAGCCAAGCCGACATGATCAACCCTGACGGAGTCCCTCTCGTTTGGGCCTTGAAAATGACGGGCCTGAAGCATGCCTCGCGCGTTTATGATCCCGACTGCACAGTCACTATGCTCAAGAAAGCGGCCGACAACAGCGTCCCAGTAGGCTTCTACGGTGGCTCACCGGAGGTCCTGGAGACGCTCCTGACGGTAGTGCGCCGCGACTACCCAACGCTAAAGATCACTTTTGCGATGTCTCCACCGTTTCGAAAGTTCACAGACGAAGAGGACGCGGCCATCGTCCAGCAGATCGCCGATTCGGACACACGCATCTTGTTCGTCGGCCTGGTGTGTCCAAAGCAGGAGAAGTGGATGATGGAGCACGCCGGCCGCATCCCCGCGGTCATGTATGGCATGGGCGCAGCGTTCGACTTCATCGCCAGCGCAAAGCTACAGGTGCCCTGCTGGATGATGCGCAATGGCTTGGAGTGGATCTTCAGATTCTGCGTCGAGCCCAGGCGGATCGCCCGGCGCTACGTCAAGCACAATCCGCGCTTCGTCTTCCTCTTTGCCCGGCAAATGATTCTGGGACCGCGTACATGATTGACCTGGAACAAGAGCCAAGCAGAGCGGAGCCGCTCGCGCCTGTGCTGTCGCACCCTCTCCTCGGCGGGGGCGTCCTCGCGGTCCTCAAGAAAGTCACCAGCGGTGGGGAGGTCTGGGCCATCGCAGACCAGGCCCTCGTCAGCGGCACCAACTTCCTCACAAACGTCTTAGTGGCTCGCTCGTTGGGTATTGCCGAATTCGGAGTCTTCGCGCTAGCTTGGATGGCCATGCTTTTTTTCTACAGCATGCAAATGGCTCTGATCTCCGCTCCAATGATGAGCCTTGGCCCAAAGACGCCTCCCGCCGATCGTCGGATATATTGGGGCGGGGTGATCGTGCAGGAGCTGCTCTTCGCATTAGCCAGTGCGGGTCTTATCTTTATTGGACTACACATAATCGCTATCCTGACGCATCAACCCGGCTTGGATAGACTGACCTATCCCCTTTGCCTCGCCACAGTCGTCTATCTGTTGCAGGACTTCGTCCGCCGCTATTTCTTCACGACGAGGCAAAGTCGCAGAGCGTTCCTGAATGACGCGGTTAGCTGCCTTCCCCAGCTACCTCTCATCTTCTTCTTCCTTCGTTTGCACTTGATCGGGATTTCTGGAGTCCTCTGGATCTTCGCCGTAACGTCTCTTGTAGGTGTGGGACTCGGCGCTTACTGGCTGGAGCCGGTAAGTGTCACATTTCGCGAAATCCAGGCTACCGCAGCTCGTCATTGGAGGATCTCGCGCTGGATCGCGCCCTCATGGCTGCTTTCGTGGATGTCCACAAACTTTATTACCATCCTGGCGCCGGTCTACTATGGCCCGGCAGCTGCGGGGGCGCTGCGAGCTTCGCAGAATATCGTAGCTGTTACGCACGTCTGGATTCTCGGGCTGGATAATGTGATGCCTGCCGAGGCCGCCCACCGTCTCCATCAAAGTGGAATTGCGGCGTTGTCGCGATACCTCGGGAATATGTCGCTGCGATGGGGCGGACTCACCGCCGGCTTCGCCCTGGTGGTCGGCATCATGCCTCAGTTCTGGCTTCGACTTCTGTATGGATCGCAATTCGCCGGATATGGCGCTGTTTTGCGAATGTACTGCCTTCTTTATCTGCTCGTCTTCATAGGAGGCCCGGTTCGGGCAGGCCTGCAAGCTCTGGAGTATACCGCTCCGTTCGTCTGGGCCCAGATGGGTGCGACGGGGTTTGCTCTATTGATTGGAGTTCCGTTGACGAAAGGACTCGGACTGGACGGCGTCATGATTGGGACAATCGGAACATCGGTGATCTTACAGGGAGTCTTGCTGCTAGCGTTGACTAAGGGTCTCCGAGCGGCAGCGGCCAGCTCCGCTTAGCCACACTTGCTGGGCTGGCCAGCTTATCTAAGCAGCCGTGATCGCAAGAATCGTGTATCATGGTTCCCTACCTATTAGGAAATATAATATCTCTGAGGCACCGCGGAGGCATTTCATGATGGGTCTGACAGGAAAGCTACAACGCGGACCGATTAGTATCTCCGTTAGCGTAGTCTGCGTCTCGCTCGCAACAATTTTGATTCTTCGCGCCGAACGCGCATATAACCAGACGTGGGATGAAGGAGCGCACATAGCCTGCGGAATGGAGTGGCTGAGCCAGGGCACGTATAACTTTGAGGGTATTGATCCTCCTCTGGCGAGAATTGCTGTTGCCATGTTGCCTTACCTGTCTGGATCGCGCAGTCAGAGTCACGCTACGATGTCCCTGACTGATTCTGGTCTCGCACGACGGAGAGAAGGCACAGCCCTCTTCAACTGGGAGGGACGCTATTGGCACAACCTTATGCTGTCAAGGATGGGGGTAGTTCCTTTTTTTTGGTTTGGCGCGTTTCTAGTCTTTTCGTTTATGCGGCAGCAATTCAGCGACTATCACGCAGTAGTCGCCGTCATCCTCTATGCTTTTAGTCCGGTGCTTCTGGGGCACGCCTCGCTTGGAACCACGGATATGGCGTTCACGGCAATGTTTCTATGGTCACTGTTAAGCTGCTGGCGATGTATTGAGAAGCTGACCTTTGCCTCAGGTTTGGTCGCCTCGGTTAGCTTGGGTATGGCCTGCCTAGCCAAATTCACCGAACTGCCCTTTCTATCTGCCGCCGTGGCCATCCTGATCGCGCGCCATTGGTATATCACTAAAGAGATACTACCTCCTCTTATAAACGCTTACTGATCGTGGGCCTTTGCGCAACTCCGGTTATCTGGGCTGGATATCGATTCTCCTTCGCGCCAATCGTCACTCCGCCGAGGATCAATTCACAGATTGCGATGGCGTTGAATGCAATGTCGCCTCGGCGCCGTACTCTCCTAGTCAGTACCCCCGTTCCTGCCCCCGAGTTTCTTCTAGGCATCATCAGCGCGTACCGGATAGGGAGGGGGGAACAGAATCGAAGCGCCTACCTGCTAGGATCGGTTTACAAGGGTGGGCTTTCTTTCCCGTTGCCATCCTGGCGAAGACCCCGATTTCAACGCTTTTGCTCGGCTTCCTGGGCTCGGTTTCTGCCTGTGGTCTGGCCGGGTCTGGCGGTCGGAAGCTCTTGCACTGCTCACTTCGGGTCTGGTCGGTCCTCTGGTCGTTGCAATGACAGGCAACATCAACATCGGACTGCGCCTCGTGCTGCCGATTTACCCCTTCATTTGCAATGTTTGGAGCGGTTGGCGCTCTCTCCCTGTGGGACCTAAGCATAAAGCATCGTTGGGTCGCCCGAGTAACTACGATTCTTCTGCTGGGCTGGTCCGTCGAAACCTGCTACGCAGCGTCGCCGCAGTTTCTGCCATATTTCAACGAAATTGCAGCGCCTCACGCAGACTACATCCTTGTTCTCAGTGACCTTGATTGGGGTCAGGATCTATACCTCTTGGAAGACCGGTTGAATGACGTACCGGCAGCGGATATCTACCTTGACTACTTCGGTGACCCTGCCATTCGCAAGCATGCCTCTGCACAGTGGCACCCTATGTCCCCCGATCAACGACTACAGGGCTGGGTTGCAATAAGCGAGGCACAACTCCAAACGAGTCGCGATGGATATCGTTGGATCTTCTCTTATCCCTATGCCCGAATAGGTAAGTCGATCCGGCTTTACCATTTTTTCAGTTCGCCGACTTAGACAAGCACGCCGTTCGCTTGGCACGCCATACGGCTAACGAGGGGTAGAAGCCACAGCACTCGCTAAACGCCCAGTCAGCCTGCACTTCTTGATCCGCTTCTTACCTTTCGGGGCACAGATGCTTTCACGCATGGAATCATAAAGTGGCTAAACCATAAATAACCGTAGTTTCGGCGTGAATATAGCAACCACTCACTAAAACGGTACCCCTTGAAGATAACAAATCTCTCCATCGACGGCGCACGGAAATCGATCGGTCTCTCCAGGTACCATTAATTGAGTTGCCCGAGCACGTTCCAAGGAAGCCCGGGGCAACATGGATTGAAAAGCCAGCTCTCCTCGCACGATAGTCAACGTCCCCGTAGTGATGTTGAAACCGCGGCTCCAAATTCCCCAGTTTGCGTGCAACATCTCCTGGGATCAGGGTGCAGTTGCCGTTCATTGGCTACCTTCAGCTGAATTGGCTGGCCGAAATCCTCGCCATCGCCTGACCTTTTGCTCTGGCCCCTTTGAGGGGGCAGAGCAAAACTACTCCCACCCCAACAACTTTCCAAAGTCATCACCCAAAAGAAAGTTGCGAAAGACTCTGGACACTACCGACAAGGAGGGATTACTATCATTGATATTGATTGAATATGCAAAGTATTTATTTAGCTGACCGGCTTCGTTTCTGAAATCAACAATGGAGCTTAACGTGGGATCATCGCATAAATCTGGAGTTGTGAAGAGACTCGCGCAGTTAACGATTCCTGTGGTTGCATCTTCCGCGAGTGCGCTGCACATGCAATGGCTTCTGAGGTACGCCGAAATTGGAATAGAGTTGTTGCAAGGCAAGGGATCTGGCTCTGGCTGGGATTTGGACGCGGAACTTCTAGCTGCAGCCGCTTGCATTAGACGCCCAAATCCCGTGTTGCTCGATGTCGGGGCCAACTACGGAGAATGGGCGCAAGGGATGGTGCGGCTGTTTCCAGCGACTCAAAAGATCGTCTTATTCGAGCCACAGGAGGAGTGCCTCGCTCAGTTGCGAAGGCTGGATCTCCCCGGAAAGTTGATCATACCTGGCGCTGTTGGCGATCGCCCTGGCACCAGTAGCTTTTATGTCGGAACGGAGGGCTGGGCCGGAGCCTCGTTCTATGAGCGCACGGAAACTTTCTTTTCCGAGATGCGGCAGCGACAGATCGAAGTCCGCGTGAGAACTCTGGATGAAGTCATCGAAAGAGAGGGAATCGAATTTATCGATTTTGCTAAGTTTGACATTGAAGGGGCCGAGTTGGAAGCACTGCGCGGTGCGAGCCGCGCCTTTTCACGTGGAGCGATCGGCGCGATATCGGTAGAGTTCGGATCGGGCAACATGAATAGTCGCACATATTTCCGAGATCTTTGGGGCTTTCTTACGGGTTACGGATTTGAAATATACCGTGTACTTCCCGGTGGTCGTAGGTTACGAATCAGGCAATACTATGAAGACCTCGAGCATTTCCGGGGCGTGTCCAACTACATTGCTCAAAGAGCCGTTGTAGACACGTCTCACTGCCACTTGGCTTCGGGATAGAAGTCCGCCAGGTTCCCCACCAGCCCAAGACACTTGTTCGATACGAACTGCTCAACGTTTGGCAGTAGCCTCGGCGGTCACCGCAAAACCGGCCTCGTTGCAAGCAGAAGAAATTCGGCCGATTTTCACGTTGCAGCACTCAAGAACCGCCAGATCTGGCGAAGACAGACGCCGAACCTCTGCAGAAAGTATATGACATGCCGATTTGATAAGCGCCGCGCAAGCGCACCGTGCGGCCAGTAGTTATCATTTCGTCCGCTCATTGATAAGATGGTGGCAAGGCTCAGGCCCTCGCCGCCGACCGAGCGCGCCATGCCATATCCGCTACAATAGCTCCATTTAGCTATTGCGATTGCCTCACGTGTCGTTGGAAACATGTGAAATCTCTGTCTCATGTTCGCACAAGCTTCAATGAGCTTCGGATTATCGGCGCAACGACCGGGCTGCCAATTCTCCTTCAAGAGCGCGGTGAGATAGCGCCCGAGAAACTTCGTGTAGATTGGATCACTTGCATCGCCACGGGTAATCTTGAATGTCGGTACGACTGCACCAGACTCATCAATCCTATAGCCTGAACACCGGTCACCTACGAAGCCAAACATTAACTCCGTCAACGGCTCGGAAAACTTCGCCCTGTTCCAGTCGAAGAAACAAGCAGTTTGAGAGCTGGGCAACCAGGTCCCCTTAGGGTCTAGACCCGCATAATATCCCATTACAAATGCATCGTCGCCCAGAGCGGTTTGAATAGCCATCTGGAGTGTGCCCCTTCCACCTATATCAACAAGAAGCAGGCGTGTCGGACGCCCTGAACCGATCGTCGTCGAAGACAACCGAGTTTGGATATATCGTTCGCAGAGGCGATACTCTTCCGTATCTTTGCGATCCTGTTGTGACGCGGCCAGAGGAGCGAGCGAAGATCGGGATGTATAGACATAAGCAGCGTGTGGGAAATCCACAATACGACCGGACTCACTGAGGCATTGAAAAAGCGTCGCACAATCGCGGCTGGTAAACCAAACTTCCTCGATGCGCTGTACCCTTACGAAACGTGCGATCGCCTCGAGAAAGGAGATCAAGAATAACGCCCATCCATAAGCCCATTGTGCAACCACTACACTCGTTCCGTCCGAGAGGTCGTCTTCCGTCAAAGAGGGAAGACGAGTTAGGCCGCGAAGACGGGCAAGTCTGCTGACTTCCACGGGAAGCGTTGATGAGAAACTACCTTGGCCATCAATGATTGCACTCTCAACTCCCATCTTCCACGGCATCATACCATCAGAGTGGAGGCTGTCTCCGATGTGTAGGATTTTGCGGCCAGGATATTTACTCTTCAGATAATCGAAAGCACGCCCGCTCGCTTTTGTGCACATGGTGGCCGAGGAACAGTACAAAGTGACGCCTGGCAGATAACGTGCTGTCCATGCTTGTAGTTCATCGTGTGGCAAGTAGGTGTCAGAGTAGATGACGATAGGAACCTTCTTTGCTATGAGCGAATGGACAAAATCCAGCATTGCGTTGTTCGGCTGCCAACTCTTGCGCTCCTCGAGCATTTCAATTTCCATCATTTGTGTCGCAGCTTCCGGGGATAAGACTCCTGTTTTACTTAAGAACTCGTAAATTTCCGAAAGGGTGGTCTCCCGGCTCAGCGACAAACGTGCCATACGTCGTCCAGCGTTTTGCCGAGCCGATGGCCAAAGGCTGTTCAGACCGCATTTCCTTGATATGTCGTGATCGAGCATGCGGTGAAATATACATTCTGGAGATAGAGCGGCACGTAGCATGATCGTATCGAATAAATCCAGAGACACCAAGTCCGGCCGGACAGCTAGGCAATGCTTTTGGAGTGCCGAAATTGACTGAAACGATGGAATCTCAGGATCTCTCATGTTTGTCCGTGAAAACTGACCGGCATAAAATCGCCCTTGGGCCATTTATTCCTACAACGTGCTATAGGGACTTCGCAGCCCTAAAAGGCGGAAGTCACGTTTACTATCATAAGGAGGATACTGCCGTCACATGATGGCCCGCATCACCTCGTGGTCGCGAATGCCGCGCTTCGCTGACTACTGATCTCCCAAGCTCGGATCGGTCGCTCATCATGGCGAGAAAAGCCGAGATAGCAGAGGATCAGCACCGCACCGAGGCTGCTAAATGTGTAACTCAGCACCATCCCAGTAATCGCGATTACTGTCAGCTGAATGACTAGGAGGAAGAGAAACAGGTGCTCACGACTGACCCGGGCGGTCTTCACGCATTTGATAAGGAGCCATATATAGAGGTATATCAGTATAAGGCATGCGGGCAAACCCACCTGAAGTGCCGCTTGAATAAGATCGTTGTGGGCGTGAGGCGGAATCCACTGCGAGGGGTAGAGCCAGTGGTCGCGGATGGTGTTCTTTGCACCTATTATATAGCCGTAGCCAAGGATTGGGCGCTGTTTTATAGCAGCCCAGCATGCTTGCCACACGGGAACCTTATTGTCGAGACTCGCTATGGTCCTAAAATCCTGACCTCGAGCCAAATATGCCACTATAAGTTTGCTGAATGCTGCGACGACGGATGCAATGGCAGCTAATAGGCCGACCGTGGCCCATCGGACGGCGGGCTTTCTTGAATACACCAGTGCATAGCAGCCTAAGGCAACGACAAATCCTACAAGTGGAGTTCGAGCTCGAGTCAGGACCAATGTAATAATGCAGAGCGAGCATCCCAACCATCGAGAATAAGGTCGTTTGAAAAAAAACAGCGTGTATAGGAAAGCACAGCTTGCATGGAATGCGAGCTCGGCGGGAGTGACAAATACACCCCCCAATTGCGTTATCGATCCAGGCTCGTCTGTTATGCCGTAGACTAGGCTCGGGGCAAACGGCCATGCGATCCAAACCATGAGAATTGTGATCCAGCTAGAGCGACCAATAAGCTCAATGACAAGTGCCAATTCTCTCTTGGCAGGCTCGCGGGTGTAGAGAGCGATGCAGAGAATGAAGGCCAAGACCCACTCCCCGAGTCGAAAAAGGCTTAGTGGCAGGTCGGTGGCCAGATGTGGGCTCAAACGGCTGGCAGGCTGCAAAATAGTAGCGATGATGCACCAGACAAGAAGCGATATCCAGGCGGTAGTAGGAATCTTCACTTTGCGCGGAAAGATTGGACCCCGCGACATGGCCAGGTTGATGGTGAGCACGTAGGCGGTCAGCAGAGTGAGAGCGATTCTGCCGATCGATGTGATGTTGAATAATCCGAATTCGTGGGTGCGGCCCGTGTTATCGAACTGCAAAACATTTGGCAGTCCCACGATGTAAGCCACGGTCATCCAATAGAGCAGAGGGTGGGTGCGCTGCACCGAGCTCCCTTTATTCACCAGTGCCATAACGGATCCTTGCTGAAGCATGAAGCATTGAGGATGCCGTCTGCCGTCTGGCAATGGCGCTTTCGTAGATTGCTGCCATCTGCTTGGCTCTGTTGCTGTAGGTTAGACTCCGGGCGAACGACCATCCGGCTTGAGACATCCGAGATCGCTCCTCCCCGGATAGATTTGCAAAGCGATCGAGAGCCGCGGCAGCTTCCTGAATCACCTGCTCCGGATTGTGTACCTCGATCTTCAAGCCGGCACCCTCCGGTACAAGTTCCGCTGGACCATGCATATTGAGGGTTACGACCGGCAGTCCTAACGCCATGGACTCTGCGAGTTGTGCACCCCCAGTCTCTCTCAAGCTGTTGAAGAGCATGACATCGTGGGTTAGATAGGCTTTCTTCACTTCGGCCCACGGGAGTCGCCGGTCCTCCCAGATCACCCGATCGGTCAACTTGCGACGGGCGATCATCTCGCGAACGCCACGCTCTTCGAAGCCATTTCCGAGGATAGTGAGGGTCGCGGGAGTTTTGACCTTAGCCAGAATGTCCAGAGAGAGAGCCAGGCCCTTGCGCGGGCGCATGGTGCCGACCCAAAGTATCTTGAGGGGCCGCGGAGTGTCCTCAAACCGGCGCGGCCTTTGAGACACGAAGTCATTCGGAATAATGACATCAAACATCATTTCGGCGTCTTTCCTTCCCAGGAAGCGCACTAGATCGTAGGTCTCGCGATTTGTGACCAGGACGAAACTCATCTTACTCAGCCAATATCGATGAAATGGCGAGTACTTGATCGCGCGCGTCAGCAGCGTCCTCGCCCGCTCCTTCTTCTTGTCCGAGCCAAAGTATCGAAGCATGCTCTCTGGGGCAGTTTGGCCACCACCGACGGGACCGAATACGGTCGGCACGCCGATTCGCCAGAGCTGCGACGGAACGTGGACGCTCCCGAAGGTGATGTGATGGACCACATCGAATCTCTCAGACTGATTTAGCGCTTTCGCGCTCTTTACCGCTGCCCACTGCCATAGAAGATAACGCATCTCCTCAGACCGGAATCTTCTAGTAGGGTAGTCCACGTAGTGGAAGGATATGCCCGGCACGGGATAATCTCGAATATGATCATTAATCATTTCGCTGTTTGCAAGAGTTGTGAGTACATGTACCTCGATACCAAGTTTGGCGAGATGGACGGCCAATCCCCAGCCGTGGCCGGGTTCCGTGCCGCGGTTCGGTATACATGCATATGCTGACAGTAAAACCTTCATACGATGCGAGCCCCTAAATGCTCGTTGAGCAACTGGCGTGTAATTCCGAAGATAAATCTCGGATTGTTGATCAGATAACGTCGCGCGAGTCGTCTTGGCTCCAGGAGCAATCGGTGAAACCACTGCATCCCTGCACGCTTCATCCAGGCAGGTGCGTCCTTCGAACGCCCTGTATGAATATCAAAGGCGGCGCCGACGCCCACAAGCAACGGAACACTAAGACGGGCACCAAAGGCGGCCATAAATCTCTCCTGCTTCGGAGTGCTGAGGCCGACCCAAAGCATGTGCGGCTTTGAGTCGGTAACCGCCTGGATGAGATCCCACTCCTCTTGAGCATTCAACGGCCGAAACGGCGGAGTGAACGTCCCAACAATCTGTAGCCCTGGAAACCTTTCCAGCAGGCGCTCTGCCAGAAGCGGCGCAACCCTCTCTTGTCCACCGTAGAGGAAGTGCCTATATCCACGATCGATCGAAAGCCTGCACATCTCGAGCATAAAATCTGGACCATACACCCGGTCCATGGTCTTAAAACCCTGCATGCGCCCCACCCAAGTCATAGGCATCCCATCAGGGACATTGATCGCGGCATCGTTCAGTATCGAAAGAAAGCCCATATCCTCTTGAGCCTCCATCACTCCATGCACGCCCGTCACACAGACGTAACCGTTTTCGCCGCTGCCGATCCATGCTTCGGCCAGCTGCAGCGCGCGCTCCATGTTAATGGCAGAAACCGCAACGCCCAAGACATTCGCGTGTTCATGTTCAAGAGTTGAGTTAGCAATGGAGACCAAAGAATCCTCCTAATGTTTAATGCTCGGCAGCCCTGGATGTGGTGAGCTTATAGCTCATTTATAGAGAGATTGGCCTCAATCGGGAAGCTAGGCCGCCTCTTGAACTGGCTTCTTACGCTCCTCCTCGCCCCATTTAACCTGCTGATCAACCCATGCATATGTTCTCGCAAGCCCTTCCTCTAACTGTCGCGAGGGGGCCCAGCCAAGTTTCTCCTCAATGAGACGATTGTCAGAGTTTCGGCCTCGTACCCCGAGAGGACCTTTGACGTGGCGCAGGGATAGTTTCTTACCCGCGATATTCATCACCATCATGGCCAGTTGGTTAATCGTGACCATCTCATTGGAGCCAATGTTCACCGGTCCTGCGAATTCCGATTCCATTAGACGAACCACTCCCTCGACGCACTCATCTATGTACAGAAACGAGCGTGTCTGCTTGCCGTCTCCCCATATCTCAATCTCCCCACCGTCCAGTGCTGTGGCAACCTTGCGACACATGGCGGCAGGGGCTTTCTCGCGTCCACCATCCCAGGTCCCCTCTGGACCGAAAATATTATGAAAGCGGGCCACTCGCACATCAACGTTCTGATTACGACTATAGGCGAAGTAAAGGCGTTCGCTAAACAGCTTTTCCCAACCGTATTCGCTGTCTGGAGCGGCAGGATAAGCGCTGCTCTCCTCGCAATTCGGATTATCCGGATCGAGTTGGTTGTACTCAGGATACATACAGGCAGACGATGAGTAGAAGAATCGCTTCACACCTGCTTTCACGCCGGCCTCGAGGACGTTCAGGTTAATCATCGCGGAGTTGTGCATCACGTCGGAGTCATGCTCACCCGTAAAGATGTATCCAGCGCCTCCCATATCGGCAGCAAGCTGATATACACGCTCCGTCCCACCAACAACCTCCTTTACGAAGAGAGGGTCACGAAGATCCCCAACGAAGAATTCATCTGCCTCAGACTCCGAAAACTCCGGCTTCTTGAGGTCAGCAACCCTCACCCAATGGCCCTCTCGCTTTAAGCGCTTGACCAGGTGACTGCCGATGAATCCGCCCGCTCCGCTAACCAGGATACGCATTGTGACGAACCTCCGCTTTGAAATGAGTCTTCTGTGTCGGTTACTCGGCCCTGGTGGATTCCATCTGAGTCAAAATTGCAGTTCTGATGTCTCAATGGACAAAGATTGCGGCCTGCGCTGTAGTTGCAAGGAGACCCGCACCTAAAACAGTCTTAGTCTTGCTGATAGGAACATAGATCACATCCTCAGGCTCCAGGCGCGGCGGAGCGACCTTCCCCCTCTCGATGTCCTTGTAGGGGATCGGCGTCTCCTGCACCCTTCCATCGGGCAGCTTGCGGATGAGGCGCATGGAACTCACCGCGGCCTGCATCACGGTCCCATAGGCCAGCGAGATCGCCTGCGTGACGTTGAGATCGCCGTCCTCCTGCATCACATACCCGCCCGGACGGTTCACCCCTCCCAGCACGTAAACGATGCCTGCGCGGCGCACGGTTACTGTGTCCCCCGGCAGTACCGCAGTATCCAGCAGCGTCGCGTCGTCCGTGTCCCGCGAATAATGAATGAGTTGCATCTGCGGCGTAACCCCGGTCTGATGACGGATCTCGATCGTCTTACCCGCGAACTGGGTCACCCCGCCGGCCATCGCAACCACATCCGCCAGACTATGCGAGCTCAACAACTCCACTCGCCCCGGGTTGTGAACCTCGCCCAGGATCGTCACATTGAGCCCCGCATATTGAGCGATGTTGAGCGTCACTTGTGGATTGTTGATTATCTTGGCTTCTCGTAGACCCTCAGCGATCTTTTCGGATGCCTGGGTTACCGTGCCACCGGCAACATGGACTAGCCCGATCGTAGGTATCGTCACATCCCCATTAGCATCGATTCGAACATTGAATGACAGCTCCGGAACGTCGTACACATCCATGCTCAGCAGAAAACCTGGAGAGAGCTTTAGCTTCGAAAAGTCTTCTGGGATGACCATGAGTGAACTGATGCTCCGTCGTCCAGTAGCGGTATCGTTACCGGATATTCCAGGAGGCGAATCGTAGGTACTCGTCCCGCCGACGCGCGGTGGCGACATGTCTTGCGCGACCGCCATCGCCATCGATAGCGCACACGCACAGAGCAACCAGCACGATATGCTCCTTGCCGCAGGCATAAAGCCGTTACGCTGCATTGAGTTGATTCCCCTTCTGTCTCGAATAGCTGTACGAGTAAAACCCGTCAAGCGCCGGGCGACGAACATCGTTCAGCACCAGGCCCACGGTAGGAGATTGAGTCCGCTGAAGAGCCTTAATGAGCGAAGACACAAGGGGGCGCGTCGTACTTTGCGAACGCAGTACAGCGATGGTGCCGCTTGTCTTGGTAGCAATAATCGAAGCATCGGTAACTGCAAGGATCGGAGGACTGTCGACAAACACATAGTCAAATTGCTTCGCACACGATTGCAATAGAGAACCAAACAAGGGAGAGGCAAGAAATTCCGCAGGCAAATCGGGCCGGCGACCAGCAGGAAGCAGGAACAAGCTTGAGAGCATACTATGTTCGACGAACGTGGGAAGAGCAGAATTCTCGTCCCAAGACTCGATCTCGCTCAAGCCGGGAGATACCGGAGCGTCAAACATCCGATGCAAGTCCGGGTTCCTAACATCCGCATCAATCAGGAGGACTCTATTGCCTTGCTGGGCAAATGCTATCGCCAGGTTATAAGCAACGGTGCTCTTACCATCGCCACCGACTGCACTGGTGATCAGCAACGTTTTGGGCTTCGTCGGCGGCAAAGCAAGCAGTATCGACGTTCGCAGTGCCCGGAAGGCCTCAGAAAATGGTGACTGAGGAGACCCAATTAGGTCACTTTCCCGATACCCCGATTTAGAGGATTTTCCGGGCAGCATACGCGGGAGATAGCCAAGCAACGAGAGACTGAAAAGCTCGTCGAGGTCGCGAGGCGTTCGGACGGTATCGTCAAGGCTCTCACGGAGAAAAGCGGATGATATTCCGAAAAATGCCCCAACTCCACAAATCAGAGCAATGTACTTTCCATACTGCGGGCTGCTTGGCGTACCGGCAGGCCTTGCGTGGTCCACGATGTCAATTCGAGTCGCCCGAACTCCCGATGATAGGGTCGCTGTTTGGAGTTTTGAAAACAAACTTTCGTACAGTGCACGATTCGAATATGCTTCTTGGGCAAGCACCTGTAGTTGCACGGTCTTATCCGCCATAGAGTTAGCAGCGGTTTGCTGATCGGCAAAGCGGGCTCGAATTGAATCCTCATTGTTCTTGGCATAGAGATAGGAATTCTCGGCACGTTTACTGATTCGTCCTAGCTCCGCTTGCGTTTGATTCCTTACGTCCTCAAGCTGCTGCTGCATCTGGATTAGGCGAGGATTGTTTGCGCCATACTTAACGGCATCAGCCGAATACTCACGAGTGAGATCAGCTTCCTGTTCCCGAAGCTGCCGAACAAGCTGGATCCCTCCATCCGACGTAAGGGAACCGCTCGATCCACCGCCACTGCCGCTTGAAACGCTCATTGCACCGAGCCCTAGGACAACCTCAGGATTTTGAGTGCGAACCAGATTGTATATAGTCTCCGCAGAGATGCGGCTTGCCTCGGCTGTTGTGAGTTCCTGGTTTAGAGCAAAAAGACGGTCTGTTACGGTGTTGTGGGGATTGGCAGAGACGGTCCCAGAGCCATCGCTGCTTGCAGGCTCAGTGAACTGCATGCCAGCAAGTCCAGTCTTACGTTCGTAATCCGCGAGCTTCTGTTCGGACTCCTCTACTTCTGACTTTAGGTCGTCGAGCTCTTTCTGGAGCCAGAATGATGCCTGGGTCGTGGAATCGTGACGACGCTCAAGTGTGCTACCGATGAACGTCTTAGCCAGACTCTCCGAAACCATCGACGCCACGGTTGGGTCGGGATTCTGAAAGGTGATGTGGATCAAGCGCGTATCTTCAGCAGGTTCCACCTTTAGGTTATCGCCAAAGATATGTAGCAGACGCTCGCGTGTGCGCGGCGCCTGATCCAGAGGTAAACCGTTCTCCTTGGGATAGATGGCTGAACTGAAAGGCCTCTTTTCTTGGAGCCTGAGATCGCGGATAACCTCCAGAGCCAAATCGCTGCTTTGAAGTATCTGCACGTCCGTCTGTATCTCTGACTTAAGCTGATCTGTGGTCTGGGAACTATTGTCTGCGGGCGCTGCAGCGTTGGCGCCCTGGTCGTCCTGGTTGATCTCGACTGTAGTTGTCGAGGAGTATCGAGGCGTCATCAGCATACAGATCGCCACACCAGCTACAATTATGCTCAATGCGACGCCGACTACGATCCTCAGGCGTCGGCGAATTATCCGACCTAGCCCGGCCACTGTCTCCGCTTCGGCAGGTTCAATCGGGGCGACTCGGCCGGCGTCAAAGGGCGATCCCATCCTGTTGGGCCGATGATCAGAAACCAGCGAATTCTGTTGGGTATGGTCCATTTTCTTGAGTTGTATCGCATACTGGGACTTCTATACTGCACCGCTTCCACGTAAGACGGCTGGAACGGTGCGAATGAGAATATTGAAATCAAGAGTGAGCGACCATTGGTCAATATAGGTCAAATCCTGCTTGACCCAGGAATCGAAACAGGTATCGCTGCGCCCATTGATCTGCCAGAGGCAGGTTAAGCCGGGTCTCACGCTAAATCTGCGAAGGAGCCAAAACTCCTCGAACCGGGAGACATCACGAATTGGGAGTGGCCGAGGCCCGACCAGAGACATCTCCCCTCGCAATACATTGAAGAGTTGGGGAAGCTCATCAATTGAGGTGCGCCGTAGGAATCTACCTACCGGCGTGACTCGCGGATCCGACCTTAGCTTGAAAACTGGCCCCTGGGCTTCGTTATACCCTTCAAGTGAAGCCTGTCGACGCTCGGCATCGACCACCATTGAACGAAACTTGAACATCGGAAATAGCTTGCGATGGCGGCCATACCGTTGTTGGATAAACAAAATCGGCCCAGGACTAGTTAAACGAATCGCGATGGAGGCCGCAATCATAATCGGGGCAAATGCGACTAAAAGTATCGAACCAATGCACACGTCAATGCTGCGCTTCAAGTATTGCCTCGGATCGAGTCGAAGGGCGCCAAGAACAGCGAAATGGTGAATCTCCCTTGGATGAACTTGGGCCGTTGCTCGCGCAGTTTGAAAGATGTCCCACATGTACTGTGTTTCGACACCAACAGCCTCACATGTCTCAATCACCCGCTGAATGTCGGCGTATTTGGACTTCATGGGAAGTCCTACAAAGACAACTTCGATCGGCTGCGACCTTAGCAGACCCTCCAAGCAATCGATCGGGCCTAAATAGTGGTCAAGATCCCGATTCTGACCATGATATTCGTCATCTACACATCCAAATATCTTGACTCGCGAATAGTGGGCCCCGAGGCGTTCTCTCAACATTGCAGCCCTCCGGCCGGTGCCGACAACGAGAGCAACACGAGGTCGGCCAAGTCGAGGGAAGATAATGGCTCCGATCAGGAATAAGCCGATCAAAGCGTAGCTGAACAACATCAAAGCAATACTCGTGCAGACGAAGAGGAAGACACCACGCTCGACTGATCCATTAATGAAGTTGACGACAAGCGGGACAAGACCGCATACGAATGAAGCCGCTGCAATTCGATAAACTTCTGCCAGAATGTCCCGCTTGGCGGAATGCCTTGAATACATCGAAAAATTAAGCCACAAGCCCCAGATACACATGATTCCAAGAACCATCAGGAGATGGCGAACACTGATCGAAAGACCCAGAATTGCTGAGATGGAGCGGATGCTCTTCCATATAAGCAGTGACCACACCACGGCAAGTACTAATATCGGAAGTAGAGCCCGCAGATTGCTGTATAGGCTTCCATCCCTGAGCTGCGCGCCTCGCAGACGTTCAGTGGCTGGTCTTAGCCATTCCTTATAATTTGCGCGATGGGGTCCAGAAGTTTCGCGCTCTAGATTCTCAGCAATTGCGCTCATACTTGTCTCCGGGGGAGGCCTTGGCACAGATGTGTTATTGCGAGCAGAGAACGTGCGCGTTGTTGGAGAGACTAGCAAAAGCAATGGCTGCGGGCTTGGTGGTCAGTGTGGCCTGCAATGCTGCTTATGGGTGAAGTCCTGCAACCGAAGTTCATTTTGGCTTAGAGCAACCCTAGCGCGAGGCATGTAATAGTGCAATGAACCGTTTTACCCCGTCTATTCTTCTTACGCCTAATGGCACGCTTAGCTTGATTGCCGCGAGAATTTGACCGTTAGGTTGCGCTGTATACGGTGTTGTGTTTCACCCAGTGTCAGTGCTAACGATGATGGGCTGCGGAGAGAATAAGTATTGGGGTGTCTGAGATTTGGACGGCTGCGCGGAGAACCGAGCGAGGGATCTCAGGGCGAACGAGGTTGGAGAACCGACGGCGTCTCGGTTTGAAAATTCACAGACAGGTGAGCAAAACAGAACAAATGTCGTTCTGCACTTTATGTTATGGTTAACCCTTGCCAGTTTATTTGGAAAGGTATCCTCTGAGCTCAGGTAATTAGCTGGCCAGCCAGTTGTGACCTCTTGAATCAATCACTTTACGGGCTGTCCCGTAGGAAGTGAGAAGAAGTTCTCTATTGGTGAGAAGAAGTTCTCTGTCTGGGCCCGATTCTGCCGCGCATTGGAGGAACGGATGGGTCGAATTCCCAAGAACCGAAACCATAACAGTTGCATCAGCGTCCTCACGACGCACCTGCCCGGCTTGATGGGTGATCTCTTGCAGAGTGCGTTTACGAATGTCTCGTGTATAAAGACCATTAATCCAACCGAAGATGCGCAGCACAGACTCGACGTCGAGGCGGGTGCCTCGGTGGACGTCATTCTTCTCGGGTCGTCAAGAGAAGATTGCGACTCCAATGCTGTCACTGTGCTTAGATCCTTGCTCGTGCGCTATGAGAAGGCGAAGGCAATAGTGCTCATGCATGAGCCCGATCATGACGAGTCGATTGCCCTATTGCGAGCGGGGGCCAAAGGCATCTTTTGCGTTAAGAATTTCAGCTTTGAGCTGCTCTGTAAGAGTGTCCACTGCGTTTACCAAGGACAGATATGGCTCAGTAATGACCTCGTTAAATGTCTGATTGACACAGTGTCCCGTCCGCAGTCAAGAGAAGTTACCGACTTTCACGGTAGAAAATTACTAACCGCACGAGAGCAGCAAGTCTTGCATTTATTAGCAGATGGATTAAGCAATTCGCAATTGGCTCTGGAACTAAAGCTTAGTGAGCATACCGTAAAGAATCATCTGTTTCGGATATACGAAAAACTCGGAGTATCAAACAGGATGGAAGCGGTGTTGTATGCGCTTGCACCGAGACACGAGCAGCCTGCGCCCTTCGTCATTCGCGAGGTACCGTCTAGCACAATCCGAATGGTCAAAGCGGGTTGAGCAATCCCGCGGTCTATTGAGGTTCCGGAGCATTCGTAGAGACTGAAACAGCGTTTAGGGATGGCCACAGTGGCCTATTTCTGCGGTCATGCCTTCCTGAGGAAACGCAACAAATGTTGGAGAGGAAGGGTTCAGGTAAACACTGTGGCTCTTGTGGAGCTGACTTCTGCAAAAAGGCCAGTGCGATACAATTGTTTACAAAAGCGACAATCCCGCCTCAGCACTTCGTCCCACGGTCCACACACCCTCGAAAATACTCCAGCGACCGCTCCAGCCCTTCGCGCAAATCCACCTTCGGCTCCCACCCCAGCACCGCCCGCGCCTTCGCAATGTCCGGTCGCCGCCGCGCAGGATCATCCACTGGCAGCGGCATAAAGCTGATCTCCGACTTCGACCCCGTCACCGCCAGCACCTCTCGGGCACACTCCAGCATCGTGAACTCCGTCGGGTTCCCAATGTTCACCGGCAGATGCTCATCCGACTCGCTCAGCCTCACAATCCCCTCGATCAGGTCCGACACATAACAAAAACTCCGCGTCTGCGATCCATCCCCATACACCGTCAGCGGCTCCCCGCGCAGCGCCTGCATCATAAAGTTCGAGATCACCCGCCCGTCATTCGCCTGCAGCCGCGGCCCATACGTATTGAAAATCCGCACCAGCTGTGTATCCACACCGTAGTACCGGTGCCACGCCATCACCGTCGCCTCGGAAAATCTCTTCGCCTCGTCATACACGCTGCGCGGCCCCACTGGATTCACATGGCCCCAGTACGTCTCCACCTGCGGATGCACCTCCGGATCGCCGTAGCACTCCGACGTCGACGCGTGCAGATACCCCGCTCCATACCTCTTCGCCAGCTCCAGCGTATTCACCGTCCCCGCCGATCCCACCAGCAGCGTCTCCGGCCCCAGCCGCGCATAGTCCACCGGGCTCGCCGGCGAAGCAAAGTTGAAGATAAAGTCCACCGGCCCGCAATCGAACGCCGCACAGATGTCCTGCTCCTCAAACCGAAAAGCCGCGTCCCCCGCCAGATGCGCCAGATTCCCCATCGTCCCTGTCGCCAGGTTATCGACACCCACGACCGCATGCCCTCGCGCAAGCAACGCGTCCGTCAGGTGCGAGCCAAGAAACCCCGCCGCGCCGGTCACCAGAATCTTCTTTGGCTTCATTTGTCCGATGATCGCCTCGGGAGGGTCACGCGCTGGCAGACGCCGCAAGATCGATATCGCGAGCCGGATATGCCGCGGGGCGTCCAATGCTGATGTACGTGAATCCGTGGTCGTGCATCCGCTGAGGGTCGAAAAGGTTCCGCCCATCCACCACGATCGGATAACGCATCACCGTAGCGATGCGCTTCAGATCGAGCTTAGCGAACTCGGCCCAGTCCGTCAGGACCAGCAGAGCGTCCGCGTCGGTCGCCGCCCCATACGCATTCTCCGCATAACGAAGCTGTGGCCCAGCCGGCAGCTCCTCCCGCGTGCGCTTCATCGCCGCGGGATCGTAGGCAACGATCGAGCAGCCCTCTCCCAGCAACATCTCCACCATGTCGATCGCAGGCGACTCGCGAATGTCGTCCGTCTCTCCCTTGAACGCCAGTCCCAGCACCCCCAACCGCTTGCCACGCAAGGTCCACAGCGCAGAGCGCACCTTGGAGAGGAAGCGCTTCTTCTGTTGGGCGTTGATCTTCTCTACTTCTGTCAGGAGTCCAAAATCCACCCCAAGTTGCTCCGCAACGGAGCGGAATGCCGCGACATCCTTGGGAAAACACGACCCGCCGTATCCGATCCCCGGACGAAAAAACTTCGGCCCAATCCGCGAATCCAGCCCAATCCCCTGAGCCACCTGCTCGATGTTCGCGTCCGTCGCCTCGCACAGATTGGAGATCGCATTGATAAACGAAATCTTCAACGCCAGAAATGCATTCGACGCATGCTTGATGATCTCCGCCGACTTCGTGGATGTATCCAGCAACGGCGGAGGCTGCGCCGTCGAGCGCGCCCCTGCAATCGCGTCCGCCCGCGCATAATATTCCCCGCTGGTCAGGGGCGCGTAGATCGCCGCGAGCATCGCAGCCGCACGCGCCGAATCCGCTCCCACCACGATGCGGTCGGGATGCAGAAAGTCCGCCACCGCCGTGCCCTCCCGCAGAAACTCCGGGTTCGACGCCACATCGAACAGCCCACGCGCCACTCCGTTGCGCTCCATCGACCGCCGGATCCACTCGTTCGTGTACACCGGGACCGTGCTCTTCTCCACAATCACCTTGTAGCTCGAAAGCGACCGCGCAATCTCGCACGCCACCGCTTCCACATACGAGAGATCGGCGTCGCCGGTCTCGGACTGCGGCGTGCCCACGGCAATGAAGATCGCATCGCACGCCCGCGTCGCCTCGCCCAGGTCGGTCGTGAACTGTATGTTGGTGTTGCGATGCCGCTCCAGGAGCTCAGGCAGGTATCTCTCATGGATCAGAGTGTCTCCGGAGCGCAGCGCTGCAACCTTGCCCTCGTCGTTGTCGACACAAATCACGGTGTGGCCGATCTCAGCGAAGCAAACCGCCGCCACCAGGCCGACATACCCCGAGCCAACCACCGCGATCTGTATGGGGCTTCCCATAGTCATCTGACCGACGGCACTCAATATAGCTCGATGTCTCAAGTCCATTGGATTTTTCCCTAGAGAGCGGAACTTCCCGCCCAACGATTCGCTGTCGCTGGGGTCGATTGTGGCGTCGCTTCCGGGTGCAGCTCAAGGGTGGATATAGGCTTCTGTTCCCTTCGTAGCTGAGAGAGGATGCTTGCGCCCAAAGCAGTTTGGAGTCACTATGGCGTGTTCGCGTCAGCAACTTATTCTTCGTGAACTTAGTGATACGGTCATTTCAATCAATTGGCCCATGCTGAACTACAACGTCTGTAACGCGACGAGAGCTTGCCGATTTGAGGGGCCAACCCGCGGCGGATCCCACTTTCAGGTAAGCAGAAGGGGGTGTCGAGCGAATATCTTCATGCTAGATCAACCGATGAATATAGGCAATGAACCGAATTGCCTAAGAAATACTTCTCGTTTTCCACACTAAGTAATCGTGTTAAAGTTCGTTGTTAGCGTGTCGCGTAGCTCTGGGGTTATGTCGTTTGGGAGTGGAGGACCGGCGGGTGCTCGAACCCAGAACAGCGTGGTTAGGCTGGCTGCGGGGGTATGGGTCGACCATGAAGGTAGGCTCACAAGCTGACCCAGAATGGGCGAGGGGCGCTCACTTTGTCTGAGACATCTGCAATCAGAACGAACATTCTGTACAGCGCGGCCGATTTCTTTCGGCTAAGGCAGTCAATAGCCAAGCTACGCCACTCTCTGTCTAGCGAAGGCGACGTGCTCACTGATCCGTTTCATTTCCTCACCGAAGCGGACTCCACTCGTCGCCCGCGCGCCGTTGCTTGCTGGATGGGCGATGACCTTATCGGCATCTTGTTCGCCATCTGCTACCACATGCTGGGTGTCCCAACCGGCTATGCCTCCTCGGGAGACTTCACCGGTCGGGGTAGCCTTCTTGCGCGCCCAGAGCATAAAGCTCTCATAATCGAGGCTGCCGTCCGCTGCCTCATGTGCAACGGCGTCCACTCGCTTCGAATGCGCATTGACTCCGCGGCTCCCATGGCGGCGGTGTTCCCCGATTGCCACGTTCAGCAGTTCGCCGACCGAGTTCCAGGAGATCGCCTAGCGCTTCCCGGTACGTATGACGGCTTCCTGTCCACGCTGGGTAAACATACCCGGCGTAACATCCGCTATTATACACGCCGAGCCATAGCCGCCGGCATCGTCTTTGACGCGCCGGCATCGGACGACGCTTATACCGCCGCTATTGATCGGTTGAATCATGTGGCCGATTTTCCCGACACCGCACTCGAACTGCAAAGAGCGAAGCGCTTGCTCGCACTTCACGGCGGCAGCCGATTCTTGCTGCGCGATCGGTCGGGAGAAGCCATTGCAGCCTTGAGCGGATTCTCAAAGGAAGGTCGCTTTTACTTGTTCGCTCAGCTAAATGATGGACAGCTGCGTAACCTAAGCCTCTCGCTTGTCTTGCGTGGTTGGGTCATAGACCATCTTATCGCCACCGGTCATACAGAACTCCAATTCATGGGCAGCTCGTCCCGCGGCCTCGGTCGTTTCTGCGCCCCCTTGGACCATTGCACCCTCTTCATCGACCGCCGCCACTCCATTATGGTCCCTCTCAAGATGCTGGTAAGCAGGGCTATCGAGCTCTTTGCGTCCTGCGGATGGTACATTCCTGTTGTTATGGAGCGCCTTTCCGGCAGCTTCCTGACACAGCATCGGCTGGCAGCGCGTACCGCCATCCACCACGTAACATCGTTCAGAGCAAAAAGCAAAGGAACGGGTGATGCAGGGACCCAAGGCGCTGAGTCTCAGAGTCAAGCTGTGCAAGGTTCAAGACCCACCAGCGTTAGTTCATCTCTCGCGAATTGATCCTCCTCCTATCCCGTCATTCATCAGTTTCAGGACATCCAATGACAGCCAATGAATCGAGCACAACTCGGGTTTTCGTCATTCTGCGTCCAATTGAGTGTCCTGCAAGACCCTGGGATGGGTGCGGGCAAGTCAGTGTATATCTTGAGGTGGGCCGGGCACCTGAGTCATTCTCCCGTTGCCGAACTTCCTCTCAAGCAAGAAGCACCGCGCAACTGCGTTCGATAATGTATCGCTCCACCTCCCCATCGATCTAGCGCACCGCATCTGAATAAGACGTTGTGCGAGCCGAGAGTTCCCGCACTTGAGCGGTATCCCCAACCGGACTTGACGCCATCTGTGGATGCCCTATGCTGAAGGGACAACTTCATACGGCAAGCCCTTGCACGCTTTCACATTGCTGTCAGTTTTCCTCGCAAGGGCTTACTGGTAGCAAGTTGAAAGCGTTTTCATTTCCAAAACATCCTGCGGGTTAGGTGGCGGACCATCTCGCCTCCCGTGGACGCCAATTGAAGAGATGGACTAGGGACACATGCGACCGGCAGGATCCGGCTCACCCACGTCTCATGAACCTAGCGGTGCGATCATTGTCCCTTCCGGCGATGACGACGAACCCAACGAGCCAACGGACTCTGCGGAGAGCGGAAGGTGAAGCGGTCGGAGAGTTTCGCCCTCAGCGAGGCCAAAGCCGAAGCTGCCGCTAACAAGAGAGAGACCGAACACGGCTCTTGGACCTCCTATACCCATTCTCATAAACCTTTTTCGGATTCTCGGTGTCGCTTTGCCGCACATTCGACTGTTCCCCTTCTGGGATTCGGCTTTCGTCGGTCAAAACGAAAGTCGCTATCTGCTCCCGGTGCCCGTGGGCATGGTTCCCATCTGCACTCCTGCCAGAAGGGGCGCATCAGCGTTGGATCGAGGCCAAGACCACAGTGGTACATAAATATCGGTTCACAGGAGTGACCGCACGTTCCCACGATATTCGATAGTGTCGTGAAGAATGCGGAATTCGAAGCCCCTAAGGGTGGTACTACCTATGGCTTCTATCTAAAGCGTGCCCGACTCCTACGTTGTTTGGATTGGGATGTCGGAAGATTCCCCGATACCGCTCATCTACGGATTTGACTCCACAGAATCAATTGGTCGAGGCCGACTGGGCTTCGATCCGGATGGCTTCGAATATGCGGTTATACTTTGTGGCCCATAGAAAGGGATATGTGGGACGATCCGGAGAGTATCTATGAGACGGTTTTTATCCGTACGAGGCTGAGTAGCGTCAAGCCCACGTCAGCCGTACGGCATTCTCAAGCGCATCCTGGCGGCTCTTCATCCACGGGCTGTAATGTTTCTGCGTCACGCGAATATCCCTGTGGCCAAGCAGTATCGAGACCGTCTCTATCGAGACTCCCTTTTGGAGGAGATCGACACTGAAGCTGTCGCGCAACCGATGGCTGTGCCCGTCCGGTAATCCGGCCATGTCGTACACGAGCCGGAGGCGCTGACACCATTCCTTCACGCAACTTTTCGGCGTGCCTACCTGCTTGTAGAAGAAATACTCGTTCCCCTCATCACACGCCATCACCGCATCAATCACGAACTCCGGTAGCGGGACCATGACCGGATGTTTCGTCTTTTCCTGCCGGAGGAACAATTTGCCGTTCTCAATCGAGCCCCGTTTGAACATTACGGCGTCAGAAATACGGATCCCCGAATGCCGCATGAGCAGGATAAGGGCCTTGAGTTTTTTCGGGGTTTCCTTTGGAATCCGGGGATGGGCCTCGCGGATCGACTCAGCGGCCCACAGGATTTTCTCCATTTCGAGCGTCGTGAAGGGAAGTGTCGGGTTGTGAATGACGGTCGGAGTTTCGACCCCTCTCGCGGGGCTTCTGTCCATCCAGTCCGAATCCACGCAAAACGTGAAGAACTTCCTCACCGTCTCCATGCGCTTCTGGGAGGTAATCGGGGCGAGCTTCCAACGTTCCCGCATCGCCCGAATATCGTCCGTCGTCACCGACCGGAGCGGACGATCCCCGAAAAGAGCCTTGATTTCCGCCGTGACGTGCCGGTACCTCGACACCATCGCAGAGGACAAATTCATCGCTTCCCTGTCGGCCATAAAACGTTCCACGGCCCTCGCCACGGTCACAGCAACCGCAGTCCCCTCGACTTCCCAGTCACGGATAAGTTTGGTCGCCGCTTCCCAGCTGCGGAGGTCGAGAGACTTGCGGATGAACTCGCCGCGCAATGTCCCGTCAACCGCGATAGGGCATTTGCAGGAGCGGTGCCTTCGCCCCGTGAACTTGCAGCTCTTCAGATGGCGTCGGAACAGCGTGAGCATGTGGTAATAGTACACACGTAATCCGCACGCCGTATACCGAGTACATGGACCTGAACCATGCGCGTCTGCCAATTCCGCCACTTCGGCACTGTGTTGCTGACGCGCGGGCCGTGGTGGGGCCGCGCGCACGGCAGTCGTGAGGTATCAGTCTTTCAAAGGCGGGGGCGGCTGTCAATTGAGGGGCGGTTCCACTACACTGAGACGGTTATCCACAGGGAGCTTTGGGCGATGAGGGGTGAACGCAGCGACGCGCCGGCGGAGCAGAATGGGGCGGGGGAGATTCCGGAGGAGCTGGCGCTGGAGATCCGGAAGCTGGCGCACGACCTCTCAAATGCGCTGGAGATCATTGTGCAGACGAGCTACCTGCTGGGGACGGTGGAGCTGAAGGAGCCGGGGGGGGACTGGCTGCGGTTGTTGGACAGCGGGGTGAGGAAGGCGCTGGACATCAACCAGACGCTGCGGGAGTACGTCAAGGGGCATTCGCCGCGGTAGGGTGGGTTTTCATAGAAAGAACCAGGGCTAAAGCCCCTTCGTTTTCTGGGTCATTGTTCGTGGGGCTGAAGCCCCACGCTCCCACCCTATTTCTTCTGCTACCACCCTATTTCTTCTTCTTCACGACGGATTTCTCTGCGGCGGCGTTGGGCTTCTTCGCGGCGGCTTTCTTTGCGGGGGATTTGGCGGGGGGCTTCTTGGCGGGGGTGGGAGGTGCGGGGACGCTCCAGATGCTGAGATCGGACTCGTGGGCGGCGAGGAGTTTCTCAATCTGCTGGAGGAGGATGCGGGTGTGCATGGGCTTGACCAGCATTTTGTCCGCGCCGAGGGACTGCCAGTCCTCGTCGGCGAGGGGGAAGGCGGTGAGCAGGGCGATGGCGGGGTGGCAGGGGGCGGAGCGGGCGGCGGCGATGACCTCGGAGCCGGCGGCGGCGGACTCCATGCGCATGTCGGTGATGACCATGTGGTAGTCGCGGGTGCGGAGTTTGGATTTGCCTTCGCGGGCGCTGGCGGCGGTGTCGACGTCGAAGCCGGAGATTTCGAGGACGGCTTTGAGGGTGAGGAGGACGGCGACTTCGTCGTCGACGAGCAGGATGCGACGCTTCATTGAGGCTCCTTGGGGTGCGGGCGCGGCTGGGGGGCGCGGGGGCGGGTGGGCATCCACACATATTGCAGGAGGGGGTGGGGGTTCGGCAAGGCGGGGGTTGGGCGTCTTACGTCCCACCCATGCTGCGCATGGATGGGGCACCCGAGCGTTGCTGGCTCGACTTCCGAGCGAGCGGCGTTGGGGGCATGAAGGCAACTACGGAGATTCTGCGCGTCGCGCAGAATGACGACGTGAAGCTACGAGGGTCTTACGTCGCACCTATGCTCGGCATGGATGGGTCGCCTGAGCGTGTTCGGGTGCGGTCCTGGCGGTGGGACCCGCATGCCTACACCGCTTCTTTACACTCGTGACCGGAGCGCAGCATAATAGTCCCTCCGATACCCGTTTGCGCCTTTGCGGGGTCTCATACTGGAAGCTGCCCCCGGTCGTTCCTGATAGCGCCCTTATGAAGAACCTTCGCGTTGCCGCCGCTCTTCTTCTCGCTGCCTCCGCCTCGATGCTTCTTGCGCAGACCCCTGTGCCCGCGAAGGACCAGGCAGCGGGCGGGACGGAGCCGCTCGCGGTTGACGTGCATGCGTCGCCGTATCGCGCGAAGGTGTACTACAGCATGAACCTCGGCCATCAGCGCTTCGATATGCGCGACGCGTCTGTGCTCGATCTGATCACCTTCGCTTTTAATCGCGAGGACGAGGCCGTCCTTGGCGGTCCGCCCTGGATCACCTTCGACCACTTCGACGTTGTCGCGAGCGTCCCGTCGCTCAAGCCTGCGAGCTTGACCCCAGACCCGGCGAACGCCCCGGGGCCTCCGCCCAACCCTTACGATCCGGTGCGGCCCACGATCCAGCGCACCCTGGAGGAGCGATTCCATCTGAAGTACCACACCGAGCAGCGCCCGCTTCCGGGGTACATCATGACGGTGCCGAAGGATGGAGCGAAGCTCACCGAGGCGAAGGACCCTACCGCTGCGCCGTCATGCAAGACGGCGCAGGACAAAGCGACGCCGGGACTGATCTCCTTCACCTGCACCTCTGAGACGATCCCGTTCTTCCTCTCTTCCTTTGGCGGCATCTATCCTCACCCGGTGGTCGATCGCACGGGGCTGACCAAGACATTCGATTTCACCTTGAGGATCGCCTTCACCGGCCTGCGCACGCGGGACGATTACATTCACGTCTACAGCGACGCGTTCAGCAAGCAACTGGGCCTGGTGGTGGCCGCGGGAGACGTACCGCAGCCGGCCATCGTCATCGACTCGGTGGAGCGGCCTACTGCCAACCCGCCGGAGATCGCGAAGCTGATCCCGGCCATGCCTGACCTTGAGTTTGAGGTCGCCACTATTAAGCCCTCCGCGGACGATGAACCACAGGGGGGTGTTCGTTATGCGGGCTCCCAGCTCACCTTCATGGGCTTCACGCTGCAGGCGCTTCTGGTGCGGGCCTGGCAGTTGAAGACCGGGGCCATGCTGGGCAATACCCCGCCATGGATCAACCAGACGCGATACACGATCCTGGTGAAGCTGCCGCCCGACATCGATGCCCGCGCGGTCTTCCAGGACGAGGACCAGGTCGCCAACATGCTGCAGAAGCTGCTGATCGATCGCTTCCAGATCAAGTACCACTGGGGGTCGCAGACGCAGGATGGGTATGTGCTGTTGGCAGGCACGCCGAAGATGAAGAAGGCCGACCCCAACGCCCACAGCGTCTGCAAGTATGGGCCGCCTCCGGGAGAGAAGGACATCCGCTCCGGGCCGGACTCACCGTTCGACAACGAGAGCTATTGCCAGAACGTCACGATGGACCAGCTTGCCGACGTGGCGCAGACGCTGGCGGGGTCGGAGATCAAGAACCGGGTTGCGAACAAGACCGGACTGGCGGGCTCCTACGACTTCACGCTCTACTACAGCAGCAGCCGCAAGCTGAAGGCCGATGCCGATGCCGCCGAGGCCGCGGCCAAAGAGGCTGGAGAGGCTGCCGCGGCGCCGGCGGGCGGGCTCAGCGTGGAGGATGCGTTTCGAAAGGAGCTCGGCCTGAGGCTGGAGAAGCAGCCGGGAGTGTACCCGGCGCTTATTCTGGACCACATCGAGCAGACGCCGACGGAGAATTGAGTTTAGTGGGGGCATGAAAGGCAAATGCGGGGATTCTGCGCGTCGCACAGAATGACAGGGTGGGGGTGGGGGAGGTTTGCATCCCGCACGAGCGTTCGCGTATGGATGGGGCGGGCGGCAGGCCAGGGCTAAAGCCCTCTTCTCCGGTTGGCCTTTGTTCGTGGGGCTGAAGCCCCACGCTCCCACCTGAAAGACAAAGGCGTGGGTGCGTGAAGGTTTGAGGTTGCATGAAAGGCAGCCACGGAGATTCTGCGCGTCGCGCAGAATGACGGTCGAGGAGGGTGCGGGAGGTTTACATCCCACCCATGCTCTGCATGGATGGGGCACCCGAGCGGGTGGGGCTGTTTGGAGAAACGGCGGGACGAGGAGCAGACTTGGGGGATGGTGCGAGTTGGGGTGGATGAGAATGTGGCGGAGGAGTTGCTGCGGGGGTTTCCGCGGGAGGCGGAGATTGTGCGGCTGCCGCGGGTGATTGCGCAGCCGGTGGAGCTTGACTTCTGGATCCTGCCGTTTTATCGCAAGGACACGGAGGCGGCGTTTGCGATGCTGCGCGGGGTGAAGGTGGCGCAGTCGCTGATGGCGGGAGTGGACTGGATACTGCCGTGGCTGCCGAAGAGCGTGGTGCTGTGCGATGGGCGGGGGATCCACGATATCTCGGCGTCGGAGTGGGTGATGGCGGCGATTCTGGCGACGATGAAGCGGCTGCCGCTGTATCGCGACCTGCAGAATAAGCAGCAGTGGAAGGGGTTTGCGACGGTGACGGATGGGTTTCTGAGCGAGGGGGGCGCGTCGAAGGGGCAGTACAAGGTGTTGGCGGAGGACCTGTCGGGGAAGACGGTGCTGATTGTGGGGTATGGGTCGATCGGGGAGGCGATTGAGGCGCGGCTGGGGCCGTTTGGGGTGACGGTGCTGCGGGTGGCGCGGCGGGCGCGGGAGACGCCGAGGGTGAGCGCGGTTGAGAAGATGCATGGGTTGATTCCGCGGGCGGATGTGGTGGTGTTGATTGTGCCGCTGACGGACGAGACGCGGGGGATGTTTGGGGCGCGGGAGATGGCGCTGATGAAGCGGGGCGCGCTGCTGGTGAACGCGGCGCGGGGGCCGGTGGTGGTGACGGATGCGCTGGTGGCGGCGCTTGAGGAGCAGCGGATTCGCGCGGCGGTGGATGTGACGGACCCGGAGCCGCTGCCGGTGGGGCATCCGCTGTGGACGGCGCCGAATTGCTTGATCACGCCGCACATTGGCGGATCCACGCCGGAGTTTATCTACAGGGCGTTTAAGTTTGCGGCGGGGCAGGTGGGGCGGTATGTGGCGGGTGAGGCGCTGGAGAATGTGGTGACGGAGGCGGGGTACTGAAGGCAGTTGTGAGTTGTTAGTTGTGAGTTGTGAGTGCCAGGGAGCTAGCGGCGGACGGGTCTTCGTATGCGAAGGGCGCTGGGGTCGTCTTCGTCCTCTTCTTCTTCTTCGTCGTCCTCATCGTCGTCGTCTTCGTCCACGTCGTCTTCGTCGTCCTCGATGATGATGTCGTCTTCTTCTTCCTCTTCGTCCTCGTCGTCTTCGTACTCGTCTTCGTCTTCCTCTTTTTCTTCCTCGTCGAGGTCATCTTCCTCTTCCTCGAGGTCGCCTTCGTCGTCTTCTTCGTCGACGGGTTTGGCGAGGGCGTGGGGCACGGCTTTATGGCAGAGCGCGGAGGGAGGCGGAGCGAGTGGGGTGTCTTCGGGGGGGGTGGGGGGTGGAGGGTCCGGCATGGAGCTTTCTCCTAGGGGCTGTGGCGGTTTGATGCGGAGACGGGGAATGGGGGTGTGAATTTTCGGGGAACGGGGTGTTCTTACGATACAGGAAGGGGAGGGGTGTGCAGATTGCGGGGGGAGGGAGCGCGGAGATTCGGGGCGCTCCAAAGGAGATGCGGGGGTCCCTCCACTGCGCAACGGACGATGAAACTGTCCGTAGCTCCGGTCGGGATGACGGCGTCGGGGGTGGTGTGAGCGGATACCATCCCACCCATCGCTGCGCGATGGATGGGGCACCCGGGCGTTAATGCTGCGACTTCCCATGTCTCAGAGTCGAGACCTGGGGCACCCGATTTGCTAGGCGGTGCGGAGGGCGGATTCGATGCCGGAGTTGACTTCGGCCTGGGCGAACTCGGCAGCGACGCGGATGCCGTTCATGACGGCTTTGTCGTTGGAGGAGCCGTGGCCGACGATGCAGACGCCGCGGACGCCGAGCAGGGGCGCGCCGCCGTACTCGGAGTAGTCAAGGCGCTTCTTGAAGTCGTTGAAGGCCTTGCGGGAGAGGAGGGCGCCGACCTGGGAGGTGACGGTGGATTTGAGGGCCTCGCGGAGGAGGGTGCTGACGAGTTTGGCGGTGCCCTCGCAGGACTTGAGGACGACGTTTCCGACGAAGCCATCGCAGACGGCGACGTCGGTGCGACCGTTGAAGAGGTCGCGGCCTTCGACGTTGCCGATGAAGTTGAGGTTCGCGAGGGCGCGGAGCAGGGGGAGGGTGTCGCGGGTGAGGGCGTTGCCCTTGGAGTCTTCTTCGCCGATGGAGAGGAGGCCGACGCGGGGGTCTTCAATCAGCAATACATTCCGGGCATACATGTGCCCCATGACGGCGAACTGGACGAGGTTGTCGGGGTCGCAGTCGACGTTGGCGCCGACGTCGAGAAGGAGGGAGGGGCTGCCGGTGACGGTGGGCAGAATTGTGGCCAATGCGGGGCGGTGGACGCCGGACAACATTCCGAGGACCATCTTGGCTGTGGCCATGGCGGCGCCGGTGTTGCCGGCGGTGAAGAAGCCGGCGGCGGCGCCCTCGCGGACCATGCGCAGGCCGACGCGCATGGAGGAGTCGCGCTTGGCGCGGACGGCCAGGGCGGCTTTATCGTCCATGGAGATCCATTCGGAGGAGTGGACGATCTCGATCTCGGGGGCGGCAGTGCCGGGCCAGCGCGGGGCGCGGAGGGCGCGGGCGAGGGCGGGGCGGAGGATTTCTTCGGGGCCGACGAGGTGGACGCGGACGTCGTAGTGGCGGCAGGCGAGGATGGCCCCGCGAATCTCGGACTCGGGGGCCCGGTCGGAACCCATTCCGTCAACGACGATGTCGGTTGGCATCAGGAGGGGCGTGCGGGGCGGGGCTAGGAGGCTTCCTTGACGGCGAGGACCTCTCGGCCCTTGTAGTGGCCGCACTTGGCGCAGAGGCGGTGGGGCAGCTTGCGCTCGTGGCAGTTGGGGCACTCGGAGGTGGAGACGGGGGTGAGGAAGTCGTGGCTGCGGCGCTTGGCGGTGCGCTGCTTGGAGTGGCGGCGTTTCGGATTCGGCATTGCAGTTCCCTTTCAAAGTCGCCTGGCGCGAGGCGCAGGCATACAGCAGATGTTTTTCGGCTCGGGGACTAAAGTCCCCTGAAATTCCCAGGGCGTCCTGATGGACGGGCTAAAGCCGGTCCCTATCAAAGACAAGAGGCTACCTGGATTCGATCGTGCCGGCCAGGCTGCGGAGCGCACTCCACTTCGAGGCATCCTCTCCTGAAGTGGGTTTGCAGTTGCAGGTTTGCTGGTTCAGGTTCTGGCCACAGCGCGGGCAAAGTCCTTTGCAGTCTTCCTTGCAGAGCGTGCGGCTGGGCAGGGAGAGGAGCACCTGTTCGCGCACGACATCCTCAAGGGCGAGGCCGCTCTCTTCATAATAGCCGATTTCGGTCTCATCGGGGGTGATGGCGCGCTCGCCGGGGTCAGCGTCGGCGGACTGGGGGCGGAAGATGAGGTCGAAGGAGCCGGCGAGGGGGGTGGGGACGGGTTCGACGCAGCGGGCGCAGAGGAGTTCGAAGTCGCCTTTGTAGGCGGCGCGGAGGCGGATGTCGGCGACCTGCTGGCGGTGGCCGCGGTTTTCGAGGATGAGGTCGGCGCGGCCGGTGACGGGGAGGGGGCCGACCTGGAGGACGTCGGGGGCGTAGTCGAGCGCGCCGGGGGGGATGGATTCGGTGAAGAGGAGGGGCTCTTTTTCGAGTTGGAGGGGGGAGATGAGCATGGGCCTGATGTCTATTATATTCGCGCGGGGGTGGGGTTTGCGAGGGTGGTATCGGGGTGGATGCCTGATATCGTTTCGCCATTCGATATGAATGCGCCCGCGAAGCCGGCTACGCGATCCTTCCTCCGGGTGTTGTCTAAGCTCCTGGGCGGACTTGCTGTCCTCGCGCTCCTTGCAGGGGGCCGAATCATCCGAGCGATCGCCGGAACGGACTTGGCGCTGGCCGAGATCGAGGGGACTTCCCTTGCGGTCGTGTTGGGCGTGCTCGCAGCCTGGGCGGAGTTGGTTGGAAAGAAGCGCGACCATTCTGCTGACGATGACGCGTCTTCTGGGAGCTTAACCTAGGAAGAGGCGGATGGCGGCGATGCCGGCGGCTCCGGCGGCGAGGGTGGAGGGGGTGTTTGCTTCGGTGATGCCGCCGAGGGCGAGGACGGGGATGGGCGCGGCGGCGCGGCAGGCGGCGGCGAGGAGGGTCAGGCCGGCGCCGGGGAGGGTTGCGGCGGATTTATCGTGTGGGGGTCCGGATTTGGGAATGGGGGTGGCGGGGATGGTCGCAGAGGTGAGGGCGGGGGTGGGGTTGGGGTGGAGGAGTTTTTCGAAGACGGGGCCGAAGAGGATGAGGTTGGGGCGGGTCTCTTCGTCCGGGTGGTGGGCGGCGCGGGTGACTTCTTCGAAAGTGTGGCAGGAGAGGCTGATGGTGGGGGTGGGGAGGTTGGCGTGGGCGTAGAGGGCGCGGACCTGCGCGGGTGTGAGGGCGCCGGGGCTGGAGGTGAGGTGGACGCCGTGGGCGTGGGTGGCGAGGGCGATGTCGGCGTGGGAGTTGATGAGGAGTTGGGTGGGGGCGTTGTGGGCGCGGAGGGTAGCGAGGAGCTCGCGGGCGAGGGCGGCGAGGGTTGCGGCGGGGAGGTCTTTCTCGCGGAGTTGGAGGTAGTCGATGGGGAGGGAGGCGAGGTGGGCGGCTTGTTGGAGGAGGGATTCGATGTTGTACATCCCACCCATGCCCGGTGAAGCCGTGCATGGATGGGGCACCGGGGCGTCGTTCCCGAGCTGGGTGCGGTCGGTGATGGCGTAGCGAAGCATTGTGGTTAGTTTAGGACCAGGGCTAAAGCCCTCTCCATTTAACGAGCTGGGTTTTCGTGGGGCTGAAGCCCCACGCTGCCACCCTGAAGGCAAAGGCGTGGCGGGTGCGGGTGACGGGGTGGCATGAAAGCAACTTCGGAGATTCTGCGCGTCGCGCAGAATGACGACGGTGGAGGGGGTGGGGCGTAACGTGGGGCGGAGGAGGCTGTGGTAGTTTTTAGGCAGAGCGGGGCGGCTCAAGGGCAACGCACCTCTGGATCTGGGCCAACCAACGACAACTTAGCTTAGGGCTTCAACAGGCGCGGTTTGCACGCGGGGGGAAGACGACACGGGATGAGTAGCGCTTTCGATCTGATCGTGCTGGGGTCCGGGCCTGCCGGGCAAAGGGCTGCGATTTACGCGGCGAAGATGGGCAAGAAGGCGGCGGTGGTGGAGATGCGCGAGGTGGTGGGCGGCGCGTGCATCAACACGGGGACGATCCCGTCGAAGACGATGCGCGAGGCGGTGCTGCATCTCTCGGGGTACAACTACAAGTCGATCTACGGGATGAACTACCGGGTGAAGGAGAAGATCACGATGGCTGACCTGGCGTTCCGGGTGCAGCATGTGATCAAGACCGAGGTGGACGTGACGGAGGCGCAGCTCTCGCGCAACAACGTGGAGATGCTGGTGGGGGTTGGGAGCTTTGAGGACGCGACGCACATCAAGGTGACGAACTCGCGCGGGGCGATGGTGTATGAGACGGCGAATGTGCTGATCGCGACGGGGACCAAGCCGGCGGTGTCGGCGAAGGTGGCGATCAACGGGCGGAGCATTATCAATTCGGACCAGGTGCTGGAGCTGCCCAACCTGCCGAAGACGATGATCGTGGTGGGCGGCGGCGTGATTGGGGTGGAGTATACGTGCATGTTTTCCGCGCTGGGGGTTCGGGTGACGCTGGTGGAGCGGCGGCCGAAGCTGCTGGAGTTTGCGGACCAGGAGATTGTGGAGGCGCTGAGCTACCATCTGCGCGATACGCGGGTGACGATGCGGCTGAATGAAGAGGTGGAGAGCGTAGAAGAGTCGGCCGACGGGACGGTGGTTGCGAACCTGGAGAGCAAGAAGAAGCTGCAGGGCGATGCGCTGTTGTACGCGGTGGGGCGGCAGGGGAATGTGGATGAGCTGAACCTGGGGGCGATTGGGCTGGAGGCGGACAAGCGGGGGCGGGTCCCGGTGGACAAGGATTTTCGGACTAAAGTGCCCAATGTCTTCGCCGCTGGGGATGTGATTGGGTTCCCGTCGCTGGCTTCGGTGTCGATGGAGCAGGGGCGGATTGCGTCGGCGCGGGCGTTTGGGGATGAGACGATCCTGTCGAACCCGAGCTATTACCCGTACGGGATCTATACGATTCCGGAGATCAGCTTTATTGGCAAGACGGAGGAGCAGCTGACGGAGGAGGACGTGCCGTACGAGGTGGGGGTGGCGTACTATCGCGAGATCGCGCGCGGGCAGATCCGGGGCGATACGACAGGGCGGCTGAAGATCGTCTTCCACCGGCAGACGCATCTGATTCTGGGGGTGCATATTATCGGCGAGGGCGCGAGCGAGCTCCTGCATATTGGGCAGGCGGTGATGGTGCTGGGCGGAAGGCTCGAATATTTTGTGGACACGGTGTTCAACTATCCGACGCTGGCGGAGTGCTACAAGGTGGCGGCGTTCAATGGGCTGAACCGGGTGAGCAAGTTCGATTCGGAGGATTAGCGGGCGGCGGCGGCGCAACGAGGTTTGCGCGGAGAGCTCGCGGCGGGGCTGAGGTCGAGACGGGGTTCGGGACTGGAATCGGGACTGGGATCGGGACGGGGATCGGGATTGGGATTTTGAGGCGGATGCAGAGAGATGGCGAAGATTGTCGGCGTGACGTTGTCAGAGCGGGTGATTTCGGGGCTGGTGGTGGACCACAAGGTTGCGGGCGAGCTGCGCTGGTTCCCCGAGGCGCATGACGACGAGTATGCGCTGGTGGAGATGCCGGCGGAGGAGATCGTGGCGACGCTATGCCAGCAGGTGCTCGCGGTTGCGGGCAAGGAGCGCGAGCTTGCGGCGGTGGGGGTGGGGGTCCCGGGGCTGGTGCGCGACGGGGTGGTGGAGGAGGCGCCGAACCTGCCGCAGATGAAGGGGGTGCGCTTCGCCGAGCTGCTGGGGGGGGCGCTGCGCGAACATGGGATCGACGCGCCGGTGACGATTGTGAACGATGCGGACGGGTTTGCGGCGGGAGTTGCGGCGGCGCAGGGCAAGCTGGACTCGATCATCCGGGTGTGGACGCTGGGGGTGGGGATTGGGTATGGGCGGTATCCGTTTGCGGTGGGCGCGTGGGAGGGCGGGCACACGACGGTGACGCTGGACGAGAAGGAGGGATTCTGCGGGTGCGGCGGGCGCGGGCACGTGGAGGGGATTATGGGACACCGCGCGATGCGGTTGCGGTTTCTGGACATGGAGCCGGAGGAGGTGTTTGCGGCGGCGAAGGCGGGCGACGCGAAGTGCCTGGAGTTCAAGAAGCTGTGGCACAAGGCGCTGGCGGCGGCGACGTCGAACTCGATCCATATGACGGGGCCGGGGAAGTTTTATGTGGCGGGGTTCAATGTGCGGTTTGTGGACCTTCCGCTGCTGAAGGACTATCTGCACCAGATGGTGAAGATGAGTCCGCTGCAGAGCTACTCGATTGAGGTGGTGGAGGACGATACGGCGACGCGGGTGATTGGGGCGGCGGTGAGCGGGGAGCAGGCGGTGGGGCGGTAGGGGGTTAGGGGCGCCTGGGCGGTTTGGCTAGGGGCCAGAGTTGGGCTCCGTGGAGCACGGCGGACGATCTGGATGGAGTCCCGCTTTACGCGGTAGATGGCTACATAAGGAGTGCGGTTGATGACGAGTTCGCGTGTGCCCGGCGCCCGTCCAGTGCGGCCCATCATTGGATGTTCCATAAGCAGGTCGGTCTGTTGTTCGATTTCGAGCGAGAGGCAGTCGGCGGCGGTGGGGTTGGTGTCGGCGACGTATTTCGAGTTGTTCTGCCAGGTCGCGAAGGGCGTCTGCGAGCCAGGTCAACCTCACTGGGAGGAGACCTTACTCTTCGCCTTGCGCGCCCACTCTGCGCGGCGTGCGGCGAACTCTCGCTTGACTTCCTCCTGGGAGACCCAGACGGTGTTGGGGTCGTCGGCTTCGCGGAGGCCGGCTTCGACTTCGGCGCGGAACCAGGCATCGTAAGCCAGGGCAGCGTCTGTTGCTGCGGTGTCGGAGGCTTCGATCTCGGTTAGCTGTTGCGCCCCGGCGGTCCGAGGGGTGGTGGCTTTCGCGGGCATCGCGGCACCTCGTTAGCGACATCCTACGCGGGGGCGCTCGCGCGATCGAGTGCTATCTCTGGCAGGTTGGGCAGAAGTGGGTGGAGCGGCCGGCGAGGGTGATGCGCTGGATGGGGGTTCCGCAGACGAGGCAGGGTTGGCCGGTGCGCTGGTAGACCTTGTGGCGGAGCTGGAAGAAGCCGCGGACGCCGTCGGCGTCGACGTAACCTGATACCGAAGACCCGCCGAGCTTAATGGCGTGGCGCAGGACTTTGATGAGGGCTGCTCGCAGGCGGGTGAGCTCGGCGCGAGTGAGGCGCGCGGCCTGGCGGCGGGGGCGGATGCCGGCGAGGAAGAGGGCCTCGTCGGCGTAGATGTTGCCGACGCCGTGGAGGAGGGACTGGTTGAGCAGCGCGGCCTTGATAGGGGTATGGCGATTGCGGAAGAGGGCGATGAAGTCGGTGAGGGGGATGGTGAGGGGTTCGCGGCCGGGGCCGGTGTAGGAGGTTGTGGGTGGTGAGTGGTGAGTTGTGAGCGAGGGCGGGGTGTGGAGGCTGAGGCGGCCGAAGCGGCGGGGGTCGACGAAGCGGAGTTCGCTTTGATTGTCGAGAGTGAGGATGGCGTGGGTGTGGGATGGGATGGGGGTGCCGGGGGTGGAGACCAGGAGGCGGCCGGTCATGCCGAGGTGGATGAGGAATTCGGTTGGGTGCGGCGCGGGTTTTCGGGAGTTCGCGGCGGGGTCCAGCGTCATGACGATGGTTTTGCCGACGCGGCGGACAGATTGGATGCGGGCGTTGGTGAGGGCGGCGACGATGGCGGGTTCGGGGGTCTTGAAGGTTTGGGGCTTGCCGCTGGTCCAGACGGAGAGGAGGCGGCGGCCGGCGACGCGGGCGTGGACGCCGTTGGCGATGGTCTCGACTTCGGGGAGCTCAGGCATGGGGTTCGGCGAGGTGGAAGAGGCGCTTGTCGTAAGTGATGCGGCGGGCCCAGTCTACTTTGATTCGCGCGGCGGCGGAATGGAGTGGGTTGAGGAGGTAGTTCCACGACTCGGGGGATGGAATGGATGGGACGCGGAGGAGGGCGGAGGTGCGGGCGGCGAGCCACGCGTCGCCGAGGGATTGAGTGGTGGTTAGGTCGTCGGGACGGATGGTCGCGACTTGCTTGGGGGTGAGGCGGGCAACGGGGACGGCGGGGCCGGTGGTGGAGATTTTGAGGAGCTGGAAGGTGTCAGGGAGGAACTGCGGGTCAGCGTCGAGGTTGACGAGGTTTTCGAGGAGGGCGACGGCGGGGTGTTCGGCGAGATAGACGAGGCGCTTAGCTGGAATTGCGGTGTGCCAGCGACCGCTCTCCATTTCGGCTCCGATGCCGGAAAGGGCTGGGTAGAGGCTGATGCGCCAGAGCAACATCAGCTGAAGATGCCTTCGGCGATGCCATGCAGCATGCCTTCGATCTGACGGGCACCAGCTTCGGTGTTGAGAAAGCTCATGGGCGTGCGACCATCGAGGCGGCCGCTCACGTGGCGCAGCCAGCGCATCGCCTTATCGCGGTTGGCGAAGACTTTTTCGGCGAGGGCGATGGTGCGGGCGACGCGGACGGCGCGCTCGGTTTCCTCGGGGGTGAGGTTTTCGCCGCGGGCCTTGCGGTGCTTGAGGGTGCGTGGGGAGATGACGGTGTTGGCCATCTCGGTGAAGGTGAGGCCCCTGGCTTTGAGGAGTTCGAGGTTCTTGGTGGGCAGGCCCTTTTCGACGAGCTGGGCGAGTTCGAGGCCGGAGGTGGGGGCGATGCCGAGGTAGTCCTTGAGGGTGGGTTGGGTGGACATGCTTGGGCAAGACCTCTATGGACATTATGCCACAACTATGACAGGCAGATTGTCGGTGGACTCTTTAAGCAGAAGGTAGCGCCTCTGGCGTAATACTCACCAGAGACTCGCCTTCCGCATATACAGCCGAATCCTTTGCCGTAGCCAACTCGCGAGGATCATTCGCCCATTCCACGCGATCATAGACGAGATGTTGGCTGCCATCGAAGTCTTCACTCGCACTCAGGAGTGTTGCCACCACTTCGTGGTCATCGTCGAAACGCATCCGCACTCGCTTGCCTTGAAGTTCGTGTAGAAGTGAGAGTTCAATCGGCATGGATGCTCCGGCGTCAGTATAAAATACGATATGGGCGCATGGGCGTTGAGCTTGCGTGCGGACCTACCCTTCTGGAGCAAACCCCTTCGTGAGTCAGAGAAAATCAGCGGTGATCCTTGGCGCGCAGTGGGGCGATGAGGGCAAGGGCAAGATCGTCGATGTGCTGAGCGAGAAGTTCCGCGTGGTGGCGCGGTATGCGGGCGGGCATAACGCGGGGCATACGGTGATCATCGCGGGGCGGAAGTTTGTCTTGCAGCTGATTCCGTGCGGGGTGCTAAGGCCGGAGTGCAAGGGCGTGATCGGCAATGGGGTGGTGCTGGACCCGATGGCGTTTCTGAGCGAGGTGAAGAAGCTTAAAGATGCGGGGCTGAAGATCGATGGGCAGCTGTTTGTCTCCAACCGGGCGCAGGTGATCCTGCCCTACCACCGGATGATTGAGCTGGCGGCGGAGAATGCGCCGGGGCGGACGAAGATTGGGACGACCAGCCGGGGGATCGGGCCTGCGTATGAGGACAAGATGCATCGCAGCGGACTGCGCGTGGTGGACCTGCTGAACCCGGCGCTGTTGCGCACGCACATCAACAATGCGTGCTACGAGAAGAACACGATTGCGCAGGCTTTGTTTGGTACGGCGCCGCTGGACCCGAAGGCGATCTATGAGGAGTATGCGCGGGCGGCGGAGCAGGTGGCGCCGTTTGTGACGGACACGGCGGTGCTGCTGAATGAGGCGATCCGGCGGGGCGAGAAGGTGATGTTCGAGGGGGCGCAGGGGGCGCTGCTGGACATCGACCATGGAACGTATCCGTTTGTGACCAGCTCGTCGGCGACCTCGGGCGGCGCGGTGATTGGGACGGGGGTGGGGCCGACCTCGATCGGGACGGTGATTGGGGTGACGAAGGCGTATGTGACGCGAGTGGGCGAAGGGCCGTTCCCGACGGAGATCCATGATGAATCGGCGACGCTGATACGGGCGCGGGGGAATGAGTATGGGGCGGTCACAGGAAGACCAAGACGATGTGGTTGGCTGGACCTGCCGCTGCTGCGCTACAGCAACATGATCAATGGGACGGAGTGGCTGGTGGTGACGAAGATGGATGTGCTGGATGAGTGCGCGGAGATTCCGGTGTGCACGGGTTACAGGATCAATGGAAAGCTGACGGACACGATCCCGGCGGACATGCGGGGGTTTGAGGCGATCCATCCGGTGTATACGACGCTGAGGGGATGGAACGCGGCGACGGAAGGGATTACGGAGTACGACAATCTGCCGAAGCTGGCGCAGGAGTATCTGAAGTTTCTGGAGCGGGAGTCGGGGGCGAAGATTGGGATGGTGTCGACGGGGCCGGAGCGGGACCAGACGGTGATGTTGCCGGAGTTTGAAGAGGCGCTGGAGGAGTAGGGGATGGGCACGAGGACTTTAGAGGCGGTCTTTGCGGTATGCGCGGTGAGTTTCTTCTATTTCGGGTGGCGGTTGTGGAGTTTACAGTCGGCCAAAGCACGGCCCGGGACCAGGCTTGCCGCGCTGACCGATGCGCAGAGGCGGGAGCGGCTGAAGCAGGTGGCGACGATGTCTGTCCTGGTGGGAACGCTGATGCTGGGCTGCGGGATATGGTTGTGGTTGAGGATTGGGGGATAGATGATCAGCTTTACGGTGCGGATGGTGTTCGATGGGGCGGAGCGGGAGGCGGTTGCAGAGAGGCTGCGGGCGCTGACGGTGGGGTCGCGGGCGGAGCCGGGGTGCGTCAGTTACATTGCGCACTTTGTTGAAGGGGAGCCGGCGACGGTGCTGATCTACGAGCAGTATGTGGATGAGGCGGCGGTGGAGCATCACCGGGGGTCGGCGCACTTCCGCGAACATGCGGTGGGCGGGCTGTACCAGAAGATGCGAGAGCGGAAGCTGGAGAGGCTGGAAGCGGTTGGGTGAGTGCGCATCGCGCGGCGGCCTAGGGTGAGACGGTGAGGGTAAGTTGCGCGGTATGGGTTCGGCCGGTGAGGGCTCCTGTTGCGGTGACCGGGATGATGTAGGTCCCGGGCGCGGCCGAGGGAACGGGCGAGATCACATCGCCGCCGCAGCCGGCAAGTGTGAGCATCGCCGGAGCGGAGACGCAGACCACCGCCCATAGCAAGAGCCGGCGCGGCCACACCCCTCGCCTGCGGCGGCCTGCGAGGCAGGCGAAGAGAGCGAAGGAGCCGAGGGGCGGCAGCAGAAGCGCGAGGCCGATGGGTGAGGGCGGCTGGCTGCGCGATGCGTGGAACGGACCGCTGAGGCCGTCGCCACCGAGGATCGAGTCGGTGTCGATGTAGAAGGAGACAGCCGCCGTCCCATTGCCGGTAAGGGCCGCGGGGCTTGGCGTGAAGATGCAGGTCACGTAGGCCGGCGGATTGACGCACGCCAGGGTGAGGCTGTCCGTGAACGCGCCAACGGGGGTGAGGGTGACCGTCGTTGTGGTGTGCTGGTAGGTTTGCAGGGTGATTGCGGGGTTGGACAGAGCAATCGCGAAGTCGAGCTTAACCTCGATCTGCGCGACCGCGTTCGATGTGCTGCCGGCGAAGACCGCACTGCCGCCATAGACCGCGGTCAGCGTATGCGTCCCCAGCGCAAGCGTGCTGGTTGTGTAGGTGGCGTGGCCGGTGGCGTCGAGAGTGCCCGCAGCCAGCATGACCGCGCCATCGTAGAACGTGATTGCCCCTGACGGTGTGCTCGAAGCGCCGAAGCCGGTCCCAGCGACCGCCGCGCTGAGGGTCACCGTCTGCCCCAGGCCGGCCGGGTTGGGGGAGACGCTCAGTGTGGTGGCATCCGCAAGGATGTTGATACCCTCCGAGACCGTATTCGATGTGCTGCCGGCGAAGACCGCGCTGCCAGCGTAGACCGCAGTCAGCGTATGCGTCCCGAGTGCGAGCGCGCTGGTTGCGTACGTGGCGCGGCCGGTGGCGTCGAGAGTCCCCGCACCCAGCACGGTCGCGCCATCGTAAAACGTGATCGCCCCTGACGGCGTGGTCGAAGAGCCGAAGCCGGTTCCCGCGACCGCCGCGCTGAGGGTTACCGTCTGCCCCAGGCTTGCGGGGTTGGGGGAGACAGTCAGCGTGGTGGCGTCCGCAAGGATGTTGACAACCAGCGTCGTCGCCAGCGACGTGCTGGCGTAGAACGCAGCATTGCCGGAATATGCGGCCGTAACAGAGTGGCTGCCGACCGCCAGCGTGCCGGTGCTAAAGACGGCATGGCCGGTGGAGTCGAGGGAAAGCTGGGCAATCTGCGCCGTCCCGTCGTAAACTTCGACCGTCCCGGCCGGAGTGCCGGAGTACGCCGTCCCTAACTCGGCGACCGCGACCGTCAGAGTCACGGTCTGCCCGACGAAGGCCGGGTTCGGCGAAGCTGCAAGACTTGTCGACGTGCCGTACCCGATGATCGTCTCCGTAACCGCGGGCGATGTGCTGGCTGCGAAGTTGGTGTCGCCGGAGTAGGCGGCGGTGAGGCTGTTCGTGCCTGAGGGCAGAGTGGCCGTGGTGAAGGTGACAACGCCATTGGTGGGCGTACCCGCTCCTATCACTGTGCTACCGCTGCTGAAGGTGACCGTCCCAGTGGGCAGGTGGTCCTGCTGCGCGGTGCTGGGGGTCAGGGTCGCGGTCAGCGTCACCTGCTGGCCGTAGTTGATGGTGGCGGGGCTGGCGGTCAGGGCGAGCGTGGTCGGCACCGGCTCGGCCGTCACCCCAATCGTGGCCGACACACTCGGCTGGTAGTCGCTGTCTCCCGAGTAGCTCGCATCGATCTGGTGCGTTCCCGTGCCTACAACCGAGATGCCGCTGACTGTGGCTGTGGCCGACTGCGGGCCTACCTCGGAGAGCAGCGTCTCCAGCTGGCTCCCTTCAAACAGCGCGAGATCGGTCAGGCCATCTCCGTTGAAGTCCGCGGCCACGAGGCCCCCTAAGGCGATGACAGGGGAATTCTGCTCCGGCGCAAAGGTCCCATCGCCGTTGCCGAGCAACACAGACGCGACTCCGGCCACGGTCATGTACGCGTACGAGGCATCAATTGCGAGGTCGGCCTTGCCGTCGCCGTTGAAGTCCCCCAGGGCCAATCCGGAGGCACCGAAAATGACCCCCAGCGGTATCGCGCTCGATGGGGCGAATGTGCCGTCTCCATTGCCCAACAAGATCGCGATCGAACCCGTATAACCTGGGGGATCCACGATGCCAATTGTATTCCCCACCGCCAGATCGAGCTTGCCGTCCCCGTTGAGGTCTGCCGCCACGATGCTGTTGGCCGATCCGTAGCCCGTGGGCGGCAGGCCGCCTACCCAGGGTGGGGCGCCTGTCGGCACGCTCGCCACAGGCGTAAAGGTTCCGTCGCCATTGCCCAGCCACACGATCACAACGTTATCTATTTCGTCGGTCAAGGCCAGGTCGGCCTTGCCGTCCCCGTTGAAGTCCGCCACTGCGATGCTAGACACCACCGCGTGGCCAGGTAGTACGAGGTGAGATTTCAGGGTAAAGGTCCCATCGCCATTGCCCAGCAGCAGGGACACAGTATTCACAGTCCCAACCTGGTCGGAGATCACTATATCGGGGACCACTAGATCGGGAATCCCATCCCCGTTAAAGTCTCCTGTCGCGACAGAATCAAGGCCCCCAACCCCCAGGTTCTGGCCGAGGGTGAAGGTCCCGTCGCCGTTGCCCAGCAAGATCTGCGTCTCTCCGATTCTGCCACCCGGGACCTGGGCACTGAACGCCATGTCCGGTTTGCCGTCCCCGTTGAAGTCGGCCAACGCCATTGCCCCCGCAGTCAGACCGATCGATGGAAGGTTTGGCGTGAGCCGGAAGGTGCCGTCGCCATTGTCCAGCACCACTGTCGCGAGTGGACCTGTGGTGCCAGTGCCACTTGTTGTAGCCAAATCCGGCTTGCCGTCTCCGTTGAAGTCAGCCGTTGCGAAGCTTTCTGAAAAGCCGTTTTGGGTCCCGATATTGGGCAGGCTGAGCACGGACCCGAAGTCCAGGCCGTAGGTTGCCGCGATGGGCACCAGCGCCGAGGTCGTTGCCAGCACATAATTCGCGTTGCTGGTGTCCATGAAGGTGACCGAGCCGGTCGGAGGAACGCTGCCTCCGGTGGTGGTGACCGTGGCCGTCAACGTGTAATCGCCCTGCGTGCCGCTCGACGCGAGCGTTGTGATCGTCGGATAGTAAGGCGTCACCGACAGCGGCACACCGCTGGACGCGCTTGCCGCCTCGATGTGCGTGCCGAGAAAGACAGCCTGGTAGGTATGCGCACCGGGGCCGGGAAAGAAGATATAGCTTGCCGTTCCCGCAGCACTCAACTGCACCGTCCCCAGCAGGCGGATGTCGGTGCACTGCAGCGGCGAGGCCTTGACCTCGCAGAAGTTGACCTGGCCTGGTGGGGCGGCCGCCGCGCCGCCGGCCAGCGTCACCGTGGCGGTCAGCGTCACCGCTGTCCCTTCGCGCGATGTGGTCACCACGCTCCCGCCCGCACTGATGGACAGAGAGGTACTGGTGACGGTCTGAGAAAAGCCAAGGGGGAGAATACAGAGCAGGGCAAGCACCGACGCAAATCGTAGGATGCTCATAGGCTGACCGTTTCGCGCAAGGCGAGTATAGCAGCGGGGTTACGAAAGAATTGGGGTGTTCACGCGACATTGTTTTGACTCTTAACGTCAATCCGGCTTACCATCCGGTACGTCTTATGTCGCGGCGCGGGGTCCAATATCGCAGAGTTCGGACGGGCGCTGGCCTGCTGGCGGGGGTGTTTCTGGCGGGGTCGCTGTCGGCGGCGGCGTTTGGGACGGGGCCGCATCCGAGGCGGAAGGACGAGTACAAGCACCAGGTGGAGAAGCTGGAAGAGGCGTGGCGGACGGCGCAGCTGAACGACGATGTGGACGCGATGGACAAGCTGCTCTCGGACGACTATGTGGGGATCACGATGACGGGCCAGGTGGTGACGAAGATGCAGCAACTGGACCGAATGAAGAACCGGACGATGGTGCTGAGCAAGATTGAGCTGGACGATGTGAAGGTGAAGATCATCGGGACCACGGCGATCGTCAATTCACGCGCGGAGATCGACGGGACCAACGACGGCGCGCCGATCCATGGGACGTATCGCTATACGCGGGTTTACTCGCGGCTGCCGACAGGGACGTGGAAGATTACGAACTTCGAGGCGACACGAGTGGGTATGCCCCCCGCGGAGGCGGGAAGCGCGGCGCCACCCGGGAGGCCGGAGTAGGCGAGCGGGTCCCGGCGAGGTTGAGGGCCAGGAGGCGGCGATCGAGGGAGCGGGTGCCGCCGGTGATGGGGGCGTCCTCGGGCTCCATGGGCAGGGCGAGGACACAGGCGGCGCGGGGCGCGGGTTGGCGCATGTGGGCTGGGCAAAGATAGGTTGCTGAGGTGGGAAGGCTTCCGGACTCCACGCGGGGCGCGGAGAACGGGGCGGACCGTGCCGTGGTGTGGGCGGCTTGCATCGTGACCTCCGTAGAGGGGGGATTCTCACGGGCCTAACTCAATATGCGATGACCGTAGCAGACGTAACGTTGCACGGTATCAAGAAAGTAAATGAAAAGGTGTGGATTTCCCGTCTTGGGACGGGACTGGCCGGGCGGGAGGGGCTGCGGCTGGTGTTGAGAGCCAGGGGTTGAGGGCTAGGGGTTGAGGGCTAGGGGTTGAGGGCGGCGCGGATGCGGGACCAGGTGGTGTCGAGGTCCTCGGGCAGGACGCGGGCGTCGGCGATGACGGTCATGAAGTTGGTGTCGCCGATCCAGCGCGGGAGGGCGTGCATGTGGATGTGGGCGGCGATGCCTGCGCCGCCGGCCTCGCCGAGGTTGAGGCCGTAGTTCATTCCGGAGGGGTGGTAGACGGCGCGGAGGACGGTTTCGACGCGCTGGGCGAGGGCCATCATCTCCTGCGCGTCGGGGGTGGGGAGGGCGGCGAGAGAGTCGACGTGGAGGTAGGGGACGATGAGGATGTGGCCGGTGGCGTAGGGGAAGGCGTTGAGGCAGAGGAAGCAGAGGGGGCCGCGGAGGAGGATGTGGGCGGCGCGTTCGGCGTCTTCCGGGGACATGCCGTTGGCGACGGCGTGGTTGACGGCGGCGATCATATTGCAGAAGACGCAGTTGTGGTGGGCGGCGCCGGGGACGGGCCAGGCGCTGAGGGCGTCGGGGACGCCGGGGGTTGCGGCATCCTGGCTGCGGGAGACGTAGTCGTAGCGCCAGGGGGTCCAGAGTCGGTCCATTTGCCGGAGTATAGAGCAAGTGCGGGGGAGGGCGGTTTCTTACTCATCGGGGTGATGCTGCGATGAGTGGGGCATGGAGTGGGGCGCGGGGGAGGCGGGCCGAAGTGGGCGGAATTTGCAGGATTGCAATGTAGATTGATTGACTCAGGGGATGCCAGCCTATATGCTTTGAGGTGAGCCACTGCGTGTGGGAACCAAGTGCAGAAGCTCCTCTGCAAGATATGTCATTCCTGCCCTGCCGAAGCCGCTTCGGGAACCAACCAGCGCGTCCTTAAATTGGATGGCCGCCAGTTGCGAGGCCGGCGTAGCAGAAATGGAATGAAACTTGGTTCCCGGAGTACGCATCAATGACTGTAGACGTCCATAATCCTGACCAAACCGAGAGCAAACCACTGAACACCGAACTGGAAACCTTAGCGCCCGAAGCGACAGCGGTGGAGACCGAACTGTCATCCGACTCCACCTCAACCCCTCATGCAATGAGCAGCGAGGTGGGCAGCATTGCGGCCTCCGGGCAGGAGGATGCGAAGGCCGGCGCAGGCGACCCCTCGCAGAGCGAACCGGACTACGACGCGGCCGACTTTGCCGCTGCGCTGGCGAACTTCGACCGCGAGCAGGCAGCGGAGACGGCGGCCGCGCAGAACCTCACCGCCGAAGAGGTGGTGATCGCGGGCACGGTGGCGAAGCTGACGGACAAGCATGTGGTGGTGGACATCGGACTGAAGTCGGAGGGGCTGATTCCCCTGGAGCAGGTGCTGGATCTCGAGGGCAAGCCGAAGTTCAAGGCGGGCGACGCGATTGAAGTGGTAGTGGAGCGCGAGGAGCCGGAGGGCGGCTACCTGGTGAGCTACGAGAAGGCGCTGCGCCACAGGGTGTGGGACAAGCTGGAGAAGGCCGCCAACGACAAGACGCCGGTGAAGGGCCTGGTGGTGAGCCGGGTGAAGGGCGGGCTGACGGTCGACATCGGGATCAAGGCTTTTTTGCCGGGCTCGCAGATTGAGGTGCGGCCGGTGCGCAACCTGGACGGCTACATCGGGACCGAGATTGAGGTCCGGGTGATCAAGCTGAACAAGAAGCGCGGCAATGTGGTGATCAGCCGCAAGGAGATCCTGGAAGAGGAGCAGAACGCGAAGAAGTCGGTGACGCTGGCGACTCTCGAAGAGGGCAGCGTGCTGACCGGGACGGTGAAGAATCTGACGGACTACGGCGCGTTTGTGGACCTGGGCGGACTGGACGGGCTGCTGCACATTACGGACATGAGCTGGGGCCGGCTGACGCATCCGCGGGACCTGGTGAATGTGGGCGACGAGATCCAGGTGAAGGTGCTGAAGTTCGACAAGGAGAAGCAGCGGGTTTCGCTGGGCTTCAAGCAGCTGACGCCCGACCCGTGGCTGGATGCGACGGAGCGGTATCCGATTGGCGCGCAGGTGCGCGGGCGGGTGCTGAGCGTGACGGACTACGGCGCGTTTGTGGAGCTGGAGCAAGGGATTGAAGGGCTGGTGCACGTCTCCGAGATGACGTGGTCGAAGCGGATGAAGCACCCCTCGAAGCTGGTGAAGCCGGGCGACGAGGTGGAGACGATCATCCTGAGCGTGAACCCGAACGACCGGCGGATTTCGCTCGGCATGAAGCAGCTGCAGGACAATCCGTGGGAGCAGTTGGAGGACAAGTATCCGATCGGCGCGATCATCGAGGGGCGGGTGCGGAACCTGACGGACTTTGGCGCGTTCATCGAGATTGAGGATGGGATCGACGGGCTGGTGCATGTCTCGAATTTGAGCTGGACCAAGCGGATCAAGCATCCCTCCGAGGTGCTGAAGAAGGGCGAGAAGGTGCGGGCGATCGTGCTGGGGGTTGAGCCTGAGAACCGCAGGCTCTCGCTCGGCGTGAAGCAGCTGCAGCCGGATGTGTGGGACACGTTCTTCGCGCAGCACCGCGTGGGCGATGTGATCAAGGGCAAGATCCTGCGGACGGCGCAGTTTGGGGCGTTTGTGGAGATCGCCGAGGGCGTGGAGGGATTGTGCCACGTCTCCGAAGCGATGGACGCGAAAGGCACTGCGGTGAAGCTGGATGTGGACTCCGAGCACGAGTTCAAGATTGTGAAGATGAACCAGGAAGAGAAGAAGGTTGGGTTGAGCATCAAGGCAGTGGGCGAAGAGGCGAGCCGCGCGGAGGTGGAGAGCTACAAGGAGCGCGAGCGGGGCGGCGACAAAGAGCATAAAGACCACAAGGAGCACAAGGGTTCGTCCTCCTCCTCGAGCAGCAGCAGCAGCACGACGCTGGGCGACCTGATCAACTGGAAGCGGTCGGAGCGAGAGTAGTTCGGCAAAAGATAGGAATGCGAAAGGCCCTTCCGATGGGAGGGCCTTTTCCTTGTCTGGCGCGGGGCTGTTGGTTCGTAGGATTGCAGGTTTGCGAAGACTGCGATTTATGCTGTGGTGCGCGCGGGGGACGGCAGTGGAGGCGGCGATGCGCGCGGGATTGCCGGTTTGGCTAGACGGCGGTTGAGGCGGTGATCCGCGCGGGGACTGCGGCGTTGACCTGCTTGGGAGCCGGCGGGGGGACCATCTTGAGCGAGGCGCGGCGCATGACTTCGAGTTCGGCCGGGGCGAAGAGGTCGGGCGGGATGCCGCCGACGGCGACGAAGCCGGGGTCGTCGCCAAGGGCCTGGGAGATCTGGTTCCAGCGCAGGAAGGGCGAGGTGGTGGGCAGGACGATGAGGCGGCGCCTGGGCTCGGGAATTGCGAAGTAGGCGGTCCAGGTGGCGAGCACGGTGCAGGCCACGACGCCGTTAATGAGGCTGTACGCGGTGTGCATCTTGGGACTAAAGATGAGCCAGGCGGACTGGACGAAGTCGTTGGTCGCCATGATGCCGAGGCCAAGGCTCACGCCGAAGATGCGGCTGCCGTAGCTTAGGCCCATTGGGCGGATGGCAAAGCAGACGAATAGCAGGAGGCATAGGGTAAGAATGCCCTGGGTGCGCTGCAACTGGGAGATGGCCTGGGCGATGTACTTCGCGCCTGAGGTAGTGTCGGGGCCGAAGGCTGAGCCGAGGGCCACCGCGACCGAGATGCCGGCTGCCCACTTGAAGACCAGGGTTCCGAGGGTCTGGAGGCCTTTGAGCGGGGCCATGGCCAAGCGGAAGACGTTGTAGACGACGATCAGGGCGATGATCGACTCGAGGGCGAAGCTGATCCAGTAGACAGGGAAATACAGGTCGCCGTAAATGACTTGCTTGCTGAGCGGATGACTGGGAAGGTGTGCGACGAAAAAGATGCCGGTCAGCGCCGCACCTGAGATTCCTCGAACCGCCAGCCAGGTTCCCAGGGCCCAGTAGTCGGTCCACTGCTTTCTGGCCACGATGGCGGACAATGTCGCGCCGCAGAGCAACATCTCCAGATAGCCCAACAGCATGAGCCGATGGGCATACACGTAGCCATTGATCGCGGATGGAAGAAGATGACCCAACACAGACACGTCCCCCCTGGACAGGTTAAGGATACCTGATCCAAGGGGGGCGTCAACAGTTTTCTTATCTTGGGGCTAACGCCTTAGTCATCGCCGATGCCGCAGCCGTCCGGGTCGTCCGGGGGGCAAGAAGCAACGGGGAACGCGCTGGTCTTGGCAGCGTGGACAGCGGTCGCCTGGGTGGAGCCGTTCGCGTGAATGGTGGCGATCGCTCCCGTGAGGGCTAAGGCGATGACGAAGGTACGGACGATGATTTTCATGGTTTATTTCCCCTTTTGGAAACTCCGAGTAGGCGGAACGAGATATTTCTCTGGACAGCCAGATGGTGCAAGGCTAAGGTTTAGCCTGTCGTAAGTCCATAGAAATGAGCTACATAACGGGATATCATACAGACGTGGTTACCGAGGTAACCAAAGTAGGAAACAGGCATTGATTTTGCGGGGGTTAACCAGGGAGTGCCACTTTTATGGTGCAGCGGCAGCCATCCCGAAATGGCACTGAGGAGGGGGCGGAGGGCGAATTATTTGGGGAAAACTACATCCTTTGGGGGATGAGGCGGGGGTGGAGCGGAAGAGGGTGCGCGGGGGTGGGAGGGGTGGTCAGGGGGTGGTGGGGTGGGCGGAAGGGGCGTGGTGTGGAGATCTTGAGATTTGGGGATTTAGGGCACGAGGCTGAGGCAGCGGGGGGATGCGGCGGGGTGGGCGGGGTGAGTGCGGGTTCTGTTGCTCATTTGTGGGTTGGGCGGGGGCGCGCGGTAAAGGGTGGCCCGGGTGGGGAGCTTGGCTGCGCCGGGGGTTCGATCTGGCTGAGAAAGGGCTTCTGCAGGCGGCGAAGCATCCCACGAAAGAGGTAGGCCGGTGGGAGTGGGCGGTGGGCCTGCGCCGACGCGGTGGACTCGGCAAGATTGGGAGATTCGTGAGGCTGGTCTGTGGCACGCGTGAACGCGTGCCCTTCCGCATGCAGCGTTTGAGACGGGCGACGAAAGGCTACTCTTCCTGCTTCTTGTTGCGGGGGCGGGTTTTGAACCAGATGGGGGTGCCGATGAAGTTGAAGGCGGCGCGGATCTGGTTGGCGAGGAAGCGCTCGAAGGCGAAGTGGAGTTTGACGTCGCGGTCAGTGAAGAGGACGAAGGTGGGTGGGGCGACGGCGGCCTGGGTCATGTAGTAGATGCGGACGCGGCGGTTCATGGGGACCGACGCCTGCTGGAAGTCGACGCGGGCGAGGAAGCGGTTCATCTGGCCGGTGGTGACGCGCTTGCGGCGCTCGCGGGCGACGAGCTCGATTTTTTTGAGGAGGGCGTCGATTCCCTTCCCTGAGGCGGCGGAGAGGAAGACGACGGGGGCGTAGTCGAGGAATTTGAGGTGGTCGCGGAGTTGGGCTTCGTAGAGTTTGGGGTCGGGCTTCGCCTGCGGCGAGTTGTGCGTTGTGAGTTGTGAGTTGTGAGTGGAAGGGGCGCGGTTGGTGTTGGGGTTGGAGTTGGTGAGGGGCGAGTTGGTGCTGGGGTTGGCGATGAGGTCCCATTTGTTGACGACGATGATGACGGAGCGGCCGGACTCGTGGGCGTAGCCGCCGATGTTGGCGTCGAGCGCGGTGACGCCTTCGGTGGCGTCGAGGACGAGGAGGGCGAGGTCGGCGGCTTCGAGGTGCTTGCGAGCCATGATGACGGAGAGCTTCTCGGCCATGAGGTGGGTCTTGCCCTTGCGGCGGATGCCGGCGGTGTCGATGAAGCGGAAGTCGTGGCCGGCGCGGGTGACGACCTGGTCGACTGCGTCGCGGGTGGTGCCAGCGATGGGGCTGACGATGGCGCGGGCGGAGCCGGTGAGGGCGTTGAGGAGGGTGGATTTGCCGACGTTGGGGCGGCCGATGATGGCGATCTTGGTTTCGGTCTGGGTGAAGGAGCCGTGGGAGCGGAGTTTTCTCGGGCGGTCTGGACTTTGTTCATCCCACCCATCGCCAGAAGCGGCGATGGATGGGGCACCCGGGCTTTTGTGAGCTATGAGTTGTGAGTTGTGAGTTGTGAGTTCAGGAGCGGATCCCTCCGCTGCGCTGCGGGGCGACAAAGATTCGGCGCCGGGGGGTTCGGTGAAGTCGGGGCCGTCTTCGTCTTCGGCCATTTCGTCGGCTTCTGTGAGCATGGCTTCGGGGGCGGCGATGCGCGCGGAGGGGGCGGGGAGGGCGGCGAAGATGGCGTCGAGCAGGTCGCCGATGCCGGAGCCGTGCTCGGCGGAGATGGGGATGACGTTGGCGAAGCCGAGGCGGCGGAAGTTTTCCGCGGCGGGGGCGAGGGCGGGGGTATCGATTTTGTTGACGGCGAGGAAGACGGGCTTGCCGCCGCGGAGGAGGAGGCGGGCGAGTTCGAGGTCTGGCGAAGCTAACTCCGTGCGGCCGTCGACCACCATGATGATTGCGGAGGCTTCGGAGAGGGCGACCTGGGCCTGGCGAAAGATTTCGGCGGGGATGAGGTCGGGCGAGTCGGGGACGATGCCGCCGGTGTCGACGATGCGGGCGTCGGCGCCCATCCACTCGATGAGGCCGTAGATGCGGTCGCGGGTGATGCCGGGCTCGTCGCCGACGATGGAGCGGCGGGAGCCGGTGAGGCGGTTGAAGAGGGTGGATTTGCCGACGTTGGGGCGGCCACAGATGGCGATGAGGGGGAGGGTTCGAGGTTCGAGGGGCGAGGTTCGAGGGGTAGTGGCGTCGAGTTGGGCGGCGAGGAGTTCGGCTTCGTGCCAGGCGGCGGTGTCGGTGTCGGGGCCTGTGAGGTTGATGTTGGAGGAGTGGGGGGGTTGGCGGCCGAGGATGTAGTCGGCGGGTTGAGGTTGCTTTTTGGTGGGCGAGATTGTGCGGCGGGATTCTTTTTCCGGGGAGCGGGTGGGGGTGCGCCTTTTCTTGTCGGCAGCGGCGCGGCGGGAGGCGAGGGCTTTGCGTTTGCGCGGGGCAGCCGCGCCAGTGACGGCTCCGGTGGTGGGGGTGGTGCGGGGGGCGCGGCCTTTCCTGGGGCGGGTGGAGGCCTGGCGATGTTTTTTGCCGAGGCGTTTTTTTTCTTTTTTGGGGCGTTGCGCCATGAGGGATTGCCTTCCGGAGACGCGAGGCGCCTGAGGGACATTATAGGGAGGGGTGGGGGCCACAATCGCCGAGTGCATGAAGGTGAATCCGAGTACGGTGCGGAGGCATATTGATACGGGGGTCTCTCCACTGCGGCGGCAAGTGCGCCGCCTTCGGTCGAGATGACGGGATCAGGGGGTGGGGAGGCGGTCGTTTGCTTCCGCAAAACGATAACCCACACTTTCAATGAGACCGAAAGGATGGGCACCCGGCTTCGCTCAGAATGTGGCGTCGGGACCGTCCAGGTCCGTCCGCCCCGCGGTGACACGCTGCACCCGGACTGCCCTCCCGAGGAAGACCTCCATGCGGTCCTGGCCCATCAGCAGGGGCCCCTTGTATCCGGCGGCCCGCGTGCGGCGCAGGATTTCGGCGTCCCCGGCGGCCCCGGGCAGGCCCTTCTTCACGATGTGCGAGTAGACGGCGAGCCGGGGGTGGGTGCGTGCGAAGAGCTGCGCTGCCTGCTCCGGCCGCATCAGCTTGGCGAGAATCGGCTGAAGCCAGGCTGTTTGCTCGAGCGACCGCGTCCCGGCGGCCACGTTCGACACCACGAGATCGAACGGCCCAACCTGTTGCGCCAGCGCGCCGCCGTAGGTGCAGTCGCCGGTGAGCAAGATCCTTCGGCCGCCGGCCTCAATGGTGTACGCGAATGCCGGATCGCCATCGGCATGCTCCACCGGCAACGCCGACACTCGCACTCCGTCGCGCTCATAGACTACCCCTGCGCTCACCTCATGCACCACCACGTCGAGCCCTTCTACGTTGGCGTTGGCGTTTGGCCGGTGCTCCACATCGTGCGCGAACATTGCGCGCATCCCATTTACCATTGCGGCGGTCCCCACCGGCCCCCAGACCTCGAGCCCGGTCTTGCGCCCCAAGAGAAACCACGGCGTCATCCAGAGGCCGGGCAAACCTTCGATGTGGTCGCTATGCAGATGGGTGAGGAAGACCCGCGTGACCTGCTGCGGGCGGACGCGCGCGCGGTATAGTCCATCGAGCACTCCGCGCCCGGCGTCGAAGAGCAGCAGCTGCCCGTGGGTCTCGATCAGCGTCGCCTCTCCCTGGCGCTGCGGCGAGAGCTCCGGCCCTCCGGTGCCGACGAGCACCACCCGCGTCTGCGCCGGCGACGCTGCTGCGCACGCGCACAGCGAAACCCAGCACGCGATGCCTGCCAATGCTCGCCTCATCCGCCCAGATTATCCCAGCTTCAGGCGCGGCCGCGGAGTTGGTCGGTGATGGACTGGATGGCGCGGAGGGCGCTGAGGGCGGCGCCTTCCTGCCAGCCGAGGATGTGGCTGGTGTGGTCGCCGACGAAGTGGAAGGGGCCATCGGGGGCGATGAGGGTGGCGTAGCCGGGGCCGAGGGGCTGGGCGGCGCCGGGGGTGGTGGCGTCTTCGCCGGGGCCGTAGGTCGCGATCCACGAGCCCTCGTTCCAGGGGACGTGGGACCAGCCGACGTAGATGGGCTTTTCAAGCTCGGCGCCGTGGCCGGGATGGAGGCGCTCGATGGAGTTGCGCGAGGCGGCGAATTTTTGCTGGAGGGTGAGCGAGTCGAAGTCGGGTGGGGAGTCGCTGCCGTAGCCGCTGACGAGGACGCCGCGCGGGGTGAAGAGGCCGGCGGAGGGGAACCAGACGGGGCTGGGGCCGGTGGCGAGGAACTCAAGGCCACCGTAGATGTTGTAGTCCTGCTCCCAGAAGCGGCGCGACTCCCATGCCATCTTGTAGGCGCCGGCGTAGGTGCAGTCGGCGATGACTTTTTGGTAGGGCGGGGAGAAGTCGTTGGGGATGCGCTTGAGCTGGGTGAGGGGCAGGCCGCAGATGCAGAGGTCGGCCTCAATGGAGTGGGGCGCGCCGGCCTGGGTGTAGGCGACGCGGACGCCTTTGGCCGTGCGGCGGATTTCTGTAATGGGCGAGTTGAAGTGGACGGTGCCGCCGAGGGCCTTGGCGAAGGCGTAGGGGATGCGGTCCATGCCGCCGACGGGCTGGAACATGGTGGCCTGCCAGTCGAACTGCTCCTCGTAGAGGATGTCGTACCAGAAGTTGGCGTCGAGCAGGGTGCGCATGTCGATGGGCTGGCTGAGGACGCCGGTAGTCCTGGTCGAGCGCGCCGCCGGCGACGCACTTGGCGAGGAGCTCACTGACGTGGCCGCGAGTGTCGTTGATGACCTGGCGCTGGACCATGGGCTTGCCGCCGTTGGCGGCGTCATTTTGCAGGAAGGTGGAGCGGCTGGCGTTGACCTCCACTTCGAGCTCGACGCCGAGCTTGCGGCAGTAGCCGAGCATGGTGGTGTGGACGGAGGGCAGGCGGGCGGGGCCGACGTTCTGGTAGTGGCCGGGGTCGAAGGCGCAGGACTGGGTGCTGCAGTCGAGCAGGGCGATGGTGTCGCCGCCGCGCACGCTCCAGTTGCGGCCGCCGGGGCGGGCGCGGGCTTCGAGCACGGTGCAGTCGAAGCCGAGGGCCTTCATCTCATATGCGGAGACGAGGCCGGAGATGCCGCCGCCGAGGATGACGACGCGGGTGCCCTTGCCGATGCCGGGCGGGGCGTTGAGGGGTGGGGCGGAGGATTCGGCGGAGGTTTGCGCGCGCGCGGGGAACAGGCCGATGGACTGCATGGTGAGGTAGGCGGCGCTGACGCCGCCGGCCTGGCCGACACGGGTGAGGAAGTCGCGGCGGGAGATGGGCATGGGTGCCTCGCGGGGGATGGATTGGGGTGGAGGTTCTATTGTGCCATTAGCGGGACGAGTCGGCGGGAGATTAGCTTTCGAGGCTGACGTATTCGAATTGCGCGACGATGCGGGCGCTGGCGTAGGAGCCGAGGATGAGGAGGTCTTTGTCACCGGCGACGATGAGGTCGGCGTGGGCCAGGGCCGCACATTCCAGAAACATGTTGTCCTTGGGGTCGCGGCAAACGTGGGTGGTGTGGGTGAGTTGGACGGTGATGGCTTTGGCGAGGTAGGTGTCGAGTTCCTGAGTCGCGCGATGCGGTGACCAATAGCCCTTGTCGATAAGGATGCGGTGTATCTCAGCACGCAGTTCGCGGCTGGTGGCTAAGGTGTCATCGCGCACGGCCCGCTTGAGAGCGCGAGCGGGGACGCTATAGGTTTTGCCGAAGACCAGCGCCGAGGCCCAGACGTTGGTGTCGAGGACGACGATCAAGAAGCTTTGGCGGCCTGGCGAGCGGCTTCCTCGGCGGCCGCTTGTGCGCGAACTTCCTTGATAAGGCGTGGAACGTCCTCTTCGGTGTAGCCCATGGGGTTGCGCGTAGCGGCGTAGGCGGCGGTTTCCGCGAACACCTGGTCGATGTGGCGGGCGTAGTAGACACGGAAAGCCTCGCGGAAGAGTTCGCTCATGGTGCGGCTTTCGAGCTTGGCGAGGCCGTCGGCCTTGGCGGCTAGGTCGGGTGGGAGGCTGATGGTGTAGGTCTTGGAGGTACGGGTGGTGGTTGCCATGACAATAGCTTACATTGTAATAGAATCCATTACAATCCGCTACTTTGGCAGCATGAGTTTAAGGGTGAGGGTCTCACGTAGCTTTCCGCCCAGTATGAATGAGCTAAAGTCTTCGGCCTGCATCAAGCGTACCCCTGCGCTGTCCGCGTATTTGCGTGCTTCATCGGTGAACCCGAATACAGAGACAAAGCAGAAGTGTGCATCTCCCGCGTGGTCGGCGTGGTTCCTTATCTCGTCTTGATCCACACGCCGATTTTGATACCGTTTTACTTGCACTCGCCAGATTGAGGGCGGTATTTCTCCATGCTGGAAGACGGCTTCGAAGTCTATTACGCTCCTATTTCCGCCGATCTTCTTCTCGTCTACGACCGCACCCTGGGCACGGAAATAGTCGGCTGCCAAGAGTTCCCAATCTCGATCGTTTAACGCTTCAGTCCTCGCCTTTATCAGTTCTTCCAGCGTGGCTCTTGCTCTACTAATATCGGAGTCTTTTGCTAACGAGATTCCGGGGCTAATTCCCATCGTGATCTGTTTGATCAGTTCGAACTGTTCATGGAGTTGCCAGAACGTGCCCTGTGGGCCGAGAAGCTTGCCTTTCAGGCTTCCATAAAGGTCGAGTATAGGGATCGGCTCGCATGCAAATCGCACCTTCCGGAAGTGCCAAACGTCTACCTCCTCGTCAGCTGTATCGGTCGCGCTGGTATCAAAGTCCCTGTACTTGGACGATGTGGACACTTCGCAGATGCGTACGTGCTTTTGGGCCGGGTCATAGTAGAGAATGAAATCTCCCTGTTGGCATTCTGATCCGAAGCGGTTCAGGGACCCTACCCATTGTCCAAACCTTGCTTCGAGCCCCCCGTAGCCTTTCACATTTTGTAGACGCTTGAGAAGTTCGCTCCTGCTTCCTGAGGTGACTGCGCTTGCCGGTACGTCCTTCCAACCGATACCTACGATCCCGTGCTTTTCGCAGAAGGGCACACACCGCCCGCCGCTGCCCAATTTGATCGCCCACGCTCTGTTAGTCATCAGGTTCCTCAAAGTTTCCCGGCTATGGTTTAGGAATAAGTGGCGTCAGCTGGGTTGCGGAGCCATCAGCCTGTATTTCTCAGGCCGGCGGCGATGCCGTTGATGGTGGCGGTGATGGCGCGGTCGAGTTCGGGGCTGGGGGGGTGGCCGGCGGCGGTGGACGCGCGTTTGCGGCGGAGGAGCTCGACCTGGATGAGGGACATCGGGTCGACGTAGGGGTTGCGCAGGCGGATAGAGTGCTCGAGGACGCGGTTGGTCTGGAGCAGGGCATCCTGCTGGAGGACGGCGAGGACCATGCGGCGGGTGAGTTCGAACTCGGCGTGGAGGGTGGAGAAGACGCGGTCGCGCAGGGCCTCGTCTTCGACGAGCGACGCGTAGAGGCGGGCGATGGCGAAGTCGGCTTTGGCGAGGGCCATCTCGACGTTGCGGACGATGTCGAGGAAGAGGGGGAAGTTGCGGGCCATGGTTTGGAGTTGGGCGAGGTTGGCTTCGGGGTTCGAGGTTCGAGGTTCGGGGTTCGAGGGTGAAGACAACAGCAGGTCCTTCGCTCCGCTCAGGATGACAATTTCATTGGGGGATTCCGTGGGGCCGTGCTGGATGAAGTGGTTGAGGGCGTGGCCGACGCCGAAGTAGGCGGGGACGAGCTGGCGGGACTGCATCCATCCGAAGACCCAGGGGATGGCGCGGAGGTCTTCCATGCTGCGTTTTTTGGCGGAGCTGGCGTCGGTGCGCTTGGCGGGGCGGGAGCCGATGCGGGCGTGTTCGAGCTCGGCGACTGGAGTGCCCTGCTCGAAGTAGGTGAAGGTCTCGGGGTTGTCGACGATGTGTTTGCGGTAGAAGGCATAGGAGGTTTGGGAGAGCTGGTCGAGGGCGGACTCCCAGGCGGGGAGGATTTCGCCGGTGAGGTGGGGGGTGTAGGTTGGTGGTGGTTCGGGTGAAGCAGATCCCTCCGCTGCGCTGCGGGATGACAAAGAAGAGGCGGCGCGTTGCAGTGTTGCGTCGGGGCGGGCGATGGCGTCGAGGGAGGCGGCGATCATGAGTTCGAGGTTGCGTTCGGCGAGGACGACGTCGGAGTACTTCCAGTTGAGGACTTCGCCTTGCTCGGTGATGCGGAGTTCGCCGGTGAAGGAGTCGACGGGCTGCGCGAAGATGGCGCGGTGGGTAGGACCACCCCCTCGCCCTACAGTGCCGCCGCGGCCGTGGAAGAGGCGGAGGGTGACGTTGGACTCAAGGGCGGCGGTGTGGAGGGCGCGGTGGGCCTTCCATATTTCCCAGGTGCTGGCGATCATGCCGCCGTCCTTGTTGGAGTCGGAGTAGCCGAGCATGACCTCCTGGCGGCGGCCCCAGGAATCGAGCAGGGGCTGATAGGCGGCAGAGGACCAGAGGGTGTGCATGATGGCGGCGCCGTTCTGGAGGTCTTCGATGGATTCGAAGAGGGGGACGACTTGCAGGCCGGGGTCGGAGTCGTTGGGATCGCTGGCGCCTTCGACGCGGACGCCTCCGAGGCGGGCGAGGCGGATGACGTTGAGGATGTCCTCGGCGGAGGTGGCGCCGCTGATGATGTAGCGCGGGAGGGATTCGGGGGGAAAGGCGCGCTTGAGGTCGGCGATGGCGCGGAAGGTGTCAAGGACTTCGGTGGATTGGGGGGTGAGGGCGGGGGGGAATTTGTCGAGTGAGCCGCCCGATGCGTTGGTGAGTTCTACGATGGCGGTGGAGTGGACTCGGGCGTGTTGGCGGATGTCGAGGGTCTGTAGGTGCAGGCCGTAGGTGCGGACTTCGAGGAGGAGGGGGTCGACCAACATGCGGGCGAGGCGTTTGCCGCGATTGCGCATGAGGGATTCGCGGAGGATGTTGAGGTCGCTGAGGAGGTCGGCGGCGCGGGTGTAGGGCGCGAGGGCAAGCTCGGCGGGGAGGGGGACGGAGATCTGCGGGGCGCTGCCGAGGCGGATCATGATGCAGGCGACGAGGAGGCGGACGGACTCGAAGGGGAAGCGATTTTCGAGGCCCGTTTGGCCTGCGGCGCGGAGCTGGGTGAGGTAGCTTTCGACGAGGGCGGAGAGCTCGGGCGAGACGGAGACCTGTTTGGTGGAGCTGGCGAGCTGGTCGAAGAGGTTCTGCAGGCGGCGGCGGTAGTGGTTCATGAGCAGCGCGCGGGCGAGGGTGAGGGCCTCGCGGGTGACGGCGGGGGTGACGAAGGGATTGCCGTCGCGGTCGCCGCCGATCCAGGAGCCGAAGTTGACAAGCTGGGGGAGTTCGGGGATGGGCGCGTCAATGGAGTACTCGGCGGCGAGGGCGGAGGCGACCTCGGAGTAGAGGACGGGGAGGGTATCAAAGAGCGAGGCCTCGTAGTAGTCGAGGGCCATGCGGATCTCGTCGCGGACGGTGGGGCGGGCGTTGCGGACGTCGTCGGTCTGCCAGAGGGCGGTGATCTCGGCGACGATGTCCTGCTCGAGGGCTTCGAGCTGGGCGTTGGGGACGGGGATGCGGTCGATCTGTTCGAGGAGGTCGGAGATGCGGCGGCGTTTGAACATGACGGAGCGGCGCGCGACCTCAGTGGGGTGGGCGGTGAAGACGGGGGTGATGGTGATGCGGGCGAGGAGGGCGCGGGCCTCTTCGGCGGAGACGCCGGCGAGGCGGAGTTGGCGGAGTGCGCCGCGGAGGGAGCCTCTTTGGACGGGAGGGTCGGTGGGCGGGGACTGCGGGTTGGGTTCGAGCTGGCTGGAGAGGCGGCGGCGCTTGCGGTGGTTGGTTTCGGCGAGGTTGATGAGTTCGAAGTAGAAGCCGAAGGCGCGGGCGAGGTGATAGGCGGAGGTGGGGGTGAGAGCTTCGACGAGGTGGAGGGCATGATGGAGGTGGGTGTCGGCTGGGTTCTGTGGCGGTCCGTCCCAGGTCTCAGAAGCGAGACCTGGGGCACCCGGATTTGTGGCGGATGCGGCGGCGTCGGCTTCGCGGCGGGCGATGGCAGTGCGGCGGAGCTCTTCGACGGCGTCGTAGATGGATGGGCCGGCCTGCTCGCGGAGGACCTCGCCGAGCAACATGCCGAGGGAGCGGACGTCGCGGCGCAGGGGGGCTTCTTTGAGCTCGCCGGTGGGCGCTTGCAGCTCGGCCAGGCGCTGGGGCCAGTTGGGTGGAGACCAGAGTGAGGGCATAAGTGATTATGCACTGGCGCGGCGGTGCGCGCGTGCCGATGAGGCGAGGCGGCGCGACGCCGATGAGTGCGAGGCGGGATGAGTGCGAGGGACGGGGGCCGGTACGGCTATGGGGCGATGCAGGTGATGTAGGTGGTCTTGATGGTGGAGGCGGCGGCGAACATCGCGACGAAGGCGTCGTAGCCTGCGTCATGCGGGGGGTCTGGGCGATGGGCCTTGAGGGTGTGGGTGGTGAGGGCCTCAGTGGTGGAGGTGGTCCAGGCCTTGGTGGCGGGGTCCCGGGTGAGGACGTTCAAGATCTGGATCTGGTCGGCGGTGCCGACGCTTTTGTACCAGGCCTGCTGGGCGGCGACGGCGGCGACGAATTTATCCATCATGCCGGGCTTGATCTCGGAGACGCGAACGAGGTTGACGGTGCCTGTGCAAGGAACTGATGCGGGACCCTCTTGGGCTGCGGCCGGGGCGGGACAGAGGGCCGGGGTGAGAGATGCGCTGAGGACAGTAAGGGCGAGGAACTGGCGGGTAAGGCGCATGGGGTTGTCTCCTTTGCTGCGAACTATAGCATGCGGGAGCACGCTGAGGCTGGCCCTTTGCGTTTGTTCCGATTTGCCGCGGGTGGATTTGACGGCGTGCCGCTCTTCGCGGCGAATGCGAACGAAGCAGCGACGGGACTGCTGGGCTATTGGGCTAGAAGGCTATTGGACGACGCAGGTGACGAAGGTGCTCTTGACGGTAGAGCTCTCGTTGTACATGGAGACGAAGGTGTTGTAGGCGGCGTCGTGGGCGGGTTCGGTGCGGATTGCGGGTTCGATGTGGGTGGTGATGGCCTCTTTGTCGGAGATGACGAAGGCGCGGGTAGCGGGGTTGCGGATCATGACACTCATAACCTGGATGAGGTCGGGGGCGCCCGCGTTTTTATACCAGGCCTGCTGTTTGGCGACGGCGATGAGGAACTCGTCCATCATGCCGGGCTTGATCTCATTGACGCGGATGAGGTTGATTGTGCCGTTGCAGGCGGAGCCGGAGGGGGGCTGCTGGGCCGCGGCGAGAGGAGAGAGTGGCGGGGTGAGGGACGCGGCAAGGACGGCGAGGGCGAGCAGCTGGCGGGTGAGGCGCATGACCGGTGGTCTCCTAAGCGAAGACACTACCACTCAACTGCGCAGCTTTCCAAGGGATGAGGTGGTTGCCCGGCGGGCAGACTACATGACGAGGGCGAGTTTCTCGAGCTCTTCCTGCATGCACTGCAGGGAGCAGCCGACAGACTCGATGCGGGAGGCGGCGCCGCGCGCGGCGTGGTTGGAGACGCCATAGCCGCGGCCGTTGAGGAAGGCGCTGATGAGTTCGCCGGCCTGCCAGGAATCGAGGCCCGACTGCATGAGTTCCTCGCGCAGAGAGGAGAGATCGGTCGCGGTGAATTTTTCTATTGCGCTGTTGCCGTTCGAATAGTCTTCCATGGCCATCCTCCTTTCGATCTGCGTCCGGGTTGTGTGGTGCGAACCGGCTGCTGGTGCGTGCTTCGCGTCGCTCGCGAAAACGACTATCGGGTTAGACGCCGGTTTTACTTGCGAGTTGCTATCTAGGCTCACCGATTCGCCCGTTGCGGCACCATGTCACTTTCGTGTCATGCAACCGTTACGTAGGTTAGATATCGGAATGTTTCGCGCGGAAGTTTAGAGCAGGGGGAAATTACTTTGTCTTTTGGGACAGTACGGCTGCGGGGATGGGCGAATGGCGGGCGACGAGGGAGGGCCCGAATCAGAACGCGCGACCGGGGAGCAGGACGGGGATTCCGTCGACGATGGGATAGCGGCGATTGCAGGCGGCGCAGCGGATGGTTGCGGCGGCGGATGCGGATTCGGGCGGGGACTGGGGGCCGGTTGCGGATTCGAGCGTGAGGGCCTGGCGGCATACGGGGCAGACGAGCCAGCGGAGGTCGTGCTGGGTGAGGCGGGACTGGAGGGGATGAGGGGGCTTAGGCATCGCGGCTGCAACTTAAGTGTCGCCGAGAAGAGGCGCGGGGACAAATCGAAGCAGGCGGGCGGGCCTCGCGGGGGGGATGCGGCGGTGCGCGGTACCATGGTTCGAGAGAGAGGCAAGGATGGCGCGGGTACTGGATGGAGTGGCGATCGCGGCGGGAATCAAGGCGGAGGTGAGCGCGGAGGTGCGCGCACTACAGGCGCAGGGGATTGTGCCGGGGCTGGCGGTGGTGCTGGTAGGGCATGTGGCGGCGAGCGAGATTTATGTGCGCAGCAAGGTGAAGGCGTGCGCGGAGCTGGGGATCGCCAGCGAGATGCTGACGCCGGACGAGACGGTGACGACGGAGGAGATGCTGGGGATTGTTGCGGAGTTGAATGCGCGGGATGAGGTGGATGGGATATTGATCCAACTGCCGTTGCCGAAGCATGTGGACACGCGCCGGCTGCTGGAGGCGGTTGCGCCGGAGAAGGATGTGGATGGGTTCCATCCGGTGAATGTGGGGCGGCTGCAGAGCGGGCAGGCGGGGCTGCGGCCATGCACGCCGGCGGGGATCATGGAGATATTGCGGAGGAGCGGGATTGGGGTTGAGGGAAAGAATGCGGTGGTGCTGGGGCGGTCAGAGATTGTGGGCAAGCCGATGGCGATGCTGCTGATCAACGCGTCGGCGACGGTGACGGTGTGCCACAGCAAGACGGTCGACATCGCGCGGCACACGCGCGAGGCAGAGATTCTGGTGGCGGCGATTGGGCGGCCGGGGTTTGTGACGGCGGAGATGGTGCGGGCGGGGGCGACGCTGGTGGATGTAGGGATCAATCGGGTGACGGATGCGGCGGAGGTGGGGAGGTTTTTCCCGGGCGATGCGGCACGGGCGGAGCAGTTTGCGAGGAAGGGTTCGACGCTGGTGGGGGACATTCACCCGCTGGCGTTTGCGAAAGCGGGGGCATATACGCCGGTGCCGGGCGGGGTGGGGGCGCTGACGATTGCGATGCTGATGAAGAACACGGTGCAGGCGGCGAGGGCGCGGCGTAGGGTTGGGGCGGGTGAGGTGGGTGTGGGTGTTGCTGTGGGCGGGGCTCTCGGCGTTGTTGCGGGTAGGAGTTAGTCCGATGCTGCGCGTGGGATTGACGGGCGGGCTGGGCAGCGGGAAGTCGACGGCGGCGCAGATGTTTCGGGCGAAGGGGGCGTATGTGCTTTCGGCGGATGAGATTGGGCGGGAGCTGATGCAGCCGGGGCAGGCGGTGTATTCGGCGATTGTGGAGCGGTTTGGGGCGGGGGTGGTGGGGGCGGATGGGCAACTGGACCGGGCGGCGCTGGCGCGGATTGCGTTTGGCGGGGAGGGCGAGGGCAGCGGGCGGGTGGAGGAGCTGAATGCGATTGTGCATCCGGCGACGATTGCGCGGCAGGCGGAGTTGATTCAGGAGATTGCGGCGAAGGACAGGGATGCGGTGGTGGTGGTGGAGTCGGCGCTGATCTTTGAAACGAAATACGGGGAGACGAAGCACGGCGGGGGCGCGGGGATTGCGCGGCGGTTCGATACGGTGGTGTTTGTGAAGGCGCCGGAGGGGTTGCGGATTGCGCGGTTTTTGGAGCGGATGTCGCGTGGGGAGGGGTTGAGCGCGGAGCGGCGCGATGAGATTGAAGCGCAGGCGCTGCGGCGGATGGCGCGGCAGGAGGCGGAGCGGAACGAGGGGCGGTGCGACTACGTACTGACGAATGATGGGTCGCTGGATGAGTTGCGGGCGCAGGTGGATGCGGTTTGGCCGGAGTTGAAGAAGATGGCGAAGGGGCGGAGCGAATAATATTGAGAGGACGCGCGCAGTGCGAAGCGCGGTCGAGGAAGCTCTTCGAATGAAATTGCGACCGGTATTGTTGGTGGTGGCGTTGCTGGCGGGGTTTTATCTGGTGACGACGCATCTGGCGTCGACGGGGGCGCTGGCGCCGTGGCTGGCGGCGATGCATGTGCCGGGGACGCGGGGCGCGGCTGCGGGGCCGGCGGCGACGACGATCGATGCGGTGCGGGGCCTTGGGGGCTCGTTCGATCTGACGGAGGCTTCGGCGGCTCCGGCGTACGACACGGAGGAGCAGCAGAACATTGCGGTGTACAAGCGCGCGCTGCCCAGCGTGGTGAACATTACGTCGACGGCGGTGGCGTGGGATTTTTTCTATGGGCCGGTGCCGCAGTCGGGGCAGGGGTCGGGGTTCATCCTGAATAAGGAGGGACTGATCCTGACGAACAACCACGTGATCGACAACGCGCAGAAGGTGGAGGTGACGCTCTCCAATGGCCACAAGTACAAGGCGGCTGTGGTGACGGTGGACAAGGGACACGATTTGGCGCTGGTGAAGATCGATGCGCCGGACCTGATCCCGGCGACGCTGGCGGAGACGAGCACGGGGCTGACGGTGGGGCAGCGGGTGTATGCGATCGGCAATCCGTTTGGGCTCTCGGGGACGATGACGCGGGGGATTATTTCGGCGATCCGGTCGGTGCGCGGGCCGCAGGGCAATCCGATTGAGGACGCGATCCAGACGGACGCGTCGGTGAACCCGGGGAACTCGGGCGGGCCGCTGCTGAACTCGCGGGGCGAGGTGATTGGGATTACGACGATGATTGCGTCGAATGGGGCGGAACAGTCGTCGGGGATCGGGTTTGCGATTCCGATCAATACGGCGAAGGCGGTGCTGGACGATTTTGCGAAGTATGGGCGGATCCGGCGGCCGACGCTGGACATTCAGACGCTGCCGATCGGGCCAGATGTGGCGGAGCAGATTGGGCTGCCGGCGGACTATGGGGTGCTGATTGAGCGAGTGCTTCCGGGCGGGGCGGCGGAGAAGGCGGGGCTGCATGGCGGCACGGAGCGGGCGTATGAGGGGAACATGCCGGTGATGCTGGGCGGGGACCTGATTGTGGGGTTCGACGGGCAGGAGATTGCGACGCCGCAGGACCTGGCCGCGGCGATGAATGCGAAACATGCAGGCGATACGGTGACGCTGACGGTCTTCCGCGGGCGCAAGCGGATGGATGTGAAGGTGACGCTGGGCGACGCGAAGGACACGGTGCCGGGGCAGCAGACGTAGGTGGTGTCGTCGAGCAGAGCGGGGGTGGGGTGGCGGGCTTTCTGGGTCCTGCTGGGCGTGGTGGTGGTGGTGTGCTTGGCGGGGTGGCCGATGGTGAGGGCGCACGTGCAAGCGGTCGCCATTCTGCGCGAGGTGGGCGGGCAGCCGGTGCCGTGGATTGCGCGGCAGGTGACGGTGCCGGTGACGACCGAGGACCTGAGCTTCGCGGTGGGGACGGCGACTGGGCCGCAGACGGTGCGGGCGCGGTTGTATCTGCCGCAGGGCAAGCCGAATGCGCCGGCGCTGGTGGTGTTCCATGGGGTGCATCATCTGGGGATCGATGAGCCGCGGCTGATGGGCTTTGCGCGTGCGATGGCGAGCTGCGGGATACGGGTGCTGACGCCGGAGCTGCCGGGGATCAAGGATTACCATGTGGGCGAGGAGTCGGTGCGGACGATTGGGGAGTCGGCGAGGTGGTTCGCGGGGCAGGCGGGCGGGCCGGTGGGGGTGATGGGGCTGAGCTTTGCGGGCGGGTTGGCGCTGGTGGCGGCGGCGGACCCGGTGTATCAGCCGTATTTCAAGTTTGTGTTTGCGGTGGGGTCGCAGGACTCGATGGGGCGGGTGGCACAGTACTACCTGAGCGGGCGCGATGCGCGGCCGGACGGCACGGTTGAGGCGCTGCCGCCGCATGAGTATGGAGCGCTGGTGTTGGAGTACGAACACCTGGAGGACTTTGTGCCCGCCGCGGACCTGGGGCCGGTGCGCACGATCCTGCGTGCGCATCTGTACGAAGACAAGCCGGGCGAGGCTGCGGCAAAGCTGGGTTTGAACGACGCGCAGAGGCGCGAGGCCGAGGACCTGATGCACACTTCCCTGCCCGCCACACGCGCGGCGATTGCGGCGGCACTGGCGCGGCACGCGAACGAGTCTGCGGCGATCTCGCCGCATGGGCGGCTGGAGACGCTGCGCACGCCGGTTTACCTGCTGCATGGCGAGGCCGACAATATTATTCCCGCGGCGGAGACGCTATGGATGGCGAGCGAGCTTCCGCGCGAAGACCTGAAGGCGATGCTGGTGAGCCCGGTGCTGTCGCATATCGACTTGGACGGGGCGAAGCCGGGCGTGGGGGATGAGTGGCGGCTGGTACATTTCTTTGGGCTGGTGATGCGGGCCGCGGAGAGCAAGCGATGAGTTGGAGTTGTTGCTATGGCTGAGTTGGTGACACTCGATGACATTCGCACAGCGCAGCGGCGGCTGGCGGGCGTGGCGGTGCGGACGGGGTTGTACCTGGTGAAGGCGGAGAGGCTCAGGGCGGCGGGGATGGTCGGCGAGCTGCCATTTGAGTTGTGGGTGAAGGCGGAGAGCGAGCAGCCGATCGGCAGCTTCAAGCTCAGGGGCGCGTATAACCGGGTGGCGCAGATGTCGGCGGAGGAGCTTGCGCGGGGGGTGGTGACGTACTCGAGCGGCAACCACGGGCAGGGCGTGGCGTATGCGGCGCGGGCGCTGGGGGCGAAGGCGGTGGTGGTGATGCCGGAGAGCGCTCCGGCGGTGAAGATTGAGGCGGTGCGGGCGCTGGGGGCGGAGGTGGTGCTGGTGGGCGCGGGGAGCGAGGAGCGGCGGGCGCGGGCGGAGGAGCTGGCGGCGGAGTTTGGGTATACGGTGGTGCCGCCGTATGACGATCCGGCGATTGTGGCGGGGCAGGCGACGTGTGGGTTGGAGATTCTGGAGGAGCTTGCGGAGCAGGCGTCTCCCTGCCCTGGCACGGTGATTTTGTCGCCGGTGTCGGGGGGTGGGTTGCTGAGCGGGATTGCGGCGGCGGTGAAGTTGAGCGGGGTGGAGGGAGTGCAGGTGTGGGGGGCGGAGCCGGAGCTGGCGGCGGATGCGAAGGAGTCGTTTGAGACGAAGACGCTGGTGGAGTGGCCGGCGGAGCGGACGACGCGGACGATCTCAGACGGTCTGCGCACGCAGTCGCTGGGGCGGCTGAACTTCGCGCACATTGTGCGGTTTGTGGATGGTATCGTGACGGTGAGCGAGGAGGAGATTGTGGCCGCGATGCGCGCAATGCTGGCGGCGACGGGGATGGTCGCGGAGCCGAGCGGCGCGGTCACGATGGCGGCGGCGCTGTTTCATCATGCGGAGCTGCCGCGGTGTGAGCGGATGGTGGCGGTGCTGAGCGGCGGGAATATCGAGGAGGGGATGCGGCGGGAGCTGGAGTCGACGGTGAGGTGAGCGGATTATCCCACCCGCGCTACGCATGGATGGGGCATCCGGCGTAGTTCCGCGGGACGGCCGCGTCTTCCGCTAGACTGGTGCTCCATGGGAGCTGGGTGGAAGAAGAGGGCGTTGTCGGTGGGCGTGCAGACGGGCGTGTTGCTGCTGGCGAATGCGGCGGGGTACTACCTGCGGCCGTTCAAGATCACGCAGTCGTTCAGCAGCTCCAGCATTGTGACGTTGGCGGACGGGCGGTATGTGCATACGCAGACCTTCACGTTTCTGTGGGATGGCGCGATTGTGATGGCGGCGGTGTACGCGCTGATGCTGATGGTGGAGGCGGTGCGCGGGCGGATGCCGGCGGCGGCGGTGGAGAGCACGGTTGCGCTGGCGCTGGCGGGGGTGATTGGGTTGTGGGACGGGCTGGAGTACCTGGCCGAGGCGGTGTTGCGCAGGTGAGCTTCCGCGCGGACGGGAGCGGGCGTCTAATGGGACGTATGCGAGTGCGAGTGACGGTTGCGGTGGTGGCGGGGCTGCTGGTGGCGGTGGGCGGCGGGGTGGGTTTTGCGCAGAAGAAGGGGAAGGACGCGATGTCGGGGTACGACCGGTCGGCGAAGGCGACGCTGGTGCATCCGGCGATTGTGTATGCGACGGCGGACGACAATGCGGGGCATGTGGCGGAGGTCGAACCGGGGCATGAGGTAGTGGTGATGGAGCGGAACGGCGCGTGGGTGCGGGTGTTTGCGAATACGGACACGCCGGACAGGGAGGATGGAGCGGACCAGCCGGAGTTTGGCGCGGAGGATGCGCCGGCGCCGGAGTCGGGATGGATACGGGACAAGGGGATTGTGACTGCGGCGACGAAGGACGGCGACGCGATTCTGTATGGGATGGCGGCGAACCTGGAGGAAGAGGCGGCGGAGCCCCATGCGCCGAAGGGGGCGGCGGAGGAGGCGCATCTGCTGTACAAGCGGGTTGCGGAGTACTTCCCCGGCTCGCCGCTGGCGGCGGAGGCGATGTACCGCGCGGCGGACGTGCGCTGGCAACTGGACAAGGCGGACATCAGCACGCTGCCCTCGGCGAAGGAGCAGGAGGCGTATCTGCGGCCGCAGATTTATGAGGGCGACATGCAGAAGTTGATGAAGCTGTATCCGAACTCGAAGGAGGCGGCGCTGGCGGCGTTCGAGCTGCTGGACAACAAGCTGTGCGGGGACTGGCAGGGGCTGCCGAAGTGTCCAGAGATGGAGGCGGTGCTGTTTGAGAAGTATGCGGACCGCTATCCGGAGAGCCCGAAGGCGGCGCAGGCGCTGTATGAGGCAACGTACCGCGAGGGCGTGCTGGTGGAGATGTATCAGGTGCAGGAGGAGAAGAAGCGGAGCGAGGCGGCGGCGCAGGCGGCGGTGGGGCTGGCGGCGGAGCTGGCGCAGCGGTTTCCACAGTCGGATTATGCGGCGCGGGCGGCGAGCGTGGCGTACCGGGTGCAGCAGGGGATTCCTGTTTATGGGAACGATCGGGAGTAGGTTCGGGGTTCGGGGTTCGAGGTTCGAAGAGAGCAGATAGGGAGATTCTGGCCTTCGGCTTCGCTCAGGCCAGAATGACGGCCTAACTTATACATGGCGCAGATAGAATGAGGGCATGACGATATTTCATGTGATTGTGCTTGCCATTGTGCAGGGGCTGGCGGAGTTGTTGCCGGTTTCGAGTTCGGCGCATGTGGTGGTGGCGGAGAAGTTGATGGGGCTGGACCCGTCGTCGCCGCAGATGACGCTGCTGCTGGTGATGCTGCATACGGGGACGATGTTTGCGGTGATTGCGTATTTCTGGCGGCAGTGGCGAGAGACCTATTTTGCGAGCGCGGACGCCTTCAAGCGGGTTGCGGTGCGGCTGGTGTGGGCGACGGCGCTGACGGGAGTGGTGGGCGATGCGCTGATTAAGGTGATTGAGCACACTTTGTTTAAGGGTGTGCCGAAGGCGCAGATTGAGGACTTGTTCGGGCGGCTGGATTTGATTGCGCCGGCGCTGGCGGCGGCGGGGGTTTTGATTTTGATTGCGGGGTTGAGGGAGGGGCGCGCGGGCGATGCGGAGGCGGCTGAGGCGGCGAGCTTGACGCGGCGGCCATCGGGGAGCGTGACCATGGGGCAGGCGGGTTGGATGGGGTTTGTGCAGGGACTGGCACTGCCGTTTCGCGGGTTTTCAAGGTCGGGGTCGACGATCTCGACGGGGATGCTGGTGGGCGCGAGCAAGGAGCGGGCGGAGCGGTTCAGCTTTGCCCTGGCGGTGGTGCTGACGCCGGCGGTGGTGGCGCAGGAGGGGCTGCGGCTGTTGAAGGCGACGCACGCGGCGGCTGCTACGGGCGCGCCGATCGACCTGCATGGGACGGTGGTGATGAGTTTGCTGGGTGCGGTGTTTTCGTTTCTGGCGGGGCTGGTGGCGCTGAAGTGGCTGAGCAGCTGGCTGGAACATGGGCGGTGGTATCTGTTTGGGATTTATTGTTCGGTGGCGAGTGGCGTGGTGTTCTGGCTGCATACGCGGGGGTATTGAGGTGAGGACGCCGGGCGTTGCTGGCTATGCAAAGGCCTCTGCATCCCTCTTGCTCTCTTTTGCGGTGGCATCCGCGCAGACTCCTCCTGCGCTCATGGTCAGCTCGCTGCCGCAGCACCTGGAGGCGGTGCGGGTTGGGTTGCGGGTCGATGGCGGCGTTCTGAGCGGGGCTGGGGCTGCGGTGTTGACGGAGGCCATCGCGCAGTCGAAGTACATTCTGATTGGCGAGGACCACCTGACGCGCGAGATACCGCAGTTCACCACAGCAATTTGCAATCTCACGGCCAGCCAGAGACTGACCGGCATGGCGCTTGAGGTGAGTCCCGAAGCCGCGGCGTTCATGATGCGAAGCGTGAATTCTCCGGATCGCTGGCAGCAGATGGTCGCGCAGACGCAAGCGTACCCATGGAGCATTGCTTTTCTAGACAGCCGGCAAGAGGACGACATGGTGGCGAACTGCGTGCAGGCCTCGCATAACCCCGCCTTTCATCTTTGGGGATTGGACCAGAGCTTTGAAGGCTCCGCCGGTTGGATGATGGACCTGATGCTGGCGGCGCATCCGGGTCCAGAGGCCAGGGCGGCGCTGCTCCGCTTAAGGGCGGACGAGCAGCGTGACGCGGCGGCAGCCAAGGCTGACACCTTGGCCCTGTTTCTGTCGTCGGAGAAGAGTGAGGCCGAGATCAACGTAGCGCAGCCGGCGATCGACCATGATGGCGGAGCGGAGGTGAGGAAGATGTTTGCAGAGCTCACCGCCAGCTATCGCATATACCGGGAATTCGTCAGCAGTTCTGCATTCTCCAACATCATGCGAGCGAAGCTGCTCAAAGCTAACTTTAGGGACGCGATGAATCAGATTCCGCCGTCTGAGAGGGCGGGAAAGATCATCGTCAAGTTCGGCGACTCGCACCTGTACAAAGGAATGAATGAGAGTCACAACCTCAACCTGGGAAACTACATTGCGGAGACTGCGGAGATGGAGGGACAAGGCTCACTCCACATCTGCGTGCTGGGGGCGGGTGGAAAGACCAGTGCGTTCACCAAGTATGGTCAGCCCACAAGCATTGAGCCAGACTCAGCGGCGGCGGACCCCATGTATCGCTGGATGGAGCCCTTCCTCGCCAAGCAGATTCCCGGGCAGTGGACGCTGTTCGATCTGCGCGCGCTTCGCTTTAAGATTCCTGGGCCGCTCGACTCCGGGCTTAGGCGAATTCTGGACGGGTACGATCTTCTGGTGATCGTTCCCGAGTTCACGGCCGCCGAGATGGCTGATTGAACCAAGCTGAAGAGGTCAACCGCAGGTCGCGCATGGAAGTGATTCAGGCTGTCTTCGGCGTGTTTCATCACTTTGAGCTGGCGCACCAGCTGGAGCGGCGGGGGCATCTGCGGCGGATTTACTCGACGTGGCCATGGGCGCGGCTGAAGCGGGAGGGTCTGCCGCGGGAGCTGGTGCGGACGTTTCCTGCGGTGCACACGGCGGATTATCTGCTGCGGCGGACGGGGTGGATGACGCCGTGGATGGACGCGCGGTTGAGCCAGTGGAACTCGGACAGCCTGGAGGCGTGGCTGCGCTGGCGGATGGAGCCGTGCGATGCGCTGATTGCGATCTCGGGCGCGGGGATTACGGCGGGGCCGCTGGTGCAGGCGCGGGGAGGGAGGTTTGTCTGCGACCGGGGCTCGACGCACCAAAGGTTTCAGGAACGGGTGATGGCGGAGGAGTGCCGGCGGTGGGGGGTGGCGTGGGTTGCGCCGGCGGAGCATATTGTGCGGCGGGAGGAGGCGATCTATGCGCTGGCGGACGCGATTACGGTGCCGTCGCATGTGGCGCGGCGGTCGTTTGTGGCGATGGGGGTCGCGGCGGAGAAAGTGCATGTGATTCCGTATGGGGTGCGGCTGGATAAATTCCGGCCGGGCGCGGGGGCGGCGGCGGCGGATTCGTTTGAGGTGCTGTTCGCGGGGCAGATCAGTTTGCGCAAGGGGATTCCTTATCTGCTGGAGGCGTTTGCGCGGGTGCGGCATCCGCGCAAGCGGCTGACGCTGGTGGGGGCGGTGCAGGAGGACATGCGGGAGTTGCTGGGAAGGCTGCCGACGGAAGATGTAACCTTTGCGGGCACACTTGCGCAGACGGAGCTGGCGGCGCGGATGGCGCAGAGCCATGTGCTGGCGCTGGCCAGCGTGGAGGAGGGTCTGGCGCTGGTGCAGGGGCAGGCGATGGCGTGCGGCTGCCCGGTGGTGGCGATGGTGGCGACGGGCGCGGAGGACCTGTTCACGGACGGGGTGGAGGGGTTCATTGTGCCGGACCGCGATGCGACGGCGCTGGCGGAGCGGCTGCAGCGGCTGGCGGACGAGCCGGAGTTGCGGGCGCGGATGGGCGCGGCGGCGCTGGCGCGGGTGCAGCAGCTGGGCGGGTGGGACCGGTATGGGGAGCTGTGGGATGGGTTGTTGCACGCGCTGACCGGCAAGCCGAGGGACGCGGGCGAGGTTGCTTGAGCGCTTCGATTGGGAGCCGCCCACCGCGCACACAGTTGGAATGGGGTGTCCGCGCTAGGATGCGTTGCGGGACGGGCGATCGTCCCTGGTGTAGAGCCAGGCCCAGTAGATGAGGGGGAGCTGCATAGGGAGGCGCGCCCAGAGAATCCAGAGTGGGATGGCGGGGAAGGTGGCGTGGGCGGCGAGCATGTAGACGTTTGCGGGCGTGACTGCGATGAGCAGGGTGGTGAGACCCCAGGCGGCGGCGCGGCGGAGGATGGGGATGGGAGTGAGGACGCCGAGCCCGCCAGCGATCTCGGCTGCGCCGCTGAACAGGACGAGGGCGCGATGCGCTGGGACGCAGGGCGGCATGATGGCGATGTAGCGGGAGGTGAGGAGGAAGTGGAGGGCGCCAGCGGCGATGTAGAGGGAGCCCATGAGGAGGCGGTCGGGCTTCATCGAGTCTGGCCCTGGAGAGGTGGGGGTTGGTCTACCAGGTGTGGCCCTGCTGGAGGAACTCGGGGCTGACGGGGCTCTCGTAGACGGAGTAGTCGCGGGTGACGACGGTGAGGCCGGACTCGGAGACGAAGTAGTTTTTCTTGTCCTCGTTGGGGTCGTAGCCGATGACGGTGCCATCGGGGATGTGGACGTCGCGGTCGATGATGGCGTGGCGGACGCGGCAGTGGCGGCCGATGTTGACGTGGGAGAAGATGACGGAGGAGTCGACGTCGGCGTAGGAGTTGACGCGGACGTCCTGGGAGAGGACGGAGTTGCGCACGACGGAACCGGAGACGATGCAACCGCCGGAGACGATGGAGTTGATGGCCATGCCGGTGCGTCCGGGCTCGCCGAAGACGAACTTGGCGGGCGGGTACTGGTAGGGGCGGGTGCGCATAGGCCAGGACTTGTCGTAGAGGTTGAAGACGGGGGAGACGCCGGCGACGTCCATGTTGGCCTCGAAGTAGGCCTCGAGGGTGCCGACGTCGCGCCAGTAGAGGGCGCGCTGCTTGTTCTCGTCGACGAAGTTGTAGGCCATCATTTTGAAGCGGCCGAGCAGTTTGGGCAGGATGTCGTGGCCGAAGTCGTGCTTGGAGTCGGGGTCTTCGGCGTCCTTCATGAGCTCGGGAAGAAGGATGTCGGTGTTGAAGAGGTAGACGCCCATGGAGGCGTCGACCATATCGGGGTTGAAGGGCGAGCGGAGGTTGGTCTCCTTGGGCTTTTCGACGAAGCCGATGACCTCTCCCGAGCGCGCGACCTCGACGACGCCGAATCGGGAGACTTCTTCGGGGGTGATGGGGAGGGTGGCGAGGGTGACGTCGGCGCCGGAGTTGACGTGCTGGCGGAGCATGAGGCCGTAGTTCATTTTGTAGATGTGGTCGCCGGAGAGGATGAGGACGTATCGGGGTTCCTCGGAGCCGATGGAGTAGATGTTCTGGTAGACGGCGTCGGCGGTGCCCTGGTACCAGGACTTGGAGACGCGCTGCATGGGGGGCAGGATCTCAATGAACTCGCCGAGCTCGTTGGCGACGACCGGGCCCCAGCCCTCGCGGATGTGGCGGTTGAGGGAGAGCGCCTTGTACTGGGTGAGGATGTAAACGTGGCGGAGGTCGGAGTTGATGCAGTTGGAGAGGGTGATGTCGATGATGCGGTACTGGCCGGCGAAGGGGACGGCGGGCTTGGCGCGGTCGCGGGTGAGGGGGAAGAGCCGCTCCCCTGCACCACCGGCCAGCAGCACGCCGAGCGTGTCTCTCATCGTCCTTCTACCTCGCAATGGAAGTGCAGCTTAGCATACGAAGATACCAGAGCAGCTCGGACGGCTGGAGAGAGCTCTACGAATGGGTTAGGCTGCCAGACCATCGGATGCAGAAATGGCACTGCACGACGGGAGACGAAGTTTATCACGGGATGGTTTCAGGGATGGGCGCGGGAGGCTGCGCAAGGGGATGGTCGCGGGGGGCTGGAGCAGGGCGAGCGCAGTGAGAGAGAAAGGCGGAGGCAGAGCGCGGGCCTGAAACGGCCTAGGCGCCGGGGGCGGGGTTTGGCGTGGGGTCGGGAGGGGGGCCGATGTTGAAGTCTTTGACATCCTCGTCGGGCAGGGTGATGCGGAGGGACTTGAGGAAGGTGAGGTCGTGGCGGGTGAAGGGCGCGTGGAGGACCTCGCGGGAGGAGTCCGCGGCGGCGCGGCCCTCGTTCTCCACTTCGTTGAGTCCGATGGTGGCCTCGAGCAGGAGCATGACGTCGAATCCCTGGTCGCGGATGTTCTTGACGACGCCGGCGATGTGCTCGGACTCGGAGACGGACTCGTGGATGGCTTCGCCGAGCTTCTGGATCAGGTGCTTCACCCGTTGATTCAATGACCCCTCCGGCTGCCCTGAGATTGAGCGTCTGGGTGCGACTCCGCATCGGGTATTCCCGGCTGAGAGGAGGGCGGCGGGAACGGCATTGCGGGAAGTTTCATGCGGCTGTCGGACTAGAATACGCCGGGTGCGGGGCGGCTGCAATGGTTTTTGGGCGGTTGGGCGCGGCCGGCGTCCGGATAGCGGCTAGGCCGCGGTCTGCCGGTCGGCCGGCGCGTCTTTGGGCGTTTCGCTGGGACCTTCCAGGCGTGGGGTGCGCTTCGATCCCCATACGAGGAGCCCGACGGCAGCGGCACAGACTCCAGCCGCGGCCCAGACAAAGCGTTTCATCTCCTGCGCTCCTTTGGCCCCTTCCCGCTCGCTCGGTGAAGAGGCGTGGTGCTGGATTGGATGCATGAGGGTGGGTTCTCGGTATGTGGAGGATTCCGCGGGCAGGAGAGGCTTCCGCTATGCGAATGCGGGAGCTACACTCGGGAGCATGGATGCGGTCCGGTTTGGACGGGCGCTGGGGTTTGGAGCGCGGCAGGCGGTGAAGACGCTGACGACGGCGGTGGACGCGGCGACGGCGGAGAATCCGAATGCGAGAGGTACGAGCGCGGCGCGCGGCGCTGGGGGGAGTGCGGCCGCGGGGCAGAGGCGCGAGGCTGTGCAGCGGGCGCCGGAGGTGATGCGACCGGCGAGCGGCAATTCAACGGCGCAGGAGAGGACCGCGGCCTCGACTGCGGCGAGGACGATTGCGGGAGCGCGGAGTGCGCAGCTGGGGCTGAAGCGGGAGAGTAAGCGGTTTGGCGAGGCGGTGTGGGGGCCGTTTGTGCGGCTGTCGGGGGTGGTGTGGCTGGAGGTTTCGGGGGTGTTCTTTGGGATCTTTGCGCTGTTTGCGGGCGCAGGGGTGTGGCGGCTGCGCGGGGCTTGGCGGTTGAGCGGGGCGAATGGGGCGGCGAATGCGGGGGCGCATCGCAGCTTTGAGGGAGCGGTGGTGATGCTGGCGGTGTTTGGGTACTTTTGTGCGAGCAGCTTTGTAAGGGCGCGACGGCGGGAGCGGGGACGGTAGACGTTCGGCGGCTGCGGCGGCGGGGCGGTCGGTTTGGGGTGTGGGGATACACTCAAGCGCATGGCGGATGCGGCCAAGAAGGACAGACGGACCAGTTCGGGAATCCCGGTAGAGGCGGTGTATCGGGCGGAGGACCTGCGCGGGTTCGACGCGGCGGCGGAGCTGGGCGAGCCGGGGGAGTTTCCGTTTACGCGCGGGACCCAGCCGACGATGTATCGCGGACGGCTGTGGACGATGCGGCAGTATGCGGGGATGGGGGATGCGGAGGAGTCGAACCGGCGGTATAAGTTTCTGCTGGACCAGGGTACGAAGGGGCTGAGTGTGGCGTTCGATCTGCCGACGCAGATTGGGTACGACTCGGACAGCCCGATGGCGCTGGGCGAGGTGGGACGGGTGGGGGTGGCGATCGATTCGCTGGAGGACATGGAGCGGTTGTTTGCGGGGATTCCGCTGGATGCGATTTCGACTTCGATGACGATCAACGCGACGGCGGCGATCCTGCTGGCGCTGTATGTGGCGGTGGCGCGAAGGACGGGCGCGGATGTGAAGCGGCTGAATGGGACGGTGCAGAACGATATTTTGAAGGAGTACATCGCGCGGGGGACGTATATCTTTCCGGTGCGGCCTGCGATGCGGCTGGTGACGGACGTGTTTGCGTGGGCGGCGGTGGAGGCGCCGGAGTGGAACACGATCTCGATCTCCGGGTACCACATGCGCGAGGCGGGATGCACGGCGGTGCAGGAGGTTGCGTTTACGCTGGCCGATGGGATGACGTATGTGCAGGCGGCGCTGGATGCGGGGATGGATGTGGATGGGTTTGCGCCGCGGCTGAGTTTTTTCTTCAACGCGCATAACAATCTGCTGGAGGAGGTCGCGAAGTTTCGCGCGGCGCGTAGGATGTGGGCGCGGATGATGCGCGAACGGTTTGGAGCCAAGGACCCGAAGAGCTGGGCGATGCGCTTCCATGCGCAGACGGCGGGGTCGACGCTGACGGCGCAGCAGCCGGAGAACAATATTGTGCGCACGACGATGCAGGCGCTGGCGGCGGTGCTGGGCGGGACGCAGAGCCTGCATACGAACGGGTTCGACGAGGCCCTGGCGCTGCCGACGGAGAAGGCGGCGCGGATTGCGCTGCGGACGCAGCAGGTGATTGCGCATGAGAGCGGGGTGGTGGACACGGTCGATCCGCTGGCGGGGTCGTATTATGTGGAGTCGCTGACGAACGAGATCGAGCAGCGGGCGGGGATTTATTTGGAGAAGATTGCGGGGTTCGATAAGGACGGAAGAGGGATGGGGATGCTGCGGGCGATTGAGCAGGGGTACGTGCAGCGGGAGATCCAGGGTGCGGCGTATGCGCACCAGCGGGCGGTGGAGGCGGGCGAGGCGATTGTGGTGGGAGTGAATGCGTTTGTGAGCGAGGAGGCGGCGGTGCCGATCCAGCGGATGGATGAGGAGTTGGAGCGGCGGCAGGTGGAGCGGGTGCGGGCGGTGCGGGCGCGGCGGGATGCGGGGCGGTGGGAGGTGGCGGTGCGCGGGGTGGAGGAGGCGGCGCGAAGTGGGGAGAATCTGATGCCGCGGATATTGGAGGCGGTGGAGACGATGGCGACGGTGGGGGAGATTGCGGATGGGATGCGGCGGGTGTTTGGGGAGTATCGGGAGAGTGTGGTGGTTTAAATTGCGATGCGAGGTTTGGACGCTATCCACAACCGGCTTGGTGGATGTCCGATAATGGTGAAGGGGTGAGCTTGGATGACTGAGACCGCGGTACAACTGCGCAGGACGGCGCTGAATGCGACGCATCGGGCGCAGCGGGCGAAGATGGTGGACTTCGGCGGGTGGGACATGCCGGTGGAGTACTCGGGGCTGGTGGCGGAGCACATGGCGGTGCGGACGGGGGTGGGGCTGTTCGACGTGTCGCATATGGGGGACATTCAACTTCGCGGCCCCGGTTCACTGGCTGCTGTGCAGCGGCTGTGCATGAACGATGCGTCGAAGCTGGCGGTGGGGCAGGCGCACTACTCGGCGATGCTGAAGGAGGATGGGACGTTTGTCGACGATGTGGTGGTGCATAAGCTGAGCGAGAACGATTTTCTGATTGTGATCAATGCGGGCACGCGGGAGAAGGACGTTGCATGGGTGCGGCGGCAGGTGGGGGCGATGCCGGGCATCCATATCAATGACTACTCGGATTTTTATACGCAGCTGGCGATCCAGGGGCCGAAGGCCGAAGCGACCTTGCAGAAGCTGACGGATGTGAATCTGAGGGCGATTAAGAATTACTGGTTTGTGTGGGGGAAGGTTGCGGGGCTGTACAACGTGCTGATTGCGCGGACGGGGTATACGGGCGAGGACGGGTTTGAGATTTATATTCCGTCGGACGAGCCGACCAGTGGGCGGGTGTGGAGCGAGGTGCTGGAGGCGGGCGCGGAGTTTGGGATCCTGCCGTGCGGGCTGGGCGCACGCAATACTCTGCGGCTGGAGGCGGCGATGGCGCTGTACGGGCACGAGATCTCGGAGACCACAAACGTGTTTGAGGCGGGGCTGGGACGGTATGCGAAGCTGGAGAAGGATGCGGATTTTGTGGGGCGGGAGGCGCTGGTGGAGATTGAGGCCGGCGGCGGGCCGAAGCGGAGGCTGGTGGGGTTGGAGATGATGGAGCGCGGGATTGGGCGGGATGGGTATCCGGTGTGCGCGGTGGGCGGCGAACGGATTGGGGTGGTGACGAGCGGGTCGCCGGCGCCGTTTCTGAAGAAGAACATTGCGCTGGCGTACGTGCCGGTGCAGTTTGCCGGGCTGGATGAGGTGGTTGCGGTGGAGGTGCGGGGGCAGCTGGTGAAGGCGAAGGTGGTGGCGACGCCGTTTTACAAGCGGGCTAAAACGACCGCGAAATCCACGTAGGCGGTGCGGGTAGACTGGAACCACAGCTGCATAGGAACGATGGGAGACGCGTGCGAATGGGTTATCCGGCGGAATACCGGTATACGAAGGAACATGAGTGGATCTCGGTGGATGGGACGGCCGGGACGGTGGGGATTACGGACTACGCGCAGAGCTCGCTGGGGGACATTGTGTTTGTCGAGCTGCCGAAGGTGGGCGATGCGCTGGAGGCGGGGAAGATTTTTGGGTCCGTCGAGAGTGTGAAGGCGGTGAGCGACCTGTATTCGCCGGCGTCGGGCGAGGTGACGGCCGTGAATGAGGAGCTGAAGGACGCTCCGGAGAAGGTGAACGCGGACGCGAATAAGACGTGGATGCTGAAGCTGACGCTGAAGGATGCGGGGGAGCTGGAGAAACTGCTGACGGCGGAGCAGTATGAGAAGTTCGTCAGCGAGGAGACCGGGCACTGATGCGCTACCTTCCGAAGTCGCCGCAGGACAGGGTGGCGATGCTGGCCGCGATCGGCGAGACGACGCCGGGGGTGGCGACGATTGAGGATTTGTTTGCGACGATTCCGGCGGAGTATCAGCTGAAGCGCGATTTGAAGGTGCCGCGGCAGCACTCGGAGTCAGAGATACTTGAGCGGTTTCGCGGGTTCGCGGAGAACAATGCGACGGGGTATGCGAGTTTTCTGGGCGCGGGGGTGTACCGGCACTACAAGCCGGTGATTATCGATTCGCTGGTGCTGCGCGGGGAGTTTCTGACCAGCTATACGCCGTACCAGCCGGAGATCTCGCAGGGCACGCTGCAGGCGATGTTCGAGTTCCAGACGATGATCTGCGAGCTGACGGGGATGGAGATTGCGAACGCGTCGATGTACGACGGGTCGACCGGCGCGGCGGAAGCGATGATGATGGCGGTGCGGGTGACGGGGCGCGACAAGGCGGTGGTGGCGCGGACAGTGCATCCGGAGTATCGCGAGGTGGTGCGGACGTATGCGCAGCACCAGGAGATTCCCATCGCCGAGGTGGGGTATGGGACGAATGGGCGCGTGGATATGGAGGCGCTGGACGCGGCGATTACGAGCGAGACGGCGTGCGTGATGGTGCAGTCGCCGAACTTCTTTGGGACGATTGAGGGCGTGGCGGCGATTGCAGAGATGGCGCACAAGAAGGGTGCGCTGCTGATTGTGGCTATAGCAGAAGCTGTCTCGTTGGGTGTCGTAAAGCCGCCGGCGGAGGCGGATATCGTGTCGATGGAGGCGCAGTCGTTTGGCGTGGCGATTGGGTATGGAGGGCCGTACTGCGGGGTGATTGCGTGCAAAGAGAAGTTCCTGCGGCAGATGCCGGGGCGGATTGTGGGCGAGACGAAGGACGTGAACGGCAAGCGCGGGTTTGTGCTGACGCTCTCGACGCGGGAGCAGCACATCCGGCGGGAGAAGGCGACCTCGAACATCTGCACTAACCAGGCGCTGGTGGCGATGATGGTGACGATCTTCCTGACGGTGTATGGGAAGGAGGGGCTGCGGGAACTGGCGGAGCATAATCTGGCGAAGGCGGATTATCTGAAGGGGGTGCTTGCGGGAGGTTCTGCGGGAGGGGCGAAGGTGCTGTTTGACGGGGCGCCGCGGTTCCACGAGTTTGTGCTGGAGTTGCCGGCGGGTGCGGAGGAGACGAATGCGGGATTGCTGGAGAAGAAGATTATTGGCGGGCTGGCGTTGCAGAGGTGGTATCCGGAGTTGGGGGCGAATGCGAGTTTGTGGTGCGCGACGGAGCTGACGACGCGGGGGCAGATGGATGCGGCGGCTGAGGGGCTGCGGGCGGTTGCGCCGCCGGCGGAGATGGCGAGAGGCTGATGGATATCTCGGCGATTGAGGGGGAGGAGCTGAAGTCGGTTGCGTTTGTGGAGGATTTTCTGGAGCTGCGGTTTGGGGTTCCGGTGCTGACGCTGTACGACTGGCCGTATGTGCTGCTGACGGATTTTTCGGTGGGGTATGGCGAGCCGGAGTATCGCAATGCGCTGTGCGCGCAGATTGGCGAGACGGTGGCGAAGGCTTCGTTGGAGGAGGACGACGCGCTGACCATTGAGTTGGGCAATGGCGTGGTGTTTGGGTTGTCGCTGCGGGAGGAGGATGTGGATGGTCCGGAGTCGGGGATGTATTCGGAGACGGGAGATGTGGGGGATGCGGAGGAGTTTTAGAGGCATACTCCAAGGGCTAAAGCCCCGGCGCGATTTTGCGGATTTGTGAGACCCAAGGCTGAAGCCTTGGGGTACCTCGAAGCTAGGGCGACGGCAGAGGCTTGGGAGCAGGTGCGACAGCAAGGAGCAACTACGGAGATTCTGCGCGTCGCGCAGAATGACGGTGTGGGAGGGGTTGGAGGTGGTGGCTCAGGAGTATCGGCGGGAGCAAAGGCAAAATGCCGGGGTCCTTCGACTCGGCGCTCAAGCGCCTTCGCTCAGGATGACGGCGTGAAGGATGACGACCCTCTGGGACTGATGACGGCTTCTTGGTGTGATCTATAGCTTTTGAGTGAGAGTGCATGACAGAGACGAAGTTTGTGGGCACGCCGAAGAAGGCGACAAGCCACGTCAACCAGAATGAGGGGTTGGTGTTTGAGAAGTCGTCGCCGGGGAAGAAGGCGTACCGGATGGCGGAGCTGGATGTGCCGGCGGTGGATGCCGCGGCGCTGCTGGGCGCGAGTGCGCGCACGGGCGGGCTGGTCGTTATGCCGGAGCTGAGCGAGATTGAGATCATCCGGCACTTTACGCGGCTCTCGACGTGGAACTATGCGATCGATCTGGGAATGTATCCGCTGGGCAGTTGCACGATGAAGTACAACCCGCGGGTGAATGAGGCGGTGGCGCGGCTGGAGGGGATCGCGGAGGCGCATCCGTATCAGCCGGAGTCGCTGAGCCAGGGCTGCATGGGGATCATGAGATTGCTGCAGGATTGCCTGATCGAGATCACGGGCATGGATGCGATTACCCTGCAGCCGGCCGCCGGCGCGCATGGGGAGTTTACGGGGATACTGCTGGCGCGGGCGTACCACGAGAGCCAGGGGAATGCGCGGAAGAAGGTGCTGATTCCGGACTCGGCGCATGGGACGAATCCTGCTACCGCCGCTGTGGTCGGTTATCAGGTGGCGAATTTGAAATCGAATGCGCAGGGGATGGTGGACATTGCGGAGCTGGCGCGGATGGTGGATGAGGACACGGCCGCGCTGATGCTGACCAACCCTTCGACCATCGGGGTGTTTGAGAGCGAGATCCATAAGATCGCGGACATTCTGCATGCGAAGGGCGCGCTGCTATATATGGATGGCGCGAACATGAATGCGCTGGTGGGCAAGACGCGGCCCGGCGACTTTGGCGTGGATGTGATGCATTTGAATCTGCACAAGACGTTCTCGACGCCGCACGGGGGCGGCGGGCCGGGGAGTGGGCCGGTGGCGTGCAAGAAGATTCTGGAGCCGTTTCTGCCGGTGCCGGTGCTGGTGACGCGGCCGGATGGGATGCTGGGGTTTGAGTACGACCGGCCACAGAGCGTCGGACGGGTGCGGATGTTCTATGGGAACTTTGGCATGTTTGTGCGCGCGCTGGCGTACATTCTGGCGAATGGGCCGGACGGGCTGCGCCAGACGACGGAGGACGCGGTGCTGAATGCGAACTATCTGCGGGCGAAGCTGGAGGGGACGTTTGAGCTGCCGTTCAAGACGCGCACGCTGCATGAGGTGGTGTTTTCCGACCGCTTGCAGGCGAAGCATGGGGTGAAGACGGGGGACATGGGGAAGAGGCTGATCGACTACGGGTTCCACGCGTATACGGTGAGCTTTCCAATGATTGTTCCGGGGGCGATGATGATTGAGCCGACGGAGAGCGAGAGCCGCGAGGAGCTGGACCTGCTGGTGGATGCGCTACAGCAGATTGCGCGGGAGGCGTCGGAGAATCCGGAGCTGGTGCGGACGGCGCCGCACTCGACGCGGATCCAGCGGCTGGATGAGACGGGGGCGGCGCGAAGGCCGGTGCTGCGGTGGAAGGGGCCGGCGGAGGCGGTGGAGGTGGATGCGGCGGCGAAGGAGTGGTGAGGGGGTTGGGCGAGGGTGAAGCCCTTCCCTTCCCTTTGCGGATGTTCGTGGGGCTGAAGCCCCACGCTCCCACCTGAGAGGCAAGGGCGTGGCGGTGCGGGGAGACGTGGCGGCATGAAAGGCAACTACGGAGATTCCGCGCGCCGTGCAGAATGACGAGTTGCGGGGTTGGGCTTAGGAGGTGTGGATGGTGCGGCGGAGTTCGCGGGTTTTGAGGACGATGAGGTACTCGTAGATGGATTGGAGGGTGGCGTAGGTGACTCCGGCGGGGCCGTCGAGGACGGCGCCGCGGATGAACATCATGTAACACCATTTGACCAGCGGGCGCGCGGGGAGGCGGTAGAAGATGGCCTTCTGGTGCAGGCGGCGGGTGTGGAAGTCGGGGTGGGTGAGGGCGGCGCGCAGGGTGGGGCGCTGGAGACCCTCGCCGCGGACGATGAGCTCGGCCTCCATGGTGGAGTAGATGTTGTGCTTGGCGACCCAGGCGGAGATGCCCTTGGAGAAGGGGAAGTGGTCGAGGGGCTGGGTGAGCGAGGCGACGGGACCGTTGAGTTCGAGCACTTCATTGACGGCGCGGGTGTAGCGGGCGCGGTCGGGGCGGACGAGGCGGATGTAGTAGGGCGAGATCTGCGCGTGTTTGAGCCAGGCGCCGAAGAGGAAGTCGCGGCGGCGGAGGCGGAAGCCGGCGGTGTTGGCGGGGGCTTCGACGACGACGCGCTGCATCTCTTGGGAGAGTTCGGGGGTGGGGCGCTCGTCGGCGTCGAGGAGGAAGAGCCAGGGGTGTTTGAAGGGGTTGGAAAGAGCGGCGTTGCGGTGGGTGGCGTAGTCGTCGAAGATGCGGGTGTGGAGGTGGGCGCCGGCGTCGCGCGCGATCTGCTGGGTCGCGTCGGTGGAGTGGGAGTCGAAGACGTGGATGTCGTCGGACCAGGCGACGGAGGCGAGGCAGGCGGGGAGGTCCTGCTCCTCATTTTTGGTGAGGATGAGGACGGAGATGGGGGGCGTGGGCACTGGAGGCTATGGTATCGCGGGGGGCGGGAGGGCGACCGCGGATTTGCGCGGATGAAGGGCGAGGGATTGTGGGTTGGGCGTCCTGGGTGGAATGCGGCTTGACGACTGTGGTGGCATGAAAGGCAACTACGGAGATTCTGCGCGTCGCGCAGAATGACGACTTCGGAGGGTGGGCTTGGTTACGGGGCGTGGCGGCGGAAGGCGAGGACGGCGTTGAGGCCGCCGAAGGCGAGGGAGTTGGAGAGGGCGAGGTCTTTGCCGGGGGCGAGGGGGCGGGGCGAGAGGGTGATGATGTCGAGGTTGAGGTTGGGGTCTGGGGTGGTGACGTTGGCGGTGTGGGGGAGCTGGCGGCTGTCGAGGGCGAGGATGGTGGCGATGGCTTCGATGGCGCCGGTGGCTCCGATGGAGTGGCCGGTGAGGGACTTGGTGGCGCTGACGGGGATGTGCGGGGCGTGGGGGCCGAGGGCGAGATGGACGGCGGCGGCTTCGACGGCGTCGTTGGTGTGGGTGCCGGTGCCGTGGGCGTTGATGTATCCGATGCGGGAGATGGGGTCCTCGATGGCGGTGTCGGCGAGGGCGCGGCGGATGGCCTGGGCGGCGCCTTCGGCGCGGGGCTGGGTGATGTGGTGGGCGTCGGCGGTCATGCCGAAGCCAACGATTTCGGCGTAGATGCGCGCGCCGCGGGCGAGGGCGGAGGCGAGGGGTTCGAGGGCGAGCATGGCGGCACCTTCGCCGAGGGTCATGCCGTCGCGATCGGCGGAGAAGGGACGGCAGGCGGTGGGCGAGACGACGCGCATGGAGTCCCAGGCGCGGAGGAAGCCGAAGGTGAGCGGGGCCTCGTGGCCACCGGCGATGGCGGCGGGGGCGAGGCCGGCGCGGACCATGTGGAAGGCGAGGCCGATGGCGTGGGTGGCCGAGGCGCAGGCGGTTGCGATGTTGAGCGTGGGGCCGCCAATGCCGAGATCGATGGCGATGGCGGAGGTGCCGGAGCTGGCCATGGTGCGGACGATCGCCATGGGATGGACGCGGGCGTTGCGGGTGTAGAGATGGCGGTTGGCGTCCTCGTCGGCGGTGCGGCCGCCACAGGCGCAGCCGGTGACGATGGCGATGGCGGAGGGGTCGTAGTGCTGGGCGAGGTTGCTTTCGGTTGCGGCCTGGCGGGCGGAGACGATGCCGAACTGGGCGCTGGAGTCGGTGGAGGCAAGGATGGAGGAGGAGAGTTGGTGGGCGGGGTTGTGCGCGGGGTCGAAGTCCCTGACGCGGGCCGTGGTGCGGAAGCGAAGGCCGGGGTCGGGGGTGAGCGCGCCGGGGAATTTGGGGTCGAAGGGCGCGATGCCGGTGCGGCCGGCGTAGAGGGAGTCGCGGAGGGCGGCGATGGAGTTGCCGATTGGGGTGATGCATCCGAGGCCGGTGACGGCGACGCGGTTCATGTGGTCTCGGGCTCCCGGGGGCGCATGGATCAAGAGGCCTGGGCGCCGGGCGGGGCGGCGGCGAGGAGGGTTTCTACGCCGCGGACGACATCGCCGATGGTCTTGAGCGAGTTGAGATCCGCGTCGGGGATCTCGATCGAGAACATCTCCTCGACGGCGAAGCTGAGGTTGATTTTGTCGAGGGAGTCGATCTGGAGCTCGTCGAAGGTTGTGTCCATGTGGACGCCGGAGGAGGGGAGGTCCTTGGACTTCGCGACGAGTTCGATGATGCGGGTCTGGATGTCGTCCATGGGCCTTCTTCCGCGGTCCCCGAGGGCAGCCGATCTGTGAGACTGTTGTACCACCTGCGGGTTGTGGGTGGGAACAATGGGCGGGTGGGGCTTTGGGAGGGGTTGTCCGGGGCGGGTTTGAACCGGTGGAGCCATGAGAGGCAACTACGGGGATTCTGCGCGTCGCGCAGAATGACGATTTCAATAGGTGGGGTGGCGATCTCAAGGAATGGACGATCTCAGGAGTGGACGATTTCAGGGGTGGCGATCTCAGGGTGGGCGATCTCTAGCGGGCTGAGAGTCGAGCGGCGGATGCGGCGACTTGCGGGCGAGGGAAGGTTGGTGGGCCCACCAGGACTTGAACCTGGAGCCAACGGATTATGAGTCCGCTGCTCTAACCAATTGAGCTATAGGCCCTTCAATGACAGCGGCTGTGTTTTGCAACTGCGGCTGTGCTTCGCGCGGGTACAGCGGATAGTGTAGCGGGTGCGGGCGGTTTTGGCTCCGTCAATGCTGCCAAACGTAGGTGACTGTTTGGCGGACGACGGGCCCATCGCGGCGCTCGACCACGCGCTCGCTGCGCATCGCGGCCAGGGTGCGGCTGAGGCCCGCGAGGTCTCCGGAGAAAAATGGGGGAGCGTTGCCGTCTGCGGGTGCGTTGCCGTTCGGCGGCGGCCCGGGCGCTCCGGTCGCTTCGCTGGCGTCAACGCGGTCGATCAAGGAAGAAAGGCGAGCAAATGGAGCGGCGGCGGCCTGATGATCGAAGCCGCCGACGAATGTCGCGGCAATGGGCGCGGCGGTTGGCTGCGATACGCGCGCCAGCATCTGCTCCATCATTTGCGCATCGCCGGTGACCAGCAGCAGGTTGCCGCGGACTGCGATCTGAAGCGGCCGCGCCTGGCCCAGGCTTGCGTACCCTGCGCTCTGCGCGGTCCAGGCGAGGCCCAGATTGCCGGCGCTCAACTGCGGCCCAAGAGCATCGGTGAGCGCGCTCTCCATTGCGGTCTGGTCCCACGCCCTGGTGGCGCGAATCACCACGCCGGAGTGGATTGGCACCCACATCGCCGCGGCGCCCGGCGGCGCGCCGGCCGCACCTGGCTGGTTTGAATCGACCGTGAGCACGCCGACCACACCGGCATCGGCGATCTGCGCGCGCAGCAGCTTCATCTGCTCCTCGGGGTTGGTTGGAGGCAGCGGCGCGGCGTCGATGCGTGTCTCCAGGTCGCTGGCCTCTCCGGTGGTCTGCTCGCTCAGGTCGGCCTCGGGAGCGACGCGCGGATCGACGTATGGACTGGTCGGGCGACCCAGCAGTTTCTGGTCGAGCGCGGCGACGGCAACGGACGCATCGCCGGTGGCCAGCGCGCGATAGACGGCTGCCTGCGGCGGCACCAGCGCCAGCAACGACCCAAGCTCGGCCTGCGAAGCGTCCGGGGCCTCGACGGTCCTGGGCAGAAGCACGCGCTCCTCGCGCATCTGGGTTGGCTCGCGGTAGAGGTCCACCATCGCGGCGCGATACTGCTTCATTTCGGTCACGTTCTGCTGCACCCAATAGCTGCGGAAGTAGGGCGTCCTGACCAGCCGGTCGAGATCAAGAGCCATGCGCAGCACGGGCGTCTGCGCGCTGGCCGCGGCGGCGTTGCCGGCATCGAGGTACCAGGGCTGGGTGGCCAGGGAGTCGCTCGACGAATGGGCCATCAGGGTAAGCGCGTTGGCCAGCAGGTCCTCGCGCGTCGCCAGCAGGAGATAATCGCCGCTGACGGCAAAGGCGACGGTGCGCGCGTCGCCTCCCTGATCGTCGGCGCGGGTGCGCACGTAGAAGGTCGCGCTGCCCACCTGCCGCGCGGAGAAGCTGCTCTTCGACTGCATGAGCCGGGTCTGCTCCGCCTTGCCGGCGGGCAGGCGGGAGATGTAGAGGAACTCCAGGCGGCCGATGTCATACCAGGCGAAGGCGCTCTGGGTCCCGGCGATTTCATTCAGGAACGCCCCGTCCGGCGCGAGCCCGGCCGCGCCGGCAAACTGCGCCTGCGCCTCCCCGAGGCGCGCGAACAGCCGCGAACGGGAGAACTCGCCGTAGTTGTCCGACTTCAACCACGAAGCCTGCTCCGGCGACTGTTGCCAGTCCTGCAGCAGCGTGGCGAGATCGGGCGACTCGATCTCGAGCAGCGCGCCTTGCGGCAGCATTGCGGCCATTGGGGCCGGCGGCGCGGGCGGGCTGGATGCAATTTGGGCGGCCATCCAGATAACGCCCGCAGCGCCGATTGCCGCAGCCACTACGAGCAGCGCGCGCCGCATGGGCCGGTCCTGATTCCGGAGGCTCTTCATGGCGTCACCTGCGTCTGCGTGAGCTGCGTCTGCGTGAGCTGCGCGGCGGTCAGCCGCGGGCGCACCAGATTGCTTTGATCGAGATCTTTGGCGACGAGCGGGCGGCGCATCGCGTTGGCTGCCTCGAGCGCCTGGGCGTCGAGAATCCTCTTGCGCCGCGTCTCCAGCGCCGCGCGCAGGTTTGCGTCCGTCTGCCATGCGATTGCGCTGGCGAGGTACTGCGCGGCTTCGGGATCGCGGCCGAGCCGCTGGTAGACGGTGGCGATCTGGTCGGCGAGTTGGGCGGGACCGACGGGCGCTGCCCCGGCCCGCTCGATCATTGGCGGCGCAGACCCAGGCTGTGCGCCTACATTCAGCGCGGTTCCCGCGACCGGCTCGATCGCGGCAGCCGCAAACGCATCGTTGCCGGCATCGAACTCCGCTGCAAAGATTCCCAGGCGCAGCTGCTGGGCGTCCGGCCCATCCGGTGCGATCGCCAGTGCCTCCAGCAGCACGTCCGCGCGCGCCGCGGCGCCCTGCACGGAGCCGGCAACCGCGACCCGCGCCGCCACGAAGTAGGGCTGCCGCGCCGCCTGCACATCACGGCTGGAGGCGGCGATGAGATTCAGCTCCGCGCTGCCAAGGCCGGGGTTCGCGGGGGAAGGCGGATTGCCGGCGGCCGCGAGATCGCGTGCCGCCCTTACTCGCATTTCATACGGCGCTTGAGAACTCGCGGCGATTGTCCTGAGGCCCGCGATCGCCGAAGCGGCTTCCCTGCCCGACTTCATCTGCGCCTCCGCCAGGCGCAGGCGGAACGACGCATCCCACGGCACATTCGTTGCGAGTGTGGTTAGAAACTCCACCGCGGCGCCCGGCTCTGCGGCGCGCTCCAGCTCGGCCGCGGCCATGTCGTAGTTGGCGTAGACATCTCCCTCGAGCGAAGTCATGCGGCGCAGGGCAGCCAGCGCGCCGTCCATGTCTCCGGTGTGCAGGCGAGCGTCGGCGAGGGCGAGGAGGTCGGTCGCGGTCTCCTCATGCGATCTCTGCTCGCTCTCGAAGAGATACTCCAGGACTGCGCGGGCGTTGACCCAGTCGGGTTTGGCGCCCACCGCGGTGAGCCCGGCGGAGGCCGACTGGTTTGACGCATCGCGCGCGTCCTGATTGCCTCCATACTGCTGCGGGGCTGACTCCTGCGGGGCTGTATCAATTGGGGAATCTGGATTCAGCAGCAGGCGCACGACCGCGTGGAGCACCTGCGCATCCGGAGCTGCCTCCGGGGCGGCACGGTCCTGCGCAAGCAGTGCATTCAATGCGCCTGAGCGCGCCGCGAGCAGCATCTGCGCCTCCTGGAGCTGGGCGGAGGCGCGTCCCGCCTGGGGAATGGCATCGAGCGCGGCCAGCGCCTTGGCGTCCTGGCGCTGCCGCACGTAGAACAACACGAGCGCCTGCTGCAGCAGGTTTAGCCGCGAGGCCGCGTCATCGTCCGGACGCGCAGCCGATGCAGCCGACGCGCGCGCCAGCTCAATCCGGCGCAGATAGATTGGCTCGCGCTCTTTCTCCGGCAGCCAAGTGTCGTTGGTGAGTGCGTCGAGGACCTCCAGCGGCGACCTCGCCGCCTCGCTGAGGGAGAGAACCCAGGCGACTCCCTGCGCGGGCGCGGGCGATGCGCGATAGACATCCGCGAGGAGTTCGCTGGTGCGATATCCGCCGTTGCGCGCGATAAAGGGGCGAAGCAGGGCGTCGATCTCCGGCCGCATCTGCGCGGCGAGGCCTCTGCTGCCAAGGTTCGACATCACCGCCGCGAAGGCGTTCCAGAAGCTCTCGGGCGCGGCAGCGCGGTCCTGCACGCGGTCCAGTGTGGCCAGCGCGGCGCGCCATTCGGTAAGCGCGGCATCCTTTCGGCCCGCCTGCCACAACAGCACGGCCATCTGGTCATGAACGCCCGCGTCGTCCGGCGCGATCTCCAGCGCATGGGCGTACTCCGCGAGCGCCGCATCCGTCTTGAGGGCATCGGCGTAGGCCTGCGCCAGTCCCTGATAGCTTGCCTCCGCGGCCGGGCTGCGCTCCAGCTGCGCGGGCAGATAATCCTCCGCGTCGCCTGAGCCGGAGACGGTGCGATAGACGCCGTAGCGCATTCCGTAGTAGAACCATGTGTCTCCGGTCAGCTGCTCGGCGGTCTGCGGCGGATGGGCCAGCCGCTCGGCGACTGTGGTGTCGTCCAACGCGTCACGGAACGCGCCATCGGTGCGGGCGGTCTTGTCGCCGAGGTAAAGGCCGACCAGCGCGGTGTACGCGCGGCGCCAGACCGGCTGCATAGAACGGCCGCGCGCGTCCAGCGTGCTCTGCGCCAGCGCATCGGCGCCAGAGGCCAACGCCAGATTGGCCGCCGCATCGGCCAGCGTCTGGTTGTTGTCCGCGGCGAGCGCCGCAAGGCCGGCCGGCGTCCGCTTGAGCACCAGCGCCAGATAGCGGCCGGTCGTCTCGGGCGAGGGGTCGTTCTCGTCCAGAATGTTGCGCAGCGCGCGCATCTCGGCGGCCCCATCGCCCAGATCGCGATCGGCATTCGCCACCTCGAGCCAAAGTCCCTGGCGCTGCCTCGGCGATCGCGTGCGGGCGTAGGACTCCAGTGTGGCGGCGAGGTCGGCAAACTGCATCCGCGAGCGCTGCAACTGCGCGTAGCCTCCCGAGTCGCCGGCTTCGTTCGCGCCGGTGGCCAGCAAAAGCTCCTTGCGCCAGGCGGCCTCGCGGTCCTTCAGCTCAGCCAGCGACGCCTGGGTGATGGCGAGGTCTGCGCTGAGGTCTCCGGCACGGCGATGCGTCTCCAGCACCTGCGCGTAGGCCAGCTTTTGCTCCGGCGTGGCGTAGGCCGCGACCGCCGTGCCGATCTCCTGCATCGCCGATTGAAACGGCCCGGTTGCCTCGTTCCGGCGGCGCTCGGTCTCCATTCTGCGCCAGTCGATCAGCGCGATCTTTGCGCCGGCCAGTTCGTCCGCGGAGGGCGTGGCTGACGCGGGGAGGGTCTCGGCGTGCTGGCGCGCGGCGAGCAGGGCTGTGAGGGCGCGCTCGGGTTGGCCCAGGCGGGTTTCGATCCGCGCGTAGGTCGCGGCGTCGGACTCAGCCGTGCCCTCGTTCGACGGCAGGAGGAGGTCGTCTCCCGCGAGCTTCAGTCCGCGGTCCGCATAGTCCCCGGCCTGGGGCAGCAGGTCCCACTTCTCCAACTGCGCCGCCACCAGAAACTGATTCTTCGCGGCCGACGACCTGCCCGCGACCCACGCGGTTTCGAGCGCGCGGACGGCATCGGCGGTGCGTTCCTGACGCGCGCGCAGCTCGGCCTCCTTCACCATCCACGCGGGGTCCTTGTAGCTAAGGACGTACAGGCGGTCAAAGTCTGCGCAGGCTTCGTCGAAGCGCTGCAGGCGCTGCTCCAGCTCGGCCCGCGCGGTGTAGAGGTCCATGCGGTCCTTGCGGACGGCGATCGCCTGCGAGTATGCGGCGATTGCGGCGGGCAGGTCCTCAAAGATCGTCTCGGTCTGCGCCAGCAGAATGGCGAAGCGCGAGTCCTGGGGCGAGTCGCGCACGGTGGTGCGCAGGAAGCCGAGCAACTGATCCTGCCGCGCGTTGCGCAGCGCATAGAGCGCGGCCTCCTGCATGGTTGGCGCGTCCTCGGGATATGTGCTGAGGATGGCGATGTACTGGTCCACCGCGCCGCCGGGGTCCTTCAACCGGGTCAGCGCGGGGATGAGCCCGCGGCGCAGGAGCACCGTATCCTGCTTGCGCTGGCCCGGCGAGAGGCCGGCTGCGCTTCTGGCGAGCGCGAGGCGGTCGAGGTAGAACTGCTTCAGCCCCGCGTCGTCGCCGGCGCGCGCGTAGCTCTGCGCGGCCGCGGCGACATATTGCGGATCGAAGGGCGATTGCGCGAGCAGCCCCATCGCCAGCTCGCGGGCCTGGGCCGTGCTGCCTGCGTCGTTGGCTTTGTTCGCGGCCTCCAGGGTGAACTGCTGCGCCAGCTGGGGCTGCGAGGCCTTCGCCGCGGCAAGCAGCACCGCGATCGCGTCCGCGCGCCGCGCGTTGCGCCAGTCGAAGTCCGCTGTGGCGCGCACCACGCCGAGGACCATGGGGTCCTCGCGGTACACCGCTTCGATGACCGCAGCGGCGCCAGCCACATCGCCACGCCCTTCCATCGACCGTGCACGCGCGTACCCGGTCTCCAGGCGCTGCACCGGGTCGCTGGTGAGCGCGGCCTCGCGGGCCAGCGCCTGCTCGTAGAGCGGCGTCAGCTGATGCTGCTGCGCGAGCTCCGCGACCTCGGCTGCGTCATCGACGGTGGCGGCGCGCGCGATCGCCTCGGTGAGCAGCGGGCCAATCTCCGTTGGGCGTCCCAGTGCGGTGAGCACGTCCGCGCGCAGCCCCAGCGCCGCAGCCGAACCGGGATTGCGCGTGACCTCGCGCGCAGTGGCCTCGTCGGCGAACGTGCGATAGGCGGTCCGGTGGGCGAGGACGAGCAGCCGCTCGCGCGCCGGATCGTCCGCGCCGGTGGCCGCACCGAGGGCCGCAGAGGTATATTCCGCGACCGCACCGCCGGGGTCGCGCTTGCCCTCGGCGATCGCGCCGGCCTCATATCCATAGAGCGCCGGCTGGGCGAATTTTGTGCGCGCCTGGTGGATCTCTCCCAACGCGTCGTCAAACTCAAAGTAGTCCCAGAAGATGGTTGCTGCGTCGAGATACCCCTCCGGCGAGCCCGGGTGCACCGCGCGCATCTGGCGCCAGAAGGGCGCGGCGGCGGGGAGGTCCTGGCGGCCGCCGGCCTTCTGCTCGGCGTAGAGATCGCCCAGCGTGGCCAGCGAGTTGGTGTCGTATGGGTCCGAAGCCAGCAGGTCCTTTTCGACGCCCACCGCCCGGGCGGTCTGGCTGGCGTCGTAGTAGGCGAGCGAGCGGAAGACGCTGACCGCTTCGCCGCCAATCGCGGCGTCAGCGGGGTATGCGCCGGCGAGCGTGCCCAGCAGCGGCGCGCTCTGCTCAAAGTGCGACCCCCAGAGATCGACCTCCACCAGCTCGCGCGCGGCGGCTGGATTGTTCGCAGCGCCGTCCCGGGTGACGATCTGCTGGAGCTGCGCCAGCTCCGCATCCAGCCTGCCCGTCCGGCTCAGGTAGCCGAAGAACTCCGTTTGCAGCGACTTGGACTCCCACCAGTGGCGGCGCAGGAGCGCCTCCCATGCAGCCGGATCGGACGTGCCCTGCGACCGATACGCGCGCAGCAGATTCTCCACAAAGACCATGTCGTGGGGAAAGCGCTTCTGCGCGTACAGATTCAACTCCAGATACATCGCCGGGCCCGGCGGCGGGCCGCCCGCGGGCACGTTGGCGAAGTAGCGGTCGAGGTCCGTGCCGTCGAAGGTGTCGGTCACCTGCCGGGTGAGCGCGGCAAACTCCTGGCGGCGCCGCTGGCGCAGATAGAGGCGGGCCAGCCGGTCGTACCAATTGGCGCCGGGGACCCGCGCCATCGCGTCGCGGTAGACCTCCTCCTGCTGCGCGGAGAGATTGTTCTGGCCGAGAAAATCGGCGAGCTGCTCGTAGAGCAGCGGGTCGCCTGGACAGCGGTCCAGTTCGCGGCGGAGCAGCGCGAGCGCCTGCGTGACCTGACCCATCGAGGTCAGCCGCCCCAGGTAGCGGTCCAGCAACTGCGAGTACTCGATGGCCGCGTCGTTGGGCTGCCCCGGCGGTTCCACGGCGGTCGCGATCTCGAACGCGCGGCTGTTGCCGGCCTTCCTGACCTGCGGACCCGCGGGGCCGTTCTCCGTGGAGTCCGGGCCGGCATCGGCGTCGTCGGGAGTGCGCGGCAGCACGGGTCCCGGGGCACGCGGCCGAGCGGTCTGTGCCGCGCCGCCGCTGCCCGCGGCATCCGTCAGCGGCGTACTCCCGGCTTTCGCGCCCAACTCCAGCAGCATCCGGTCATACAGCGCGAACTCGCTGGTGGAGTCCTGGGTGCGCGCGTAGGCGTCCGCCATCGTCTCCGCAACGTGAACCCGCTCGGCCGCGGCCGGGAAGTCGCGCAGGAAATCCTGTCCTGCCGCGATCACTTCCGCGGTCTGCCCGTACTGCGCATACACGTCGATCAGCCGGGCGTGCAGCTCGGGGCGCTCCGCTGCGCCGGGGATGGTGCGGTCGAGGATCGCGAGCAGCTCCGCGGCCTTCTGGTCATGGAAGTAGGGCTGTGCCTTCTGCTCCTCCTGGCTGAACTCCTGCGCCGGGTCGCTGGAGTTGAACCACAGCGAAAGTATCCCGTTCCAATAGCCCGGCCCGCGATCGAGGGTCGCGATATCGCGAAGCATGCTGAGGTTGCCCTGCCCCAGCGCGATCGGCTGATCGCCAACCGTGAGGAGCAACCGGACCATCGCGGTGAGGCCAGCCTGCTGGGGCGAGCGGCCATCGGGCAGCGGTCCTCCGGTTGCGTGATAGAGCGCGTAGTCGTAGCGCGCTGCCTCGGCGTACGCGCCGGCGCCGTCCATCATCGCCGCCAGCGTATACAGGTCAGTGGCCGGCCACGCGGCCTTGCGCGCATCCCGGCCCAACCGGAAGGCCGCGACCTCCTGCTCGGCGGAGTCCAGATGCCCCTCCTGCTGGTCGTAGTAGAAGATCCGGGCGAGCGCATTGATGTCGCCGGGATTGCGCGCCAGCCGCTCGCGCGCGTCGGCCAGAAAGCGCCGCTGGCGATGGGTCTCGCCGAGCAGCGAGTAGAAGCTCTCGACCAGCTCCGCGGGCCACAAGGGCTGGAACGCGGCATCGTAGATCGCCAGCGCCCTCTCGACCGAGGCTGCGTCTCCGTCGCCACGGCTGAGCTCCAGCAGCGCCGCGGCCTTTACGGGAAAAACCGTGTCCTGGGGAAACGCGGTCTTGTACTGCGCGATCATCGTGGCTGCGTCGGTGAATCTTTTCTTGCCCAGCAGCCAGTGCAGGTACCGCGCGTACACCACGGGCTGCGCGGGATAGCGCGCGATCCAGGCAAGGTAGGTCTCCTGGACTGTCGCATCGGGCAACGCCTGGTCGGCCTGGAGCGCGAGCAGGCGCTCAAACGCCTGCCATGACCGATCGCTCGCGGGGCCCTGGGTCGCTGCCGCCGCGCCGCCGGACGCCTTCGCCAAAAGCAGAAGCGCCGCGGCCTCATCCGCGGGCCGCAGCCGGCGATGAAAGAAGTCCGCGAGCTCGAGCTGGCCCTCGGCCGTGTCCTTGGACCGCGCGGCAAACGCCTTCCAGTCGGTCTCGGCCGCTGTGAAGTCCAGGGACTGCTCCTCCGACATTGCGCGCAGGGAGTAGAGCTCAGTCGCGTCCGGCGTCTTCGCGATCAAGCCGCCCAGCTCGACGGCGGCCTGCTTTGGCGGCCGCGGATACATGGCCTGCGCTCCGGGGACGTCCATCACGCGGTAGAGCGCCGCCTCGACGGTCGATGCGCCCACCACATGTTGCATCCAGTCCGGGAGCTCGGCGCGCGCCACGCAGACCAGGGCGAGGGCAAGCGCAAGCGGGCCGGCGACTGCGGCGCAGCGCGCGAACCTGCCAGCCGATTGCCAGATCGCCCTAGGGGACGACATCGACCTGCACCTCCTGGCTGCCCAGATTATGCGCGATATCCTCCGCGGTGACGGTGAGCGTATAGCGCCCGATGGGCAGGGACTGGGGCACCACGATCTCGCCGGTATTGACGCCCATGGCCTGGTTCCAGCGCAAGCCGACTGGCGCGGCGCCCTCCAGCCGCGCGGTGAGCGTGCGCGTGCTAGCCGAGGCCGATGCCCGCACCAGCACGGGCTGGCCGCGATGGAAGCTTTGCCCGTCCAACAGGACCTTCACGGTGGGCGGCGTGCTGGCGATGACAAAGGTCTTCGCCTCCTTATATGTGTTGCCGGCCGCGTCGCGCAGGACCAGGCGCACCGAGTAGGTCCCATCCTTCATGTCCTCCGGGGCCAGAAAGCGGGTCTCCCACATCCGCGCGCCGTCGGCGCCCCGCGTGTCCTCAGTCGCGAGGTGACGCAGCAGCTTGGTGAGTCCGAAGGGGAACAAGGCAATGACGGACACGATTGCGGGATCGGTGCGCACGCGCAGCACGGGGTCTCCGGGCCGGATGACCCGCGGCCGCAGCAGCGCGCGCGGCACTGCGAGGAACGAGGTATAGGGCGTGACAAACTTGTAGCGGCGCGAGAGCCGGATGATCTCGTCGATCGCTTCGCTGGTCTCGCCATCGCGGGCAATCTGCTCCAGCAGCGCGTCCACGCGGGCCTGCGCCCACAGGCGCGGCAGGCCCTCGTGCTCCAGCGCCGTTGCGGGCAGCGCTACGGTGGCCTTCGCGTTCAGCACGCCGCCCGGGTCGCGCGCGGCATGCACCGCGAACTCCGCGCGCTTGACCGGCGTTGCATACTGGCCCACCCACTGCGCGACCGAGCCGGTATAGACCGCGTCATCCATGGGATAGACCAGGCGCGCCTCCTTCGGTGCGACGAGTCCGAGCTGCGAGACGGGACTGCGCGTGATCTTGCTGAGGAAGCTGGCCAGCTTGAAGTCCACCGGCTCGGTGGAGAGGACGGACTCCAGCACGCCATCGTTCTTCGCCAGCAGCTTGAGCAGGGGCAGGTTTGCATCGTCGCCCACGGCGAACACGTCGGTCTTGGGGCGGTGCGCGGCGGCGCTCCACTGTGCGCTGTACTTCGCCGCGATCTTGCGGGTGAGCACACTCTCGCCGCGGTCCGATCCGCCATCGGTGAGTAGGACGAGGACCGGCGCGACGTCTCCCGCGGGGTCATGCGGCGCGAGCTCGGCCTGCGCCAGGCCGGCGGTGAGCGCCTTGCCGAGGTCGGTGCCGCCACGCAGCTTGCTGGCGCGCACAAAGTCCAGCGCCGCCTGCACGTTCTCCGCGCTAGCCAGCGCCGGCTGCGGCTTCCAGGTGGAGACATCCTGGTTGAACAGGACCACGTTGAAGCGGTCCACCGGCCTCAGTTTGCGCAGCGACCCCTCCAGCGCGGCGTAACTCCGCTCCAGCTTCTCCCACTGCATGGAGAGCGAGTTGTCGAACAGGACGACCACTGTGCGCGGCGGGCCGAGATCTGCGGCCGCGGCCGCGCCCTTGCCGTTGCCGATGAGCACCGACGCCTCAAAGAATGCCGGCTCGGGCCCCGCGGCCTTCACGGGCGCGGTCTCATCCGCCTGCGGCTGCGGTGGGGCGGGATCGCGGTATGCCGCGACCTCGAGCCGGTCCGCCGCGGCTGCTCCAAGGGTCCACGCCGCGGTGAGGTCCTCGCTCAACGCCAGGTCCGAGCCATCGAAGGCGCCCACCACGGTGTGGGCATCGCTCTGAGTCAGCTTGAGCGGAAACACCTTCGAGGCGGCAAGGAAGCCTTGCAGATCGTGGCTGGAGTGGAGCTCAAACCGCACCGAGAAGCGCTTCGCCGTCTGCTGCTGGTACGCATCCGGTTTGAGCGGAAGCACAAACTGCTGCTTGAAGTCTGTCGCCTCCAGACGCTGGCGATACTCCAGCTCCAGCCGCTTGGTTCCGTAGGCGGGGATGGGCACAATCTTCGCCGAGAAGAGCGCGGTGCGGCTCGCCTCCTCGTCGCGCTCGCCCAACTGCAGCAGTCCGGGATCGATCGACTGCATCTTGGCCTGCTCATAGATCTCCTGCGCCCGCCTGCGTTCTAGGATCACGGCCGGAACCCGCACCGGGCCGTCCCACACCGCGAAGTCCGACACTGTGGACCCGGCGGGCAGGGCAAACGTGTACATCCCTTCCTGCACGCGACCGGTGTGGTTGGCAAAGATCTGGGTGATGCGCACGCGCGCGTCTCCGTCGTCGATCTTGACGTCGACGGTCATCTCCTCGAGCGAGAGCACCGTCGCGTCGGGAGTCTCCTGGCCGCCGGGAATCAGCACACCTGCATCCGCCCACGCGCGCAGCGGAATCGACAGCGCAAGCGCGGCCAGGGCGAGCGTTGACAAACGCTGTCTCATTGCGGCTCGCCCCCGTCCAGCGCACGCTCGGCGATCCGCACCAGGCCGTTCTCCGTCCCCACGTAGACATACCCGCCGCGCTCCACAAAGGCCGTGATGTTCTCCGAGGGCAGGCCTTCGGTCATCTGTCTCCAGCGCCCGGTCGCTCGCGTGAATACCCACAGGCCCTGCCCCAGCGTGCCGACGAACACGTGCTCCGCGGTGGCCAGCATTGCGTTGGGGTTGACGACCATCGCGCGGGTCACGCCCTGCATCGGGGCGAAGGAGCCGTCCTTGTCCAGGCGCATGACGCCGGCCCCGTAGGTGCCGACTATCCATCCGCCGCCGGGCATGGGGACGATGGCGGTCACCCAGTTATGCCGCAGCCCGGAGTTGGCGACGGTCAGGTTGCGCTCGACGGTCTCGGAGGCGAGCAGCGAGACCCCACCCAGCGTCCCGGCGAGGACCTGGTCTCCGTCTGGCTGCACGCCGAGGGCATACACGTGGTTGTTGACCAGGCCTTCAAACCCGTACAGGCTCTGGGTCCCATCCGCATCGACAAACGTGAGCCCGGCGGACGTGGCGAGCGCCAGCCCGCGCCGGGTCGCGGCGACATCCGTTACGTGGTCGGCGATCAACCCATCCCGCCGCGTCAGCACCTGGCGCTCGCGGCCCTGGGCATCGAAGAGCACCAGCCCGTTCGCGGTGGCGGCCACCATGGTCTGCCGTTGCGGATCGACCACGAGCCGATTGACGCAGAAGACCGCATCGTCCTCGATGTGGCCGGTTCTTTGTTGTGCGATGCCCGCGTGGCGCGCCTGTGGGAGGACGGCCGCCGCGCCGTCGTCCCCGGCCGCAACGGTTTCGCCCGCCAACTCATCCGCGCCGAGCACATCGATCCCATGATCGAAGTAGCCAACCCACAGGCGCCCATCCGGGCCAAACGCAAGCGCCGAGATGTTGCCATCGGTGAGCGCGCCGGGCGGCGCGGACACCACCGGTTGCCAACGGCCGCCGGCCTCCTGCTGCCGCACCGCATCGCGCTGCACCGCGACCACGGCGTCGCCCGCGCTCAGCAACTGAGCGATCGCCGAATCTCCGGTCAGGCCGCCACGCACTACCTGCGAGATTCCACGCCGCGCTGGGCCGGCAGTCAATGGGACGTCAAGCACTCCCTCCTCGAGCGTGCCCACGGCCAGCGACCTGCCGGCGGCGGTGAGGGCCAAGGTGTGCGCGAAGCTGCCTTGCGCCAACTGGCGGGTGACGCGACCATCGCGAACCTGCGCGACTCCCACCGGTGTTCCCACAAAGAGGTCGTCTCCGCGCACGAGCAGCGACTCCACCTGATCGTCGGGCAGCCCGCTCTGCGTGTTCACCTGCTCCAGCGTGCCGCCGGACCAGTGCAGCGCGCCACGGTCGCGGGTCCCGACCCAGAACCCTCCTGCTCCGTCGGAGGCCAGCGCGGTCACCGGGACGCCGGCCATTTCGGGGCGAAACTGTGTCAGCGCCGAGCCGGAGTAGACCAGCAGGCCCGCGCGCCGCGTGCCTAGCAGCAGCTCTCCGGTCTCCAGGGGCAGCAGCGCGGTCACGTCGCGCATCTCCGGCGCATCCGGCCGGAGATGGCGAAAGGTCCCCGCGGCCTCCGGGCTTGCCGATGGCGCGAATAGGAGAACCCCCTCGCCAGCGGTGGCGATCATGAGTTGCGGCGCGCTCTCGCCGCGCAGCGTTCCCACCGCCATCGCGACCAGCGGAGACGCGGGCAGATCCAGACCCACGCGATAGGTGTGCAGGAGCGCAGCTTCGGCGACAGCATCGCCGCCGGCCACGCCATCGGCGCTTGCGCTGTATGCGTACAAGCCTGCGGGCCCAGCCAGATAGAGATTGCCCTGAAAGAAGGCGCCTGCAAGAAAGCCCGTGGTGGATGCCGCTGGCTCGAAGTTCCCACCTCGCGGCTGCGCCGGCGATCGATCCCACTGGCGCAGGGTAAAGCCGAGCTTGCCCTGCTCGCCGAGCGCGTTGCGGGCGCGGTCAAGCCCCTGCTGGGTGCGCAGCAACACAAGGCCCACCGCGCCTACGAGGAGGACCAGCGGCCCAGCCAACAGCAGCACCTTCGCTCTACGCATCGTCTCGCTGACTGCCCAGAGGGCCGCGTCCGCAGCCCGAGTGCCCCAGCGTAGCATGCATCTGTGAAAAACCCGAAGGCGGGTTGCTATTTGCGCTGCCAGGTCTGGCCGTCGGGGCTGGTGTAGACGGCACCGGAGTCAGTGGTGAGCTCGAAGGGCGGGGTGGGCGGGGCGAGGGTCCGGGGTTGCTGCGCAGGTTCGGCGGCGTTCACGGGGGCGGTTACGGCGGCTGACTGAGCGGTGATTCGAGGCGTGGCGAGACGAAGGGTGAGCGCGCGGCCCTGCCATTGGGTGGGGATGGGACGCCAGGTGACGCCGGCGGCGTCGCTGCGGAAGAGCGTGCCGGCGGCGTCGAGGGCGAGGGTGCGGCCGGAGGATTGGACGACGAAGCGCGCGGGGAGGTTACTGGGCAGCATGGGCTGGAGCGCGCTGCGAGCGAGAAGGACTGGGCCGGCCGGGGCTGAGGACCGGGCCAGGGCGGGAGCGGCGGCGGGCATTGCAGCGGGTGAGGAAGCGGTCTGGACCTCAGCGCTTTGGACCTTCGCGCTTTGGGCGGAGACGTTGGAGACGGGCACGCCGTCGATGTAGTTCGCGTTGAGGTTGGTCTGGCCGGTGCCGGCGTAGATGCCGGAGTTGCCATTCGACGCGCCGGCCCCGGCATTGTTCGCCGGGTTCTGCTGCATGCCGGGCATGAGGTACTGGAAGGCCGCGGGAGCGGGCGGGGCGCTGTTCATCGCGAGCGGGAGCTGGGAGTAGAGCTCGTTCTCGATGGCGCCGCCGAGGGTCGCACCGGAGGTGCTGAGGAAGGGTGGGGCGTCGGTGACGGTGACGGTGGTGTTTTCGCCGCCGGCGACGAGTCTTGGGTCGTAGCGCTGAGACGCGGTGGCGTCGATGGTGACGTTTTCCTGCAGGAGCCTCTGGAAGCCGCTGGCGGCGATCTCGAGGTTGTAGTTGCCGGGCTGGAGCGGCGCGATGGAGTAGCTGCCCGCGCTGTTGCTCTGGACGGTCTGCTGGACGCCAGTGTCAGTGTTGGTGGCGGTGACGATGGCTTTGGGGATGACGGCGCCGGACTTGTCGGTGACGGTGCCCTGGACTCCTCCGCTGCTGTGTGCCAAATAGGCTGCGCTGCCCAGACCCGGTTGCGGTGCGAGCTGCGCCTGGCGCGCGATGGGAGTGGATGCGATTGGGGCGGGTGGGGTTGAGGCGCTGGCGGTCAGCCGGTCATTGACGGTGGGTTGCGGATTCTTGTGTCTGGGAGCGAGGGTGGACTTTGGCGGGAGGGTTGTGGGTGCCGCGGGAGCGGTGAGGGGCGTTGCGGGAGATGCGGGGAGGGGCGACTGGGGCGGATGGATTGACGCGGTGGTGTTTGGGGCGGTTTGGGGGGTGGGCGGCTTGCGCAGGTAGAGGGTGAGCAGGATGAGACAGGCGAGGGCGGCGATGGGGAGAGCGAGGGTCCAACCGGTGAGCCACGTGGCGAAGCGGGAGGTGTGCGCGGAGGCGGGTTGGGATTGCGGTGACTCGATGGGAGCGGACTGCTGGGCGAGAAAGAGGAGGGCGCGGCAGTCGGGGCAGGCGGCGAGGTGGGCGAGGGTCTGCTGCTGCTCGTGCGGGGGGAGGGCGTGCTCGGCGAAGGCGCTGAGCTGGTCTGCGTCGGGGTGGTGGCCGGGTTGGAGGAGGGTGTTCATTGGGCTGGCGGCGGTTGGTGGTTGGTGGTTGCGCGGGGGGTTGCGGGTGGCGGTTTGACGCTGGATCCCTCCTGCGAGAGCGGTTGCGGTTGCGAGGTTTGCAGGAGGGCGCGCAGGTTTACTTCGAGGTCGCGCGGGTCGGCGCCGAGAGCTTCTTCGGCGGCGCGCCTGCTGAGGCCGCCGGACTGGAGGTTGCGCAGGAGCTGTTTGCGCAAGCCGGCGGTGAGGCGTTTGAGCTTGCGGCTGACGGTTGCTTCGTGGACGTGGAGGAGGCGGGCGATCTGGAGCAGGGTCTGCTGGTCGAGGAAGTAGGCGGCGAGGAGGAAGCGGTCTTGCGCGGGCAGAGCCTGAAGGGTGAGAGCGACGGCGCGGGTGAGGCGGTCGAGTTCGGCGGGGAGGGGCGTGGCGGGCGGGGGCGGCGTTGCGGCGTCCGATTCGGCGCCTTCGATGGTTGCGAGGGGGACCTCGCGGCGGGCGCGGCGGTGGTGGTCAATGTGGCGCTGGGCGAGGGTGGCGCGCAGCCAGCCGAGGAGCGAGCCGCGGCCGGAGTAGGAGGCGAGGGGTGAGCGGCGGTCACGGCCGGGGACGGCGAGGCCGAAGAGCTCGGCGTAGAGCGAGTCGGCGAGGTCGTGGCCGAGGGTTGCGGAGCCGGTGATGGCGATGGCGGCGTGGGTGAGCGGGGCGCGGTAGAGGGTGAGGAAGCGCTGCCAGGCGGGTTCGTGGCCGAGGGCGCAGGCCTGGGCGAGGGCGAGGTCGGGGATGCGGAGGGCGCGGTAGAAGGCGGCCTGCTGGGCGGGGGTGGGATGGGTTTCGGGGGGTTGGTTGTAGTTGTGTTTCGCGCCGACGGCGGTGAGGGCGGCGGAGAGTTCGGTTTGGGTGAGGGCGCAGGATTCGGCGTCGGATGCGAGCCAAAGCTCTTGAATGAGGGCGGGGGTGAGAGCGGAGGCGGTGGGGTGGGCGAGGGCGGTGTGGGCGGCGGCGTCGGCGGAGGCGAGGGATGGTTGCGCGGAGGGCAGGGTGAGGGTCAGCTCGCCGGGCTGGGAGGAGGCGGTGTCCACGCCTTCGAAGATACTCCAGCGGACGGACGGGGCCCCGCAAAAAAATCGCGAGACCCCATTGGCGGATTCAAGGCAGGCTGTGGACATCGGATCGCTCTTAAAAATTGAGCTGTGCTTGCGGGGCGGCAGGTGGGCCGGCAGGTGGGGCGACGGGCTGCTCGATGGTCTGGCTGATCTGGAACGACTCGATCCTGCTGGCCAGGTCGTCCTGCGCGGCTTGAAGGTTCGCCTGCGCCGCGGTGAGGTCTTTCTGCGCGGTCGCGATGCGGTCCTCGGTGGCGTTCAGGTCGTGAACGAAGCGCTCGCGGGAGGTTCTTTCGGCGTTGGCGAGGGCGGCGACGTTGTCGCGCTGGCGCTGCTCGTCGGACTGGAGCGCATTGAGTTTACCGCTCGCCGTATCCGCCGCCTCCTGCATGTCGGCGACGTGGCGGCGGGCGTCGAGGATGGGCTGCAGGGCGGCCTCGAACGCGGCGTTGTGGCCGGTCTGATTGACGATGTACTGCAACTGCTCGTCGGTGGAATCGGTAAGCTGGTAGCTGGTCTCTCCGGGCTGGGTCTCGGTGACGTGCAGGCGCGCCGTCTGGTTGGGCCTGACGGCCACGCGGAAGCGATAGACGGCGGGGGTGGTCTCCGCCGGCGTCGCGGCTGGGGCGCCGTCTATGCCGGTGCTGGCGAGGGTGAAGCCGGCGCGGATGGGATGTTCGACGACGACGGTGCGGGGCTCGCCGGCGGCGTTGCGCACGAGGTAGGTGGTGTCCGCGATCTGCGTATTGTGCAGGACGACGACGCCCTTGGCGGCGGAGATGGAGGTGAAGCGGGTGAAGGTGGTGGGCTGGTCTGTGGTGACGCGCACGGCCTGGTCGACGGCGTAGGAGAGCAGGCGCTTCTCGTCGGGATGGATGGGCTCGAGCAGGCCCTGGCCGCCGAAGTTGCCGTCCTCGACGATGGAGAAGGAGCCGCGGTCGAGGGTGAGGCTGGAGGTGTTGGTGACCCAGAGGGCGCGCAGGGGCACGGGCTGCTGGCGCGACCAGAGGGTCACGCGCTCGGCGTCAATTTTGGTCTGGAGGATGGGCACGAGGGCGGACTCGTTCTTGTGGATGGTGATGGGCTCGGAGATGTTGTAGGCGAAGTAGTCGTCGAAGGCGGCGGTGGTGGAGGAGCTGGCGAGGGAGTCGCGGGCGGCCTCCTCGTAGTTCACGGGCGCAGGTGCAGCGGCGGGGGCGCCAGTGATGAAGTTCTTATTCAGGTTGGTCTGGCCGGCGCCGGCGTAGATGCCGGAGTTGCCATTATTTGCTCCAGCGCCGGCGCCGGGCATGAGGTATTGGAAGCCCATGGGACTGCGCGCGGCGCCGTTGATGGAGAGAGGCTGTTGGCTGTAAAGTTCGCTCTCAATCGCTCCGCCGAGCGTCGCATCCGTGCTGATGAAGGGCGGCGCTTCAGTGACGGTGATGGTGGTGTTCTGGCCGCCGACGCTGAGCCTGGGGTCGTAGCGCTGGACCGAGGTGGCGTCGATGGTGACGTTCTCCTGGAGGAGCCTTTGGAAGCCACGGGCGACGACTTCGAGGTTGTAGTTGCCGGGCGCGAGCGGGACGACGGAGTAGCTGCCGGTCGAGTTGGTCTGGACGGTCCGCTGGGCGCCGGTGTCGGTGTTGGTGGCGATGACCTGCGCATTGGGGACGGCTGCGCCTGTTTTATCGGTCACTCTGCCCTGGATGCCTGCGCGGCCTCGGCCAACGTACGACTCGCCGCTCTGGTGGAGTTGCGGCGCGAGCTGCGCCTGCTGGGCGATGCCGATTTGCGGACGGCGACTGTAGATGGGCTGCGAGAGCGGTTGAATGAAGCTCTGCGGCGCGCCGGCGATGAGGGAGAGGCGCACGTTGATCCAGTCGGCCCCGGTGGTGTTATCGACCACCGACCAGCCCTGGAGCGTGGCGGTGGGAGTGGGCGCGGTGGTTGTGGTGTTCGCTGCGCTCGGGTTCGGCTCAGTGAAGAGGATGCGGTAGGTGGATTTCCAGATGGGGACCTCGCTGATGTAGGAGACGCGCAGCTCGCGCGCGCCTGTGCCATTGTCCTGGAGGGTGAGGTGACGGAGGCCCTGGTTGCGCGTGTTGGCCAGCAGTTGCAGGTAGCGGGTGACGTCCTGGTGGAGGTCCGCGTCGAGGAGATGCACCTCGGTGGCCGGTGTGAGCTCGACGGTGTGGACATCGCCCGCGTCGCCGACCACGGTCATCTGGCGGCGCTCGCTTGCAGGCTGGTTGGCGGTGGCGGGAAGGTTGACGACTTCGATGTTCAGCAGGCGCCCGGTGACGGTCGATGAGCCGGAGCGGACTTCGACGCGGGCGCCGCGGATGGCGTTGTAGAAGTCGACCGCGGTAGGGTCCTGGCCGAGCGCGAGGGGCAGGGCCTTCAACTGCTGCTCGAGCGGCGTGGCGGAGTTGTAGTCCGCGCCGGCGATGCGGCCGCCGTTGAGGTCGATTGCGGTGAGCGACTGGAGCACGTCGTCGAGTTGCGAGGTGGTGAAGTCGACGTTGACGGACTGATCGCCGGTGACGCGGCCGGAGTGCTCGAAGAAGCCGACGCCGTTTTTGTAGAGGGCGACGCGGGTGACGGGGAGATCGGCGGGGGATTCGGAGTGGGGTGGGAGGGAGCGGTGAGCGGCGGCAACGGCAACGGCCGCCGCGGCAGACTTCGGGGCGGCAGTTGCGAGTTGGGCGGAGAGCGTGACGGGGCTGAGGGTGAGGGCGATGAGGAGAGAGTGGATGAGGTGGGTCTGGCGCATGTGGGTTCCTTCCTGGTTCGCAGGGCTTCTGGCAGGCGGCTGTCTCGCGGACAACGATTGGCTGCTGAGGTAGGAACGGGGGCGGGAGAGGAACTTGCAGGAAATCTTTCATCGGCCTGCCGGCGGGGTGGACAGCCCAGGGGTCTCAGTTTGGCGCCGGCGGCGGACCGCCCAGCGGCGCAATCTTTGTGATAGCTCCGGTGACTTACGGTCGGGCCACTGCGTCTGCCAGCTCGCGCATCTGCGCGGGGCCAATCGTGTCCACTTCGGGGAGGACTACGTCGACGTCCAGGCCATAGCCGTCGACGGAGCGGTCGTCTCCGTACGGATTGCTTCTGCCCAGCGCGATGCGGTAGGGCAGGCCGGTGTGGGGCAGCACCGAGTAGCCGGGCTGGATCATCTGACAGACGCCGTAGGTGTTGCTGCCGGCGACCACGGTCTCGGGAAGCGAGGCGAGTTCCTCCGCCATCCATTCGCAGTCGGAAGCGCAGCCACGATTGACCAGCGCGACGATGCGCAGGTCGCCGGGCCCGGGCGCGAAGCGGTGCTGCAGGTAGGTCCACGTTGACGGAGTGGAGGCGACCGTGCGCGGGCAGCCGGGCGGATACGGCTGGGCCATGCGGTCCAGCAACTGCTGCTTCCACTGCATGCCGGTGGAGTCGGGATAGTTCCACTTCAGTGCCGAGTAGAGGCAAGAGGAGACGATCCGCGAACCGATGCTGGCAAATGGCACCATGCGGCCCTCGTCGATCCAACCCTTGAGCACATCGAGGCCGTAACCGGCGGCCCCTCCGCCGTTGTCGCGCAGGTCGACGATGAGCACGCGATCGCCGGGCGCGCGCAGCGCCCAGCCTGCGCGCGAGACGCCGTTGTAATGACTGGAATCGAATGCGGGAAGGCGCGCGTAGACAACGCCATCGCCGATCCGTTCGATCCGCGGCCGATCGCGGCCCAGGGTCGCCGCCCACACATTGCGCAGGGTGGAGGAGAGCCTGCCTCGCCGCTCCGCCGGCTGGAGCGGAATCCAATCTGCTCCACAGCGCAGCGCCTGGGGTGCTCCGTAGGAGCGTGGCATGGAGATGTAGCTGGTCTGCGTGAGGGACTTTGCTCCGCTCTTCCATAGCCTGGCGGTGCGCACCTGCTGGCCTGCGTCGCCGGCGTAGATGGAAAACAGCCCGCCGGCCGCGCGAATCTGCGTGCATGCAGCGGCGGGCGGGCTGGCGAGTATGGCGGTCTGCGAGCCGTCGGAGGTCCACCAGCGATTGAGGGGAATCTGGGTGTGATTGTCGCGCTGGAAGGCGAGGAGCCGGTCCATGGGGGCGAACGCCTGGTCGAGCGAGAGCTCGGCGCCGCCTTGTTCGGCAAGCTGCCTGCGCCAATCGGCGAACCAGCGGGTCCAACTCCAGCCGCGGGCTGCCGCGCTGTCCCAGCCGCCATAGGCGCGCTCCATCACCGGCTCCAGCACGTCGAGGTCGGCGAGCAGTTTGTCTGAGCGCACGCGGGACGAGCCAAGGAGGGTCTTGATGAACGGCTCCGACCAGGTGGATGGGACGAGGAGCGAGTGCGAGGTCCACGGCGGCTGGAACGGGTGCTGCTTCAGGAAGCTACCGTCGCGCAGGACCAGGCCCATCTGCTGCAGGCGGGCGTCCTCGGCGGCGATCTCCGCCGCTGTGACGGTCGTATGCACCGGCGACGGGCGATGCGCGATGCGTTCGAGCGCTGCGACCAGGACCAGCAGCACCGCGGCCGCGGATGCGGCGCACCATGCGAGCACGCGGAGCGAGAGCTTCCGCTTTGAGCTATGGGAGGGACCGGTCAACTCGGAACTGCTTTCGTGGTCTCGATGCGGCGAACGGCGGCCATCATTTTCGGCCTTTGGTTGCGATTTTGAGGTCTTCCTCTGGTACGGGTGCCGGGAGCTGAATGTTCCCGCGATGCATTCGACAGGTTACCGCGAAAGCTGCGGTCTTGGGCTTTCCTTTCCGCGTGGAGAACGTATAAAGGATACTGACTGGAAAACCGGGCCTTGGGGAGACCGTTGTGCATAGACTCGTCATGGCCCTGCTTTTGTTCTCTCTGGTTTCGCCTGGCATCTCGCGGGGGCAGGCGGCCTCCCAGGCGCAGAGCGCCGTGGGCACCGGAGTTGTGCGCGGTACGGTGACCGATCCGAGCGGGGCGCTGGTACGGCGCGCCGAGGTCGTGCTGCATCCCGCGGACCCGGCGGCTGCTGATCGAACGATCCTCTCGGGGCAGGACGGGCGCTATGCCTTTGCGAACATCGCGCCGGGCGTTTACACGGTCCGGGTGAGCCAGCCTGGCTTCGCAGTCTTTGAGAGCAAGCCGGTCCAGCTTGCCGCGGACCAGCCGCTGACAGTGGATGTGCGCTTGCAACTGGAGACGCAGAAGTTCGAGATGAACGTATCGGGCGAGCGCGGGGACGATACCGATCCGAACAACAACGGCACGGCGGTGGTGCTGAAGGGATCGGACATCGACAACCTGCCCAGCGACCCCAGTATGCTCTCGCGCGAGCTGGATGCGATCTCGGGCGGCGACGCGCCGGAGATCTTCGTGGATGGGTTCTCGGGTGGCACCCTGCCGCCGAAGAACACGATTCGCGAGATCCGGATCAACCAGAACCCCTACTCCGCGCGCAACGACACCGGGCCCGGCGGGGGGATGATCGAGGTCTTCACCAAGCCGGGCACGGACAAGCTGCACGGAGACTTTGTGGTCTTCGCCACCGATAGCGCCTTCAACACGCAGAACCCATTTACCCAGGGGCAGCCTGCGTACTATAGCGCGTCGATGAATGGCGACATCGACGGGCCGATCCGCAAGAATGCGTCGTACTTCCTGAGCTTCAATCGCAACGATTCGCAGACCAACGCGGTGGTGAATGCACAGGTGCTCGACGCCACGCTGCAGAACCAGGTCCCGTTTGCCCAGGCGCTGCCCAGCCCCAATACGTCGACCGGCTTCTCTCCGCGCATCGACCTGCAGTTTGGCGCGAAGAGCACGGTGGTCCTGCGCTACTCATACTCCAACAACACGCAGACCAACGGCGGCATCGGCCAGTTGAATCTGCCCAGCCAGGGATTCGATTCAGGCGCGACCTCGCAGCTCTTCCAGGCCAGCAACTCGCAGATCATCAGCTCGAAGATCGTGAACGACACGCGCTTTCAGTACATCCGCAGCCGCACCGACCAGACCCCGCAGAGCGCTGCGCCGACCCTGACGGTGCAGGGCGCGTTCACCGGCGGAGGCAGCAACGGGGGCTCCTCGCACGACAACCACGACAGCTATGAGCTGCAGAACTACATCGCGATCCAGGCGGGTAAGCACTATCTGAGCCCGGGCGTGCGTCTACGGATCAACCGCGACGCCAACGTGTCGCGCTCCGGGTACAACGGGGCGTATACCTTTGCGAGCCTGAGCGCGTACCAGATCACCGAGCAGGGCATCGCGCAGGGACTGACGCCAGCGCAGATCGCGGCCAACGGCGGGGGGCCAATCCAGTTCAGCCTGACCACGGGGACGCCGGCGGCGATTGTGGATGTGGTCGACGCCGGCGCGTTTTTTCAGGACGACTGGAAGATGCGCAAGAACTTCACGCTCAGCTATGGCCTGCGCTACGAGATCCAGAATTACATCTCCGACAAGGGGGACTTCGCGCCGCGGGTGGGGTTTGCGTGGAGTCTTGGGGCAAAGAAGGACAAGCCGGCGCCGTTTGTGATTCGCGGGGGCACGGGCGTCTTCTACCTCCGCACCGCCTCTTCGACCATTCTGCAAGTCCAGCGCCAGAATGGCATTCTGCAGCAGCAGTACTTCGTCGCGTCGCCCAACTTCTACCCCACCATCCCCACCGACCCAACCACCCTCGGCCCTGCCTCGTCGCCCACCACCTACCAGTTCAGCCCCAGCTTCCGCACGCAGTACTCGATCATCGACACGCTGGAGCTGGACCACCCGCTGGGCACGCGGGGGAGCGTCTCCGTGCAGGGGTACAGCAACCGCGTGGTGCATCTGTTGGTGCCGCGCAATATCAACGCGCCGCTGCCCGGCACCTACAATCCGGCGGTGCCCACCAGCGGCGTGCGGCCCTATGGGGGCATGCAGAACATCGACGAGTTCGACTCCGTCGGGCTCGCGCGCAGCGACAGCCTCACCCTCAATGCGAACTTTCGCGCCAAGAGCGGGTTCGGCTTCTACAGCTACTACATGTACCGTATCCGCAGCTCGGACGCGAACGGAGGCTTCCCCTCCAACGAGTACAACGTGGGCGCTGACTACGGACGCGGCAGCATGGACGTCCGCCACACCTTTTTCTTCGACGTGAGCTCACCCATGCTTCCCGGCCGGATCGGCATCTTTGCGTACGCGCAGGCAAACTCCGGGCCGCCGTTCAACATCACTGTCGAGCAGGACCTCAACGGCGACTCCCAGTTCAACGATCGCCCCGCCTTCGCCACCGACCTTACCCGGCCCAGCGTCATCACGACCCGCTACGGCACATTCGACACCAGCCCCATTCCCGGGCAGAGGATCATTCCCAGCAACTACGGGCAGAGCCCTGGGCTCTTCTCGCTCAGCACGGAGCTCTATCGCTCGTTCACCTTTGGGCCGGTGCTCCCCACGCCTCCGCCCGCGCCGAACGCTGCGCCAACCCCGGCACCGAAGGGCAAGCCCTATGTGGCGCGCAGGTACAACCTGACCTTCGTCGTGGAAGCCGAAAACGCGGTCAACCACGTCAACCTCGCACCACCTATCGGCGTGCTCGGCTCACCGCTCTTCGGGCAGTCCATCGGCCTGGCAGGCAACACCGGCAGCACCAATGCCAACCGGGTCATCAATCTCGTCCTCGTCGCACGCTTCTAGGGGCGCGCTTGCCGACGCGTGAGATCGGGCGGAGTTGCCGGAGGGTGGGGGAGGCGTATGGGCAACGGTTGTCCGTTGCAGCGGGCGAGTGTGATTCAATGAATGCAGCGATATGGTTGCAGGGGAGACAGGTCCGGGGCGGCGGATGACGCTGCGGCGCAGGCGCCGGGCGGTGGTGCGGAAGCTGCGCGAGCTGGGGTCGATCGGGTGGGCGCTGGCGGATACGGGGCACCCGTATATGGCGCATATTGTGCCCATGCGGCGGTGCAATCTGGCGTGCACGTATTGCAATGAGTTCGACGATGTGTCGGAGCCGGTGCCGATTGAGGAGATGGAGCGGCGGATCGACGAGCTGGGGCGGCTGGGGACGAGCGTGATTACGATTTCGGGCGGCGAGCCGCTGCTGCACCCCGATTTGGACCGGGTGATTGCGCGGATACGCAAGACGGGCGCGATTGCGGGGATGATTACAAATGGCTATCTGCTGATGCCGGAGCGGATTGAGCGGCTGAACCGGGCGGGGCTGGACCATTTGCAGATCTCAATCGACAATGTGATGCCGGACGCGGTCTCGAAGAAGAGTTTGAAGGTGCTGGACGCCAAGCTGAAGATGCTGGCGGAGCACGCGGAGTTCCATGTGAATATCAACTCCGTGGTGGGCGGCGGGATTGCGAACCCGACGGACGCGCTGACAGTGAGCGAGCGGGCGCTGGGGCTGGGATTCTCGTCGACGATTGGGATCATCCACGACGGGAGCGGGCAGCTGAAGCCGCTGGGCGACGAGGAGCGGACGGTTTGGGACAAGGTGCGTCGGCTGACGCGGAGGAGTTATTCGCGGTTCAACAAGTTTCAGGAGGCGATTGCGAATGGGCAGCCGAATGACTGGCGCTGCCGCGCGGGCGGGCGGTATCTGTATATCTGCGAGTTTGGGCTGGTGCACTACTGCTCGCAGCAGCGCGGGTATCCCGGCGTGCCGCTGGCGGAGTACATGCGGGCGGATGTGAAGCGCGAGTTCCTCACCGAAAAGTCCTGCGCGCCGAACTGCACGATCAGCTGCGTGCACCAGGTGAGTTACATCGACCACTGGCGCGCGCCGCAGACGACCCATGTGACGCCGGGGGCGCATGGGGCGGGGGCGGACGCGGGGCTGGTGCAGATCCGCTAACAGCGCGAGGGCGCGGCGATTGCGAGGGGCGGCCGTCAGCTCTTGATCTGTTGACTGCGTGCGATCTCGTGGAGAGACTGGTCGATGCCCCTGAGGGACTTGGAGATGATCCAGAGCATCCAGAGCACGAATACCCAGAAGACTCCGACGATGGGCAGAAGAAAAGCGGCAAGTATCACATGTATCAAGGTTGTGTCCTCGCAGCCAGCATACAGAGATAATCGGACGGCGGGGCTAGATTTCGCAACCAATGGTGATTCGTGGCACTCTAAAGTCAACGTGGCTCATTTCTTACAGTCGGATTCCCGGGACGCGAGAGCGGTGCGGGGGCGTTTTCATTGCCGGGGTCGTGTGCGCGCGGTTGCGATTGCGTGCGCTTGCTGCGGGATGGCGGGAGCGCAGCAGCTGACGCCGTTGCCGATGGCGCCGAGCGCGGTGCTGGCGATGCGAGGGAATGCGGTTACGGCGGAGCCGCGGATGGCGGAGCGGCAGGCGGCTGCGTTCTCCGGGCAGACGCAGGCGAGCTACGGCAGTGTGGGGATCGCGCAGGCAACTGCAGGGCCGCTGGCGCTGAGCCTGGACGACGCGATCGGGCGGGGTGTCCAGAACAACTTGCAGGTGCTGCTGGCGGCGGAGACGGAGCACTCGGTGAAGGGTGAGATTCTGGCGGCGGAGTATGCGCTGCTGCCGAACCTGAAGGCGACGGCGTATACGAATGCGCAGGAGATCGATCTGGCGGCGCTGGGGTTTAAGCCGTCGTCGCTGGCGGCGTTCGGGCTGCCGGCGGGGTCGTTCCACGAGATTGTAAAGGTGGACACGACGGAGGCGCAGTTGAGCGCGGACCAGGTGCTGTTCAATCTTCCCGACTTTTATCTGTTTGCGGCGGCGCGCAAGGGGACGCGAGTGGCTGGGCTGAACACCCTGAACACGCGCGGAGCTGTGGTGCAGGCGGTAGGCACAGAGTATCTGGCGACGCTGGCGGATGAGGCGCAGATTGCCAATGCGCAGGCGCTGGAGCAGGCGGACGAGGAGGTGCTGCGGCAGGCGACGCTCTCGCACGATGCGGGGGTGGGAACGAACCTGGATGTGCTGCGCGCGCGGGTGGAGTTGCAAACGGAGCAGCAGGCGGTGGTGAACAACGAGAATACATTTGCGAAGGACAAGGTGGCGCTGAACCGGCTGATTGGGCTGCCGGCGGACCAGGAGCTGACGCTGACCGATGCGGTGCCATTCGCCGAGTTCGCCGAGATGCCGCTGGAGCAGGTGAAGGAGCTGGCCTACACGCGGCGCAAGGACCTGCTGGCGCTGGAGTCGCAGGTGGAGGTTGCGGAGCGGGCGCGCAAGGCGGTGAAGTACGAGCGGGTGCCGCAGATCTCGTTCAACGGATACTACGGCGCGCTGGGGGAGACGCATGGGCTCTACCACGGGGTGTTTACGGCGCAGGGCACGCTAAAGATCCCGATCTTTGAGGAGGGGCGGTTCCGCGGCGAGCGCGAGACTGCGGAGGCGCAGATGATCGCGCTGCGCCAGGAGGTGGATGCGCTGAAGGTGACGATCGACGCGCAGATACGGGCGAGCCGGCTGGATGTGGAGTCGGCGGAGGAGCTGGTGAAGGTGGCGCGAAGCAATGTGGAGCTGGCGACGCAGGAGTTGCAGGACACGCGCGACCGGTTTGCGGCGGGGGTGGACGACAACCTGCCGGTGGTGCAGGCGCAGGCGACGCTGGCGGATGCGCAGAGCCGGCTGGTGGGGACGGAGTTTGAGTACAACGAGGCGAAGCTGGCGCTGGCGCGGAATACGGGTGTGGTGGAGTCGCAATATAAGAGCTACCTGGGGCGGTAGGTTGAGCTGAGTGGGAGTCCCGCACGGCTGGGAGGCGATCCTTCAATTATGGCGAACCAACCGGTCGACGACCCGCGGGTGTATCTTGCGGCGGAGAGGACGCTGCTGGCGTGGCTGCGCACAGGGCTGGGGCTGATTGGGGTGGGCTTCGCGGTGGCGCGGTTCGGATTGTTTCTGCGGGTGATGCAGGCGAGCGAATCTCATGCGGCGGTGCATACCACGGGGCTCTCGAAGTGGTCCGGGGTGGGGCTGGTGGCGCTGGGGGTGGTGGTGAACCTGGGCGCGGTGGTGCGGCACATTCAGCTGGTGCGGCAGCTAAGCTCGGGCACGTGGGCCCCGGGGAAGGTATCGTCGGGTGCGGTGGCGCTTGCGCTGGTGCTCGCGGCGATCGGTGTGGGGATGGCGGTGTACCTGATCCTGGTTCGATGAGCGCGGGGCATATCGGCGCGCGGGAAATGTGAAACCATAGACAGATATGGCAGAGGGCGGTAACGGGACGGCGGGGGTTGAGGCGGGCGCGGGCAGCGCGTTTCTCTCGCGGGACTTCCGGCTCTACCAAACGGCGCGGCTGATGGGGATTCTGGGGGCGGAGGCGCAGTCGGTTGCGGTGGCGTGGCAGGTGTATCAGATTACCCACTCGCCGCTGGATCTGGGGCTGACGGGGCTGGCGCTGTTTGCGCCGGGGATTTTCTTCATGCTGGCGGCGGGTCATGCGGCGGACCGGTACGACCGGCGAGGGATCATCCTGACGTGTTACGCGGTGCAGGCGGTGTGTACGATCGCGCTGTTGATTTTCTCGCTGCATGGGATTGCGCGGGTGTGGCCGATCTATACGGTGCTGCTGGGGATTGGGCTGGGGCGCGCGTTCAGCGGGCCGGCGGCGAGCGCGCTGCTGCCCAGCCTGGTGCCGAAAGAACACTTTGTGAATGCGGTGACGTGGGGCGCGATTGTGTTTCAGGTGGCGAACATCGCGGGGCCGGCGGTGGGGGGCTTGCTGTTTACGCTGCCGCTCGCCGGGGCGCTGGCGGATTGGAACGGGGCCGCGGTGGTATACGCGTTTACGCTGCTGATGCTGGTGGCCTTCATCTCGCTGGTGGGTTCAATGCGGACGCGGCCGGTGCGGGTGGTGAAGAACGCGTTCAGCCTGGAGACGATGCTGGCCGGGTTCAAATATGTTTGGCAGGCCAAGCTGCTGCTGGGGTCGATCTCGCTGGACCTGTTTGCGGTGCTGCTGGGCGGGGCGACGGCGCTGCTGCCGATCTATGCGACAGACATATTGCACGCGGGGCCGAGCGGGCTGGGGCTGCTGCGCGCGATGCCTTCGATTGGGGCGTTGGGCGTGTCGCTGGTGATGACGGTGCGGCCGATCAAGCACGATGCGGGCAAGCTGATGCTGGTGTGCGTGGGGATCTTTGGAGCGGCGACGGTGGTCTTCGGGCTCTCGCGGACGATGTGGGTGAGTTTGCTGGCGCTGGTGATTGTGGGGGCGAGCGATATGGTGAGCGTGGTGGTGCGGTCGAGCATTCTGCAACTGGCCACGCCGCCGGAGATGCGCGGGCGGGTGAGCGCGGTGAACTGGCTCTTTGTGGGCGCGTCGAACGAGTTTGGGGAGTTTGAGAGTGGCGTGACCGCGCAGTGGTGGGGCGCGGTGCGGGCGGTGGTGGTGGGGGGGATTGGGTCTATGATCGTGACCGGGACGGCGGCGGGGTTGTTCCCGGCGCTGCGGCGGGCGGATGCGCTGACGGCGGAGTCGCTGATGGAGGCGAACCGGGAGCAGAGTGTGGCGGAGGCGGTGGAGTGAGGACAGTCGTGAGTTGGTAGTTGTGAGTTGTGAGCGATAGGGAGGAGTGGGACGGATGAAGGCGGTACAGAAGGCGGCGATTGGCGGGACGCTGGTCCTGCTGCTGGCGGCGGGCGGCGAGGTGGCGTATCTGCACCATGAGCGGAATGCGCCGGGTGCGCAGGCGGTGACGACGCAGGAGACGGCGGTCGATCCGGACGATCTTGTGTTTTTGAAGAAGGAGCGGCCGTCGTCGATGGCGGACCTGAAGGACCTCGATGGGAAGACGATCTGGGTGTCGGCGGGCGGGCAACTCGATTATTACCCCTACGCGGCGCACCGTGCGAACTATGCGAAGCCCGCGGGGACGCTGCTGGGCGCGGAGCCGCTGGTGGTGAAGGAGGCGTTTGAGCAGGTGGCGCCGAAGACGGCGACGTACCGGATTCCGGGGGGCGACCGGCAGGTGCTGCTGGTGTTCACGATGCCGAATTCTGGGTCTCAAACTACGGGGGACCCCACGAAGGAGTATGCGGTGCCGGTGGGATACCGGCAGGGCAGCGACTACGAGATCTCGACGGACGAGATTTTTTTCTATGACGATCCGCATGAGTTGTACAAGCACTGGGGGCCGCAGATATGGCAGGCGGTGGACGCGCACCAGGTGATTCTGGGGATGAATGAGCGGCAGGTGGAGCTGTCGCTGGGGCAGGTGTCGAAGAGCGTGAGCAGCGAGTACGGCAACCGGCTGGTGATCTACGCGAACCTGGGCAAGCCGATGGCGGTGACGTTTGTGAAGAACCAGGTGACGGCGTTCCGGCCGGACCAGGGGTATTGAAGCTCGCATTTAGCCCGCGCAAAGCCTAATCGGGAGGGTGCGGGGGGCGAGGGAGAGGTAGCTCTTGGTGGGTGCGGGGCTATGCCGCTATACTTGAAATTCCCATGCAACCAACCCAGTCGCATCAGTTCGAGCACGCTTCTCTGAAGAACTATCAACTGGACCACGCCTACGACGAGATGTTCGCGGGCCCGGAGGAGCTGCATCCGCACTACGAGCCGCTGTTTGAGCGCTTCTCTTCCCTGCCCGGCGATGAGCTGCAGCGGCGGAAGCAGTCGGCGGAGCTGAGCTTCCTGAACCAGGGCATCACATTTACGGTCTACGGGCGCGAGGACAGCGGCGAGCACATCTTCCCGTACGATCTGGTGCCACGCATCATCACCGCGGCGGAGTGGGCGACGGTGGAGCTGGGGCTGACGCAGCGGCTGACGGCGCTGAATTTATTTCTGAAGGACATCTACAACGAGGGGCGCATCCTGAAGGATGGGGTGGTGCCACGCGAGATTGTGTACAGCTGCAAGCACTTTCGCCGGCAGATGGTGGGGTTGCAGGTGCCGCGCAATGTGTATGTGGCGGTGTGCGGGACTGACCTAATTCGCCTGGAGAATGGCGAGTTTGTGGTGCTGGAGGACAACCTGCGCGTGCCTTCGGGGGTGAGCTACATGCTGACCAACCGGCGCGTGATGAAGCGGATTTTTCCGCAGCTGTTTCGCAGCTACAACGTGCGACCGATTGAGCAGTACACGCAACTGCTGCTGGGGACGCTGCGCTCGCTGGCGCCGGAGGGCCGGCCAGAGCCGAATATTGTGCTGCTGTCGCCGGGGGTTTTCAATTCAGCGTACTTTGAGCATGCGTACCTGGCGCGGCAGATGGGGATTGAACTGGTAGAGGGGCGCGACCTGGTGGCGCACGACAACATCATCTACATGCGGACGACGGGTGGGTTGCGCCGGGTGGATGTGATCTATCGCCGGGTGGACGACGACTTCATCGATCCGCTGGCGTTCCGGCCGGACTCGATCCTTGGGGTGTCGGGGCTGTTCAACGCGTATCGCGCTGGGAATGTGACGCTGGCGAATGCGTTTGGCACGGGGGTGGCCGACGACAAGGCGCTGTATGCGTATGTGCCGGACATCATCAAGTACTACCTGGCCGAGGAGCCGGTGCTGCAGAACGTGAAGACGTATCTGCTGACGGACCCGAAGTCGCGCAGGCATGTGCTGCAGAATCTGGACAAGCTGGTGATCAAGGCGGTGGGCGAGAGCGGCGGGTATGGGATGCTGATCGGGCCGCGCTCGACGGCGGCAGAGCGGGAGGAGTTTGCGCGGAAGATCGAGGCGGACCCGCGGAACTACATTGCGCAGCCGACGATCTCGTTCTCACGGGCGCCGTGTTTGATTGGGGACGATCTGGAGCCGCGGCACGTGGACCTGCGACCGTACATTTTGTACGGGGACAAGATAAACATTGTGCCGGGCGGGCTGACGCGGGTTGCGCTGAAACGCGGGTCGCTGGTGGTGAACTCCTCGCAGGGTGGGGGGAGTAAGGACACGTGGGTTTTGAGTCAGTAGCGCGAAGATTTGCCGGATGGGGGACGAATGCTGAGCCGCGTTGCCGACAGTTTGTACTGGATGAGCCGCTACATTGAGCGCGCGGAGCATACGACGCGGCTGCTCGACGTGAACCTGAACCTAATGCTGGACGAGAGCGCGACCAGCGCGGACCGGCGCTGGCAACGGATGCTGCAGTGCCTGGGCAGCCCCAAAGAGGTGAAGTGGACGGGCGATCCGTATGAGCTGACGCAGCGGCTCTCGTTCGATACGGGGCTGAAGGGGTCGATCCTGAGCTGCATTATTTCGGCGCGGGAGAACTCGCGGCATGTGCGCGAGCAGATCTCGACCGAGCAGTGGCACCGGCTGAACAGCCTCTACCTGCAGGTGACGCGGCCGGAGATACAGGTGGAGATGCAGTCTGAGATGCAGGGCGAGACGGTGATGGCGGGGTTCGAGCAGCCGACGGAGTTTCTGCAGCAGGTGATGGAGGGGGTGCACCAGTTTCAGGGGGTGAGCGACTCGACGATGAGCCATGGCGAGGGCTGGCAGTTTATCCAGGTGGGGCGGTATCTGGAGCGCGCGGCGGCGACGGCGCTGCTGCTGGAGGCGTACCACGAGGACCTTTGGAGCCACGTGGAGCGGATTCCGGAGGGCAATGAGTATCTGGAGTGGATGGGGCTGCTGCGCTCGGCGACGGCGTTTGAGGCGTACTGCAAGGTATATACAGCGGACCTGACGCCGGACCGGATTCTTGAGTTTCTGCTGCTTGATGAGGAGTTTCCGCATTCAGTGCGGTTCTCGATCGACACGGTGCGGGACGCGCTGGAGGCGATCCACGGGGAGGGCGGCAAGAGCCGGGCGGAGCCGTTGCGGCGGCTGGTGGGGCGGCTGGAGTCGTCGCTGAGCTATTCGAGCGTAGAGGAGATTCTGCATGGCGATGCCATTGCGTACCTGCGCGGCATTCAGTTCCAGTGCAGCAGCATTCACAAGATGATCTACAAGCTGTATATCGATTACAGCATTCAGGCGGCGCTGGCGGGGTAGGACAGTTGTGAGTGGGTCGTTGTGAGTTGTGAGTAGAGGCGAGGGGCGGCATGTACTATTCGATTCGGCATTTGACGAAGTTTCTGTATTCGAACGCGGTGAGCGAGAGCATGATGGAGACGCGGATGCATCCGCGTTCCGACCAGAACCAGCGCTGCCTGACGTTCCATCTATCGGTGAGCCCGCGCTGCAGGGTGTTCAGTTATCGCGACCATCTGGCGAACCAGGTGCACCACTTCGATATTCCGGGCGAGCATGGGCAGCTGGTGATCGTGGCGGAGTCGCTAGTGGAGGTGGAGCCGGCGATGCATATTCCTCCATCGCTCACGCCCGATGCGTGGGGGGAGATCGACCGCATGATCGAGCAGGGTGACTACTGGGAGATGCTGCTGCCGAGCGAGTTCTGCCTGGCGACGCCGTCGCTGGATGCGCTGGCGGAGGAGCTGGACGTGCGGCGGCGCGACGATCCGCTGACGGTGCTGCACCAGATCAACGAGCAGATGTACAACCACTTTGAGTATGTGCCGAAGTCGACGAAGGTGGATTCGCCGATCGACCTGGCGCTGCTGACGCATGCGGGGGTGTGCCAGGACTTTGCGCACATCATGATTACGCTGGTGCGGTCGAAGCTGCGGATTCCGTGCCGGTATGTGAGCGGGTATCTGCACCACGGGCATAGCGACCACGACCGGTCGGTGAACTCGGCGACCCATGCGTGGGTGGAGGCGCTGCTGCCGCAGCTGGGATGGGTGGGGTTCGATCCGACGAACTGGCTGGTGGCAGGCGACCGGCACATTCGCACGGCGATTGGGCGCGATTACTCAGACGTTCCGCCGACGCATGGCATCTTTCGCGGGCGCGCGAACAGCGAGCTGACGGTGGCGGTGCGGGTGACGCCGAGCGAAGGGGCGCCCGCGCTGGACCAGGAGCTGCCGATTCCGGAGGACTGGTCGACCCTGGTGGAGAAGGCGACGGCGCTGCCGGAGGAGCCTCCTGTGCCGACGCGGCAGCAGCAGATGGCGCAGCAGCAGTAGCAATGAGTGGGGAGTAAGATCGTCACAGCATCGCATCGTCACATATGGAGGGAGTCCATGCGCGCCGGACAGATTGACCTGGTCGATCTCGAACTGCCGATTGTCCTGCGACCCAGTGCGCCTGTATCGGACGAGGATCTCTTGCGTTTCTCCGTGCAAAACAAACCCTACAAAATCGAGCTGAATAAAGAGGGGGAGATCGAGATCATGACTCCGGTTGGCTATAAAGGCGGAAAGCATGAAGGATACATTGCGGCGGCGCTTCTGCTTTGGGCGGAGAAGGATGGGCGAGGTTCAGCGCTGCCAGCGAATGTTGGGTTCAAGTTGCCCGACGGATCGTGCCTGGCGCCAGACGCCGCATGGCTGACGAAGGAGCATGAGGACTCACTGACACCGGAGCAACAGGATGGCTTTCCTCCAATATGCCCGGACTTCCTGATTGAGGTGCGGTCGCAGAGCGATGCGCGGCGGATCGTCGAGGCGAAGATTCAGACGTGGCTGGACAATGGGGCGCAGCTGGCTTGGTTGGTCGATCCTGTGGATGGCAGCGTGACGATCTACCGGCCGGGTGAGGCAGTGGAAACGCTGCTGCGGCCTGAGGTGGTGGTTGCGGGAGCGCCGGTGGCTGGGTTTGAGCTGCGGTGTGCCAGGCTTTGGGCGGCGCGGTAGCAGCTTGCGGGGTTGCAAGCGCGAGGCATCAGTCTTCCAATTGCGGGATAGGCTGAGAGCGGTTTCGATCACATTCGCCGCCAAAGTATGCGCCGTCTAAGACGCGCTGCAGTTCGGCCTGCGCTGCGGCGATAGCCCCCGCCAGAATAAGAACCGGAATCCACTTTCCAAGGTCGCTGAACGTGAAGGGGCCTGCCCACACAGATCTTGCGATGCCAATGCCAACTTCAACCGCGGATAGAATCGCGACCGAGCACCACCCAGGGAACTTAACAAGGAGCATCCAGCGCATTGGAAGAGGCCTCTTCGCTTTGTGACGTGCAGTCGCAACGAGCCATCCGGTATACATAAAGTCTCCGCGAAATTCATGATACCGCCCGGCGATCACAATTTACAGCATCAGGCTTACAGATTGAGTCTTTTGAAGAGGCGGTCGGGGATGTTGCGGATGACGAACATGACGGGTTGGAAGAAGGAGGGGACGTAGAGGTTGTCGGCTTTGCTGTCGATGGCTTTGACGATGGCGGCGGCGACTTTGTTGGGGTCGGCGAACTTTTCCGAGCCCTTCATGTTGGCGGTCATGGCGGTGCGGACGGGGCCGGGCTTGATGGTGAGGACGGTGACACCCTCGCGGTCGATGCGATTGCGCAGGCCGCCGAGGAAGGCGGTGAGGCCGGCCTTGGATGCGCCATAGAGGTAGTTGGATTTGCGGCCTCGGTCGCCGGCGACCGAGGAGATGACGGCGAGGGTGCCGGTGTGGCGCAGCACGCAGAAGTTGGCGAGCCAGGTGAGGAGCGAGACCGGGGCGACGAAGTTGGTGTGGATGATCTGCGCGGCGTGGTTGAAGTCCTGCTCGGCGCGGAACTGGTCGCCGAGGATGCCGTGGGCGAGGAAGGCGACGTCCATGCCGGTGAGGGAGTTGATGGCGTGTGAGAGCAGATCAGCGTGCTTGTCGGTGTCGTCAAGGTCGGCGACGGCGGTGCCGACGTAGGCTGCGCCGCGGGCACGGAGGTCGGCGGCGACAGCCTCTAATTTTTCGGGGTTGCGGGCGACCAAGAAGAGCTGTGCGCCCTGCGAGGCCCAGATGCGGCAGGTGGCTTCGGCGATGCCGGAGGTTGCGCCAAGGACGAGGATCTTCTTGTTGAGCTTGGTGAGGGTGGGATCGGGTGTCGTTGTCGTCGAGGTCATAAGGCGGGTTGGTTGTTCCGGTGGTTCTGGCGGAGGTTCTAGCGCGGGCCTTCAGCCCGCAAATTCTCGATGGATCGAAACCTGGGGCTTCGCCCCAGGCTAGGATATTGCGCGCCTACAGCGCGCCGCGAAGTCGGGACCACGCGGACTCCTAGGCCGTAGAGTTTGCGAGAGAGTCATGGTACGCCTGCGGGTTGGGTGACGCGCTCCCAGAAGCTGGAGGTGATGAGGGGGTCGCGCATGCGGGCGAGGCGCGGCCACTGCGGGTAGAAGGTCTGGAACTGGGCAGCGGTCATGTCGGCGTCCTTGGCGGGGTAGAGGCGGCCGCCGAACTCGACGGTCATGGCGGCTAGACGCTCGAAGAGAGGGAAGGTGCGGCCGGGCTTGATGGGGAAGTCGAGGGCGAGAGTGATGCCGGGCTTGGGGAAGCTCATGAGGCCGGGTGAGGGCGTGTCGCCGAAGGCCTTGAGGACGGCGAGGAAGCTGGCGAGGCCGGAGTCTGCCACCTCGTGCAGGATGGCGATGGTGGCTTCGCGCGCGTGCTCCCACGGGATGACGTACTGGAACTGGAGCAGGCCGCGCTTGCCGTAGAGGCGGTTCCAGTGGAGGACGGCGTCGAGTGGGTAGAAGTAGGGCTCGTAGTCCTGCACGAGTGACTTGTGGGGATGGATCTGCTTGTGGAAGTAGAGGGCGTTGAAGGCGGCGACGGAGAAGGGGTTGAGGGCGAAGCCGGGGGCCTCTAAGGGGAAGGTGAGCTTGGGTGCCGGCGAGGGCTTGAGTTCGCCGGGGAGGGTGGAGTGCTCGCCGGCCATGAAGATGCCGCGGGCGAAGTTGCGGCCGGTGCTGGTGACGTCCACCCAGCTGACGGTGTAGGTGGCCTGGGCATAGCGCTGAGTGAGTGAGAGGAACTCGTCGATGCCGTGGAATTGGATGTACTCGACGTCGATGGCGCGCGAGACGATGGGGATAAGGCGCAGCGAGGCCCATGCGATAAAGCCGGTGAGGCCCATGCCGCCGATGGTGGCGGCGAACCAGTCGGGCTCGGAGGTGGCGGAGCAGAGGCGGCGGGAGCCATCGGAGCGGACGAGTTCGAACTGGGTGACGTGGCAGCCGAAGGTGCCGGCGACGTGGTGGTTCTTGCCGTGGATGTCGTTGGCGATGGCGCCGCCGAGGGTGACGTATTTGGTGCCGGGGGTGACGGGAAGGAAGAAGCCGCGGGGGACGGCGAAGTCGAGGATCTGCGCGAGGGTGATGCCGGCCTCCGCGGTGAGGATGCCGGTGGCGGGATCGAAGGCGATGAGGCGGTCGAGGCCGGTGGTCTGGAGGAGGGTGCCGTCCTTGAGGAGACAGACATCGCCGTAGCTGCGGCCCATGCCGACGGGGAGGGCGGAGTCGTGGAGGTTGGCGATGACGGCGGGGAAGTCGGACTGCCAGTGGAGAGGAAGGACGCGGGCGTTGTGCTTGGGGTAGCGGCCCCAGGATTCGAATTGGGGGGTGGGGGGTGGGGTTGGCGCGGTGCTGTCGGAGGGCGACGTCAATGCTGCGGGTTCGAGGTCAGCGGTCGACAGGGCCATGGGTCTAGGATAGCCGTTCGCGGCGCGATGCGGGCCGGAGGGTGTGGACAAGAGGAAAAGGGCGCGGCCTGGTTGGCCGTGCCCCTTCTTCGTTGGATTTTGAGGAGCGCTTCTTAGGCGGCCTTGTCGCTCTTCTCGCGGGCGGACTTGGCTTTGGCGAGGGCGGCCTTCGCGGTGGCGACCAAAGTGGTGAAGCCGGGGGCGTCGTGGGCGGCGATCTCGGCAAGGATCTTGCGGTCCAGCGCGTTGCCGGCGAGCTTGAGGCCGTTGATGAAGGTGGAGTAGCTGATGCCGTTCTGGTGGCAGGCGGCGTTGATGCGGACGATCCAGAGGGCGCGGTACTGGCGCTTCTTCTGCTTGCGACCGGTGTATGCGAACATCAGGCCGCGCTCGACGGCCTCCTGGGCTGCCTGGTAGAGCTTGGATTTGGTGAGGAAGTAGCCGCTGGCGCGCTTGAGGATCTTCTTGCGGCGGTCTGAGCGCTTGGTACTCCGTTTGACACGGGGCATGGTGGTTCTCCTTTTTTGCGGGTGCGTGGTTTGGGTTGAGCGGCTGGAGGAAAGGGGTCCTCTTCACGCGCTATGCGGGTTCGAGTCTCGGTGGTAATCGCGATGCGATTCCCAGGGGCCTGTGACGCGGTTGCGGCCCTTTGCTGGCTGGATTCTGAAGTGCGAATCCGGACTCAGCGGCTCGACTGGAACAACGGTGCTGCGGCGGCGCCTGACTCAGGCGTAGGGCAACATGCGGGCGATCTTCGGGGTGTCCGCCTCGGAGATCAAGGTGCCCTGGCGCAGATGGCGCTTGGTCTTGACGGACTTCGAGGTGAGGATGTGGCGCATCTTGGACTGGCCGCGCTTGAACTTGCCGGAGGCGGTCTTGGTGAAGCGCTTGGCTGCGCCGGAGTGGGTCTTCAACTTTGGCATGGTGTTTCCTGACGAAAAAGCTACGTTGGACAGCACTATTGAGTGTAGCAGATGGGGCGCGCGACTCCGACGAGCGGGATCTGGTGATCGGGCCTGCCCTAGTTTGGCGATGGTCTCTCGATGTGGTCGACTATCACGAATTCAATCGGGGCCTGCTGCGACACAAGCTTGAGCCCTAGCTGCTTTCTCAAGGCCTCCTCGAATGTGGGGCCGGAAACATCGGGCGAAGGCTGCTGACCGGGCGGAGGTTCAGGCAGGTATTCGATGACGAAATCGTAGGTGCCGGCGAGGTCCGTCTTGTCGATGGTTGGACGACCGAGGCGTCCAAGGCCGGTGAAGGAGCTAACGACGGCAGCCAGGGTTACGTTTCCTCCGCCAACTCGCCGCAAATGGGGCGCGGTGGGGTGAATATAGTTCGCAAAGCCGCAGACAGCAGGGAACCCCTTATCGTCGGTAGCCGGGGCCGGGGGCTTTGCAGCCGCGGCTGGCGGCGTCGGCGCTGGGCATACAGAGTCGGCTGGGTGCGGACGCAACTGCGGGCCTGGCGTTCCGGGCTGCGCCAGAACAGCTGCATACACTGGCACCTGACGGACCTCGCGGTGGGCAACCAGCTTGTATCGGTCGGCTAGCAGGGTCTGCATCATCAGGCGCATCTGGTCTTTCGTAACGTCGTGGTTGTCTGTTCGTGCTTCAATGTCGAAGCTGTCGGTTTCGACCCAGTCGGGGACAGAGGCGATCAATGCGTCCCGGTTACTTGTCGTGATCTTGTACGCGAAGATGAGGTAGGAGATGACCGGCAGGTTCGTCGCGGAAAAGATGCCGCCAGTCTGGGTAAAGGAATCGTCGGAGCCGATGGGGAAGTTGGAGCGGGGCTTGTCCCCACCCGATGCGGAGGGCCCGGACCTGTTCTGCCTGATGGAGGCGACGTCGAACTGAAGGGCGGCCGACGCGTTTCCGGGCGGCGTGGCAGAGGCCTGTTTCGTTGCGGCTTGAGCAATCAGCCATCGATTTGGGCCCAGCAAGAACAATGCGCTGAGCGCTAGGGTCGAGGCCCCATACAGCAATCTCGAAGGCATCTATGGCCGCTCCTGTCTCAAGGCCACATTTTACAGGTGGAGGAAGTAGATGGGGGCGCAGGAGGCGAGCCAGGCGCCGGCTTGCAGGCCGAGGACGCGCAGGGTCTGGCCGGGGGCGCGGCGCAGCCATTTGACGGCGAAGAAGAGGACGATCGGCATCTGCACCGTCATGAGGAGTTGCCAGATGTGGGCGATGGAGCCTTCGTCCTCGCGGACAGCTGGGTTGGGGACGGCGGGGTGGTGGACGATGAGGCCGATGGCAATGCAAACGAGGACCATGGTGAGGGCGCTGAGCGACATGGCCAGCGGAAGATACGCGCTGGGCCGGCGAAGCATGGCGCTGAAGGAATTCGGGTCCGGATTCGGGTTTGGGTCCATGTTGCCTCCGAGGGTTGGGGAGATGTGCTCGTGCAGCGCGGAGAGGACGCTATTGGCCAGCGTGCGAAGGTCGCTGGGGCCAGCTTCGAGCAGGGCCTCGAACTCGTCGCCGTAGCGTCCGCGCCAGGCTCGGGGATAGAGCCGAGTGAGCCGGCGGGCGAGGCGGGGATTCATAGGGCCTCCAGCCGGCCGAGGCCGGCCTGGGCGAATTGCTGGAGGGCGGCGAGCTGGGCGCGCAGGACGCGCAGGCCGACCGGGGTGATGCGATAGGGGCGACGGCGCTGCTCGGCGGGGAGAGGCTCGATCCAGGCGAGCTGCTCCAGGCGGGCGATGGCGCCGTAGAGGGTGCCGGGGCCGAGGCGGGTGCCGCACATGCCGGCGATGTCCTCGACCATGGCGTGGCCGTGCTTTGGGCCGCTGGCGAGGCTGGCGAGGACGAGGAGGGGCGGGTCGGAGTAGTGGCCTGGTTGCTCGCCTTCGATGCTTTGGGCGCCGTTTACTACGTGTCGCGTACTACGCATGACGTAGTTATCGCACAGCCGGTGGCGTTGTGGCAAGGGAAATCTGGATGGGGAGGATGAAGACCCCTGGGAGTTGGAAACGGGTCCAATTCGGGCCGGAATAGCGGCAAAAAAGGTCCGCGCAGACGTGCTATAATTGGATGAAAAACAACGGTCGGATATCGACCGGAAAGTATTGATTTAGCGCGCCTTTGTGGATATCTGAGAAGTTTCGGGAGGCAGCGCCCCCTGACCTTGATTCTTGCGGTTGAACCCAGCCGCGTGGAGTGTAGATGGCATCGACCGCAGTGAGCCCGGAGGCTGAGCTTTTGGAGGCGCAGCCCGTTCCCCCAACGCTACCCCGCACGAGCGCGCCCGCGAGCGCGGGGAAGGATGCGCCGAAGGAGGGCGGCGGCTACTCGGCGGAGAACATTACGGTGCTGGAGGGATTGACGGCGGTGCGGCTGCGACCGGCGATGTATATCGGTTCGACGAGCGAGCAGGGGCTGCATCACTTGGTCTATGAGGTCGTCGACAACTCAGTAGATGAGGCGCTCGGCGGACATGCGACGCGCATCGATGTGACGATCCACGTGGACAACTCGATCACGGTGGTGGATGACGGGCGCGGGATTCCGGTCGACGACAAGATCATCAACGGGGAGAAGATGCCGGCGGTGCAGGTGGTGCTGACCATGCTGCACGCGGGCGGCAAGTTCGATGCGTCGAACTACAAGGTCTCGGGCGGGCTGCATGGCGTGGGCGTGAGTTGCGTGAATGCGCTGAGCCAGGAGCTGGATGTGGAGATATGGCGCGACGGCCACGCGTGGGAGCAGGATTATGCCAAGGGCATCCCGACCAGCAAGCTGCGCAAGATGGGTGTGTCAAAGCGGAAGGGCACGAAGGTGCATTTTCTGCCGGACAAGTCCATCTTTACGGTGACGGAGTACAACTACGACACGCTGGCGCAGCGGCTGCGCGAGCTCGCGTTCTTGAACAAGGGACTTGAGATCACGCTGACCGACGAGCGCACGACGGACACCAAGACGGGCGAGAGCAAGCGGCAGGAGTTCAAGTACGTTGGCGGGATTGCGGAGTTCATCAAGCACCTGAACCGGGGCAAGCAGGTGCTGCACGAGAAGCCGATCTATATGGAAGCGGAGCGCGATGGCGTGGCCATGGAGATTGGCCTGCAGTACAACGATGCGTATTCGGAGACGGTGTTCACGTTTGCCAACAACATCAATACGGTGGATGGCGGGACGCATCTCTCGGGGTTTAAGACGGCGCTGACGCGGACGATCAATGCGGTGGGCCAATCGTTGGGGCTGTTCAAGGATGTGAAGGAGAACCTCTCGGGCGACGATGTGCGCGAGGGGCTGGTGGTCGTTATTTCCGTCAAGCTGTCGCAGCCGCAGTTTGAGGGGCAGACCAAGGGCAAGCTGAACTCGGACATTGCGGGGACGGTGCAGGCGTTTGTGAATGAGCGGCTGGGCGCGTATCTGGAGCAGAACGCGACGGTAGCGCGGAAGATCATCAATAAGGCGATCGATGCGGCGCGGGCGCGCGAGGCAGCGCGGAAGGCGCGGGACCTGACGCGGAGGAAAGGTGCGCTGGATGGTGGCGGGTTGCCGGGCAAGCTCTCGGACTGCTCCGAGCGCGAGCCGGAGAAGTGCGAGTTGTATTTGGTGGAGGGCGAGTCTGCTGGTGGGACGGCGAAGCAGGGGCGCGACCGGCGCTTCCAGGCCATCCTGCCGCTGAAGGGCAAGATTTTGAATGTGGAGAAGGCGCGCTACGACAAGATGCTCGGCCACGAGGAGATTCGCGCGATGATCACCGCGCTGGGCTGCGGCATCGGCAAGGACGACTTCGACGCGTCGAAGCTGCGCTACGGCAAGCTGATCCTGATGACGGATGCGGATGTGGATGGGTCGCATATCCGCACGCTGCTGCTGACGTTCTTCTTCCGGCATATGACGGAGCTGATCAAGCGCGGGCATGTGTACATTGCGCAGCCGCCGCTGTTCAAGATCAAGAAGGGGCGGTTCGAGCAGTACATCAAGGACGAGCGCGAATATGTGCAGGTGATGGTGAAGCGGGCGTCGGATGGGATGGTGATCCGCTACGGGGACGGCGGCGCCAAAATTGACGGCGAGGCGCTGACGAAGTTCATGGGGCAGCTGAACGAGTACCTCGGCTTCTTCGACAAGGTGGAGAAGCGGCTGAGGAATGAAGAGGTGACGGAGGCGTTTGCGCAGATCTTCGCGCAGGAGGGCAAGGACTCGGCGCGACGTGTGGACTTTGAGTCGCCGGCGAAGCTGAAGGAGATGCGCGCGCGGCTGAAGGAGCTGGTGAAGAAGTATCAGTTCCGCGATGTGGGCGAGGTGGCGCTCGATGAGGAGCACAAGACCTATTCGGTGAGCTTTACCGACTCGCAGGGCGCGGTACGGACGATCGACTGGGCGCTGGCGTCGACGGCGGAGAGCCGGCAGATGCTGGCGAAACATGCGCAGTTGAAGGACAGGCTGCAGCCGCCGTTCTATATCGAGTACGCTGCGAAGACAGCTAAGGCCGAGGCGGAGGAAGAAGCTGAGGAGGCTGCGTCCGAGGAGGGCGTGGCTGCGGATGCGTCAGCGCCGGGGACGGCGGCGGAGGCGAAGCCGGCCAAGCGCGGCGGGCGGATCGCGCACGATCCAGTCGAGAAGAAGACGGCGCGCGAGGTCTTCGAGTACGTGATCGAGCAGGGCAAGAAGGAGTATCAGGTGCAGCGCTACAAGGGGCTGGGCGAGATGACCGCTCCGCAGCTGTGGGAGACGACGATGGACCCGGCTCGGCGCACGCTGCTGCAGGTGCGGCTGGAGGACATTGCGGCGTGCGAGGAGATCTTCACGACGCTGATGGGCGAAGATGTGGAGAGCCGGCGGAAGTTTATTGAAGAGAATGCGCTGGATGTGAAGAACCTGGATATTTAGGCGCGGCGCATTGGTTCGCGCGGCGAGGTCTAGGCGGTTCGGCGGTACGCTTCTGCGGCGAAGGGGTTTGCCGATGCGCTCTGTAGTTCCGATTGCGATCCTGGGTTGCGGCTTGCTCCTATTGCCCGGTGTGGCGCAGCAGAAGAGTGCTGTGCCGGCGGCGGCACAGCCGCGCCCGATCCCGGATGAGGCGGTGCGTCAGAATAAGAGGCTGGCGGTGAATCTTTCGCCGACGGCGAAGAAGAAGGTGCAGTCCGCGGCTGCGGCGCTCGCGCTGGCGGAGAAGCGGCAGCCAAAGATGACCGCAGCCCAGGTGCAGGCTAGCGCGCGGGCGTTGGTGGGGCAGGCCTTCCCGAACCTGAGTGGAATGGACCCGGATGCGGTGGTGTTTCTAGTACTGATGGAGTGCGCGCAGGACCAGCAGTCGGAGCTGCAGCAAGCCATGAACGCCATGCAGCAGAATGCGGCGGCGAAGCAGGGTGTGCGCAGCGCGCAGAGCGGCGCGGCCCAACAGACGAGCGACATGAACAGCGAGATGCAGACGGAGCTACAGCTGGAGATGGCGCAGTGGAGCACGCTCGAAGAGGCGATGAGCAATATGATGAAGTCCGCCGCGGACGCGCAGGCCGCGATGATTGCCAATCTGAAATAGGGCCGTAGCAGCGGCCCAGGAACCTACATCAGTTCGCGGACGAAGGCTTCGGCGACGTCGGGCGCGATGTGGAGGGGGCGGTCGATGAGGGGGCCGAGCTCGAGGACGGGTTCGGTCTCTTCGAGGGTGGGCAGGTCGGTGCGCTCGAAGAACTTGCCGATGGGGATCTCGTCGCCCCAGACGGTGGCGCGCTTGACGGCCTCGGGCCAGTTAGTGGAGTCGTAGGCGGCGTCGTCTTCGAGCTTCTTGACGCGGGGGCGAAACCACTGGAATGTGTTGTCCTTGTTGTAGGTGACGCAGGGGCTGAAGACATCGATGAAGGAGAAGCCCTTGTGGGAGATGGCCTGCTTGAGGAGGTCGACCAAGTGCTTCTGCTCGCCGCTGAACGCCCGGGCCACAAACGTTGCGCCGGCGGAGAGGGCCAGTGTGATGGGGTTGACCGGCGTATCCATGTTGCCGTAGGGGTTGGACTTGGTCTTCATGCCGATGCGGCTGGTGGGCGAGGTCTGGCCGGTGGTGAGGCCGTAGATCTGGTTGTCCATGACGATGTAAGTGAGGTCGATGTTGCGGCGCATGGCGTGGACGAAGTGGCCGCAGCCGATGCCGAAGCCGTCGCCATCGCCGCCGGTGACGAGCACGGTCATGTCGTCGTTGGCGAGTTTGAGGCCGCTGGCCACAGGCAGCGAGCGGCCGTGCAGGGTGTGCATGCCGTAGGTCTCGATGAAGCCGGGGAAGTTGGAGGAGCAGCCGATGCCGCTGACGGTGGCGACGCGGTGGTTGGGGATCTGCAGCTCGACCAGCGCCTTCTGCACGGCGGCGAGGACGCCGAAGTCGCCGCATCCGGGGCACCAGTCGGGATCGACCTTGCCCTTGAAGCTGGCCGCGGTGACGGGGGTTGCGATTGCGTCGACGGGAACTACGTTGATTGTCGCCATGGGGTTTCTCCTTACACCATCACTTCGTGGGTTGGCACGGACAGGGTGGTTCGGCCGGCGAGCTGTTCGCGCACGGCCTCGACGATGTGGTGCGGCATAAAGGGCTCGCCATCGTACTTGCGGATGTGGCCGTTGGCGACGAAGCTGGTTTCGCTGCGCAGGTAGCGCGCAAACTGGCCGGTGAAGTTGTTCTCGACGATGATGGTGTGCTTGGATTTGCCGAGGATGTCGACGATGGCGTCGCCGTGGAGGGGGACGAGGTAGCGAATCTGCAACTGGTTGGTGGTGATTCCCTGCTCTGCCAGCATCTCGCGGGCCTCGCGGATGGTGCCGTCGGTTGAGCCCCAGCCGATGAGGGTGACGTCGGCGTCGGGCGGGCCTTCGAGCTTCGGCTTGGGGACGGAGGCCTCGATGCCGGCGACCTTGCGCTGGCGTTTTTCCATCATCGCGCGGCGCTTGGCGTGGTTGGTGTACTCGTCGGAGATGAGGACGCCGTTCTCATCGTGCTCGTCGCTCGAGACGACGTGGGTGAAGCCCTCGATGCCGGGGATGGCGCGGGGGGAGACGCCGCTCTCGGTGATCTTGTAGCGCAGGTAGGGCCCGTGCGCGGTGCCGTTGGAGGTGATCAGCTCGCCGCGGTCGATGGGCGGGTTGAAGTTGAGGAGTTTGGGGTCGACGGAGAGGCGGCCTTCGGAGAGGAGCAGGTCGCAGAGGACGATGGCGGGACACTGGAACTTGTCGGTGAGGTTGAAGACCTCGGGCATGAGGGTGAAGCAGTCGCCGATATCTAAAGGTGCCGCGATTACTCGCGGAAAATCTCCAAACGCTGCGCCGAGGGCCTGCCAGAGGTCTCCCTGCTCAGTCTTGGTGGGGACGCCGGTGGACGGGCCGGCGCGCATACAGTTGATGGCGACGACGGGAATCTCGGCCATGGCGGAGAGGCCGAGGCCTTCGGTCATCAGCGCGAAGCCGCCGCCGGAGGTGGCGCACATGGAGCGGACGCCACCGTGCGCCGCGCCGATGGCCATGTTGATGACGCCGATCTCGTCCTCAACCTGACGGACGAGGATGCCGGCCTTGCGGCCGTGGGTGGCCATCCAGTGCAGCACGCCGGTGGAGGGGCTCATGGGATAGGCGCAGTAGAACTTGACGCCGGCGGCGGCGCCTCCCATGGCGAGGGCGGTGTTGCCGCTGATGACCGCATACTCATTCTCGGTCATGGGCAGCGCGCGGGCGAAGGGCTTGAAGTTGGCGGTGGCGTAGTCGTATCCGGCGCGCGCGATGTCGACGTTCTCCTTGACGACGGCCTCGCCCTTGCGGCCGAACTGCGCGGTCAGCACGGACTCCAGCGACTGGAAGCCGACGCCCATCATGCTGAGGGCCGCGCCCATGGCGAGGGTGTTCTGCGCGACCTTGTTGCGGGTGATATCGGCCAGCGTGCTGACGGGGAGCCCGCAGAGCTGGACGCCGGGAGCGGGCGTGCCGGGCTTGATCGAGTCCGCGTTATAGATGCAGGCGCCGCCGTCGGTGAGCAGACGCAGGTGGCGGTCCATGGTGTCCTGATTGAGCGGGACGAGCAGGTCGATGCCGTCGCCCATGCTGCGCACTTCGTCGACGCCGGTGCGGATGGTGAGGAAGGTGTGGCCGCCGCGGATGATGGACTGGTAGGCGTTGTAGGCGTTGAGGTGCAGGCCACGGCGACTGAAGATCAATGCGAAGATGTCGCCGGGCGTGGCCACACCCTGACCGGCGGCGCCGCCAATCCCGAGGGCGAATGAGTGACTCATATGGATCTTCTCCCAGCTCAGATGCCGGAGTCGTCTGGCGGGCGCCCGTAGGCGCCTGAGATGCGCGATCGACTTCGGAGATTTTCCCCAGCAGGACTACCCGCTGTCCCGGGGAGAGAACCAGCATACACGAATCGCTGGAGGGCTGGCAGGTGATGAAAGTCACGGTTGCGGGGGTTGTTTCCGGGCCGGGAAGCGGGGCTGCGAGGCGGCCGGTTGAGGAGGTTTGTGCGGAGGTTTGCGCGCTCGCGGCGGGGCGGCGGCGTGCAACAATGCGGTGTATGAGCGATCATCCGCGCGAACCCGGGAGCGATGCCGAAGCCGGTCTCGACCGGCGGCAGTTTCTAGCGGCGTGTTCGGCGGCGGGGCTGGCGGATACGCTGCTGCCGGGGGCGCTGCTGGCGATGGCGGCGCAGGAGGCTGGGGCGCAGGGGGCGGGCGCGGGAGGGGCTGGCGCGGGGATGAAGATTACGCCGGAGATGATCGATGCGGCGGCGGCGCTGGCGGGCATTACCGCGACGGCCGAGCAGAAGAGCCTGATGCTGGCGGGGCTCGAAGACAAGCGGAAATCGGTTGCGGCGATCCGTGAGCTGCATCTGGCGAACAACGTGGCCCCGGCGTTTGTCTTCGATCCGGTGCCGAGGGGGATGGCGCTGGACACGGCGAGGCGGCCGGAGCGGATAAGTGCCGCGCCGCAGGTTGCGATGCTGGCGGCGGCGATGGAGGAGGTTGCGCAGGGGCGGGCGGATCGGGCGACGGAGGAGTTGGTTGCGTTCGCGACGGTGAGGGAGCTGGCGGAGGCGGTGCAGCAGCGGGCGCGCGTGGGGAAGGCGAGCTCGGTGGCGCTGACGAAGATGTATCTGGCGCGGCTGCGGCGGTACGATCCGAAGCTGCACTGCGTGATCACGCTGACCGAGGAGCGGGCGCTGAAGCAGGCGGAGGCAGCCGATGCGGAGATTCTTGCGGGGAGGGTGCGCGGGCCGCTGCATGGGATTCCATGGGGCGCGAAGGACCTGCTGGCGGTGAAGGGCTACCCAACGACGTGGGGCGCGGGCGGCTTCGAGCAGCAGCAGTTCGAGGAGGACGCGGAGGTGGTGCGGCGGCTGGATGCGGCGGGCGCGGTGCTGATCGCGAAGCTGAGCCTGGGCGCGCTGGCTATGGACGACCTGTGGGGGGACAAGGCGCATGCGGTGCGCACGCGGAATCCGTGGAACGTGAAGCAAGGGTCTAGCGGGTCTTCGGCGGGTTCGGCCAGCGCGACGACGGCGGGGTGCGTGGGGTTCTCGATTGGGACCGAGACGCTGGGTTCGATCTCTTCGCCCTCGACGCGCTGCGGCGTGACGGGGCTGCGGCCGAGCTTCGGCCTAGTGCCGCGCACCGGCGCGATGGCGCTGAGCTGGACGATGGACAAGATTGGGCCGATCTGCCGGGCCGTGGAAGACTGCGCGCTGGTGCTGGGCGCGATCTACGGACCCGATGGGCGCGACCTTGCGGTGCGCGATGCGGCGTTCAACTGGGACGCGAAGTTCGATTGGAAGACGCTGCGGGTGGGATATCTGAAGAGCGCGTTCGACCCGGATGCGAAGCCTCTGGCGGCGGACGCGACACCGGAACAGAGAGCGGAGCGCGAACGCAATCGCTACGACGCGAAGTATCTGACGGTGGCGCTGGCCGCGCTGCGCGGGATGGGCGTGACGTTGGCACCGGTGGAACTGCCAAAGTTTCCCTTTGAGGCGGTGACGCCTGTGCTGGAGGCCGAGGCGGCGGCGGCGTTCGATGAGCTGACGCGCAGCGGACGCGATGGGCTGCTGGCCGGGCAGGGCGAAGGCGAGTGGCCGAACATCTTCCGCGTCGCGCGCTTCTACTCCGCGGTGGATTACATTCAGGCGATGCGGGCGCGCAGTTTAGCGATTGCGGAGATGGCGAAGTTGTTTGACGAGGTGGATGTGATCGTGACGCCGCAGGATGATCTGCAGCTGATTGCGACGAATTTGACGGGCAATCCCGCGGTGATTGTGCCGAATGGGATTCGCGGGGGCGATGCCCCCAAGCCGTTCGACGAGGCGGATGGTTCGGCGAAGAATGAGGGCGGGCCGGGAACGCCGGTGAGCCTGACGTTTCTGGGGGCGCTTTACTCGGATGCGCGAGTGGCGGCGTTTGCACGGGCGTACCAGGAGGCGACCGGCTTCCACCGGGTGCATCCGCAGCTGGGGTGATGCGGCGCTGGGTTAGCGACCCGGCTCGCCCATGTGGCGGACGGTCATCTGCAGGATGCGGGAGTTGGCGGGCTGGCTGCAGGCAAAGAGAATGGCGTCGGCGACCTCGCGCGGCTCCATCATGTAAGAGCCGCGGACGCTGGCCTCGGTGCGCCCCTTGCCGATGGCGAACTCGGTCTTGACGCCGCCGGGGCAGATGGTCCCCACCTTGATGCCGTGCTTGCGCAGCTCGCCGTCCAGCGCCTGCGCGAAGCCGATCTGCGCAAACTTGCTGGCGCAGTAGACCGCCTCGCCCGCGTAGCCCTGCAGGCCGGCGACGGAGGAGATGAAGAGGATCTCGCCGCCCTTCTGGGCCATCATCACCGGCACGGCGTGGCGGGTGAAGAGGAAGCTGCTCTTCATGTTGGAGTCCATCAGAGCGTCGTACTCCTCGGCGCTGGTGTCGATGAGGTTTTTATAGTTTCCCAGGCCTGCGTTGTTGATCAGGATGTCCAGCCGTGCGAACTTTTTGATGGCGAGGGCGACGCACTGCTGCGCGGTGGTTTCCTCTGCGGCGTCTCCAGCGAAGTAGACGGCCTTGCCGCCGCGGGCGACGATGAGGTCGCACAGCTCGCGCAGGCGCTGCTCGCGGCGCGCGGTAACCACCACCGAGGCTCCCTTTCCAGCGAAGGCGAGCGCGGTCTCCCAACCAATGCCGGCGCTGGCTCCGGTGATAAGAACTGATTTTCGGGCAAGGGCGGACGCGTCCGGCATCTCTCGGCGGCTCCTGGATTCGAGGTGGTAACGCGGGCCCACCTGAATGCTACCATCCCGCTATGCCTGCCTTTGATGTGCGCTCGCCGACTGGTCGCGATGGTGCGGCGGAGGCGGCGCCTGCGCTGGTGGAGGCGCGGGGATTGGTGAAGGAGTACGCGCGCGAGGATGGGGTTTCGCGCGTGGTGGATGGGGTCTCGTTTGCGATTCGCGAGGGCGAGACGCTGGGGCTGGTGGGCGAGAGCGGTTCGGGCAAGAGCACGGTGGCGCGGATGCTGCTGCGGCTGATTGAGCCGACCGCGGGTGAGGTTTTGTTTGAGGGCGAGGTGCTGCCGGCGGCGGGTTCGGCGCGGATGCGTGGGCTGCGGCGGAGGATGCAGATCGTGTTCCAAGACCCGTATGCGGCGCTGAACCCGCGGATGAGGGTGAGGCAGATTCTGGCGGAGCCGTTTGCCATTCATCGCGAGCGGCCGGCGGAGGGAATGGAGGCGCGGCTGCGCGAGCTGCTGGGGTCGGTGGGGATGGAGGCGCCGGCGCTGGGGCGGTATCCGCATGAGTTCTCCGGCGGGCAGCGGCAGCGCATCAACATTGCGCGGGCGCTGGCGCTGCGGCCGCGGTTTCTGGTGCTGGATGAGCCGGTGAGCGCGCTGGATGTTTCGGTGGGGGCGCAGGTGATCAATCTGCTGCGCGACTTGCAGCGGGAGCTGGGGCTGACGTATCTGTTTATCTCGCACTCGATGCCGCTGGTGCGCTATCTGTGCGACCGAGTGGCGGTGATGCAACGTGGGAGGCTGGTGGAGATTGGGGATGCGTTGCAGGTGTGCGATGCCCCGCGGGATGAGTACACGCGGCAGCTGATTGCGGCGACGCCGGAGATGCCGGTCATTGGGGGGTGAGCGTGCCGGTCCATAGGGGAGCGGGCATGGGGCAATTTGTGCCGGACGAGGCCACCGTGGCGAGGATGGGCCACGGGGCAGCGGGCGTCACCGCGGGAGGCAGCGGAGGCAGCAGGGCGCCGGAGAGGGTCCCGCTTTGTGCGCCGGTCTGGGGGGCGTCAAGAGCGGGGCCGGCGACGAGCTCGCCGGAAAAGGAGAAGGTCGCGGGACAGGTGCTGCCGGCGATGGTGACGGTGCCGGTCGACGGGAAGTTGCCGTCTGCGTTTGGCGTGGAGGACTGCGTGAGTTGCGCGGTGACGGTGGCGGTGACGGCGGGACTCGATCCGAGTTCGGTGAGGGTGCCGCTGTAGGCGCCGGTGACGGGCGGAATCTGAATCGCGATCATCGGGGTTGAGGACATGGCGCAGGCGCCTCCCGCAATGGAGTACGTGCCGGTGGCGAAGGTCAGCAGGCTCTGATCGAGCGCGAGCTGAATGGTGGCTGTGCCGCCGGCGACGGCCACGCTGAGGGTGAGATTGTTTGCGGCGTCGAGGGTCCCGGTTGCGGGGAGATCCTGGGTGAGGCTGACACAGGTAGCGGTGAAGTCGGTATCGAGCGCATGGAGCGTGCCGGTGACGGCGCCATTGCTGGATTGCAGCGCGCCGGAGAAGCTGGCGATGGGAGAGGCGAGTCCGGCACCGGATGCCAGGTTGCTAACGATGTCCCAGTTGCCGTTGATATTGAGGTTGGATTGGGTGGATACCGGGATGATGGTTGGAACACCGCAACCCACGGCGGAAGCGAGCGCGATGGCAGAGGCGAGAAGAGCAGCCAGTGATACGCGGCCCTGGGTCATTCCTGCACTGTAGCGAAGAACCGGGCGAAGCGCAAAGCAGCTTCCTGCGTTGCGCCCCCTGGCAGCGCGGAGACGAGCCTATGGACGACTACAATGGAGAGGGATGCTCTCCACCCTGATTCCTGATGCGCGCTACGCCTGGCTGGTCGCGGCGTCCTTCCTTGCGGGCGTGATGAACGCGATGGCGGGGGGCGGCTCGTTTCTCTCGTTCCCGGCGATGCTGGCGATCGGGGTGCTTCCGATCCAGGCCAATGCGACCAATACGGTTGCGCTGTGGCCGGGGCAACTGACGTCGGTGTGGGCGCTGCGGATGGACCTGCGGCGCGATCTGCTTGCGGTAGTGGCGTCCGCGTCGGTGCTGGGTGGAATCAGCGGAGCGGCGGTGCTGCTGCACACGCGGCAGATCACCTTTCTGCATCTGGTGCCGTGGCTGCTGCTGGTGGCGTCGCTGCTGTTTGGGATCAGCGGGCCGGTCTCGCGATGGCTGCGCAGGAGGTCGGCTGAGCCGCATCTGGCGCGGCCGCCGGCGATGCTTCCGTTGTTCTGCGTGCTCTTTCCGGTGTGCTTCTACATTGGCTACTTTGGGGCGGGGGCGGGGTTTCTGATTATGAGCGCGCTGGCGCTGTTCGGCGTGGAGGAGATGAACGCGCTGAATTCACTGAAGGTGACGGCGGCGTGCCTCTCGAATTTCTGCGCGGTGGTGACGTTCATCTTCGGCGGGGCGATTGTGTGGCACTACTGCCTGGTGTCGATGGTCTTCGCCGGGATCGGCGGCTACGCGGGGGCGCAGTATTCTCGAAAGATGAACCCGAACGTGCTGCGCGCGGTGGTTGTCTCCCTCGGCTGCGCGATGGCCGCATACTTTTTCTGGAGGCAGGCGTGAGCTCAATTGTGCAGGCGGCGACACAGTTCAGCAGTGCTGCGATCGAAGATCTCGGCTTTATTGCGGCGTTCTGCACGACGGCGGCGTTTGTGCCGCAGCTGGTGCGGGTGCTGCGGCTGCGCTCGGCGCGCGAGATCTCGCTGCCGACGTTTCTGCTGTTCTCGGTGGGCGTGTTTCTGTGGCTGCTGTACGGGTTGTGTACGAGATCGAAGCCGGTGATCGCGTCGAATGCGGTGACCTTGGTGCTGTCGGTGGGCATCCTGGCGCTGAAGCTGCGCTATGGCCGCGATGCGGCGAAGGAGTCGAAGCCATGAGCCACGAAGGGATTCGCATCGTCAGCGAGGTGGAGGCGCGGCGGGATGCGAAGCAGGCGGATGGGAGACTGAGCGATGCGGCGCTAACGCCCAAGAAGGTGCGGGTGAAGAAGACGGAGGGGACGGGCGTGGAGATCGAGTGGCACGATGGGCACAGCAGCTCGTGGAGCTTTCGCTGGCTGCGCGATGCGTGTCCGTGTGCGACCTGCCACGATGAGCGCCTGCAGAGCGGGCGCGCGGCGGGCGAGGCCAGGCCGAGGGCACAGGCGCTGCTGCAGCTGTATGAGGCGCCGCCGCGGCCGGTGGAGGTGACGCCGGTGGGCAAGTATGCCTTGAAGTTCAAGTGGAACGATGGGCACGAGGCGGGGATTTATTCGTGGGATTATCTAAGGCGGGTGTGCCGGTGCGCGGAGTGCGTAAGGGCTAGAGGCTAGAGGAAAGTGGTAGCGACCTGTGGGTCTGAGTGGTCAGAATCCCACCTCAGGTCTCGCTTCCAATTGAATGTTCATCCAGCGGCCTTTTACCCTATCCTCAAGCCTACGGCTGGAAAGCATTCAATGTTTGCACACTCGCCTCTTCATCAAACAAACATCATCATCCACGTTCTCTTCGGAACCGTGGCGCTGGCCCTTGGTCTCATTGCCATATGTAGCCCGAAGCGGCGTGGACTGCATACCCGTGTGGGCATGCTCTTCATCTACGCGTACCTAGTTGTAGTTACTACCGCTTCCATCGGCTTGATCGTTTTCAATTTCAGATCCTTCCTGGCGGTCGTTACGGTGCTTAGCGTCTACGACGTGTTCGCTGGATACCGCGCATTGCAATTGCGGGGACGGCGGCCGGAGATCGTCGATCGGATAGCCAGCGTTGTTGGTCTCCTGACTCCCTGGCTGTTCATAAGCATCATGCGACGGCTGCATCAGCCATGGGCTCCGGCTCTGACGTGGTCGATCCTCGGTGGGCTCATCGCCACAAGTGGGTATGATCTTGCCCGCAACGTACTGCCGCTCTCTTGGCTAAAGCGCACTTGGGTGCAAGAACATCTACTCAAGATGATGGGCGCCTACATCGCAATCACGTCCGCATTCGCCGGGACCGTTTTCGCTCGCTACATGCCCTGGGCGGCCATCGTGCCATCCGTGCTGGGCACCATCGTAGGGTGGAGTTTTGTCCTCGTGGGTCCTCGCGCATGGAAGGGCAACACCCGAAAAGCACTCGTATCTCAATAGAAACCGCGGCGGCTGGCCCATTCGGTTCTTACCATCACGGATCGTAGGCCACGAATAGATCGACCATTTCAGATTGCCTCTGGTACGGCAATATTTTTTCTAGATCCCGCCGTCCAAGCCGAGGGTTTGGAGGGCTTCGTCGACGGTGCTGGCGACGAGGAGGACGGCGCGGTTTTTGGGCTTGAGCATTCCTTCGGCGACGGAGTGGTCGAGGAAGGCGAGCAGCGGCGTGTAGAAGCCGTTGGTGTTGAGGAGCAGGATGGGCTTGGCATGGAGGTTGAGGGTCTGCCAGGCGAGGACCTCGAAGAGCTCCTCGAAAGTGCCGAAGCCGCCGGGCAGGGCGATGAATGCGTCAGCGCGGCTGCCGATGAGGGCCTTGCGGGTGTGCATGGTGTCGGTGATGTGCAGCTCGGTGAGGCCGTGGTGGGCGACCTCGAGGTCGACGAGGACGGTGGGGATGACGCCGATGACTCGGCCGTTGGCGGCGAGGGCCGCTTCGGCAACTGCGTGCATGAGGCCGACTTTGGCGCCGCCGTAGACAATGCCGATATTGCGCTGGGCGAGGGCGTGGCCGAGTTCGAGCGCGGCGGCGCGGTAGATGGGGCGCGCGCCGTCGGCGGAGGCGCAGAAGACGGCGATGTTCCTGATTGGCGGGGCAATCGAGGGCATGGGTAGTTCGATTATCCCTCGACTGCCCGGGTGCGGGTTTAGTTGATCTTTACGGTTGCGTCGTTGAGTGCGGGAGTGACGGCGAAGAGGACATCGCCCTCGTGGACGCCGGGGCCGGGGCTGGCGGCGAAGACCTGTGTGCCGGGAGGGAGCTTGATGGTGAGCGAGGCGTGGGGTTTGAGGGCGTAGATGCGGCCGCCGATCTTGATCTCCTGAGCTTCGGCGCGCTGGTTGGCGATGGTGATGGTGATGGGGTCCTTGAGGGCGGGGTGCTGGTGGATGCCGGGGTGCGGGAGCGGGCTTGCATGGGCTGTAGTGAGTGCGACGGCCACGAGAAGCGAGGCCATGGAGAGAGCGAGCGGACGGGCGGGGCGATGCATAGAGATACCTTCCTGGAGAGGTTTGGGACGGGATTTCCTGCCATGGTTCAGGAAGGCCCGTCGCAGTGATTGCTACGCAGGGGGCGGAGTGGCGGTTCCGTGAATGGTGGGGAAAAATGTCAATGCGCGTTACACACTACGCCCACGCATTTCAGTATGGGTTGTGCAGTAGGATCGTCTTGATGGAGGGAGCTATGCGGCGTGCGTGGGGGGTGGGCGTTTTTTTGCTGGCGGCGCTTTCGATGGTGGGCGGAGCGGCGCGGGCGCAGAGCAAGGGGGAGGTGGGCAAGTACGACTACTACCTGCTGACCCTCTCGTGGTCGCCGGAGTTTTGCTCGATCCAGGGGACGGGTCAGGAGTGCAAGGCGCATCCGGGGTTTATTGTGCATGGGTTGTGGCCGCAGAACTTCGACGGGACGTATCCGGTGTTCTGCGATAAGGGCCGGCCGGGGCCTGCGCATCCGGAGCAGAACATGGACATTACGCCGGACGCGTCGCTGCTGGCGCATGAGTGGGCCAAGCATGGGACGTGCACGACGCTGGGGCCGGATGCGTTCTTCGCGATGGAGCGAAGGGCGTTTCGGTCGGTGAAGATTCCGGCGTTCTTCTTGCGGGTGGACCATGAGGTTGCGGTGAAGACGGAGGAGATTGTGACGATGTTTGACGAGTCGAATCCTGGGTTTCCGGCGGGGAGCGTTGCGGTGAGTTGCGTCAAAGGGCGGTTGAGCGCGGTGGAAGTGTGTGTGGCGAAGGACGGGCTGAAGCCGATTGCGTGCGGGAGGGTGGAAGCGTGCGGCGAAGAGAGCGTGAGGGTGGTTCCTCCGGTGGCGAAGTAGGGCGTTAATGGCCGATGCGGGTGCGGCCCATGCACAGGCGCGGGTGACTTAAAATGGCGGTTGGAGTTTGTTCCGGCCATGGCCTCGCGCCTTCTCGACAATATGAACCCGCAGCAGCGCGAAGGCATCCAGGCGGTGGATGGGCCGGTGTTGCTGCTGGCGGGCGCGGGCTCGGGCAAGACGCGGGTGATTACGCACCGGATTGCGTATCTGATTGAAGAGCGCGGCGTGCCGGCGGACGCGATTCTTGCGGTGACGTTTACGAATAAGGCAGCGTCGGAGATGGCGGAGCGGGTGGATCGCATTCTGGGCCACGCGTCGCTGGCGAAGCCGTTGCTGTCGACCTTCCATAGCTTTTGCGTGCGAGTGCTGCGGCGGGACGTTGAGGTGCTGCGGGTGAATGGCGCGGGGCTGACGCGGACGTTTGCGATCTACGACGAGGTGGACCAGCAGGCGGTGGTGAAGGCCGCGCTTAAGCGGCTCGCGATCGATGATGAGCAGCTAAAGCCGCGCATGGCGCTGGGACGGATCAGCTGGGCGAAGAACCACATGATCGACCCGCAGGAGTATTTTCTGGCCTCGACCAACCCGATGGAGGAGAAGATTGCGCATATCTTCGAGATCTATCGCAAGGAACTCGCCAAGGCCAACGCGCTCGACTTCGACGACCTGCTGCTGGAGACGGTGCGGCTGCTGAAGGTCGCGCCCGAGGTGCGAGAACGCTACAACCGGCGTTACAAATATCTCCTGATCGACGAGTACCAGGACACCAACCGGCCGCAGTACGAGCTGATGAAGCTGTTGGCGGGCCCGGCGGCCAATGTGTGCGTGGTGGGCGACGAGGACCAGTCGATCTATAGCTGGCGCGGCGCGGACATCCGCAACATTCTGGAGTTCGAGAAGGACTTCCCCAGCGTGCGCACGATACGCCTCGAGCAGAACTACCGGTCGACGCAGATGATTCTGGAGGGAGCGAGCGCGGTAGTGGCGAACAACACGCAGCGCAAGGGCAAGACGCTGTTCACCACGCGCGAGGGTGGCTCGCTGATCGGCTACTACGAGGCGCCCGACGGCGAAAACGAGGCGCTATTTATCGCGGACCGGATCGCGCAGTATCTGCGCGCGGCGGGCGGCACGGAGGACCTGCCGCGGTGCGCGGTGCTGTACCGGACCAACTCGCAGTCGCGGCTGGTGGAGGAGGCGCTGCGGCGGTACCAGATCCAGTACCACATGGTGGGCGGCTTCTCGTTCTACGACCGCGCCGAGGTGAAGGACATTTTGAGTTACATGAAGCTGGTGCTGAACCCGCACGACTCGATTGCGCTTGGGCGGGTGGTGAACTCGCCGGCGCGGGGCATCGGCAAGACGACGATGGAGACGCTGGAGCGGATTGCGCTGACCACGGGGGTGAGCACGTGGGACGCGATTGGGCGGGCGAGCGAGGAGCAGTTGCTACCGGCGCGGGCGTTGCAGGCGTTGGGGAAGTTTCGGCGGCTGATTGAGGATGGGCGCGCGATGCTGGGGTTGGACTTTGCGGCAAAGTTGGCGAGCGATGTGGGGTTGGTGGATGACGATGTGGCGGTGGAGGGTGAGGGCGATGAGGGCTTCGTGGTGGATGGATTTGCGGTGGAAGCGGAGGAGTCGTCGGTGGTGACGGGGGCGGATGCGGCGGCGGATACGTCATTCGATACGAGTTTCAATTTTGGATTCGATTTTGGGCCGAGTGAAGAGATGTCGACGATTGCGCCGGAGAATGCGGTGGACACGGATGCGGTGCATGGGATCGATTCGGCGGAGTTCAATCCGTTTGCGCCGGTGGTGATGAAGGAGACGGATGGGCATGGGCCGCGGGGTACGGTTCGGGATGCGGGGGACGCGGCAGAGCGAATCATGGCGGACGAGCGCGCGCCGTTTCGCAAGCCGGGCGAGGCGGCGACGCTGCCGGAGCTGATCAAGTTCCTCAACGATCGCAGCGGGTATATTCGCGCGCTGGAGGAGGAGGCGACGCCGGAGTCGTTCTCGCGGATTGAAAACCTGAAGGAGCTTGCGAACGCGGCGCAGGATGCGCAGGAGCGCGGCGAGACGCTCTCGGAGTTTCTTGACCACGCCGCGCTGGTCTCGGATGCGGACTCCTACTCGGCGGAGGCGCGCGTGACGCTGATGACGCTGCACGCGGCGAAGGGGCTGGAGTTTCCGCTGGTGTTTATGGCGGGCATGGAGGAGGGCCTGTTTCCCAGCTCACGCACGCTGGTCGATCCCACCGGTCTCGAAGAGGAGCGGCGGCTTTGCTATGTGGGCATGACGCGCGCGATGGACACGCTGGTGATGACGCGCGCGCGCTACCGGCGGCGGTATGGGTCGGACATGCCGGAGACGAGCATCCCATCGCGCTTCCTCGAAGAGGTGCCTGCGCGGCTCATCGAAGACCTGGGCAGCCCCGCGCCGCGGCCGCAGTTTGGCGGCGGGCAGTTTGCGGGGGCGGCGTATGCAACGCCTTATCCGCAGCGCGGGCGGTTGGGGCGGCCGCGCGATGCGGAGGATGCGGGCGAACAGCACTACAGCTACGAGGATGAGGACCAGACGGCGGGCGTGGCTGGGCGCGGACACGGCGGCCCGACGAAATTCTCGACGACTCGCATCGCGCCGGGGTCGCGGCCGGTCGCGGAGAGCAGGGCCGGCGCGGGGAATTCAATCGACAACATTGCGAGCTTCTTCGCGGGGCGCGGGCAGAAGAACGCCGGCGGCTTCAGGCATGCGCGTCCAAAACTCGACATCCCCGCGCCCACGGGCCGCACCGGCCTGCGCCAGGGCTCGCGCGTGCGCCACCCCAAATACGGCGAGGGCACCGTCTTTCGCCGCGAGGGCGACGGGGACGACGCGAAGATTACAGTACAATTTCAACAGCATGGCGTGAAGAAGCTGGTGGAGAAGTTCGCCCAACTCGAGGCCCTCTAATCCTTTCACCTTGCGGCTCGAAGCTGCGCGCTGTGTAACCTTTTTTCAGGAAAGCACCCGAAGACACACCATGGCCAATACCACCGGCATTACCGATAAGATTGAGCGCAAGAAGCTGAAGCGCGCCGCACGCAAGAAGACCGCACCCAAGGGCAAGCGCACCGGCGCGCGCGGCGAGAACAAGGCCAAGCTGAAGAAGGCTGCGCGCGGCAAGAGCAAGCGGTAGACGCCGCCTACGCGGAGATTTTGCTGTGCCGGCCGTATCCCACACCTCCCCTTCCGGAAGTTGGATTACAGGAGCCCGACGCTGCCCAGGCAAATCTTCGCGACCAAGTCGCAGCTATTCGCCACTAAATCGATCGACAAGCTGATCGGCGATTCGGAGCTGCCGGAGAACGCGCTGCATAAGACGCTGGGGCCGGTCTCGCTGACGGCGCTGGGCATCGGCATGGTCATCGGGTCGGGGATCTTCACGGTGATCGGGACGGCGATCGGCGGCAATCCGGCGAAGCTGGCCAACTGGAAGGACTCGCCGATCATCGACCTGGTGCTGGGCTGGCTGCACCACACCACTGGCGCGGTCGCCGGGCGCCCCGGAGCGGGCCCCGCGCTGGCGGTGTCGCTGGTGCTGGTGGCCATCGTCTGCGCGTTCACCGGGCTGTGCTATGCCGAGTTGGCGAGCATGATTCCCATCGCGGGCTCGGCTTACACATACGCCTATGCAATCCTCGGCGAGCTGATCGCGTGGATCATCGGGTGGGACCTGATCCTCGAATACGCCTTCGGCAATATGAGCGTGAGCGTCGGCTTTGCGGCGCACATCGTCGATCTCCTGGACTGGCTCGGCATCCATCTCGATCCCCGGTGGCTCTCGCCGGCTTACCTGCCATTGGGCCTGCAGGACCTCGCGGGCAACGACATCTTCGCCGAGGGATGGCACTGGGGCTTCGATATTCCCGCGTTCCTCATCGTTCTTCTGCTCACCGTCATTCTGGTGCGCGGGGTGCGCGAGTCGGCGCGCACCAACAACCTTATGGTGCTGGTAAAGATCGCGGCCATTCTGGTGTTCCTGTTCTTCAGCCTGTCCTTCATCCACCCGCAGAACTACCATCCGTTCTCGCCCAACGGCTTTTCCGGCATTCTTGCCGGCGGGTCGATTATTTTTTTTACGTACATTGGATTCGACGCGGTGTCGACGGCGTCGGAGGAGTGCCGCAGGCCGCAGCGCGACGTGCCGATCGGCATCGTCGCCACGCTGGTGGTGTGCACGATTCTCTACATCGGCGTGGCCGTGGTGCTGACGGGCATTGTGCCGTGGCAATCGATCGCGGGCGATGGCGCGCCGATCGTCAACGCGCTGAAGCGGGTGTCTATGTTGCCGGGAGGTCACAGGCTGCATTACGTCCGGCTTGCCGTGCTGCTGGGCGCCATCACGGGGATGGTCTCGTCCATCATGGTGGGGCAGTACGGGCAGGCGCGCATCTGGTTCGCGATGTCGCGCGATCACCTGCTGCCGGATGCGTTCAGCCGACTGCATCCGCGCTTCCGCACGCCGGCGTTTGCGACGTGGGTCGCGGGCATTCTGGTGGCGATTCCCGCAGGGCTGTTCGACGTGGGGACACTGGCGGAGATGACGAACATCGGCACGCTATTTGCGTTTGTGCTGGTGTCGATCGGTGTGATCGTGCTGCGCTACCAGGAACCGGAGCGCCGGCGCGGCTTCCGCGTGCCGTTCGGCCCGGTGATTCCGGTCCTCAGCGTGCTGTTCTGCATTCTGCTGATGGCGGGTCTGCCCTCGAAGACGTGGTTGCGCTTCTTCGTTTGGCTGGCGATCGGGCTATGCGTGTATGTGGGGTATAGCCGCAAGCGGAGTGAGTTCTATCGCAACTCGTAGAGTATCTCGACTGACGTACGCGCAGGATTTCCGTCGTCAATCTAGATTGCGGCCTTCAACTCGAGCCGCTTCGCCGCGCGCGTGACAACCAGATTCCGCCCGTGCCCGGAGTTGGTCACGTAACGCGTCTTCACCAGGCCATGTTCCTTCAGCGTGTTCACGTCGCGGCTGACGGCCCTTCTGTTTCGCCGCAGACGAGATGCCAGCGCGGAGATCGGACGTTCGCCCTCGTCTCGAAGCAGGTGAAGCAGCCTCATCCGCTCGCTGGTAATCATGCGCAGGAAGTCGGCGGGATTCTCAAAGGCAATCACGATCTCGGACGGTATCCTCTCCCCGCGGTCCAACGCCCTCGCGTGCGCCCTGGCCCGCTTGAAGAACCCTTCCGCTCCGCTCTCATCCGCAACGATGGAAACCTTACTCGCCATTACCCCTCCTTAATCGAGCGACCTCTGCCTCGAACCTCGCCAGCACTTCCTCGAAGCTGGTGAACCGGTATTGGCTTACCCGGCCCATAAAATGCCGATGATGTTGCCCATGTGCATTGTCGTACCCCAGCACCCGCCCATTGTCCCCGGCAAAGATCAGCGGATCGATATAGGCCAAGCTGTACCGCGTGACCCTTCCCGCGGTGCCCTGCCAGAACTCCTCTTTGAGCAGGGGAAGGCGTCTCTTGCCGCCCAGGTAGTATTCGAGGAGCGAATGCTGCTCTTGCGCTCGACTGCGACGCGTCACGCCTTAAACCCTAACACAGATATGACTTTTGATGTCCTATCTGTCCTTTTAACATTACATCGTGAAGACGATGCGGCGGCCGCTGGGGGTGGTGCGGGTCCAGGCGGATTCGACCTCGCGCAGGGGCACGGTATCCGTATCGATTTTGAACCTCGACGTGGCGGCGGCGTGGAACATGACTTTGAGGGCCTCGACGATGGCGGAGGCGGAGAGGCTGCCGAGGCCGCTGCCCATCAGCTCCACACCGGAGCTGCGCAGCCACTGCCCGCGCAGGGCGATGGGGTCGCCGCTGATGGCGCCGATCTGGATGTAGCGGATGCGCGGCTCGCCCTCGGGGGCGCCGTGGCCCTGGGCGGCGGCGAGAATGCATTCGGCGGAGGGACCCCAGATGTAATCGAGCACAACATCGATGCCTGCGAGCGCCTTGCGGAATGCAGCGGTGAGCGCCTCGTGCGGATGCCGCAGCCAGATGGTCTCGTCGGCGCCCAGCGCGCGCAGCTTCTCCAGCATCGCATGTTCGCGGCCGGTGGCGACGACGCGCTTTGCGCCCAGATACTTCGCGACCTGGATTGCCTGCTGTCCAGCGACACCGGTCGCCCCGTTGATGAGCACCGACTCGCCGGGCTGGAAGCGCGCGGCCGATCAAAGCGCCCCAGGACGCGAGGCCGGGGTTGCCGAGGGCCGCCGCAGTCACATCGTCGACCGCTTCCGGCAACGGGATGGTGCGGCTGGGCGCGGCGAGGCACCGCTCGGCCATCGCGCCAAAGGGAGCGGGCGGGCCAAAAAAGTACACGCGGGTGCCATCGGGCAGCGTGCCGACGCCGTCGTAGCCCGGCACAAACGGGAGCTGGCCGCCGCTGCTGTAGTGCGCGCCGCTGGCCTGTCCCTTCACCAGATTGCTGAGCGCCGCGGCATGGACCCGCACCAGCACTGCGCCGTCCTTGGGCTCTGGATCGGCGAAGGCGGCGTAACGCGGAGGCTTGTCGAAGGCTTCGATGACGGCGGCGTTCATTCTCGGTGGCTCCTTTGATCGATCTTAGATGACCCGCTGGTGAGCGCGGACTTAGTTCCTCGAAGGTCCGCCCGGTTGTCTCGTTCTCGCGCAGCCGACGCTGCGCGAGGCGCACAAATCTTGTTACAAACCGGCAGAGGAACCACGTTAGGTACGCGATATCCACGAGTTTCTGCGGAAGTTAACAGGATCGGCCTTGCCTGCGCGGGACACACGACGCATACTCGCATCAGAAGCTTGGAACGGTTCCCGTCGAGACCAATTCGTGACCCGATACAGCCGTCAAGACGTCCTTCGAATCCTGCATCTGCGAGCCCGACAGTTGACCGCATGGGAGCAGGCAGGACTCATCTCAACCAGCCAGGATTACTCGTTTGAGGACCTCGCCCAGCTGCGCACATTGCGCACCCTGCGGGCGACGCGCATCACGGCAAAGAGCATTCGCGAGTCAGTGGAGGCGATGCGCAAGGCGGTGGGGATGGGCAATCCGCTGACGGAGGCCAGCGCGGTCGGTCGCGGTGCTGGGCGAGGGGGAAGGATCAGCTTCCGCCACGGGGGCGCGCTGGTCGATCCGGTGACGCAGCAGCTTGCCTTCGACTTCGACGCGGCGCAGGACCGCCAGCTGAGCATTTCGGGCATCTCTGGCCGCGGGGCCGGCGGCCAGGTGGACGTGCAGGAGATGTTCCAGCGCGCGGTGCAGCTGGAGGAGGACCGCTCGACCATTCCCGAGGCAGCGGATCTCTATCGCAAGATTCTGGCGGACCGGCCGGAGTATGCGGCGGCGGCGATCAACCTGGGGACGATCCATTACAACCAGCGCGAGTTCGTGCTGGCCGAGCAGCACTACCGGTGCGCGACCGAGGCCGACCCCGACTATGCCCTGGCGTTCTTCGATCTGGGCAATGTGCTGGATGAGCTGAAGCGGCTGCCCGACGCCATTGCGGCGTACCAGCGGGCGGTCGCCCTGGTGCCGCAGTATGCCGACGCGCACTACAACCTGGCGCTGGCGTATGAGCGGCAGGGCCACCGGCGGCGGGCGCTGCGCCACTGGCTGACGTACGTGCGGCTGGACCCGGTGGGGCCGTGGGCCAACCACGCCAAGGCGCAGGCCAAGAAGATCCTGAGCATGGAGCGGCTCTCGATCGTGAGTCGCAGCGGGCGTCTGGTGCAGGCGGGGTAGATTCCGACGCTGCGCGCGCAGGGCCGTGCCCGATCCCGATCGGCGTAGGGTTGTGCCAGCAGCCGCTTGCGTGTTCTCATCTACCTGTCATTTCCAGTGAGACCTGAGCCGTCGCCGGACCGGCGTGGCTCCAACCTTATCCCAGGAGCCAGCCCATGCTGTATCACGTGACACGCGACGGCCAGAACTACGGGCCATACACGATCGAAGACCTGCGACGCTATGTGGCCAGCGGCAACGTGCTGCCCTCCGACATGGCGAAGAGCGACGAGATGGCGGAGTGGGCGCCGGTCGCGCAGTTGCTTGGCGTGGCGGCGCCGGCCGGGTATGGGGTCACGCCTCCGGCGTACGCGCCGGGGATGGTCCCCTACCCCGATCCGCCCAACCTGCACTGGGGGCTGGTGCTGCTGATCGGCTTCTTTACGTGCGGGCTGTTCATCGCGGTGTGGGACATTGTGCAGGCCGCGTGGATGCGCAAGGTGAACCCGCGGAGCAATGCCCTCTTTCTGTACATCGCGGAGTTTGCCCTGAGTATTCTGGGGAGCGGCGGGAGGGTCGCGCTGATGGCGGCGAGCGGATTTCGCCACCAGTATATGGGGGCGGGGCTTGCGATCTTTGTGGTGACATTTACGCTGCTGGAGCTGGCGCGGTTCGATATTCGGCGCTCGATGGAGGAGCACTTCAACGGGCCGGAACCGATTGGGCTTTCGCTGAGCGGAGTGATGACGTTCTTCTTCGGCAGCCTTTACTTCCAGTACCACTTCACGCGGATCAACGAGTTGAAGCGGTTGGCACGGTACCGGGGCGCGGCGATTTGATGCGCGGCTTTGAGACCGATGCGGCGCGGCGGCGGGGCTTGGCGAACGCGCTACTGGCGGGTGCGGCGCTGGGGTGCGCGGCGCTGGTGCGATGGCCTCCGGGTTTGGGCGGCCTTTATCCGGCGTGTCCGATCCATCTGTGGTTTGGGGTGGAGTGTCCGGGGTGCGGGGCGACGCGGGCGCTGGCGGCACTGCTGCACGGGCGATTGACCGAGGCCATGCACTTGAACGCGCTGTTTGTTCTGCTGTTGCCGTGTGCGGTTGCGTTCGCGGCGGTGAGCTATGGGCGGGCGGTGCGGCCGGGCGAGTTTCGCTGGCCGCGGGCTCCGGCGGGTGCGGTGTATGGGGCGCTGGCGGCTGCCGCGGTATTTACCGTGGCGCGCAACTTGCGGTAGTGGCCGGCACGCGACAGGCGACGCCGGCGGCTGTATCAATTACTCCGCGGCGGGGTTGTGCCAGCGGTCGCCGGACGCGAGGATGGAGCCGGCTGTCCTGGGACCCCAGGTGCCCGGCCTGTAGGGCTTGGCGCGGTGGTGATGCTTGAGGACGGGGTCGACGACCTTCCATGCGGCCTCCACTGAGTCTTCGCGGGTGAAGAGCGCGCCGTCGCCGCGCATCGCATCGCCGAGCAGGCGCTCGTAGGGGGCCTCCTGGCCGGCGAGTTCTTCGCAGAGGTAGAGCTCGCGCTGCTCGCCGACGTACTCATGGCCGGGCAGCTTGACGCGCGTCGCCAACGCAATCGCCGGGTCTGGCGAGAGGCGGAAGCGCAGGTAGTTGGCGAGGCCGTCGGTGGGAGCTGAATCCTCAAAGAGCCGCTGCGGCGGAGGTTTGAGTTCGACCAGCACCTCAGTCGCCGTCACCGGAAGTTGCTTGCCCGAGCGCAGGTACCAGGGGACGCCGCCCCAGCGCCACGAGTCGATGAACAACCGCGCGGCGCAGAACGTCTCCACGTCGGAGTTGCGCGCGACGTTGTCCTCGTGGCGGTAACCGATGTACTGGCCGCGGATGAGATCGTCGGGTAGGAGGGGACGCATGGCCTCAAAGACCTGCGCCTTCTCGCTCTGCACCGAGCCGTAGTTGCGCAGAGCGGGCGCCTCCATGGCCAGCAGCGCGACGATCTGGAAGAGGTGGTTCTCGACGACGTCGCGCAGGCATCCGGCGGTCTCGTAAAAGGCCCCGCGCCCCTTGACACCGAAGTTCTCCGCCATGGTGATCTGCACGCTAGCGACGTAGTTGCGGTTCCAGATGGGCTCGAGGAAGGAGTTGGCGAAGCGGAAGTAGAGGAGGTTCATGATCGCCTCCTTGCCCAGGAAGTGGTCGATGCGGAAGATGCAATCCTCGGGGAAGGCGGCGCGCGCCACGCGATTGAGCTCCTTCGCCGAGGCGAGGTCGCGGCCGAAGGGCTTCTCGATAATGACGCGCGCGTCCTTGGCGAGGCCGGAGGCGCCGAGGTTGGTGATCACCGTTTCAAACAGTGACGGGGGGATCGCGAGATAGTGCGCGGGACGGCGCGCAGTGCCCAGCGCCTGCTTGATCTTCGTGAAAGTCGCCGGGTCCTTGTAGTCGCCGGAGACGTAGGTGATGAGGGAGAGGAGCTTCTTGAACGCGCGCTGGTTGTCGATGCCGCCGCTTTGCTTAATGCTTTGGGCGATGTGGCGGTGCACACTGGCGACGGACCACTTGGTGAAGGCGACGCCGATGACGGGGACGTCGAGTTCGCCGCGTTTGACCATGGCGTAGAGCGCCGGGATGACCTGTTTGTGGGCGAGGTCGCCGGAGACGCCGAAGACGACGAGCGCGCCGGAGCGGGGGAGGGCCATTTTTTATGACTCCATTTTGCGGTCTGCGGCCTTCTCGTGATGGCCGCCAAACTGGAAGCGCAGCGCGGAGAGGACCTTGTCGGCGAAGTCGGCCTCGCCGCGCGAACTGAAGCGGGCGTAGAGGGCGGCGGAGAGGACGGGGGCGGGCACGGTCTCGTCGATGGCGGCGCGGATGGTCCAGCGGCCCTCGCCGGAGTCGGAGACGTGGCCGGTGTAGTCGGCGAGCGAGGGGCTCTCCAGCAGGGCGATGGCCGTGAGGTCGAGCAGCCAGGAGGCGATGACCGAGCCGCGTCGCCAGACCTCGCTGATGTCGGCGAGGTTGAGGTCGTACTGATAGAGCTGGGGGTTGCGCAGGGGGGTGGTCTCGGCGTCGACTTCGACTTGCTTCTTTCCGGCGTTGGCGCGGTAGAGGACGTTGAGGCCCTCGGCGTAGGCGGCCATCAGGCCGTACTCAATGCCGTTGTGCACCATCTTGACGAAGTGGCCGGCGCCGCTGGGGCCGCAGTGCAGATAGCCCTGTTCGGCGGTGCCGCCCATCCCCTCGCGACCGGGCGTGCGTGGGATGGATCCGATGCCGGGAGCGAGCGCGGAGAAGATGGGGTCGAGGTGCTGGACGGTGCCGGGCTCGCCGCCGATCATCAGGCAGTAGCCGCGGTCGGCCCCCCACACGCCGCCGCTGGTGCCGACGTCGACATAGTGGATGCCCTTTGGCTTGAGCTCGGCGGCGCGGCGGAGGTCGTCGTGGTAGTAAGAGTTGCCACCGTCGATTAGGATATCGCCGGAGGCGAGGAGGGGGACAAGGTCGTCGAGGGTGGCGTCGACGACTCCCGCGGGGACCATGAGCCAGATGGCGCGTGGTGTGGCGAGCTTCTGAACGAAGTCGGCGAGCGAGACGGCGCCGGTTGAGCCCTGCTTCACCGACGCCTCGACCGCCTGCGGGGCGCGGTCGTAGACGACGCATTTGTGGCCGGCTTTTTCGAGGCGCACGACCATGCTGGCGCCCATCCTGCCCAAACCGATCATGCCAAGTTCCATGTTTTCCCTCTTTGGTTAGATGTGATGCTTAGAACTTATCTTAAGGAGCAGGCTGAGGATTAATTGTGAACGAAGCAATGGCGCGCAGAGAAAAAGCCCGGACTTCGAATCCGGGCCTGAATCTCTCTGAGACTCGATTACGCCTGCGGGGCTTCGCTGGCGGGCTTGGTCTGGGCGACAGTCCAGTCGGGCGCGCCGACCTTGAAGCGGGCGAAGCGGCGGACGGAGATGTTCTCGCCCAGCTTGGCGACCTTGGTGGCGACGATCTGCGCGATAGTCTGCGACTGGTCCTTGATGAAGGGCTGGTCGAGCAGGCAGAACTCCTCGTAGAACTTGGCCAGCTTGCCGGTGAGCATCTTTTCGACGATGGCCTCGGGCTTGCCGGAGGCGATGCCCTGCGCGCGGTAGATCTCCTTCTCGCGGTTGAGGTCGGCGGGGGTGACCTCGTCGCGCGAGACGAAGCGCGGGTCCGTGGCGGCGATGTGCATGGCGATGTCGCGCAGCAGCTCCTGGAAGTCGTCGGTACGGGCGACGAAGTCGGACTCGCAGTTGAGCTCGATGAGCACGCCGATCTTACCGCCGGCGTGGATGTAGGTGCCGACGGCGCCCTCGTTGGTGGTGCGGCTGGCCTTCTTGGCGGCCGACGCCATGCCGCGCTTGCGCAGCACGACGAAGGCGGCCTCCATGTCGCCCTTGGCCTCCTGGAGGGCCTTGAGGCAGTCGCCCATGGGGGCGCCGGACTTTTCGCGGAGTTCTTTGACCTTCTTGGCGTCAATCTTCACTGTGGTTTCTGTGGTGGACATTCCGATTCCTTCCCTGCGTCTTGGCCTGTCAACAGCTGGTTCACGCTGGCGAGCGGTGCGTGCCGACGCCCGCACCTTGAGTGTGGATGGGAAGCATTACGGCACGGCTGAAGCCGTGCCCTTCCGACTTGAGTTTCGACGAGAAGCGACCGCTTACGCGCCCGACGCGGCGTGGGCCGGTTCGGGCTCGGTCTCTTCCTCGGCCGCGGCTGCGGGGGCCTTGCGGATGTTGCCGCCGAGGACCGCGGCCAGATCGACGTTGTCGTCGTCCACGAGGTCGTCGGTGGAGGCAGCGGCGATGCCGGCGGACTCGTGCACCTCGCCCAGAGCGGCGTCTTCGCCGTCTTCGCCCACATACTCCGGCGCAACCTCGGCCTGCTGCACGTCGGCAACTTCGGTGGCAAACGCCTTCTCCGAGACCATCTGCACGCCCTCGGCGGCGGAGTCGGCGATCTTGGTGGTGAACAGACGGATGGCGCGCAGCGCGTCGTCGTTGCCCGGGATCACGTAGTCGACCAGCGTCGGGTCGCAGTTGGTGTCGACCACGGCGACCACCGGGATGCCCAGCTTGCGCGCCTCGGCGACGGCGATGGCCTCGTTGTTCGAGTCCACCACGAAGATCGCGTCGGGCAGGCGCTTCATGCTCTTGATGCCGGCGAGGTTGGTGGAGAGGTGCTTGCGCTCGCGCTCCAGCTTGATGACTTCCTTCTTGGTGAGCAGGTCATAGCGGCCGTCGGTGGACATCTCGTCGAGCTCCTGCAGGCGCTTGACGGATTTCTGCACGGTGACCCAGTTGGTGAGCAGGCCGCCCAGCCAGCGCGAGTTGATGTACGGCATGCCGCAGCGGTTGGCCTCTTCGGCGATCGCGTCCTGCGCCTGGCGCTTGGTGCCGACGAAGAGCACCAGCTTGCCTGCGGAGGTGAGTTCGGTGACGAACTTCGACGCCTCCTTGAACATCTTCAGCGTCTTCTGCAGGTCGATGATGTAAATGCCGTTGCGTTCGCCGAAGATATACTCCTTCATCTTCGGGTTCCATCGCTTGGTCTGGTGGCCGAAGTGGACGCCGGCCTCCAATAGTTCTTTCATCGTGATGTTTGCCAATATAGCTCCTTAGTTAAGGCTGCCGGGTGCGGTCTGGTCTATCGAGAGGCTGGCCGACCGGTGCCTGGATTGATCCCTTGCCTGACGAGACAGGCTGCGGGAGATTTGACTCCATGCCTCCGCGGTGAGGCGGAGGGTGATGCGAGTACAACCGTTGACCGTGCTTCGCTCTCCGTTGACCGTTGACAACTTCAAGTACGAACAACGGAGAGCGTACAACGGAGAACGCCGTGCAACTACCGCTTTGAGAACTGGAAGCGAGCGCGTGCGCCCTTCTGTCCGTACTTCTTGCGTTCCTTGCCGCGTGAATCGCGGGTGACGAGCCCCTCGGCCTTGAGCGCCTTGCGCAGCTCGGGGTTGAAGACCATCAGCGCGCGCGCGATGCCGAGCTTGACTGCATCGGCCTGACCCATCACACCGCCGCCCTTGACCGTGGTGATGATGTCGAAGGTCTCGCCGATGTCCGGGATGGCGAGCGAGCGGCGTGCCGCCGCGCGCTGCTGCGCCGTGACGAAGTACGTATCGCACTCCTTCTTGTTGACCGAAAACTTGCCGCTTCCGGGGCGCAGAAAGACGCGCGCGATGGATGACTTGCGCCGCCCGGTTCCGTAGTACTGAACTAAATCCGCCATGATGCTCCTTGAACTTGGTTGCGAAAGGCCGGGGCTAAAGCCCTCGCTTTTTCTTCCTTCGATGTCCGGGCTAAAGCCCAAACCTATCTAAACTGCGGTGAAACGAAACCCAGAGATCAGTGCGAAAAACCACTTTTACGCTTGGCCTTCCAGTGGTTGCGGCTGCTGCGCCAGATGCGGGTGGTGCGGCCCCTTGTATACCTTCAACTTGGTGGCCATCTGCCGGCCCATCTTGGACTTCGGCAGCATGCCTTTGATCGCCTGCTCGACGATCGCCTCCGGACGCCGCGCCAGCAGCTTGACGAACGACTCTTCGCGCAGGCCGCCGGGAAAGCCCGTATAGCGTCGGTAGAGCTTCTTGTCCGCCTTCAGCCCGGTCAGCACGATCTTTTCGCAGTTGGTTACGATGACGTGGTCGCCCATATCGATGTACGGCGTGTACAGCACGTTGTTCTTGCCCGCCAGAATCGATGCCGCCTGGGTGGAGAGCCGGCCCAGGGTCTTGCCCGTCGCGTCCAGCAGATACCACTTGCGCTGGATGTCTTTGCCGCTCGGGATGGTGGTGTTGTTGTTCATGGTGACTCGTGTTTACTCCCTGGTTCTGCCGTCTTCCTTGTTGCTGGATCGCTCAAAAGCATCCAGTTCAGTCCGGCGCCGTACGGAAGAGATCGACTGTGCTCTGCAACGGAACTTCATGCGAACCGTCAAACGCGACGGAACGCCAATCGGGCGAGTCAGGACGGCACAGAAAAGCGAGCGAGGTTGGAGCTGAACTGCACTCCCTGCTCAAACGCGGGAAAGCCAGACCGCCTGGGATACGCTGGTGAGTGGGTGCTTCAGGGCTGCCGACTTGCGAACTGCACCCGGCTATGCTCCTGGGAATCCACCACGAATGCCCCCTCTGGCTTCCTCGCCTGGACCTGACATGCCCAAACCGGGCGTGACCTGCCGCAGACATGCAGACGCGGGGCTGCGCGAGCTCTTAGGATAGCCGAGAGGCGGGGCGGAGTCAATTGGCGAAGTGGCCAATCGACCAAGAGTGGAAACGGCCTGGGATCCGTCCGGCGGCTGGAGCTTCAATGCGCCATGAGTCTGGCGCCACGATCGCCTCCTCGGGTTCATACTGGTTGGCGGAATTGGGGGACGCAACTTGCATCGTTGGACGACAACCATCCTCGCAATGCTGGTGCTGCTGGGACTTGAGGCCAGGGCTGGCCAAACCGCGTCTGTGGCTGCAATGCAGCCTGGCGCGGTTGCGCCAGACCCGGTGCTTACGGCAGCCGGAGGGCTGGTGGGCGAGGCTCTGTTCCTATGCGGGTTTTATGCTTCCAACAACCTTGGTTACGATGAGGCAGGAAAGCTCGAGACCGCGTCAACCAGCATCGGCCAGCCTGTGGACTGGACGCTGAGCGGGGTACACATTCTGAAGGTTGCGCGCGTCGGCGGCGAGCAGATTGAGCTCGACGGCGTGCGCGCGGCCATCCGCTACAACCCCGACGCGCACGAGTTCCAGCGCCATCCGCTGAACGACCAGAAGATGAGGCTGCTGGTGAAGCTCGCGCCGGGCGCACCCACAGACGCGGACACCGCCCGGCAGCTCCGCGCGGCCTTCGCGGCCATCTTCGCCATCGGCATCGACCCGGGGATCGAGCACACCGCGCCGCCGCTGTGGAGCCACTACTTCGACCCTAGCCTTGCGTGGCCGCCGGACGCGCTCACCGGCCAGACCATCTACCCCGCCGACCAACCCGCGCAGAACGCCCAGCAGCCGGCCGTGACGCCGCCGCTGCTCTCCCACCGCGTCGATCCCCGCTACACCGACGCCGCCGCGCACGACAAGGTCACCGGCCAGGTGCAGCTGCGCGCGGTGGTGGACGCGCAGGGCGTGCCGCAGCGCATTGTGGTGGCGCGCCCGCTGGGTTACGGCCTGGACCAGCAGGCTGCGGACGCGGTCGCGAGGTGGCGCTTCGAGCCGGCCACGCGCGCGGGCCAGCCCGTCGCCTCCTCCATTCCAATCAACATCGACTTCTAGGCCGCGCCGCCCAGATAGCACTGCTCCGTTCGCTGGCTGAGCCTAGTGTTTGAGCTGGAGGACGGTGGGCTGCTCGCCCAGCTTGGTGCGGAGGCGGTGCGGGACGGAGAGCGAGCGGCGGCGGCCAGGCCTGCCGGGAGGGCCGGGCGAGGCGACCGGATCGAGGCGGTAAAGGATCAGCAGGTTGCGCTCGGGGTCGTCGAATGCGGGCCACGCGCCCACGCGTGCCAGGCGGTAGAACGGCGAGAGCGACTCCATCTTGTCGTCGTCGACCTGGTTCCAGGTCGCGAACCAGCCCGGCTGGAACGCGGCGATGCGGTCCGGCAAGGTCATGGTGCCGAAGTCGTCGCAGATGGAGGGAACGCCCGCGATCAGCGAGAGGTCCGCGCCGCTGATCGACAGCACCAGCCGCGAGTGGCCGGGGTCGGTAGCGGCCTCGCGGTCGACGGCTTCGCGTATTTGATCTGCGGCGGTTACAAATTGATACTGCGGATGCAGAAGGAAGGCAATGGTCATGCGCGCTCCGTCGGCCAGCACAAACAGCAGCGCCGTGCCGGAGATCGCAGTCGCAAACATGAGTGCAAACGCGCCCACCCTCGCGCGCCCCGCCGTCCTGCGATCGCTCCGCCAGGCATTGAACGAGGCAACCAGCGCCCAGTCGAAACCCATCGCCACCAGCACGGTAAGCGGCACCGCGAGGACCAGGTAGTATCTCGGCTGCAGATTCGCGTGGTACGCGACAAAGCCGCCGTAGCCGAAGATCCAGAGCAGGAGGGCGGCAGCGAGGGGATTGCCGCGGCGGCGGCGCACGCACAGAACCACCAGCGCCGCGACCACCGCGAGCAGCGCAAGCACGGAGAGCGTCGCACCGATCCACATGCCGTCGGCGATGGTGTCGCCGACGACCGGCCAGAACGTGGCGAGAGTCATTCCCGTGTAGGCGTTGGCGCTGAAGAGATAGCGGTAGTCGATGAGGTAGTGCGGGCGGACGAACAGACCGAAGTAGGCGGCCCATCCCGCGCCACCCACGCCTGCGGCAATCAGCGCTGCGCGGAACGCCGGCCCGATGCGATATCCAGCCGCAGCCCACAGCAGCGCGAAGATCGCGGGAAAGATGAAGACGCCGGTGGTCTTGGTGAAGACCATCAACGGCAGGAGCAGTCCCAGGGCGGCCGCCCAGGCCAATGCCAGGAGGCTGAGCCGCCTGCGGGGTTCTGCGCCTAAGCGCAGGCCGGCCAGATCCTCCTCGCTCCACGCGAGAGCGCCTGCGCTGCCTGCGCGCGATGCGGTCAGCAGGGCCGCGAGACCAAGCAGGACCAGCATCGGCTCCAGAATGGCAACGCGCATAAAGGCGAAGCAGTAGGGGTTGATAGCCAGCAGCAGGACGGCGAGCGCGGGGGCCAGTGGGCGAAAGCACGGGGCGAGCGCGCCTTGCGTTCCCGCGCTGTCGGCACGCTGCCAGCGGCGCATCAACCGGAAGCAGCACAGCAGGATGAGCCCGAAGACCACCACCGTGAGCGCGCGCGCGGCCGCGAGGCTCACGCTGGTGAAGCGGAAGAGGGCCAGCTCAATCGCGGGCCAGACGGGCAGCGCGACTGCGGGGTTGAAGTCGCCGGCCACGTACCAGTGGCCCAGCTGATAGTGGCGGATGGCGGCGTCGCCGTACCAGCCTTCGTCGGTATATTTGGCCCAGTCCATCCACGGAGAGTTGTTGGGGAAGTCAGCCGTGAGATGGACGAAGTGGAGCGCGAAGAAGATGGCCGCGACTGCGAGCATCCCCGCTTCCACGCGCTTTGCCGCACGGGCGACGTGGGCCGCAGCCGGACGGTCGGCAGGCGGGGTGGGGCGCATCTCGATTGCCGGCTCAACGGGAGCGCCGGCGGGGGTCAATGTCGGATTCATCAACGCGTCGGCTGAGCCGGGGAGACTTTGGAACGAGGAATTTATGAGGCGTAGGCTGAGGTTATACCAAACGGCGCGCTTTCGTGACTCTTAACTTCCGGCTGCGGCCAACTCGTGCGCCGGAGTCCCGGAAACCTCGCATGGAGCAGGCCGCTTACAGCCTGCTACGCGATCACCTGCATCTCGTTCGAGAGAGGCGGCACCACGGCGCCGTCCTCGGTCACTTCCTGACTCTCCACGTAGAAGTTGCGCAGCACCGCGTTGCCGAACGACGTCGTAATCGCCACGTCTGCCGCGTCTCTACCCACGGCCATCAGCACGCGTCCCGGCCGGGCCTCGTTGTGGCGCGCATCCATGGTGTGCCAACGCCCGTCCAGCCACACCTCGTACCACGCGCTGAAGTCGCCGGCGCCGGTGTACTGCCAGCGAATGTCTCCCAGGTAGCCGGTGACGTAGCGCGCGGGGATGTTCTGGCAGCGCGAGAGCGTGACGGCGAGGTGCTGGAAGTCGCGGCATACGCCGACGCGCTCGGTGAAGACGTCCATTGCGGTCTTGGTGGGGCGGGCGCTCTGGTAGTCGAAGCGCACCTTCTCATGCACCCAGTCGCGGATCGCCGCCGCGCGCGTCCATCCCGGCGTCATCCAGCCGAAGAGGTCCTGCGCGACGGGCACAAAGCGGTCGACCTCGCAGTAGCGGCTGGGCAGAAGGAAGCGCAGCACGTCGTGGGGCAGCTCTTCAATCGGCGCCTGCTGCGCGTTGGGGTTCACCGGCCCGGGCATTCCATCCACATCGATGATGCTTCTGCCGCTGAGCCGCAGTTGTCCGGCGGGCGCGACGAAGCGCGAGCAGCGGTTGCCGAAGCTGTCCAGATACTCCTCCGACCCGATCAGCCTGCCGTAGCCCGGCGCCGCGCCGCCCTGCAGATGTTCGATGACCAGCACATTGCCGGTGCGCACGTAGCGCTCGAGCGTGGGGTACAGATGCAGCATGGCAACGGTCGCGGTTGGCTGCGGCAGATCGAACTGTATGTCGAACTCGGACTTGATGAGCATTCAGCACCCTCCCGGCTGTGGAACTATCGATTGAGATGCAAATTGCGGCGGGTGAGGTCAGTCTACGCCGATGCGGGCCAATCCCCAGCGGGGGGCGGCGAATTCTGCACCCCGGCATAAAAGGTTGCCTTAAGCGCCGAGGCGGCCTGTGGCCTCGCCAGACGGATAGAAACAAAGGCCTTTGGGGTGTGGGTCTGCAACAATAAGAGGGAAAGGGTTGGCCGGGGTTTTGAGCCGCAGCCGCGCGCCCTGGCAATAGAATTCGGATGCATATCCTGCACATCATCGCGACACTCGATCCAGGGACCGGCGGCCCGTCGGAGACGGTGCGCGTGCTGATACGTCAAGCGCCGGAGGACTGCACCAGCGAAATTGTAACTTTGGACGATCCAGATGCAGCGTTTCTGCAGGATGTCCCGATTGCGGTGCATGCGCTGGGACCGCGCAACTCAATCTACGGCAGCGCGCGAAGACTGCTGCCCTGGCTGAAGGCCAACCGCGATCGTTTTGACGGGGTGGTGGTGCATGGGTTGTGGCAGTCCACCGGGCTGAGCGCATGGCGCGCGATGCGGGGGCGTGTGCCGTACGTGGTGTTCACGCATGGGATGCTCGACCCATACTTCAAGCAGGCGTTTCCGCGGAAGCACATAAAGAAGTGGCTGTACTGGGTGCTGGCGGAGTACTGGGTGCTTCGCGGCGCCCACCGCGTCCTGTTCACCTGCGCGGCAGAAGAGCATCTGGCCGCGCAGAGCTTCTGGTTGCACCATTGGCGCGCGCATGTGGTGCCGTTTGGGACCGTTCCCCCGACGGGTGATGCGGCGGAGCAAAAGGGAGCGTTCCTTGCCGTCTGTCCGGCGGCGCGGGGTAGGAGGTTTCTGCTGTTTCTGGGTCGAATCCATCCCAAGAAAGGATGCGACCTGCTGGTGCACGCCTTCGCGAAGCTGGCCACGCTCGATCCGGAGATCGACCTGGTGATGGCGGGGCCCGATGAACATGGATGGCGGGCGGAGTTGCAGCGGCTGGCCGAGGCGGGCGGCGTGGCGCACCGCATCCATTGGCCGGGGATGCTGCGCGGGGACGCAAAGTGGGGTGCGTTTCTGGCGTCGGAGGCGTTTGTGCTGCCATCGCACCAGGAGAACTTCGGGATTGCGGTGGCGGAGGCGCTGGCGTGCGGGAGGCCGGTGTTGCTCTCCGACAAGGTGAACATCGCTGTGGACATCGCAGTGGATGGAGCCGGCTTGATGGAGCAGGACACGCTCGCCGGAACGGAGCGGCTGCTGGAGCGCTGGGTGCGGATGCGGGAGGACGACCGAGAGGGGATGGCGGCAGAGGCGCTGCTTTGTTTTGCACGGCGATACGACATGCGGGAGAATGCGAAGGCTGTGGTTCGCCTGTTCGATACGGCAGAGGCGAGTTCGACTGCGGCGGTGGGCAGGCGAAGGGCCCAATGAGTGGGTGGGTTGGGCGGCGAGTTCGCAGCGCCAGCGAATTCGCGCGATGGCTTCAGCCTCAGGCGCGATCGCCAGCATGAAGCTCCGGCTCCGCGGCGACCACTGGGCGCAGGGTGATCCTGCGAAAGACCGTCAGCAGGATGACGCCCATGAATATGCTGGAACCGGCATCGACGGTGAGCATGCCGGGCAGGCCGTGGGTGGTGTAGAAGTGACCGTCGATGGCGGTCATGTAGCTGATGGGGAGGTTGGCCGAGGCGGTGAGAAGAGATATCTGCGTGGCGGCGAGGGGATTGCCGGGTCCGACGATCTCGTACTCGAACGCGCTGAACGCGGTGTAATTGATGCCCTGAAAAAGGTTGTAGGTAAGCACGCCAATGGCGAAGAACAGCAGTGTGTGCGGCATCCAGATGAGCGCGAGGGCAGCGGCCGCGCCGCCAAAGCCCGCAGCCAGGTAGACCGTCCTGCGCAGGTAGCGCTGGCAGAACCAGATTCCGATCAGACAGCCGGTGGAGCAGACGATGGCGACGCCGGGGCCGTTGAGGCCTGTCACCCATTTCTCTGGGGTGTGGAAGTCGGTGCCCATGCCGGAGAAGAGGTTGGTGAGCGCGAAGCATGCGGTTGGCGAGAGGAAGCAGGCGAGGCCGATGAGGCAGCCGGGACGACGGCAGACGCCGTAGAGGTCGCGAAGGAAGGTCTCGAACATCTCCGCGGCTCCGCGTGTGGGCTTCGATGGGAGCGGGATGAAGAAAAGCATTGCGGTGGGGGCGAGGACGACGAGGGTGAGGAGTGCCGCGGCGAGGGCGATGGGGAGGGTGCGGATGAGCACAACGGCGAGGGTTGCGAAGAGGCCGGCGGCGCCGAGGTTGGCGATGTTGCTGGCGCCACCGACGGCGGAGTAGTGCTTGTCGTGGACGACATCCGGCATCCATCCCTGATGCGCATTGCCGAAGATGACGACGGCGGCGCATCCGGCGGTCAGCATTACGGTGAAGGCCGCGAGGTGCGAGGTGAGCAGCGTGCATGCACCGAGGCAGAGGGCGGCGATGGCCGCGAAGAAGAGCGCGTAGGTGCGCTTGGTGAAGCGGACGTCGAGGATGGGACAGAGGAGGAAGGCCCAGAAGCTGGGCGAGAATCCCCAAGCGGAGACCCAGGCGATCTTGCCCAGTGGGACGCCGTGGGCGGCGAGCAGGATGGGCATGGCGGTGGAGACGAAGCCGAAGTAGAAGCCCATGGGCGCGATGGCGAGTCCCATCGCCCAGGGTGGTAGCTGCCGCCGCATCCGTACCTCCGCCGTGCTTCGAGACTATCGGGCTGCGGCGGTTTCCTGCACGCCGGCCTTGAACGCGGCGGCCTTGTCGGTTGCCTCCCAGGTGAAGTCCTTGCCGGAGCGGCCGAAGTGGCCGTAGGCGGCAGTGGCCTTGTAGATGGGGCGGCGGAGGTTGAGGCTCTCAATGATGCCCTTGGGGGTGAGGGAGAAGTTGGCGCGGACGAGGGCTTCGAGCTTATCCTCATGCACCTTGCTGGTGCCGAAGGTGTCGACGAGGACGCTGACGGGTTCGGCGACGCCGATGGCGTAGGCGAGCTGGACCTCGCAGCGGTCGGCGAGGCCGGCGGCCACGATGTTCTTGGCCACGTAGCGGGCCATGTAGGCGGCGGAGCGATCGACTTTGGTGGGGTCCTTGCCCGAGAAGGCGCCTCCGCCGTGGCGGCCCATGCCGCCGTAGGTGTCGACGATGATCTTTCGGCCGGTGAGGCCGGTGTCGCCCATGGGGCCACCGATGACGAAGCGGCCGGTGGGATTGATGTGGTACTTGGTGTCCGCGTCGAGCAGGGCAGCCGGAATGACGGCCTGGATGACATGCTTCAGGATATCGGCGCGGAGCTCGTCGTTGGCGACGTTCTCGGCGTGCTGGGTGGAGATGACCACGGCGTCGACGCGGACGGGCTTGTGATTGGCGTCGTACTCGACGGTGACCTGCGATTTACCGTCGGGGCGGAGGTACGCCATCAGGCCGGACTTGCGGACCTCGGATAGCTTTTTGGTGAGCTTGTGGGCGAGCGAGATGGGGGTGGGCATCAGCTCAGGGGTCTCGTTGGTGGCATAGCCGAACATCATGCCCTGGTCGCCGGCGCCGCCGGTGTCCACGCCCTGCGCGATGTCAGGGGATTGTTTGTTGATGGTGGAGATGACGGCGCAGGTGTTCGAATCGAAGCCGTAGAGCGCGTTGTCATAGCCGATCGATGCGACGGTGCCGCGGACCAGGCTCTGGAAGTCGACGTAGGCGGTCGTGGTGATCTCGCCGGCGATGACGACCAGGCCGGTGCAGGTGAGGGTCTCGCAGGCGACGCGGCTGAAGGGGTCCTGGGCCAGGCAGGCGTCGAGGATTGCGTCCGAGATCTGGTCGGCAATCTTGTCCGGATGGCCCTCGGTCACGGATTCACTGGTAAATAAGAAACGGTCGCGCTTCGCCACAATTGATACCTCCAAGGGGTCTGGTACAGGTTCCCGCCCAACCGTTCCATTTTACCCCTCCCCCGGGCCACAGCAAAGCATATATGCCGTCCGCGAGGAGGGGTGTGTCTGGCTTAAACGCAAACGGCGCCTGCCGGTGAGGCAGGCGCCGCGTGTCTTACGGCAAGATTAGAAGTTGACCTTGCCGGCAATCTGCAGGATGCGGGGATCGCGCGTGGCGGTGACCTGACCGAAGGTGCTGCTGGTCGAGGTCGTTCCGATGGTGCCCCAGTTGGTGTGGTTGAGGACGTTGAAGCCCTCGCCACGCAGCTGGAAGACCACATCGCGGTAGATCTTGAAGTTGCGGAACACGCCAACATCAAAGCGGTTGTAGCCGGGACCGTCGACGATGCCGCGCTTCTCGTTGCCCACCTGGTAGGTAGGCGCAGGGGGCGCGGTGAACGCCGTGGGGTTGAACCAGCTCAAGCGCTTCCTCAGCGTCACCTGTCCGTATCCATCGTTCGGATTCAGGACCACGTTGGGGCGAAGACCCGCGACGCTGGGTCCAAGAATGCCCAGGCCGGCCGCGTCCGTGGCCACGCCGCCGTTGGTCTGGCCGTCGTAGATGCTGGTCAGGCCCTGATAGTTGATTGTGCCGCCGCTGCTCATAGTGATGGTGAGAGGCAGGCCGGAGTTGACCGTATACAGCCCGGAGGTCTCCCAGCCGCCGAGGATGTGGCCGAGAACGCCCTGCTGGTCGCGGTACCAGGGCAGCTCCCAGATTCCATCGACGGTCAAGACATCGTTGCGGTTGTATTGGGAGGGACCATACTCCGCCGCGAGGTTATAGGTGTTCTGCGGCGCCGAGCTGTAGTCGGTCTGCGCGTCGGTGAGACCGCGGCTCCAGGTATAGTTGGCGTCGATCATGCTCTTGCCACTGAACTTCTTGGTCATCTTGACCTGGAGCGAGTTGTAATTGGAGTTGAAGATCGTCGCGATCGAATTGATCGCGTTATATCCGAGGTAGGGGCGAATCTGGTTCAACGGCGCCTCGCAGGCCTGGCTGGTGAAGCCGGAGCAACCTTTCACCTGGGCGAATCCGATACTGGTGTTGGTGAAGGAACCAGGGCGAATCTCGTTGAGATCGATCGCTCCCTGCAGGTGGGTCCCATGGTCTCCGAAGTAGCCGACGTCGAGAACCATGGTGGGCGTGATCGCCTGCTGCAGATCCAGCGAGAACTGCTGCACATAGGGTGTCTGGTAGGTGACCGGCGTACCGTACAGCGCGGGCGGCGTGAGGTTGAGTCCAGGGGTGAGGCCCGCCGGATCGTCCAGGTTCGCGGTGGTGTAGGTGTTTATGGCCACATAGGGCGGGTTGTTGAACACCTCCTCTTCGTAGATGTGGACGGCGGAGCTGTCGTAGGCGAGGCCGTAGCCGCCGCGCAACGCGGTCTTGCCGTCGCCGAAGACATCGTAGGCGAAGCCGACGCGCGGAGCCCAGTCATGCTTCTCGGCATGGCCCACATTCGGACCCCAGGGCGAACCGTGAGCGCTGATGGATTGTGCGCCCGAGGGCTCATTGAAGCCGACCAGGTTGGACGCAGCGACGAAGCCCGGGCCGGCGAGGATGATGCCATTCAATGGGTCAGCCGAACCATTGGGCTGGTAGGAGTCTCCGGTGATGCCACTGTTGACCAGACCATTGACGTTGGGGCAGTTCTGCAAAGTGTAGGTGGTGGTTGTGCCGACCGTAACATAGGTCTCCTGGCTGGCCAGGGTGCACAGATTTCCGTTGCTGTCGATGGACTCGGCCCAGGCCGGATTGTAGGTTGCAGGGTCGAAGTTGCTCAGCTGGTTGTTGGCGTCGTAGGGCTGACCGAAGAAGCTGTAGCGCACGCCGAGGTTCAGGGTCAACCGGCGGGACGCTCTCCAGTCATCCTGTCCGAACAGTTCAATTTCGTTCTCATTGATATTGGCGGTGGGCGCCTGGTTGGCCTGGGTAAAGCCTCCATTGGCGTTGCCGATGAGGAAGTTCGAGAACTCGAGATCGAATGAGCTGGGCGCGTTGGCAGAGAGTGAACTGACGATGCTGGCGGACGGCGCATCGTTGGCGAGGAAGGTGTAGCCGCCCTGGTTGTTGGTCCCGGTTGCGTTCTCCCTCTTGTTGTAGTGGTTGTAGGTCATGCCGACCTTGAAGGTGTGGTCCCCCACGACCTTGGTCATGTTGCCGAAGCCGTTGTGATTGATGTTGTGGTCGTTATAGATACCGTCGCTCGCGATGCTCGGCCCGCTGATTCCTGAGAACGTCAGGTTGGGGACTACGCCAAGCGTGGAGACGAAGGGCAGCGTGGGAGCGACGCCGGGGGAGTTGGCCGAAGCCACGTACCCGATTGGCGTGCTCAGGACGGCGCCCGAACTGTACGCGTAGCCCATATCGAACAGCAGGGTGGGGCGCGTGGCAATCGTCATGTGGCCCATGTGCTGGGTGCCCGGCGAATGAGTGGAGGTCGTCGAGACTCCGGGTATGCCGCCACCGATGAAGAGCCCGCCACCTTCCTGGGTGGGCAGAGAATCATGCAGATAGCGATAAAAGATATTGACTTTCTTGTTGAGGGCCTCGTCGACGCGGGCAAACTCCTGGGTATCGTTGAAGATATTGCGGATGTTGTTGACCAGGGCGTGCGGGTCGAAGCCGGCGGCGATATCCGATGCGCTGGGCGGCAGCGGCACCTTGCTATAGATGTCGTTGACGTACTGCTGCGCGTTTGGCGAGATGAAGCCCGCGAGATTGGTGGCGTAGGTGGTGCAAGCGCCGCCCACCGCATACTTCTCGCAGACCGCGGCAGCGCCGGTGGTATAGGTGGAGCCGCTGGGAATGTAGTTGGGGGTCACGGTGTTGGAGAAGTCGCCAGTGCGCTCCGCGGCGGTGGGCACATAGGCAGTGACCGAGGCGTACTGCACGACGCGGCGGAACTCCTGCGAGTAGAAGAAGAAGGTTTTGTCCTTGCCGTTGTAGACGTGGGGAATGACGACCGGTCCGCCCACGGTAAAGCCAAAGTCGTTATAGCGTAGCGGAGGCCTGGGGGTGAAGGGCGATGCCGGCGTGGTGGGAGTGGCGGCCACCGGCGTCAGCTTGTTGAAGAAGGTGTCCGCGTTCAGGATGTCGTTGCGGAAAAATTCGTAGGCTCCGCCATGCAGGGAGTTGGTGCCGGAGCGGGTGACGACATTGATCTGGCTGCTGGAGCTGCGCCCGTACTCTGCCTCATAGGTGCCGCGAAGGGTGACAAACTCGGAGATGGCATCCACGCTGGGGTAGGCGAGCAGGGTGAGGTTGGCTCCGCGGTCGAGGTTGTCCGCGCCGTCGATGGTCCAATTGTTGGACGTCGAGCGACCGCTGTTGACGGAGTAAGCCACGGCCGCCGACAAGCCGGAGGGAAGAGAGGCGCCAATATAGAGCTGATCATTGGTGGCGCTGCCGTAGGCCACGCCGGGCTGCAGGGTGAGCAACTGCTCGTAGTTGCGGTTGTTGAGCACCAGTTCGCGCACCTGATTGCCCGTGACCAGGCCCTCGCTGTTGCTGTTCTCCAGATCGACCGGCGCCTGACTGGCGACGATGGTAAGGGTCTCGCTGGCCTCGCCGACGGCCAGCTTCTGGTCAACCTTGAGCGCGTCGTTGGCGTTAAGAACCAAGCCGGTAACGGTGGCGGTCTTGAATCCCTTCATTGCGACGGTGACGGAATAGGGCCCCAGCGGCAGCGACCCAGCCGTATAGAACCCGGTCTTATCGGTCTTGACTGTACGCTCCACCTGCGCCCGGTCGGTCTGGGTCAGGGTCACCACGGCGCCATTCACGCTGGCGCCTGTCGGGTCCAGGACGGTGCCGCTGATGCTCCCTGAAACCTCTTGTGCCCGGGCCATGACTGAACCCGTCATCAACAGCACAACCCACACAGCACCGCGAACCCAGCGTCTAGACAGCGTCATCATCATCTCCTGAGAAACTTTCTTCCGAACATCCGACGGGCTTTGCGGGCCATGTCATCAGCGTTAATCTTCAACTCCCCGGCCCCTGGCACACACAGGTGGCGAAAGGCGGTTACAGCGTGAATGCAGCGCGCGAGGGCAAAATTATTCTCAGCGCGCGCTGGCAAACAATTTCAATCGAGGAAACAGTAAATTACCTGGACGGCGCATTGTCAACCCAAGAGTTTAGATCGGTCCAAACCAGGGGCGCGGGAAGCAACCTCCGGTGCTTGGCCAGCCTCCAGCCGCACCACCCCGCCAAGGCAGCGGAAGCCAGCAGCACCCCGGCTCCGACCCATCGCAGGCCCAGTGGCCGGTGCGTCGGGGTCCGGCTGTTTTTGACATTTTCGGCGAATGCCATCCACTCCGTTGCTCCCGCCTGGCTGACTCCGTTCTCCTGGCAGGTCTCCTCGAAGCGCCGCATCCAGGCCTCCTGCTCCAGGCCCAGCGCTCCCAGGTAACTGCGCACAAAGCCACGCCGGAAGACGCCTCCAGGCAGATCCTGGAGCTCTCCTGCCTCCAAGGCGCGGATATGCTTGGCCGACACCTTGGTGACCTGGCAGATGGCCTCAACGGCCACACCGCGCTGTTCGCGTTCCCGCCGCAACTCCTCGCCGAATCCCGCCAAATCCGCCCTCTCGCGCCAAGCCTGTCGCCAGCCACTACTCGCTCCATACCATAAGGGATGGCACCGACGAAAATCAAAGGAAATTGCCTGGTTTCGCGGCGCTGGGTACCTGCCTAGTCCCTATTCGCGCGGCCGGTCCCACCAACCGGCTCAGCCCGCTCAGACACCACGCCGGTTGACCGGCTGCTAGACTGAGGCAAATTCGATGCACAGTCTCAGTCCTCCCGACCACACGACGGAAGTCTCCTTGCTCCCCGCAACCCCGTTCCACTCCTCGCTTTTGAAGCGCGAGATGCCCGGTCTGGATGCGCTGCGCGGTGTAGCGGTGCTTGCCGTGGTGATGTACCACGGCCTGTATTGGTGGCTCCCTCCGGCGAGGTCGATTTCGCCGGCAGGTAAGCTCCTGTCCTCGCTGGCTTCTCCAGGCTGGCTGGGAGTCAACCTCTTCTTTGTGCTCTCCGGTTTCCTGATTACGGGCATCCTGCTGGATTCGCGCACCAGTCCGAATTACTGGAGAAGCTTCTACACCCGGCGGGCGCTACGCATTTTTCCGCTCTATCTGGCGGTCCTCCTGATCCTTCGCCTTTACAGCCACCTCGGTGGGGTATATCTGCTGCTATGCCTGCTTTACCTCGCGAACTTCACCAATGGTTTGCAGGGAGAGCACTACGGAGTGCTATGGACGCTCGCCGTGGAAGAGCAGTTTTACCTCGTATGGCCACTTCTGGTGCGCCGTCTTCGCGCTCGTACACTCGCCATCGTCTGTCTGGGAAGCATCGTGCTGTCGCCGCTGCTTCGCTATCTGTCGGCGAGCGGGATTCTGCCGCTCGGCGATCCTCACAGCACGACATGGCTGGTGACTGACAATCTTGCGGCCGGCGCACTGATTGCGATCCTGCTCCGCACCTCAGGCGCCACCCTAAGCAGGGTCCGGATGCTGACGCTTTGTTCAGGCTTAATGGGCGCGGCCCTGATGGCGTTGGGGCTTTGGCGGCACCTTCTGAGCCGCTCGATAGCCGACGGTGCGGCATTTCAGCCTGAGCCGTTCCTCTTCCTCTTCAGCGCGCTGCTCCTGCTGGCACTGGAATATGGAGACCGTCCTCTGGTCTACCGCCTAACCGGGCCGCTGCGCTTCTATGGGTACATCAGCTACGGGCTGTACCTATTTCATCTCCTCGGATTCAAAGTGTTCCAGGACCTGTTTGTCGATCTCCACCACATCCCGGCGGAGATTACGCTGGGCCCTATTCTTCTCCGGTTCGGGGTTGTTCTGGCAGGCACAACGGGGTTCTGCTTCCTCTCTCGCCGCTACTTCGAAGAGTTTTTCCTGCGCTTGAAAGACCGTCTCGTCCCCTACGTTCCGGCCACCGCTACCCTGAAATCTCGGCGCTGATTTGCCGCAGCACCGTCGCGGAGGCCAGGCCCTGCCAACTGGACCGTGCTGCTTTGATAGACTGACTGGCAAGCGCGTGCGTATTCCCTTCCCAGAACGCATCCCAATCGAACGAGCCGCGGTCTTCGCTATCGTGCTTTTCGTGGTGCAGCAGCTTGAGGGCACCGCGCTTTACTTCAGCGCCGGATGCGTTGTCTTCCTGCTGGCCGCAACCTTCGCCTTCAATACGGCGGGAGGCCTTACCCGGGCCTCGGGAGCCTACGTCTTCTTCTATTCGGTGCTGGTGGTGGTCATTGGCCTCTGCTATAAGGCCTTTCTGGGCGAGCCGGCGGATTCCAACCTGCTCGATCCGCATACCACCATTGAGGTTTATGTGGGCGGCGTCTCCGCGATGCTGGCCGCGGTCGTGGTCAGCCGCCGCTTCGCGCGCAAGACCGGAGTCCTGCAAAACCTGATGAAGGACTCCGACATGTACCGAGCCTCCGTCGGTTGCATGGTGATCGGCGTGGGGGGGCCGTTCCTCATCGCCCTGCTGGGCCGAAGCGGCGCGTGGCTGTCGACCGCTTTTGCCCAGTTGGACCTATTGATTCCGCTGGGGATTGTCATTGGTGTGATGAATGAGATCCGCCGCAGCGGCGGCACGCGCAGCCTCAACCTGAGTGTCGCCCTGGTCGCGATCTACTATTTCGTTGTTTACGGCGTCCTCGTCTTCTCCAAACAAGGGATGCTGATCCCTCTTTATTGCTGGCTTGTGCCAGTGTGCGCCATGCGGTTCCGCCTCTCCGCGCTGCAGGCGTTCTCCTGCCTTCTCGTGGTCTTCGTCATCTTCCAGTATCTCGTTCCCTATTCGCAGTATGGACGAGACTTCGCCACGGGACCTCAGTCCATCAGCCAGAGAGTGGCCATTGCGACCCGGCTCCTCGAACACCCGGGGGACACAAAGCAGAAATACGAAGAGGGCAACTCGCAATCCGTCGGATACTACAACACGCCCCAGGGATTCTGGGACCGCTTGCAGTTCATCTCGGTCGACGACAGCCTGATCAATATTACGGACCAGGGCAAGGAATTTGGACTGTGGCCGATCAAGGCGACCTTCCTAAATGCGATTCCGCATATCTTCTGGCCGGACAAGCCGGCGATCCTGTTCGGCAATGTCTATGCCCACGAGATCGGAATTTTGCCGGAGGAGGACACGACCACCGGCATATCCTTCAGCCCCACCGCGGAGGCCTACCATATGGATAAATGGGCCGGCGTGCTCGTTGCTGCCCCCCTCGTCTGGTTCCTGCTCTTCATCGTCTTCGATTCGCTCCTGGGAGACCTCCGGGCCTCACCCTGGGGCCTGCTGGTCATCGCGCAGATCAGTCACGAGGCGCCGGAAGGCGCGCTCAACGGGGCTGTTCGCCTAGTGACCTTTGGCACGGAGATTTTCGTATTTTGCGCGATCTTTGCCACCTGGGTGGCGCCGGTCTTTGCTACCTTCGTCCTCGGCCCGGATCGGCGAAGGTTCGCGCCGCGCCGGCTGGTACCCACGCCGAGACGGCTCGCCGATGCCTTGCCGCCCAGGCCGCTCTAGCGGTGTAGGGACCGGCGCTGCAGCGCCCGAGCACCCAGCAATTGACGCCGCAGCAGGTCGGCGAGCCAGGGCAAGGCGATGCGGTACTGCTGGGGTGCGTCGGCGGTTCCGTTGACCACGTCCGTCCAGGTCGCTGGGTTGGCGTGATAACCCTTGCTGTACTCCCAGTAGTCGGCAAAGATGGTTGAAGCGATGACAGATGCGAGCAGGAGCTTCGCCATCTTGCCGAGATCACGCATACTCTCTGCCCATTTCCCTTCGGCCGGCGGCGCGAGAGCCAATGCACCCGCCGCGGCGACTTGGTGTGTAGCATAACAAAGACGGCAGCCTGGCCCGGAACTTTGCCGCTGGGCGTGCAGGAGAATCCATCTGTCTCATGGCGCGGGGCTCCACGCGCACAGGAGATCGTTTGCAACTTCGCCGCATCATGACAAGCGGGTCGTGGATCCCTCAGATCGACGGTCTGCGGTTCGTCGCCATTGTCTCCGTCGTCCTATTTCACATCCTGGGCCAGTTGGAGGTAAGGACCGGTTATCCAATCGCGATCCAGCCGCGATACTCCCTGCTTGCCCGGCTGCTGAGCAACGGGGACCGGGGAGTTTTGCTCTTCTTCGTCATCAGCGGATTCATCCTTGCCCGCCCGTTCCTGCGGCAGCACCGCTTGCTTGGCAAGCCGGTCGATATCGGCCACTACTATCTACGCCGCGTGACCCGGCTCGAACCGCCCTACATCGTCGCTCTGCTGCTCTATACGGCCGCATTCGTGGCGTACGGAGTGCCTCTTGGCCTCCTGCTGCCCCACCTCGTGGCCAGCGTTTTTTATCTGCACGGCCTTATCTATCGCGCGATGAGTCCCATCGACTTCGTGGTCTGGAGCCTGGAGGTCGAGGTCCAGTTCTACCTCCTCGCGCCACTGCTTGGCGCCATGTACCTTCTGCGCAACGCTGTCTTGCGCCGCAGTCTGCTGGTGGCGCTCATCCTCGCCGCCGGGGTGTTCAGCATCTACTCGAATCGCCACGAGAGCGCGGTCTGGCACTGGACCATCCTCGGCTATCTGCACTACTTCCTGACCGGGTTCCTGCTGGCCGACATCGTCGAAGGGCACCAGCAGCAGGCCTACCGCAGCGTTTGGTGGGACGCCGTCAGCCTCGCGGGCTGGCCCGTGGTCTTCCTGCTGCCACGAGTGCTGGACACCCTCGCGTGGCTGCCCATCCTTATCTTCCCGCTCTACGTCGCAGCGTTCTACGGCCCGGCATCCAACCGGTTCTTTCGTACACCCTTCGTGGCCCTTGGAGGAGGCATGTGCTACTCGATCTATCTCACGCATATGCTCGTCATCTCGGTGGTGTTCAAGGCAACCAGGCACTTGGCTGTTTTCCGCGACTTCCTCCTGAATTACACGCTGCAAATCGCTACGCTGGGCTTCTCCGTTGCCCTCATCGGCACGCTGTACTTTGTCCTGATCGAGCGGCCTTGCATGGATCCCCATTGGCCCAATAAGGTCTGGCGGCGCATCCATCGCGCAGCTGGCTCCTCTCCGCCGTCCTAGACAGATTTGGCCGGCCCTGGCCGGGAACGTGCATCGCACAACTTCCATGAACAATGCGGAGTGTCGCGCGGAGGGGGCTGGGCGAAGATACTGGTATGGGAGCTTATGCAATGTCTGAATCGGTTGGGGCGCATGGGCCGGCGCAGAATGCCGGCGCAGGCATGAGAGGCGCGCGTGAGCAGGCGAGGCTGCCGGGCGCAGCCGCCGTGCCGAGTGTTTTTCCGGGGCGGCAGTGGCAGCAGGTGCTGGCGCGCGATGCGAAGGCGGACGGGCAGTTCGTCTATGCGGTGAGGTCGACCAAGATCTACTGCCGGCCGAGCTGTCCCAGCCGCAGACCGGCGAGGAAGAATGTGAGCTTCTTTGCAACGGCGGGCGCGGCCGAGGCGGCAGGGTTTCGCGCGTGCAAACGGTGCGAGCCGGAGCGGGCGGAGGCGCGGCCCGATCCGCAGGCGGCGGTGATTCGGGCGGCGACTGAGTACCTGACGGAGCACGCGGGCGAACGCACCCGGCTGGCGGACCTGGCCAAGGTGACTGGCGCGGGGCGGCTGACGCTGCTGCGCGGCTTTCGCCGGGTACTGGGCGTCTCGCCCGGGGAGTTTGCTAAGGCACAGCGGGTCGCGCTGTTCAAGGATGCGTTGCGGCCTGCGGTAGCACCGGCCAGGCGAGCGGCGGCGGGCCCGGCGCCGAAGCGGGGACCCGCGCCACGCATCACCGACGCCATCTACGACGCGGGCTTCGGCTCCCCCAGCCGTCTGTATGAGGGCAGCGGCGAGGCCCTAGGGATGACTCCGCGCGTGATGCGCGAAGGCGGCACCGGGCTGGTCATCCGCTACACGACCTCGGCGAGCCCGCTGGGGCGGATGCTGGTGGCGGCAACGACCGTGGGCATCTGCGCTATCGCCTTCGGTCGCGATGACGCCGAACTCCTCGCCGATCTGCGTGGGCGCTTCAACAAGGCGCAGCTGGTCGCCGCGAAGGGCAATACGGGCTGGCTCGCGGACGCCGTCGCCTTCGTCGCCAGCCAGACCACCGAGCACCCGCTGGCTGCGACGTTCCCGCTCGACGTGCGCGCCACCGCCTTTCAGCAGCGCGTCTGGAAGGCGCTGCAGCATATCCCGCGCGGCGAGACACGAAGCTACTCGGCGCTAGCGCGCGAGCTGGGCCAGCCGACTGCGGCGCGCGCGGTCGCGGCAGCGTGCGGGGCGAATCCGGTCGCGCTGGCGGTGCCATGCCATCGCGTGGTGGGCAGCGATGGAGGTCTCGCGGGTTATCGCTGGGGGGTGGAGCGCAAGCGCAAGCTGCTGGCGGCAGAGGGTGCGGCGGTCTAGAGGCGTGCCGGCGGCGCGGGCCGCTGTAAAGTAGTCCGATGGGAGCTGCCTCCGAAGTAACGGCCGCGGTCGAGGAGCGCGCGCTGTATCGGCGCATCACCCGGCGGCTGATTCCCTACATGTTTGTGCTCTACATCGTTGCGTATATGGACCGCGTCAATGTTGGGTTCGCGGCGATGGACATCCAGCGGCAGCTGCATTTCTCGAACACGGTGTATGGGACGGGCGCGGGGATTTTTTTTCTTGGGTATGCGCTGTGCGACCTGCCGAGCACTCTGTTGCTGCGGCGCTATGGGACACGGGTGTGGATTGCGCGGATCATGATCTCGTGGGGCGTGGTGTCGGCGCTGATGGTGGGGATGGGGTCGCCGCGGTCGTTTTATCTGCTGCGGTTTTTGCTGGGCGTGGCGGAGGCGGGGTTTGTGCCGGGGATGCTGCTGTATCTGACGTTCTGGTTTCCGTCGCATGAGCGGGCGCGGGCGGTAGCGAAGTTTATGACGGCGACGTCGCTGGCGGGAGTGGTGGGCGCGCCGCTTTCGAGCGCGCTGCTGAAGATGGATGGGGTGCGCGGGCTGAGCGGATGGCAATGGCTGTTTCTGCTGGAGGGCGTGCCGACGGTGCTGCTGGGGATATCGGTCTTGTTTGTGCTGGACGACTCGCCGGAACGGGTGACGTGGATGACGGCGGCGGAGAAGGCCTGGCTGAGCGGGGAGTTGGAACGGGACCGAAGGCTGTATGGAGCGACGGAGCATCATCGGTTGCTGGATGCGTTCCAGCTGCCGGCGGTGTGGCTGCTGGCGGGGGTTTACATCGTGATCCAGATTGGCGTGTATATCGTGAATCTTTGGATGCCGCTGATCTTGAACAGTGTTGCTGGTGGTCTGGCGCGGGGCGGGGCGAGTGGGGCGGATGCGAGTTTGATTGCGCGGTATGCGACGGTGCCGTATTTGCTGGCGGCGATCTTTACTGTGGCGATCGGGCGGAGTTCGGATGGGACGAATGAGCGGCGATGGCATCTGGCCGGATGCATGATGCTGGCGGCGGCGGGGTTTGTGTGGGCGGCGAGGGCGGGGAGCATCGGCGTGGCGCTGTGCGCGTTTTCGCTGGTGGCGATTGGGCTGTGGAGCACGATGGGGCCGTTCTGGGCGCTGACGACGCGGATGGTGGGAGGGGCGGCTGCGGCGGGCGCGGTGGCGACGATTACGACGATTGGCGGCTTTGGGGGGTTTCTGGGGCCGTATGTGACGGGGCGGATGCGCGACGCGACGCACAGCTTTGCGGGCGGGCTTGAGGCGATTGGGGTTTTGGCGTTGGCGGCGGGGTTGCTGGCGCTGATGGCGCCGAGAGTCGCGGGGCGGCGGGTGAGGGACGTTGATTGGGGCTAGGGCGCCCAGGCGTCGACGGTGACGTAGTGGGTTGCGGCGGGCGGGTGGGTGGTGAGGAGTTGCTGGACGGCGTGGACGGTGTCAATGCGCGGGGCGCCCATGGCGGTGTGGCCGCCATCGTGGAGGAGCAGGTTGGAGGCGCGGTTGCGGCGCTGATTCCGGGCTAGGCCGCGGGTGAGGTTGCGCAAGATGCCATCGGGGCCGATGGGCGTCCAGTCGTAGCCGGTGACGTTCCACATGACGGGGATGAGGCCGACCTCGCGCGCGATGCGGAGGACGATGGGGCGGCGCGCGCCGAAGGGCGGGCGGAAGAAGCGGATGGGCGCGCCGGCGATGTCTTCGAGGAGGGCGTTGCAGTCGGCGAGTTCCTGATGGATGCGCGCGGCGGGTTGGAGCGAGAGGCGCGGATGGGTCATGGTGTGGTTGCCGAGGAGATGGCCCTGGGCGACGATGCGGCGGACGAGCGCGGGCTGCTGGCGCGCGAAGGCGCCCATGCAGAAGAAGGTGGCGCGGACTTTGTGCTGGGCGAGGAGATCAAGGAGGCGCGGTGTGGCGATTTCATTGGGGCCGTCGTCGAAGGTGAGGGCGGCTTGGGTGGGGTCGTTGCCAGCGATGAGGGTTGTGCCGAAGAGTTGCGAGGTGGGCCAGAGGGAGGCGTAGCGGTAGCCGCCGGCGAGAAGGCCGGCCGCGGCTGCAGCGGCGGCGATCGCGGGAAGCGCGGTCTCCACGCCTACTTCTTCCCTGCTGCCTTGGTGGACTTGAGCGCGCCGCTTTCTTTGAGGAGGGCGAAGACCTCTTCCGCGTGGCCTTGCGGGGTGACTTTGGAGAAGGCGTGGAGCAGGCGCTGGCCTTTGCCGGTATCGGGCGAGATGAGGTAGGTGGTGCGCTCGACGCCGGTGACGGGCTTGCCGTACATGGTCTTGTTCTTGAGCAGGTCGTAGCGCTTGATGAGGAGCATCTTGGGGTCGGCGAGCAGGTCGTAGGGCAGCGAGTACTTGTCCTTGAATTTTTTCTGGTCCTTGACGGTGTCGCGGGAGATGCCCAGGACGACGATGCCGGCCTTCTGGAACTGCTCGAAGGCGTCGCGGAAGCCGCAGGACTCGATGGTGCAACCGGGGGTGTCGGCGCGGGGGTAGATGAAGAGGACGACGGGCGAGTTCTTGTACGCCCTGATTTTGGAGGGTGAAGTCTTCGACGAGATCGCCTGGCTGCATCATGACTCGATTTTACCCGTCGTCAGAGCGGCGAGGGTCTTTTCAAGGGAGGCGGAGTCTTCGACGTTGAGGGTGGGTATGGTGGAGTCCTTGCCGAGGATTTGTTTGAGGAGGCTGGTGAGGACGCGACCGGGACCGACTTCGATAAAGTGGGTTGCGCCGGTGGAGGCGAGGAGCTGGATGCACTCGACCCAGCGGACGGCGCCGGTGACCTGGGCGATGAGGGTTTCGCGGGCGGCGTCGCCGGTGGTGACGAAGGTCGCGCTGACGTTGGCGGCGACGGGGATGGCGGGATCGTGGAAGGTGAGGGCGGCGAGGTCGGCGGCGAGGCGATCCTGCGCGGGCTGCATGAGGGCGCAGTGGAAGGGTGCAGAGACGGGGAGCATCACGGTGCGCTTGGCGCCTGCTTCTTTGCAGAGGGCGGCGGCGCGTTCCACGGCGAGGGTTGCGCCGGAGATAACGGTCTGGGTCGGCGAGTTGAGGTTTGCGGGAGAGACGACGGCGAGCGAGGGGTTGAAGGTTGCGGCTTCGGGGGTCTTGGGGAGCGGAGTGACCTGATCGGAGACTTGATCGCAGATGATGGCGATGAGCGCGGGATCGAGGCCAAGGATGGCGGCCATTGCGCCCTCGCCGGGCGGGACGGCTCGCTGCATGTAGCGGCCGCGGAGGCGGACAGCGCGGACGGCGTCAGCGAAGGTGAGGGTGCCGGCGGCGACGTGCGCGGAGTACTCGCCGAGGGAGTGGCCGGCGGCGAGGGAGGGCGCGATGCTCTGTTCCGCGAGCACGCGCGCGGCGGCGAGGGAGACGGTGAGGATCGCGGGCTGGGTGTGCTCGGTGAGCTTGAGGATGTCTTCGGGGCCCTCGAAGATGAGCTGCGAAAGGGCGAAGCCGAGAGCGGCGTCGGCTTCTTCGAGGACCGCGCGGGCCGCGGGAAATCGCTCGTACAAATCGCGGCCCATGCCAACGTACTGTGAACCCTGGCCGGGGAAGAGAAATGCTGGCTTGAAGTGAATCGGGGCTTCCATCGCAGTCGATGGTAAATGAAAGGGCTGAGCTATACCGTTTTCAAAGACGAGGCCGATTGGTGGTCAGGGCGTCTGCGCCTTCTTACGTTTCTCCAGCCACACCGCACCGCCAATCCCCCACCAGATGCCGAAGAGTAAGACAGAAGCGAAGCAGAGGTTGCTATGTGACGCCTGCGCGACGGTCTGAGATTCGTAGATGCGCCACCATAGAAATACGGCAATTGGACACCAGATACAGTTGCCGATTGTCCATACGAACCTGACCGACTTCTCCATGCGGGTATTGTTCATGGGATCACTCTGGTGCCGACGGGCCTTAGGTGGAGGAAGAGCTGCGCTCAATTTAGCCGGGCTTGAGGGAGGTGGCGCGGTCGCCCAGCCTAGATGCCGACGCCCCAGTCGGCGTCCGCCAGTTCGTCGCCGGAGTGGGAATAGAGATCGTACGGCGTGCGGCGATTGAACTTGTAACGGCGGCGGATCTCGCGCCCAACGATGAGGCCGACCGCGACCGCGCCAAGGGCCGCCGACACCAGGCCTACAGTTTTCAGCAGGTGCGACTCTTCCGGTGCTACGGCGCCGGCGTTCTGCGCAGCAACATCCTGCTCGTTCCCGCCGGACAAGCACTCGGACCCACCGAATCTGGGGAAAAACCTCATATTAAGGATCATAGCTCAGGTGCGTTGTGGAAAGAGATGAATTCTCCGTTGATCCTCTTCGGGACGGACCCAACGCCGCATCTCTCTCGCTAAGGCAGAAAGAAGAGCTCGACATCTTCGATGCTCTGCGTCACGCGGTAGGGCGGGAGGGAGTCGAGGAAGATGCGGCCGTAGCGCTGGCGTTGGATGCGGGGGTCGAGGAGCATGAGGAGGCCGCGGTCCTGGAGCGAGCGGATGAGGCGGCCGAAGCCCTGCTTGAGGGTGATGACGGCGCTGGGGACCTGGTAGTCGAAGAAGGGATTGCCGCCGGCCGCGACGATGGCGTCCATGCGGGCCTTGACGACGGGGTCGAAGGGGACGGCGAAGGGGAGGCGGTCGATGATGACGCAGCTGAGCTGCTCGCCGGGGACGTCGACGCCCTGCCAGAAGCTGGAGGTGCCGAAGAGGACGGCGTTGGGGGTGTCGCGGAATTGATCCAGAAGCATGTTGCGCGGGGCGGTGCCTTGCAGCAGCAGCGGGTAGGGTAGCTCGGCGGAGAGGCGCTCGTGCATCGCGCGCATCTGGGAGTGGCTGGTGAAGAGGCAGAAGGCGCGGCCGCGGGTGATCTCCAGGATGCGGCGGGTGCGTTCGGCGGCCTGGGGGAAGAAATCCGGCTCGGTGGGCGCGGGCATGCCGGGCGGGAGATAGAGCAGGGCCTGGCGGGGATAGTTGAAGTGGGAGGGGACGACGAGCTCGCGGGCATTGGCGAGGCCAAGGCGGCGGGAGATGTGCTCGAAGCCGGAGGCTTCATTGCCCGACGCGACGGTGAGAGTGGCGGAGGTGAGGATGACGGACGAGTAGGCGTCGAAGAGTGCGGCGGCCATGATCTGGGAGACATCGATGGGCGTGGCCTGCAGGTGGGTGTGGTGGCTCAGGTGGCCGGGGGCGCGGGCGAGGTTGCGGACGCCGGCGGCGGCGCGGCGCTCGATCCAGAAGACGGTGTTGGGGTCCTGCGATTCGAGGAGGAAGGTGAGGTGGGCGGCGATGTCGGCGGCGCGCTTGCGCAGGCCGGAGGCTTCGTCGACGTCCTTGAGGCGGTCGAGTTCGCCTTCGAGGCGGGTGAGGGCGTTGAGGGCGCCGGTGTAGGTGTCGCCGCGTTCCTCGAGGAACTCGGCGCGTGTGAGGAAGTTCATGCGGCCGAGGGTGGGGTTGGAGTCAAGCGCTGCGGGTTTGGATGGGTCGTTCGGCAGCGCCGCGAAGAACATGCGGGCGCGCTCGCGGAGGGTTGCGGTGGCGCTCTCGATGGCGGGGGTGGAGGCGGACTTGGCGCGGAGCATGGTTTCGACGTCGCGGGCGAGTTCATCGAAGCGCTGGGTGCTGAGGCCGATGCCGAAGTAGTTGCTGGCAATCTCCTCCAACTCGTGCGCCTCATCGAAGATGACGGCTCCGGCGGCGGGGAGGACACCTGCGTCGGTGGCACCGGCGGCTTGCAGCTTGATGGCCATGTCGGCGAAGAAGAGGTGGTGGTTGACGATGACGATGTCAGCTTCGAGCGCGCGGCGGCGCATCGCGGTGATGAAGCAGTTGTCCCAGTCCGGGCAGGTCTGGCCGAGGCAGGCTTCGCCGCGGGCATCGAGTTTGGGCCAGAGGGCGGAGTTCTCGGGGAGGGCGTCGATCTCGGAGCGGTCGCCGGTCTCGGTGGTTTTTTCCCACGCGGCGATGGCGTGGAACTGGGAGATTTCTTCGAGGCCGGAGAGGAGCGGCGAGTCGCGCAGGGCGTAGAGCTTTTGCTTGCAGAGGTAGTTGCCGCGGCCCTTCATGTAGCAGACATTGAGCGGGCCGAGGCTGGACTCGAGGAAGGGGACGTCCTTGAAGAAGAGCTGCTCCTGCAGGTTCTTGGTGCCGGTGGAGATAATGATGCGCTGCTGGCGCGCGCGGGCGAGGTGCAGGGCCGGCAGGAGGTAGGCGAGTGTTTTGCCGGTGCCGGTGCCGGCCTCGACGATGAGGTGGCGCTTGTCCTCGAGGGTCTGCTCGATGGCGCGGGCCATCTCATACTGGCCTTTGCGGTGTTCATAGGCGAGCGAGGAGCGCGAGAGGATGCCGCCAGGGGCGAAGAATTCGTGGAGGGATGGGAGTTTGGTTGAGGCGAGATGCTCCGCTGGGGCGGGCGCGATTTGGATGGGGAAGGACACGAGCGGCTATTTGAACGATACGCGTTCGCGGAGGTGAGAGGCTTAAGCGGATCGCGTCCCACCATCGCGATTCGATCGCGATGGATGGGGCACACGGCGGTGGGGGCGCTCCGTTCCCATGTCTCAAAGGCGAGACATGGGGCACCCAACTATAGTGTGGGCGGCTGGCCGTGGAGGATCTGTTCGACGACGGAGTGAATCTGAATCAGCGGCCACGGCGCGCTTACTGTCTGCGGCTGGCTCTGGCCGGCTTGATGAACGATCAGCGCGGGGCGGGGATCGAAGACGCCGCGTGAGGCTGCGTCGTCCTCCTGGGTCCATGCGGGCAGCCAGTTCCACTCGTCGATGCGCCAGGAGTGGTCGCCCTCAACAATCAGCGTGGTCTGGTCCCATCGCGGCGAGGCTTCGAGGACGGAGAGCAAGTTGCCAAGGACGCGATCGGTGAGGGCGAGGTTGTCGAGGTAGGAGCTGTCGCAGAATTGGGTGTAGTCGTCGTGGATGCGGCTCCAGATGTTGGGGCTGTGGGGCACCGAGAAGTGGAGGAAGATGAAGTCGGCCTGGTCGGTGTGCAGCAGTTCCAGGGCGTGCTGCTGCAGGTCGATGTGGGTCTGGTAGCGGTGGCGGACGTCGAAGGTGCAGAGGTCGCGGTCGGCGCGCGCGGGCGAGCGCATCTCGCGGATGACCTGGCGCAGGGGGGTGACGACATTTTCGGGAAAGGTGGCGTTCTGGGCCATGAGACCGTCGAACATATCGTGGTTGGTCCAGTAGCAGTTCTGGATGGCGTCGGAGTAGATGGCGCAGTAGGGGTTGTACCAGCCGACCGCAGCGGTGCGCCATCCCGCGCTCTGCGCTTCGCCGAAGATGGTGTCAGCGCCGTCGATGGGTTGCCACCCGGACTGCGATTCATGATGCACCCACAGGCGATTGTGGAAGTTGTAGCGGGTCTTGTCGACGATCTTGCCGGTGAGCAGCGAGGGGATCACGTCGACGGTGTGATAGCCGGCGGGTTGCGCGTCGGTGAAGAGCGTGCTTTGGCTGCGCAGTGCGTCGAAGTTGTGCAGGTTGAGGTCATGCGCGCGGTGCTCGAAAACCTGATCGTAGGAGAGCTCGTCGAAGATGATCCACACCAGCAGAGGATGTTGGCGCGGCGGCTGCGGGGTTGTCTCCCACGCTGCATCGATCTGGTTGGGCGCCGGCCTCCAGCGGGCCACCCACAGCATTTGGGCGATGCTGCTCACCGCGAAGATAACCAGCGCCGCGGCGACTCCGCTGCCGACGCGCATCAGACGCCGGTACCACTTGCCGAAGCGCAGTAGAAGCAGAAGCAACAGCCCTGCCCAGACGACGAAGATGCCTGCCACCACTCCCTGGATGAGGTCGAAGGGGTAGAAGGACTGGGTGCGTTCGATCAGGTACGGCGGGATGAGGATGGCCAGAACCAGCCGCCCCCATGGGTAGAATCGGGTGCGCGAGAGTGCGGACAGCAGCACAAAGAACAGCGCCGCAACAATCAGTATGTCTGCAATCTGAGCGTAGCAGATGCGCGCCAGGGCGAAAGGGGTGTGCATGCGCACGTCCGCGCCGCCGCCCAGCAGGTCCCCGTAGTTGATGACGAGGATGAGCGAGGCCAGGCCCAAGCACTGGCAGAATTTCTTCAGCATGCGGAACTGCTCTCTGCGTCTCTGCACACTCGATCCCGGGAATTCTTCCTGCGCCTTGATGCCTACTCTGCAGCGGCTTGAGAGATCCTCTCCAGAAGGAAGAGCACACGGCCGTTATCGAGGCGATGGCGGCTGAGGTCGCGAAAAAGGCCGTCGCATGCCCGGAGCATGTCGCTTTCAGTCAGCGTTCCGTAGAGGTTGTCGCGGCCACGCATCAAGCTCTGGTACATGGGGTCCTGGACGGGCACCCACTCCACCACCAGATAGCGCGTGGTGAGGCGGTGACAGAGGTTGAGAATCGCGGGGATGGGGATCTGCTCCATCAGAATCAGGTGGTGGATGACCGCCAGTATCAGTACCAGATCGAAACGGCCCTCGAGGCGAGGCAGCAGGGCCAGCGACTCTGCGTTCTCCCATCCCGCCGCCGGAGTTGGCCGGGCGAGGTCTGCACATATGGTCTGGATGGCCAGGTTGCGCTCGCGCGCCATGTTGAAGAGGCTATTGGCAGCAGCTTGGTCGCGCTCCAGCGCAACAACCTCGGCGCCGGCCGCGGCGGCCATCGCGCTGAACTCGCCGGTGTTGGCGCCAATATCGAGCACGCGCCTCGGTTGCGCGACATCGATGGCGCCGCGCACCCACTTGAGCTTTTGGCGGGTCTCCTCCGGAGTGTAGTGGGTGAGCGTGTCTTGATATTCGCTCCAGCCCGAGGACTCGCTCTGCGGCATGGCGCGGCGCGTGCGCCAGCGAAGATCGTTCAGGGTGCGCTTGAGGACGGCGGTCGTCACTTCAGGGTCGACGACGCGGAGTAGTGGCTTCCGGGGCGCCGACTCCCTGGGCTGGCGGTCTGCCTTGCGCCTGTCCCGGAGGCTGTCTTGATGCTTGTTCTGGCGTTTCTCCTGCCGCCTATCGAGGACAGCTGGCAGGGTGATCGACCAGAAGGCCGAGCGGGAGAGTCGGTCGCCCCATCCCAGCGCCGCATAGCATTCCGCGGGCTCGTACCCGTCGCGCTGGAAGAGGCTGAGCGAGAGCGGCCACGCGAGCATCCGGTTCATCAGCAAAGGCAGCAGAAAGGTCCGCACGTATTGACCGTACGCCAGCCAGATGGAGGACTGCGGGTCGCGACGCTGGAAGGAGAGGATGTCGACGAAGACGGGGCGCGCGCCATGGAAGAGAATGTTGAGCGGGGTCGCATCCTTCAGTATCCAGCCGGCACTCAAGGCCTCATCGCAGAGGTCCAGCGTAAGCTCGCCCGCGGCGAGCCATTGGGATGGGGTCCACTCCCAGGGATAGGTAGGGATGGGGATTCTGGGATGGTGCAGGAACAGATCTTTGCCCGAGTCGTCGATTGCAGCATCAATCAGGTCGCCGCGGTGCTGCAGCTTTCGACAGAAAGAAGATTCCAGAAATTCGAGCACTTCACCGCGCGACGCAGCCATGATCCGGCGAACGACCCGATCGTCTTCAAAGGTAAGCGAGCCGGCAGGATCGCGGAACGTGGCACTGGGCGATGCAAGGGTCATGCGACTTCGCTGACGTCACCTGTCTTGGACGCCACTGGAAGCGCGCCCGTCGGCTCCTTCTTGCGCGAGAAGAACATCCGTATGCGGCGGCGGATGAAGTAGGCATAGGCCGCGACCACGGAGAAGAACGTCTGCAGCGCGATCAGGCCGGAGCCCGGGTCAACGTATCCCCATGCCCTGCGTTCGGTGCCCAGAAGCAGGCAAAAAGCGATCAACATCGCGAGCGAAAAGGAGATAAGTCGCCTCATGGTAAGCCTTTCTCTGGTGAAAGGCCGCTTTAGCGGACTAGAAGCGGCGCGCGATTGCTCAAACGAGGAACGCCCCAGAACAACCGAATTCAGTGAAAAAACACGGTTTGGCGGAAATAGTTGCAGCCTCCCTTTGTGGAGAGTCGATCAGTGAAACCCTATCGAACATAAGAGACGCATGAAATACCGCAAAAGATGCAAGCGCCCCGGGAGTTTTCTTGAGGGATTGGGACGCGGGAGTCGTGGATACCGTGATCCGGCACCACGGGGCCTGAGGGTGCTACAGACGGCCGCAAGAGCTGTATGCTTCCTCAAGACCTGAAATCGCCTGCACTTCAAACTCGGTCAATGCTGCAGTTGAGCGATCGACCTGACCTCCCGCAATGGATGTTGATCCGGACCCTGCGCCGGGGCTGCGCGCGCGAACGCGGCAAGATCCTGCGGAGTGCGGATGCATCCGCTGAGGATGTGTTGCAGCAGGGCACGGGTGTTGATGGCCGCGAATGGTTCCTCTACGTTTGCGGCCTCAGTCTGGCCAGGCAGTTTGACGATGTAAGCCGGGCGAGGATCGAACTGGCCGCCGTCGCTGGCGGCCTGATCCTCGGGCATCCAGAACGACGTTCCCACCCAAACCGCCTTGGTGCGCCAGGAGTGGTCGCCCATAACGATCACCGCCGACGAATCCCATTCGCCGCGCTGCTGCAACAGTTGTTGCACATGCGCCAGGTACTGGTCGGCGAGGACAAGGTTGTCGAGGTAGGAACCGCCATAGTCCGCAAAGGCCCCGCTTCGGCGGTCATAGATTGCGCCGGGGTGCGGAACCGGCAGATGAAGCAGAAGGAAGGTGACTGAGGAGTCGGTCAGGAGGCGGTCGCCGGCGGAGGAAATGCCGCGGAAGTCTTCGATCTGGGCATCGCCCAATTGCGCGTCGTAGCGGCTATCGCCCTTGCGCGGAACGACGTGGGAGGCCGCATATACGAAGGGCGCCAGGGTATTGCGCAACAGCGTCGATTCAACAAACATACCATGATCGTCGCCCTGCCTAAAGCTCCAATAGCAGTGGTCGAGGACCTCGGGAAGGACCCGGCAGTAGGGGTTGTACCAGCCTGCGATGGCAGTGCTATAGCCGTCATCCAGCGCGTCCTGAAAGATGGTGTCGTGCTGGCGGAACTCCACCCACCGATCGTTCATGGGGTCATGAAGGGCGAGCCGGACGCCATCGACTTTGGGCCGAACGGCGTTCACGGGAAGTCCGGTCATGAGGGACGGCACCACTTCCTCTGTATAAATTCCCGCGGGCTGCACATGGGTGAATACGGTCGACTGGGCTGCGAGTCGATCGAACGCAGGCAGTTGGACCGAGGGGAAGCGCCGCTCGTAGACCTGCCGGTAGGAGAGTTCGTCGAGGATAATCCAGATGACGCGGGGCCGCTTGGTCTGGCCTGCTTCAGCGAGCTGGGAGACGCGCGCGTGCAGCGGGCGCGGTACCTGGATGGCCCGAGCCTCCCAAAAGCACCAAAGAAGCTGGGCCACCATGAGCGCATTGTTGAGCGTGAGGAAGACGAAGACGGTCTTCCAGAAACCCACGAGACGCTCGAAGTGGGGCTGGAAGGCGGGACGCCAGAAGGCGTTCACGGCGGTCCAGCAGAGACCCGACCAGGCAAACAACGCGATGCTCACCCGATGGTGGACGCTCCACGCCTTAAGGATGGCCCCATCTTCCAGCAGCAGCCAGGGAAAGAAAAGGATAACCGCGGACCAGATAGCGACTCTCAACCTGCCCTGCCTTCTGGCGCGCAAGAGGATAAGCGTGACCAGGAACCAGACGATGGCCAGATCGGCCAGGACGGGCAGGAAGATCGCCTGGGGCGCGCCGCTGTCATGGAAGATCAGGAGATGGTCGAGACTGACGATGGGCGCAATCAGCACGAGGCAGCAAAGGACCGCCAGACCGAAGGCGGTGCTCGCCGGATGTATCAACGCTTTCATGAAGATCGCTTCCCGAGGCAGAGTCAATGGATAAAAGGGGAACGGTCGCCGCCTCGACCGCGAGGAACAGCGAGAAGACATTCTCCACAACAACAGCGGTATTGGGTCCGCTTATTTTGTCTTGGTGGGATTGCTCTTGGGAAGCGCCTGGGAGTCGCCTTCCGTGGTAAGTCTCGGTCTGAACAGACAGGCCTCCGGTGATAAAAGCGCTGAGCGATTGGAACGCGAGAAGACCCGAACCCGGATCGACATAGGCATACGCGGGGCGTTCCAGCAGACAAAGGATCGATAGAAGCAGGCACGCTGAGACAACGAAGCGGCCGAGTCGAAGTGAAACGGGGAGGTAGGGTCTCATAACGCTCGGGAAGGACCGAAGTTTCGCGTAAGGCCTAGCTCTTTACGCTTGCGGTCTAGAGTATCGGCGCCCGGGCTGGCGATCAAGTTCTAGTTTTCAGCAAGTTGTCCTTCTTGGTTCACAATGCCGCCGGCGCTTCGACCCACGCTCAGAGCAGCCGCAAAGCGCGGTTGCGCGATGTTCGCGGCAGTCGCGAACATCGCACAACCCGACTTCCCTGCCATTGCACCGGAGTTGCCGCTCTCCAGAGCATTTCACTGTTACTGCGATCTGCTGGACATCCACGAGCGCCCCTTTTTCCTGGGAAAAATGGTGTTGGGGCCCGCGGCTTCGTAAACACCCACAGCAGAAATGCTCTAGTGGATCTTGTAACTTAGACCAATGTTGAGGATGGGAAAGAACCTCAGAAAGTTGACGTCGTTCTGCAGGTTGGCCTGCTGCTGGGCGATGTCGGCCGGAGCGACTGGCCCCCATGCGGTGCTCGATGCGCCCGAGGGAGCGCATGTGGTGGCGCCTGCGACAGAGGCGGTGTTGGTGCAGCCCATGCCGGTGACGTTCCAAAGCACTGTGGGATTGCCGATGTACTCGATGCCGATCTCGGTCTCAAAGCGGACGTGGCCGTGCTTCGGCGCCATGTTGCCCCAGCCCAAGGTGAAACGCGGAACGGCCATGCTGCCAAAGGTGAAGGCGGCGGTGCCTCCGAGCGGAGCGGCGGGGTCGCTGTAATACTTGTTGTCGCCGTTGGTCAGCGTGCCTCCCGAAGGAATAGAGATCGTACCGTTGACGGCGGTGTTGTTGTGCACAGTTACCCCGGCGGAAAGGCGGAAGCTTCCCTTGAAGGGGAAGAGGTCGGCCATGACCTCGGCGCCATTGAGCTTGAGAGTGCCGTTGATATTGTCATTGCTGGCGGTGAATGTGGTGGTGTAGGACAAGAAGCCGGCCCCGCCGCGCAGGTTGAGACGGCCGGGAACCAAAGGAGTGGCAACGTCGAAGCCGATACCGCCGGTGCCGACTTTGACACCAATACCGAGGCTGGAGAATGGCCGGGTACTGCCCTCTGAGGCCATCGCGGCGGAAGAAGAACCGACTGCGGACGCCGCGGGCCGGTTGTCGGACGGAAGGGACTGATCGGCCGAACTGGAGAAGGCCGCGGGACGGGGAACCGCGGCAATCAGCGCGGGCGAAGCGCTGGAGGCCTGGGTCGAGGCCAGCGCCGCGGATTGGGCGGTTGCGACCGTGGACGTGGGAATAAGAGTAAGAGCAGCAATGATAAGGAGCGAATGGAAGAGTTTCATGGGGTCCCTTTCTTTTTCCAGCTTGAACTGCCAAACCGACCAGCCTCTGCCCCGGAACTCGCGATGGGTCGCCGTTCCGCGCAGAGCACGGGCAGGCCCTCCGGTGAAATCTCCGGGGAGGAGGGAAATACATCTATTTAGGGGAGGAGTCAATCCTATCAAAGGGATTGCTGAGTTGTAACCAAAATCCTCCATGTGGCAGTTGCGCCGGGCCCAATTTGGAACCTAGGGTCGGGGGCGGGAGTCGGGCCGGCTCGCAACCCTTTTGCATCGAGGGGTTTCCTTGGGCATCTACACTCTTGAGGGAGGCGGGCCGGGTACCGGGAGCTGATCGACACCGAGCCACAGATGGGAGGGCAAAATGGCGGATGCAGCGGTTGATCCGGCGGGGACGGCGCAGACCGGGAGGGTGCGGCGGCGCGTGGTGGTGATCGGCGGAGGCTTCGCCGGCATCAACGCCGCCATGGCCCTCGCCAGCCTGTCCGTCGACGTCACCGTCGTCGACCGCAAGAACTATCACACCTTCCAGCCCCTGCTCTACCAGGTCGCGCTGGCGGTGCTTTCGCCCGCTGACGTCGCCCAGCCCATTCGGTCCCTGCTCAAGGACCACCCCAACATCGAGGTGCTGATGGACGAGGTGGTTGGCTTCGACCTGGACGGTCATCGAGTGAAGCTGAAGACCGGCGTGCAGTTGCCCTACGACTACCTCATCCTCGCGTCCGGCGCCACCCACTCCTACTTCGGCCACGAGGGCTGGGCCGCGCTTGCCCCGGGACTCAAGACCGTTGAGGACGCCCTGGAGATGCGCCGCCGCGTCCTGCTCGCCTTCGAACTCGCCGAGCGCCAGATGGTGGAGAAGGGGACCCATCACCCGCTCAACTTCGTCATCGTCGGCGGCGGTCCCACCGGCGTCGAACTCGCCGGAGCCATCTCTGACATCGCCCGCCTTTACCTGCGCAAGAACTTCCGCCACATCGACACCCACTCCACGCAGATCCTCATCCTTGAGGGCTCCCCGCACATTCTCGGCATGTATCCCCCGGACCTGCAGCTCAAGGCCTGCCAGCAGCTGGAGGCCCTCGGCGTCCAGCTGCGCACCAATGCGCAGGTCACCGACCTCCAGCCCGGCTATGTGATGGTGGGCAACGAACGCATCGACGCCGTCGTCACCCTGTGGGCCGCGGGCGTGCAGGCGTCTCCGTTGGGCAGGATGCTCGGCGTCCCCGTCGACAAGAAAGGCAGCGTCATCGTCGATGAGTACCTCAACCCGCCCGGCCATCCCGAGATCTTCGTGTGCGGGGACCTGGCGCACGTGGAGGAAAATGGCAGGGTGTTGCCGGGCGTCGCCCAGCCCGCCATGCAGATGGGCAAATACGCGGCCCGCCGCATCGGCCTCCTCGTCGGCCGCGAGGCCGGCTCCGAGGGCCGCAAGCAAAAGCCCTTCCACTACTTCGACAAGGGCGACATGGCCACCATCGGGCGCAAGGCCGCCGTCGCCCGCATCGTCTGGCCCTTCAAGGCCGACTGGAGCGGCTTCCCGGCCTGGTTCGCCTGGCTCGTTGTGCACATCTACTTCCTGATCGGCTTCCGCAACCGGCTCAGCGTCTTTGCCCAGTGGGCGTGGACCTACCTTACGCTGCGCAATGGCGCGCGCCTGATCACCGGCTCACAGGAGTTGCCGGGGTGGGACGATAAGGGCTAGTTGTGAGTTGAAAACCTGCCGGCGCTAGAATGGCTCGCATGGAAGCAACGGAGATGCAGGAGTTTTCAAAGGAGATGAAAGAGGGCGGCGAGGCGTCGCTGACCAGCATCTCGCTGGCGATCTCGATCCTCGCGGTGCTGGTGGCTATGGTGACGGTGCTCGGTCATCGCGCCCACACCGAGGCGGTGTTGCTGCAATCGCGCTCCGGCGATGAGTGGAACCTCTACGATGCAAAGAAGAGCCGCGAGGACAATCTCTCGCTCGACCTGGACATGCTGCAACTGCAGCCGCGGGTGGACTCGCAGGCGACCGAGGCCAAGCTGGCCGAGTACAGGGCGCGACTGGTGAAATGGAATGTGGAGCTGGCGCAGGAGGAGGACACGGCGCATGAGCTGGAGCGCGAGGTGAAGCGAGCCGAGTCGAAGGCCGGGCACTTCGACCTGGGCGAGGCTCTGCTGCAGATCTCGGTGGTGCTCTCCTCGATCACACTGTTCACGCGGCGGCGCAGTTACTTTGTGGGCGGGTTGGCGCTGGGGATTGCGGGCGTGGTGGTGGCAGCTTCGGCGTGGATGGTGCGCTGACGCCTCCGCTCGGGCTCGACCAGAGCTAGTGCAGTTGGTCCGGAATGACCGCGTATTGAATCAGCAGCTCAAAGGGAACGATCCTCAAAGTCGCTTCGTGCGTGGCCTCGAGCACAATCGCGCACGCTGCTCCGGCCTGCTGCACCTGGAGCCAGCGCGCCGCGCAGACGCACCAGCGGTCGCCGGACTTGAGCCCCGGGAAGCCATGCTCCGGCATGGGCGTCGAGAGGTCGTTGCCCAGGGCCTTGGACGCTTGCAGAAAAGCCTCATCCACGACACAGCAGACGGTGTGGACGCCGAAGTCCTCCGGCCCGGTCTCGCAGCATCCCGTGCGGTAGAAGCCCGTCATCGGCTCGCAGCCGCAGGTGGCGAGCGGCTGGCCGAGGACGTTTCTGCCGCGGGATTGGGTTTCGGTGGCCAACAGATCGAGGCTATGCGACCGCGTCTGCCAACGCAAGCCGCGACGCGACGCGAGAGAACCATTTTGACATCGCTGCAACGACATTTGATCGCGTCGTTCGGCGGCGCCGCGGCCCGAGCGCGGTTGCCCGCGGGTCGCGCGCCAACTGCGTCTTTCCGGGGGGCGTTGCGTCTCTGTGATGCAGGGAGCGCCCGGCGGTCGGCTCGAGGTGAATAATTGCCTCGGTTCCTTCCCTCGCGGGCCCAAATGGCGCTATATTCGGGGGTACCCCCTGAGCCTCTCATCCGCCGTCACGGCAACTCTGCGGTGGACCGGACGTGCAACCATGAGCGCGAGTCGACGTACATTTCTTCAGCAAGGTCTGATGGCGAGCGGCCTGATTGGCCTGCTCGAATCCGGAGCGAGTTCCAACGCGCTGGCCGAGAGGCTAATGGCCATCCTGGGCAAGAATGACGTGGCCGATGCCCTGGGCCCGGCGCAAGGAGCGCACGACTCGCAGAGCTTCTGGGACAGCTTCGGCACGGCGGCGGACTCGGCCAACGCGCCGCCCTCCGGCGTGCATGGCCGCGGGCTGTTCAAGAAGCCTGCCGCCGACGGCAGCTCCAACACTGCCCCCGGCCGGCTGGTGGACTACTACCACTACTACACCGACCCCAAGACCAAGCAGACCAGTCTGCGCCAGGCCACCAGCATCACGACCGAGGAGCTGCTGGACCATCCCGGCGACATCACCGCCAGCGTCGCGGTCAACGGCTTCCGCATGGCGGGAGACGATCGCCAGACCTTCGACCAGCTGCAGTCCGCGCAGCTGCGCATCGATGTGGTCCAGGCCCAGTCGCTGATGCCGGAGTACCTGGACACCATGGCGTGGATGTCGCTGGCCGGCCTGTTTCCCGACAAGACGGGCAAGCTGCCGCCGCTCGAGGACCTCAGCTTCGACCCCGCCACCAGCGCACAGAAGACCAAGCAGATGGTGCTGCCCGGCGGCTCCGGGCAGATGGCTGTGAACCTCTCCATGACCCACAAAGACTCCCTGCTATTCACGATCATTAAGAACCTCAACACCGAGGTGGGCCGGTTCGCCCCGCTGATCGGCCTGCCCGCCATCAGCGTCAGCGCGCTCAAGGGCTTCTGCACCCTCTACGGCGCGATGGAGCAGCGCACCACCTTCCTGCTCAACAGCATGCCCCGTCCGGCCTATGCCACACAGCTGGCCCGTCAGTTGGCTCAGACGTCGCAGGGACTGAACCTCGTCGCCGGCGACTATGTGCTGGTACCCAACTCCTTCTCCGCGGAGTTGACACCCTATCTCGACAAGCTCGACCTGCAGCAGGGGTACCTGGTGCCCAAAGGCTCGCCCAGCACCGCGTCCGTTTACGACCTGGCCGCCGCGCTCAAGCCCGACATCACCTACCTCTCCGCGTCCATCGGCCTGAAGCCGCTCGCCGCCGGAACAGCCGCGCCGGCATCGACCTCAACTTCGCGATGGTCGTTCCCGTCGTCGCCGGCGCCAGCGGCGGGCGATTCCGGGTCGGGCTCCTCTACGCCGGCGCCTGCCAAAGCGTCCACCGGCACGGGCAAGAAGCCGGGCGCGTAGCGGCAAGGCCGGCAAAGCGATGGCGGCCTCGAACAGAAGCCGGGGCCGCGAAGTACAGTCGAAGTGGAGCCCGATGGCCGGGGCCGGTTGAGCTGGAGAGAGATATGTGCAGGACAGGCCGGATGTTTGTGCTGGGACTCTTGGTGGCGGTCGAAGCCGCGGGCCTTGCGGGGACGATCCGCGCGCAGAACTTCGGCAGCCTGATCATCAATCGCAAGAAGATCGTGGTCGCGCGCAAACTTCCGCCGACCGGGCGCATCGAGGGCACAACCTTCAAAGTAGTGGCCACTGCGCCGAGTAACGTGTCGACCGACCTCGCCACCGACCTGAAGTCCACTCTGGAGAGCATCATCGTCCGCAACGATGCGCGCCTGCGCAGCGAGGATGGCCACGCCGATACCGTCATCTCCTGCCGGATCACAAGCTACTCGGGGCCGCAAAAGCAGTCGACCTCGCAGGCCGTGCTGACGCCGGGAGCGAAGAACGGCCCGGTGCAGAACCAGGCGATGGTGCGGGTGAGCGGCGTGCTTACGGTCAGCTTTCAGGCCAAAGACGAGCGCAGCGGACGGTCGCTGGCCGCGGACAACGTGACCGCGAAGTTCGACCAGGAGTATACGGCCGCCGGCGCGCAGCAGGGCGTCCTGCACTCCATGACCCACACGGTCACGCACCTGACCAGGGGCGGCGCCGACGACGACACTCCACCCACTCAGGTGGAGTTGCGCAACCGCCTTCTCCAGGACGCGGCGCTGCAGATCGCCTCGCACCTGGTGAACACCACGGAGCAGGTGGACATCTACCTGGCCAAGGGCGGCGCGCTCGACCAGGCGGACAAGCTGATGGAATCCAAGCTATGGACCCGGGCGCTCGAACAGTTGGAGACCATGAAGCCGTTCCCCAAGCCGGAGGAGGACGCCTACCGGCTCTACGACCTGGGCGTCGCCAATGAGGCGCTCGCCTACCAGGCCGAAGACCTGCAGCAGGCGCGCAAGTATCTGCAGCAGGCTTCGATCGACTACGGCAAGGCGATCGACGGCAAGCCCACCGAGAAGTACTTTATGCAGCCGCAGACGCGCATCGACACCGCGCTGGCGCACTACAAGCTCCTGGGCGAGCAGAAGGCGCCCAGCGAGACCGCGACGAAGCCGGCGACGACGACACGCACTGCCGCTTCCTCCTCCTCATCCGCATCTACCCCGGCCGATGCGATGACCAACGACCAGGTCATCTCCATGGCGGAGGCGGGGATGGACGAGGGCAATATCATCGACACCATCCAGCATGCGCGGACGGTGAACTTCGACCTCAGCGTGCAGGGGCAGGTCGAGCTTTCGAAGAACAAGGTTTCGGGGCGGGTGATCACGGCGATGAAGTCGCGGGCGCGGGGCCCTGCGACGCATCATGCCGCGGCGGCCTCCGGCAAGAGCAGTTGAGCGGCACGGTAAGATCGTCACACCAGGGCCATCATTGCGGCGATGAAGGAGCGTTCGCGCGCGCAGCCATAAGGCGAAAGAACATCGCGAGCGAATTGGGCAAGACAAGGCTCAGCAGAGAATATCCTCGATGAGACCAAGACCCTCGACAGCCATAGGTCGAACTGCGGCGCTGGCCGTCGCGCTGGCCTGGGCGTGGCTCGGAGCGCGGCCGGCGGCGGCGCAGGGCCGGTGCGGCGCGGGTGTGGACCTGGTGGTGCAGGCGCTGGAGAAGATGCGCGCGGACTCCACCGCGGACGAGCTCGGCGATGCGGACCAACTGCTGAAACGAGCCGCGGAGCTTTGCGGGGAGCTGGGCGACGCCTGGTACTACCGCTCGCTGGTGGAAAGAAAACTGGGCCACGCCGCGCTCGCGGACTTTGCCATGCGCCAGGCGCAGAGGTTTCCCTCGGACGCGAGCACCGAGCAGCTCAATCCCTTCGTTCTGTCGACGCCGGTGCTGCGCGCGGGCACCCGCGCCGTCACTGGCCCGGCGACGGCTTCCGCGCCGACCGACAGCAGCCATCCCGCCGACCGCTGGGCGCTGATCGTCGGCATCGGCTCCTTCACGGACCAGAACATAGAACCGCTCAAGTACACCGCCAGCGACGCGCAGAGCTTCGCGTCGGCGCTGCTCGATCCCAAGGTCGGCGGCTTCAAGTCCGACCACGTGCGCACCCTGATGAACGCGGACGCCACCACCAGAAACATCAAGATGCAGCTCAACTGGCTGGCCCGCAGCGCAGCGCCGGACGATCTGGTGGTGGTGTACGTGGCGACACACGGGTCTTCGCGCGATCTGGATACGGTGGGGGTGAACTACATCATCACCCACGACACGGAGATCGGCGCGAACATCGACCCGGACAGCCTTTACGCCACCGCCCTGCCGATGGTGGAGATCTCGAATGCCATTGCGACGCGCGTGAAGGCGCGTAAGGCAGCGATCTTTCTCGACACCTGCTACAGCGGGAATGCAGCGGTGAACGACCCGAAGATGATCGCACCGGGGATTAAGAATGCGGCGCCCTCCGCGCAGACCCTGGGCCACATCACGCAGGGGTCTGGGCGGATGGTGTTTGCAGCGAGCGGGACAGAGCAGGAGTCGCTGGAGAGCGACACCCTGAAGCATGGCTTCTTTACCTACTATCTGGTGCAGGCGCTGCACGACGAGGGCGGCTCGGCCCCGCTGAGCCAGATCTTCAACTACACGCAGAAGCACGTAAGCGACCGGGTCGCGACTGAGTTCCGCCAGTACAACCTGCAGCAGACCCCGGTGATGGGGCGCAGCGAAGACTCGACGGACTTTGCGCTGGGGCCGGGCGCGGCGGGGCCGACGCGATGACGGACAAGAAGGACGCAGCGAAGGCGGAGACGGCGGCGCTTGCGCGGCGCGGGATGAGGCGCTTCTGGCCGTTGATTCCGATGGGGCTGATCCTGTTGGCGCTGATGTATGAGGACCTGCATGTAATGGGATGGTCGCTGACGGAGCAGGGGAGCGCGTGCTCGTTCGAGATGGTGGACCAGAGCAGCATGTCGGAGCGGCTCTACGACCCCATCGCGGAGCGCGGGGTGCGCGCCGCGGGAAGCCCGCGCGTCGCCATCGTGCAGATCGACCAGCCCGACCTGCTGGAGAACGTCTGCGCCTCGCGGGGGTTTCTGACGCATCTGGTGCCGGACCTGGCGAAGCTGGGCGCGCAGGTAGTGATGATCGACAAGTACTACTCGCGGTCTTCGTGCGATGACGAAGCGACGAACAACTTGTTTGTCTCGACGCTTGAGGCGAGCAGCATTCCGGTGGTGGTGGGCGAGCCGAGCGATCCTCTGCCCGCGGGGACGAGTGCGTCGGGCTGTCTGGCGAAGGCGCCGGACGCGATGGGGTTCCAGCCGGGGACGAGCGTGCTTCAGGGGTTGACGCGGATCAACGCGGACACGCTGAAGATCCCGATCCGCTGGCCGATCTTCGATGCGACACAGACGCCGCCGACGCAACTTGCGGCCACGGATGGGGACACGCTTTCGTTTGTGGCGGCGCAGGCGGCCGATCCGGGGCTGGAGACGCGGGGCAGGCTGCCGAAGTTGATTGCATCGGGGATTGATCCGTATACCACGTTCATCGATCTGCCGACGATCAACGAGATGACGGCTGTGTGCAGCGCGGAGCCCGATCCGGTGGTGATCAACGGCAAGGCGATCGAATGCGCGAAGAATGGATGGAGGCTGCCGGCGCATAACCTGACGAAGGACCACCAGAGCCTCGTGGGCAAGGTGGTTGCCGTGGGGGACATCGACGAGGACGATATGCAGAACTTTCCCGGTGGCGATAAGCCGGGAATTTATCTTCAGGCGAACTATGTGGAGTCGCTGCTGGACGAGAGGTTCCTGACAGAGGTGCCGCTGTGGGTGACGCTGGGGACCCTGATTCTGTTCATCATTGCGGTGTACTGCCTGTATTGGGCGCATGATGCGAGGCACCAGCCGTATATTTCGTCGCCGGAGAAGGCCTTTGTGGCCAGTGTGATCGCGTTTGCGGCGCTGGCGATGGGGAGTTTTCAGATACTGCTGATCTGGCAGTACTTCACGCCGATATGGGCGCTTTGGGGTGCGGGATTTTTCCTGGTGTTTCGCTATCTTGAGGAGAGCGGATACCATCGCAGCCAGCACCTGCTGGCGGAGATCGTCGGCGAGGTCGAACACATCGCCGACAAGGTGGAGCACGCCGTCGAGGGTCCGAAGGCGCATCCCAGAGAGGAGGGAGAGTGAAACAACGCAGGCACGTGAGTTCGTCTCACCATCGGAGAGCGTCGATGTCCAGCTTTGTCATCAGACTTGCACTCGTCTTCATTGCCGGCGCCGCCGAGCTTCCGCTGCACGCTCAGTCCGGCGCCCAATCCAGCGCCCAGGCCGCGCCGCCGGCAGCGGTGCAGGGTGCGCCCGCTCAGGCCAAGCCCGCTCCCTTGACGGCGGCCGCGGGCGCGACTGCGGCCCCCTCTGCCTACTCCGGATGTGTGATGGAATCCGCCACCGACAAGGGCACGTTCATCCTCAGCGCCGACTCGGTCTGCGCCCGGCTCACCGGGAAGCTCGCCACCTCCGACCTCAGCGGCCACCAGATCGAGATCGAGGGCGTTCTCACGCCGCGTGTTGCGCGCACCCCGGCCTCGATTGAGATCGACTCCGTCCACAAGATCGGCAAGAGCTGCTCGGAGGTCTGTTCGCTTCTGCCTCCGGGTACACGTGGACTTGGCGGCGAACGGCCGGGCAAAGAGGGCGGCAGGCCGGGCCTGACTCCGGACACCCAGCCCAACCCGCAATAGCGGCCCTATGACGATGAAGGCTTGCTGCGCACCCCTCGCCGCACGAAGTCTCCGGCCACCTGCGCCGCAGCCGAACTATGAGCGCGGCCCGGAGACGGCTGACCGCGGCCGCCCCATCCTCTCGCTGCCCGGCGGGGAGTTCCTGATGGGCACCGACTATGCACACGCGTTCACGGCCGACGGAGAAGGGCCGATACGCCGGGTCACGCTCTCGCCGTTTGCAATCGATACATTTCCGGTTACAAATCGCGACTTTGCGGCCTTTATCGAGGCCACCGGCTATCGCACCGAGGCGGAGGCGTTTGCCTGGTCGTTCGTCTTCTGGATGCATCTGCCGCCGGAGCGGCTGGATGAACTGGTGGAAGATACTGTTGCCGCGGCGCCGTGGTGGTGCAAGGTGAATGGCGCGGACTGGTGGCATCCGGAGGGGCCGGGCTCGGATGTGGAGGGGCGGGGGAATTATCCGGTGGTGCATGTCTCATGGAACGATGCGGCAGCGTATGCAGCGTGGGCGGGCAAAGCGCTGCCGAGCGAGGCGCAGTGGGAGTATGCGGCACGGGGGGGCCTCGTGCAGAGGCTGTATCCGTGGGGCAATGAGCTGACGCCGGGCGGGCGGCATCTGTGCAATATCTGGCAGGGGGAGTTTCCGCGGGTGGATACGGCGGAGGATGGGTTTGCGGGGGCTTGTCCGGTGGACAGTTTTCCGGCAAACGAGTTTGGGCTGCACTCGATAACGGGAAATGTGTGGGAGTGGTGCGCGGACTGGTTCGGCGTGGAACATGGACCGGGGCCGCTGCACGATCCGAAGGGGCCGGCGCGAGGTGAGGCAAAGGTGATGAAGGGTGGGTCTTTTCTATGCCACGCGTCGTATTGCAATCGCTACCGGGTGGCGGCGCGGACCTCCAACACGGCGGACAGCACAGCGTCCAATATTGGATTTCGGTGTGTGGGCGTAGACTCTTGAAGCATTCGCAACGAGGCCAGCAAAAGATGGACAAACGGGACGCCAACACTACTACCCGCCGCAGCTTCCTCAGCAAGGCCGCGGGCGCAGCACTGGCCACTGCGCTGCCCACGCCCGCACCGGCGGAGACCACTGCCATGCCCGCTCCCGGCGCAGGCAACAAATCGCCTGCGGTCGCGCGACGGCGCCGTCCGCTGAATGTGCTGTTCTTTATGTCCGACGACATGCGGCCGGAGCTGGCGAGCTACAACAGCCGCTTCCATGTGCACAGCCCCGACATCGACGCGCTGGGCGCGGCGGGCGTGCGCTTCGACCGTAACTACTGCCAGTTTCCCCTGTGCAATCCTTCGCGGTCGTCGTTGTTTACCGGCCATCCGCCGCGGGAGACGGGGATCCTCGGCAATACGGCACCGGTGGTGAAGGCGCACCCGGAGTGGACGACGCTGCCGCATCTGTTCCGCGAGCACGGGTATACAACCTTGCGGAGCGGCAAGCTGTTCCATGCTGGGCTGGACGATCCGGCGGCGTGGACGGAGTTCGACGGGGATGTGGAGTCGATGCGGCCGACGCAGTTGGGCACGAAGATGGATGTTCCGCGGGCGCAGATCACGATGCCCAGCGGCGTGCTGCCGCCGTTGCCGGCGGACAATGAGCGCGCGGCGCACTCCGACGAGATTCTGGTACTCGAAGGCAATGGGGAGGGAGCGGGCGATTACCTTGTGGCGGACAGGGCGATCAGTTTTCTGGAGCGGTGCGCGGCGGACCCGAGCAGGCCGTTCTTTGTGGGCTGCGGATTCTCCAAACCGCACAGCCCGCCACAGGCCCCGAAGCGCTTCTTCGACCTCTATGACCCGGCGAAGATCACGCTGCCGCCGGACTTTGCAGCGTGGCCGACGGTGCCTCCGGGATTTCCCAAGGCGGCGATAAGGCCGAGGAATGCGGACCTGTTTATTGGGCGCGGGGCTTCGGAGCAGGAGGCGCGGGAGGTGATTCGCGCGTATATCGCGTCGATCTCGTGGGCGGACTGGAACCTGGGGCGCGTGGTGGCAGAGTTGAATCGGCTTGGACTGCGGGAGAATACGGCGATTGTGTTTGTGGCGGACCATGGGTATCAACTGGGCGAGAAGGGCAAGTGGTCCAAGGCGGGGTCACTGTTTGAGGGTGGGACGCGGGTGCCGCTCATCATCGATATGCCGGGGATGGCGGGAAATGGCAGGCCCTGTCTGCGCACCGTGCAGTCGATCGATATTTACCGGACGATGTGCGAGCTGGCGCGGCTGGAGGTTCCGGAGGGGGTGCATGGGACGAGTCTGGTGCCGCTGCTGCACGATCCGCAGGCCAGGTGGGAGCAGCCGGCGTACAGCATCTGGAGCGAGGATGGGAGGACCACCCACGGCACGGCGGTGCGGACCGAGCAGTGGCGGTATGCGGAGTACGGCAAGGATGCGGTGAATGGCGCGATGCTGTTCGACGTTCACGCCGACCCGATGGAGTTGACGAATCTGGCGGATGACGCGAGGCATGCGGAGACGCGGGCGGAGTTGTCGAAGCTGATTGCGGCTTACAGTTATCCGGCTTGAGGTATGGTGTGAGCGGTTGCGGTCCCGCCCGTTGCTGCGGGATGGATGCCCCCCGGGACCGGTGGGAGCACGAACAGCAACTACGGAGATTCTGCGCGTCGCGCAGAATGACGATTGCGGGGAGTGAGCGGTTTACAAACTGCGCAGGCCTCTGCGAAGGCGCGCTGATATCCTTTAGGTGAGCGCGATTGGAGCTGGCTATGGGCGATTCGCGGAAGGCTGACGGCACGGTGGCGCGGGTGACGGTGGGGGTGTGCGGCGGGATTGCCGCGTACAAGGCCGCGGAGCTGGTGCGCGAGCTGCAACGGCTTGGCGCGGACGTGCACGTAGTGATGACGCGCGGCGCGGAGGAGTTTATCCGGCCGCTGACGTTTGCATCGTTGACGGGGCACAAGGTGATTACGAGTTTGTGGTCGCACGACGTGGGTGTGGGCACGGATGACTCGGGGCTGGCGGCAGAACCGGCTTCCGGACTGGATGAGCAGGGGCAGATTGAGCATATTGCTGAGGCGCAGGCGGCGGATGCGGTGGTGATTGTGCCGGCGACCGCGCATGTGCTGGCGAAGATGGCGCATGGGCTGGCGGACGATTTTCTGACGACGATGCTGCTGGCGACGACGGCTCCGGTGGTGGTGGCGCCGGCGATGAACGTGAATATGTGGAACCATCCGGCGACGCGGGCGAATGTGAAGCTGCTGCGCGAGCGCGGGGTGGTGTTTGTCGAGCCCAACAGCGGGTATCTGGCGTGCGGGATGATGGGGTCGGGACGGCTGGCGAGCGTGGAGGCAATCGCGCAGGCGGTGATGATGGCTCTGGCCGGTAAGCAGCCGGAGCGTGGACGCGCGTCGCGGAAGAAGGACCTGGTGGGCGAGACGGTGCTGGTGACGGCGGGTGGGACGCGCGAAGCGATCGACCCGGTGCGGTATCTGGGGAATCGATCGAGTGGGAAGATGGGCTATGCGATCGCGGAGGCGGCGCAGCGGCGCGGGGCGCAGGTGGTGCTGGTGTCGGCGCCGACCGCGCTGACACCGCCGGCAAGGTGCGCGTTTGTGCCGGTGACGAGCGCGGAGGAGATGCGCGCGGCGGTGATGGAGCATCTGGCGAAGGCGACGGTGGTGGTGAAGGCGGCGGCGGTTGCGGATTTCCGCATGCCCGCGGTGGCGGCTGAGAAGCTGCGGCGCGAAGGGCATCTGCATCTGGAGCTGGAGCCGACGGAGGACATTGTGCGTGGGGTGGTGGAAGCGAGCCGGCGCCGGGGAGACGGGCCGGGGACGCTGGTGATTGCGTTTGCGGCGGAGATGGATGCGAACGTGGAGCGGGCGCGGGCGAAGCTGAAGGCGAAGGGCGCCGATGCGATTGTGCTGAACGATGTCTCGCGTCCGGGGATCGGGTTCGATTCGGACCGGAATGCGGCGGCGTTTGTGACGGCGGAGCGGGCAGTGGATATTCCGGAGATGAGCAAGCGGGATATGGCGGACAGGATTTTGGATCAGGTGTTGGGGCTGCGGGCTGGAGTGGCGGCGAGTTAGAGCGTGGATCCGATTTGCGGTCTGGATTAAAAGCCATAGGGACATTGCGACATTTGAGCTGACGACACTGCAATCTGGTTCGTCGTCGGTACGGCAATGACAATGTTCGCTCTGTCCGCATGAAGGCCGGATAGGTTCTGCATCGCTTGGCCGTAAGTGAGGTGTGGATCGGCTATATACCAGACGAGCTTGGGGGTTCTAGACTCGAAGATTTTGTCTAGCTCGGGACCAACAGTCGAATGTGTGAAGGGTGTTCCATTGATTGAGATTGATCCTTCGGCATTGCTTTCGACTATGATCTGGCGATCGTCTCCCAACTCGCGGAGTGCTTCCTCATTGGTGCAGTCATGTACCAGCGCCACTCGCATACCATATAGCGGTGCTCTCAGCACCCCATGATGAAGGCGCAACACAGCTAATGCAGTCACGATGAGCATGGCGGTTGTGGAATAGCTGAGCTTCATGGGTTATTAGACCCCGCTGGGCGTTTGGCTGTTCCCAAGCTGATGAAGTTTAGCCCAACGTCGGCATGGTGGTGTCGACGCCGGTCCGGATGCCGGTGGGCCAGCGGGCGGTGACGGTCTTGAGGTGGGTGTAGAAGCGGACGCCTTCTGGGCCGTGAACTGCGTGATCGCCGAATAAAGACCGCTTCCAGCCGCCGAACGAGTGGAAGGCCATGGGCACGGGGATGGGGACGTTGATGCCGACCATGCCGGCCTGGACGCTGTGGGCGAAGGCGCGGGCGGTGTCGCCGTCGCGGGTGAAGATGGAGGTACCGTTGCCGTACTCGTGGTCGTTGATGAGGGTGAGCGCGGTGGCGAAGTCTTTGGCGCGGACGACGGAGAGCACAGGGCCAAAGATCTCTTCGCGGTAGATGCGCATCTCGGGCTTGACGTGGTCGAAGAGGCAGGCGCCGAGAAAGAAGCCCTCGCCTTTGGGTAAGGCCGATGCGCTGCCAGCATCTCTCCCATCGACCACGAGCTGGGCACCTTCGGATTCGCCGAGGGCGACGTAGCCTTTGACACGGTCGAGGTGCGCTCCGGTGACGAGCGGGCCGAGCTCAGCGCCCTCCTCCATGCCGGGGGCGATGGTGAGGGCGGCGATGCGCGGGGTGAGTTTGGCGATGAGGGAGTCGGCGGTCTGGTTGCCGACGGCGACGGCGACGGAGATGGCCATGCAGCGCTCGCCGGCGGAGCCGTAGGCCGCGCCGACGAGGGCGTCCGCCGCCTGGTCGAGGTCGGCGTCGGGCATGACGATCATGTGGTTCTTCGCGCCGCCGAGGGCCTGCACGCGCTTGCCGTGCGAGGTGCCCTTGGTGTAGACGTACTCGGCGATGGGGGTTGAGCCGACGAAGCTGACAGCCTTTATGTCGGGGTGTTCGAGGATGGCGTCGACGGCTTCCTTGTCGCCGTGGACGACGTTGAAGACGCCGTCGGGCAGGCCGGCTTCTTTGAGCAGTTCGGCGATGACGATGGATGGGCTAGGGTCGCGCTCGCTGGGTTTGAGAACGAAGGTGTTGCCACAGGCGAGGGCGATGGGGAACATCCACATGGGGACCATGGCGGGGAAGTTGAACGGGGTGATGCCGGCGACGACGCCGAGCGGCTGGCGCGTGGACCAGCTGTCGATACCGGGGCCCACCTGCTCAGAGAACTCGCCCTTGAGGAGCTGAGGGATGCCGGTGGCGAACTCGACCACTTCGAGGCCGCGGGTGGCTTCGCCGCGGGCGTCGGAGAAGACCTTGCCGTGCTCGGAGGTGATGAGGCGGGCGAAGTCGTCGAGGCGGGACTCGAAGAGCTCACGGAAGCGGAAGAGGACACGGGCGCGGCGCAGGGGCGGCTGGGCGCTCCACACGGGAAACGCGGCTTGCGCCGCGGCAACGGCGCGGTCGACCTCGGCGCGGCTGGCGAGAGGGACGAGCGCCTGGACGTGGCCGGTGGCGGGGTTATAGACATTCGCCGTGCGGCCGGAGACACCGGCGACGGCGTTGCCCCCGATCCAGTGCGGGATGGCGCGTAGGCTGTTGTTGGAGACAGGAGCGGAGATGGATGCTGCATTTGCGATGACGGCGGTAGACATAAGCGGAGGGACCTCGATCCCGAGCCAACAGATTAGTCCATCGCAATGCCGCCCGGCAAAACCGCAGCGAAACCTCGTCCGCCGAGCGCCCAGATGAGATGTCACGAAAATTTAACGATTTACCCTCGAAGCCGCTAGTAGTCTGGCGGGGCAGAGACAACGACTTCCGTCAAGCACTTTGTAGGAGAACGCCATGCCCGCAGCCCTGCACACATTCAGCTATGAGGTCGAGAGATCAGGCGATTCGACGACCGGGCGAGTGGCCCGGGTCGTGTGCCACGGCTCGCTCGTCAACCAGACTTCCGGCGAACTGAAGGACGCCGTGAAGCCGCTGATCGCCGAGGGCGGCAAGATTGTTCTGGACTTCAAGGACGTGAGCTTCGTGGACAGCGTGGGGTTGGGGACGCTGGTCGGGCTGAAGATCTCGGCGGTGCATCAGGGCTATTGCACGCTGCAGTTTGATCATCTCTCGTCGCGGGTGCAGGAGCTGCTGCGGATTACGAATCTGGTGGATTTGTTTAAGTCGTAGCGCTGGGCCTGCGTTATGCACGATCGATCCTGCTGACTCCGGCGAGCTAGGCGTTGACTTCTGCTTCGACGACTGCGCGGGCCTTGGTCAGGCCGCGGTTCTTGTAGCTTGCGCCGATGAAGTCGCGGAAGAGGGGATGGGGCTCGAGGGGCTTGGACTTAAACTCGGGGTGGAACTGGCAGGCGAGGAAGAAGGGGTGGGTGGGAATTTCGACGATCTCGACGTAGGTAGCGTCGGGGGTGGTTCCGGTGAGGCGGAGGCCGGCGCCGGCGAGGATGGGTTCGTACTCGCGATTGAACTCGTAGCGATGGCGATGGCGCTCAGAGATTTCTGTGGCGCCGTAGGCCTGAGCGGCGAGGGAGCCAGGCTCCAGCTTGCAGGCCCACGCGCCCAGGCGCATGGTCCCGCCCATCTCCTCCACGCCGGTGAGCTCGCGCAGCTTGTAGATGATGCGGTGCGGCGTGGCCGGATCGAACTCGCCGGAGTTGGCGCCGGCGAGGCCGGCCACGTTGCGCGCGTATTCGATGCAGGCGGTCTGCATGCCGAGGCAGATGCCGAAGTACGGCGTCGCGGATTCGCGCGCGTAGCGGATCGCGTTGAGCATGCCTTCGATGCCGCGCTTGCCGAAGCCGCCGGGGACGAGGATGCCGTCGAAGCCGGCAAGCTGGGACTCGTAGTCACGGTTGGGCTTGCCGGGCAGATCGCCCTCGGCGGGGTCACGAGTTTCAAGTCCCTCGGCCTCGATCCAGGTCACGCGCAGCTTCAGGTTGTGGGCCAGGGCGCCATGCACCAGCGCCTCCTTCAGCGATTTGTAACTGTCCTCGTACTCCACGTACTTGCCGACGATGGCGATGGAGACCTCGTCGGCGGGGTGGTAGGCGCGATGGACGATCTCCTGCCACTTGGCCAGGTCCGCGGGCTTGGCGTCGATGCGGAGGTACTGGAGGGCGAGGGTGTCGACGCCCTCGGCGGCGAAGGTGAGGGGGACCTCGTAGATGCTGGCGACGTCGCGGGCGGCGATGACGGCATTTTCCTGCACGTTGCAGAAGAGGGCGATCTTGGCGCGCATCTCGCGTGGCACGGCGCGGTCGGAGCGGCAGAGGAGGATGTCAGGCTGGATTCCGATGGAGAGCATCTCCTTGACGGAGTGCTGGGTGGGCTTGGTCTTGAGCTCCTGCGCGGCGGCGATCCAGGGGATGAGGGTGACGTGGACGAAGACGGTGTTGTCGCGCCCCAGATCCTGACGCATCTGCCGGATGGCTTCGAGGAAGGGGAGGGATTCGATGTCGCCGACGGTACCGCCGATCTCGACGATGGCGACGTCGCAGTCGGCGGCGACCTTGCGCATGGCGTTTTTGATCTCGTTGGTGACGTGGGGGATGACCTGAACGGTCTTGCCGAGGTAGTCGCCGCGGCGCTCCTTGGTGATGATCTGCTCGTAGATGCGGCCGGTGGTGAGGTTGTTGTCGCGGGAGAGACGGGCGTGGGTGAAGCGCTCATAGTGGCCGAGATCGAGGTCGGTCTCGGCGCCGTCGTCGGTGACGAAGACCTCGCCGTGCTGGAATGGGGACATGGTGCCGGGGTCAACGTTGAGGTAGGGGTCGAACTTCATGAGGTTGACGCGGAGGCCGCGGGCCTCCAGCAGACAGCCGATGGAGGCCGCGGCCAGGCCCTTGCCGAGGGAAGACACAACGCCGCCCGTTACAAAGATGTATTTCGCTGACATCTCCGCCTCCGTCTATTCAGTTGTCTGGATTGGCCGCACGCATGGGGCACAGTTAAGTATCGCAGGGTTAAGCCGCCGGAGCAATGGCCTGATCTCCACAGGCGCCGATCTTTGCACGCACCAGCGTCGTGCGGGACTATCATCGCGTGCATGGCTTCGGCGGGCAGGATCGAGCGGGCGTGGATTGGGGTGCAGGAGTGGGGGCTGGCGCGGCTGGACGGGCTGGCCGCGCTGCGGGGACGTGGGCGTGGTGCGGCGCATCTGGAGACGGGGTTGAAGGGCGAGCGGGCGGCACTGTTTGAGCTGCGGAGGCGGGGCTATGTGGTGGTGGCGCAGCGGTGGACGAGCGCGCGGATGCGTGGGGATGTGGACCTGGTTGCGTGGGACGGGGAGCGGCTGTGCTTTGTGGAGGTGAAGACGCGGACGGCAAGGGACATGACGCCCGCGGAGTCGGCAGTGGATGAGGACAAGCGGCGGTTGCTGCGGGGGCTGGCGCGGGTGTACCTGCGCAGCTTTTCCGAGCAGGAGCGGCGGACGATAGCGGTGCGGTTCGATGTGGTGTCAGTGTATGCGGTGGGCGGGAGGACTGACTTTGCCGTCTTCCAGGATGCTTTCGGCTGGCGATGAATTCCATGGAAATTCCAGGCGTTCAAAGTGCCCGCTTCCGGTGTCTAATAGATCGGGAGGAGCGAAGCAATGACGCTGCTGAATGCACCGGAGTTCGATGAGGTACAGGAGACGCGCAAGCACAACGTCCTGATCGGGTCAGCGGCGTCCTTCGTCGCCATCACTTTGATCGCCCTCGCGGGGTTTCTGCTGGGGCACGGCTGGTTCTTCATGAACCTGCCGGTGGAGCACAAGGTGCATGTGTTCCTGGAGACGCTGCAGAAGCAGGACTACGCGAAGGCGTATGGGGTCTTTTATAACGACCCGGACTGGCAGCAACATCCCGACCGATATAAGGACTATCCGCTCCAGCGCTTCACCGAGGACTTTACGACGGAGAGCGAGTGGAAGGGGCCGATTGCGTCGTTCCACGTGGATTTTTCCAAGCGCGACGATACGGGGACGGTGGTTGCGTCGACGATCAATGGGTCGACGAACCTGACACTGAAATATCAGCGGTCGGATGGGACCCTCTCGTTCTTCCCGTATGTGCTGACGCGCGGGCTTTGAGCGCCGCTAGGCGATCGAAGCAAGAACTTCGCGGCGAATCGCCTGCAGCTCCGGCAGAATCCGCCCCAGCGGGACGGGCTTTGCGTCCGCCGTGCCCAGCGCAAAGTATGCATCGCGAAAGAGCGGGAACAGGCGGTCGTAGGTCGCGGCCTCGGCGTGCTGCGGCTCGAAGGTCTTGAACGGCGGGCAGAGGGCGTCCTGCGCGGCTTCGATGGTGGGGAAGTCGCCGGCGGCCAAGAAGGCGAAGATGACGGAGCCGAGCGAGGTGACGTCGCCCTCGGGGACGAGGACGGGCTTGCGCAGGACGTTGGCATAGATCTGGTTGAGCTTGGCGTTGCGCTTGGGGATGCCTCCGCCGTTGATGACGCGGTGGATGGGCGCGCCGTTCTCCTCCATGCGGTTGAAGATGATGCGGGTGTGCAGCGCGGAGCCTTCGATGGCGGCGAAGAACTCGTCGGCGGCTGTGTGGTGGAGGTTCCAGCCGCAGGTGACGCCGCCGAGCGCCGGGTTGACGAGGACGGTGCGGTCGCCGTTGTCCCAGGTGAGGCGGAGGAGACCGGTCTGCGCGGCGCGGTATTGGGCGATGGACTCGGAGAGCACGGCGACGGTCGAGCCGGCGCGGGAGGCGATGGCGGCGAAGACGTCACCCACGGCGGACATGCCGGCCTCGATGCCGACGCGGCCGGGGATGACGGAGCCGGGGACCACGCCGCAGACGCCGGGGACGAGGGTCTGCCGGTCGCTGAGGCCGATGATGCAGGTGGAGGTGCCGATGACGTTGACGACGTCGCCGAGGCGGATGTTGGCGCCGATGGCGTCCCAGTGGGCGTCGAACGCGCCGGTGGGGATGGGGATGCCGGGGGTGAGGCCGAGTTTTTCGGCCCAGAGTGGGCTGAGATGGCCGGCGATCTGGTCAGAGGTTGCGTAGCGGCCGAAGGCGATCTTGTCGCGCGCGCCGGCGAGGAGCGGGTCGACCGCGGTGAGGAACTCCTCGGAGGGAAGGCCTCCCCAGCGCGGGTTCCACATCCATTTGTGGCCCATGGCGCAGACGCTGCGCGGGATTCGGTTGGGGTCGGTGACGCCGCAGAGGGTTGCGGCGACCATGTCGCAGTGCTCGAGAGCGGTGACGAATTTCGGTCGGAGCTCCGGGTTGTGTCGCAGCCAGTGGAGAAGCTTGGACCAGCCCCACTCGGAGGAGTAGACGCCGCCGCACCAGTCGATTCCTTCAATCCCTTCGCCGCCGTGGAACTCATGCGCCGCGCGCGTGATCTCGGCAGCTTCGCCTGCCGCGCGATGATCGCACCAGAGGTAGTACTCGCCCAGCGGCACGAGGCCTTCGCCGACAACGATGACGCTGGAGCCGGTGGTGTCGAGCGCGATGGATTTGATCTCGCGGCCGTCTACGCCGCTGGTGAGGATGGCCTCGCGCATGGCGTGGACGAGGGCGGCCATCTGGTCGTCGTGGGACTGGGTTTTGAGGTGGGGGTCGGTGGGGGAGTGGTGCAGCGGATACTCCGCCACCGCGGAGCCCAACTTGCCGCGGCCCTTGTCGAAAATGGAGATGCGCACGCTCAGCGTGCCGAAGTCGACCCCCGCCACTACACTCACAATTCCACCCCTTGGCGCTTAACGCGTCTGCACGGCTTGTCTTGGAACAACCCGCTTCCGCCTTCGCATTCTAGCGCGAGCCGCAATCGGTGGCGCACCAGTACCAATAGCGTCCAGATTGGAGATCCTGCGACCTATGGAGTTACACTAATTGAGAGGAGCAGCCATGACTACCACGGTGGAGATTCCCAAGGAGCTTGACGCCGAACTGGAGGCTCTTGCTGCTCGGAACGGCGAAGACAAGAATAAATATCTTCGCGAAGCGATCATCAGCTTTCTCGAAGACCAGGAAGACATCACCGTAGCCACGGAGCGCCTTAACAATCCAGGGAAGCGACTTACCTTCGAACAAGTGAAGAAGAATCTTGGCCTGGACGATTGAGTTCGATGAGCAAGGTCAACGCGATCTTGCCAGGTTGGATAAGCCGATTCAGCGCGAGATCATAAGCTATCTGGACAGCCGGATCGCCCTATCCACAGACCCTAAGTCATTGCCCTCGGCCACAGACTGTCCGGGCTTTGGCGCTATCGAGTTCGCGACTACCGCATTGTTTGCAGGATTGAGGACGACCGCCTGGTCATCCTCGTGGTAGCGGTCGGACATCGCAGCAAGGTCTACAAGCAGTAGGCTGCCCCTATGCTTCGGCGCTGGGCCCAGGCGCTTCGCCGGCCGGCTGCTGCTCTTCCAGCTGCTTGGCCATCTCTTCGCGCTTCTTCGCCCGCGCTTCGTCGCGCTTCTGGCGCCTCTCGTCGAGCTCGTGCTCGGCGCCCAGCAGTTCGATGTATGCCATATCCGCCGCATCGCCCTGGCGCGTGCGGCTGCGCGTGATGCGGGTGTATCCGCCGTTGCGGTCGCTGTAGCGCGGGGCGACCACGCTAAAGAGACGGTCGACTGACTCAGGCGTCATCAAGTAGGCGAGGGCCTGACGGCGCGCGTGGACCGTGCCACGCTTGCCCAGGGTGATCATCTTCTCCACCAGCGGCTGGGTGGCCTTGCACTTGGTAACGGTGGTCTCGACCCTGTCCATCAGGACAATGGAGGTAACAAGGTTGCGCAGAACGGCGCGGCGATGGCTCGGGTTGCGGCCCAGCTTGAATCCAGCATTGCGATGACGCATGAGGGTGGTCTCCTTCGACCCGGCTTCTGCCGTCGGTCGGTACAGCGGTTGCTCGCGGCGAAGCGAGTGGGCGAATCGACTTGCCACGCAGACTTAACCGCGGGGGTCGTCTCTGGTGAATGACTCTCTGCTAAGCCAACTTTTCGAGGGTTTGGCATTGCGGATAAAAAACGCCTCCGCGGACGAATCAAGGACTCAGCCCACGAAGCTCCTTTAGTGTAACCAATGCGGCGACGCGGTGTAAACCCGGGGCTGCCTCGCTCAGTCAGACCGGCGACGAGCGATGCGGGCGCACGACCGCCCGAGCGATTTTCGTGGGAAGGGTTGGAACGCAATTCGCAATCGCCCTATAATTCGAAGACCTTCTCCCTGGGCCAGCACTCCCATCTCATTCCGTCCAAAGGAGCCGTATGACACTGCTGAATCGCTGGTTCGAAGAGGTCTGGAACGAGGGGCGCGAGGACGCCATCGACGAAATGGCGCACTTCGAAGCCAAGGGCCGCGGGCTCTACGGCGAGGGCGGCAAGGAGGTCGAAGGCGTGGCCGAGTTCAAGGCCTTCTACCGCAGCTTTCAGTCCGCCCTGTCGGAGATCCACGTTGATGTGCAGGACGTCCTGCGCGAGGGCGACAGGGAGGTCGCGCGCTGCCACGTGACCGCGAAGCATACGGGCGATGGCCTGGGCAAGCCGCCCAAGGGCAATGCGCTCAGCTTCACCGGCATGACCTGGGTGCGCATCAAGGACGGCAAGATCGCCGAGGCCTGGAACAACTTCGACTTCCTCACCATGTATCAGCAGATGGATTGAGCCGGGCGGTTCCGCAGGCCCAGTTAGTCTTGCAACGCGGCGCTTCGGCCAGGGCTGGGCGCCCCCACTCGCCTCGCAACAAAACCTTCGCAGGTTACCGTGGTGCCTCCGGCTAGATCGAAATCCACTGCTAGACTGAAGCCTGTCGAGCGCCACGGGACTCCCCGATGCCTGTCGTCCAACTCCAGCACGTGCGCAAGGTCTACGACAGCAAGGTCGCGGTCGAGGACCTCTCCCTCGCCATTGAGCCGGGAACCGTGTTCGGCCTGCTGGGCCCCAACGGCTCGGGCAAGACCAGCTCCATCCGTATGATGATCGGCATCACCCTGCCCGACTCGGGCTCCGTCTCGCTCTTCGACCGGCCCTTCCACCGCTCCATGCTGGCTCGCGTCGGCTACCTGCCGGAGGAGCGCGGCCTCTACAAGAAAATGAACGTGCTCGATCAGCTTGTCTTCCTCGGCCAGCTCCATGGCCTCAGCGCCGCAGAGGCCGCCAAGCGTGCACGGCAATGGTGCGAGCGCCTCAACATCGCCGAGGCCCTCCCCAAGAAGACCGAAGACCTCTCGAAGGGCATGCAGCAGAAGATCCAGTTCATCGCTTCGGTGCTGCACGATCCCGACCTCATTATCATGGACGAGCCGTTCAGCGGCCTCGATCCCGTCAACGCCGCGCTGCTGATGGACACTCTCGTCGACCTGCGCCGCGGGGGCCGCGCCGTCCTCTTTTCCACTCACCGCATGGACCAGGTCGAGAAGCTCTGCGACAACATCGCGCTGATCCACCGCGGCCATCTCGTGCTCTCCGGCTCCATGCGCGAGGTCAAGTCCAGCTATCCACGCAACCGCATCGTCCTGCAGTACGAAGGGGATTCTGAAGCACCCTTTCTCAATCACGCCTGCATCGAGACCCTCAAGCGCTACAACGGCCACGCCGAGATCAAGCTCCGTCCCTCCGCCACGCTCGACGACGATGCGCAGTCGCTGCTGTCGCAGGCCATTCGCTACGCGCGCGTCACGCGCTTTGAGGTCTCCGAACCCACACTTGAGGAGATCTTTATCGAGAAGGTCGGGGAGACCTCTCCGCGGGACCGCATCGCGCTCGAAGAAGAAGAGCAGGCCGAGGAGCTGACCCGTGCATAACGTCTGGCTCATCGCGCGCCGCGAGTACATCGAGCGCATCCGCACCCGCGGCTTCCTCTTCACCACCGTGCTCATCCCCATCATCATGGGCGGCTTGCTCTTCAGTATCAGCTTCCTCGGCGGCAAAGTAAGTTCGGTGAGCCACATCGCGGTCGTCTCCTCTGACGCAGACCTTGCCCTCGACCTCCGGACCGAACTCGCACGCCGCCAGCCCGGCGCTCAATCAACCGCGGCAAGCCGCCCCCACATCACCGTCGATGCCATGGGCATCGCGCCCGACACCCGTTTCATCCTCGACCAGCAACTCGACTCCGGCGACCTCGATGGCTATCTCTGGATCGCGCCCCCCGCCAGCCCGGACTCGCGCCCCACCTACACATTTACCCCGCGCTCCTCGGACCAGCAATCCCTGCGCAACACCCTCGCCTCCGCGCTCAACGCCGTCCTTATGCGCCAGCGCCTCGCCCGCCAGGGCCTCGCCGGCGCAGACCTCGACGCCATGCTCCAGCCCGCCGCGATCGCCACCATCCCCACACCGCACCGCGTCGACCGCGAAGCCGCCGAGATCAGCGTCACCGTCCTCTTCTTCCTCATGTACATGGTCATCATGCTCTACGGCATGAACGTCGCCCGCTCCATCATCGAGGAGAAGAGCTCCCGCATATTCGAGGTCCTGCTCGCCACCATCCGCCCCGAGGCGATGATGGCCGGCAAGATCATCGGCGTCGGCTCGGTGGGCCTCACCCAGGTCGCCATATGGATCACCGCGGGCCTGCTGCTGGGCGGCGGCTCGATGGCCCCGGGCCTCGACGGACAGCCGCTCCACTTCGCTCTCACCTCCCCGCAGATCGTTTACTTCTTCGTCTACTTCCTGCTTGGCTACATTTTCTACTCCTCCATCGCCGCCGCGTTTGGCGCCATGAGCAACTCGGAGAACGAACTGCAGCAGCTCAACATGTTTCTCGTCCTACCCCTGGTCTTCTGCTTTGGCGCGCTCAGGTTCGTGCTCGTCAATCCGGACACCAGCCTCTCGCGGGCGCTGGCGCTTTTCCCGCCATTCACCCCGCTGCTGATGTACGTCCGCGTCACTCTGGGACATCCCGCGGCATGGGAGGTCGCGCTGTCTCTCGCGCTCACCTCGGCCTCCATCTGCGCCATCATCTGGGTCACCTCGCGCATCTACCGCGTGGGCGTGCTGATGTATGGCAAGCGCCCCAGCCTTCCAGAGCTCCTCCGCTGGCTCAAGTACAGCTAGCTGCCGGATGGCCGCGTAACTCACTCAAAAATCATATATATATCGAACGTACGCCTTTCGTGCCATGCCGTAGCTACTTCGTATGATTTCCCTCCCGCGCAATCGGGGCGAGAGTGGAACTGGGAGAAAGCATGTCCTTTCAGTCGCGGAGCGGTACCGGCCAGGTTGCGTGGCAGCGGAGCCTTGCCGCTGTCCCTCCGGCCTTGCAGCGCCTGCTGTTCGAGGAATCCGGCCAGGACATGATTGAATACTGCCTGATCGCCACGCTGATCGGTCTGGGCACGTTATTGACGGTGCATGGGGCTGCCAACACCATCGTCAACATGATCCTGCAAGTCGGCACCAGCTTCACCAACGACGTCTAGCAACCTCCCAGGCTCCGCAATTCGCGCGCCGAACTTAGACAATCAAGCGAGCACAGGCCACTCAGCGCCCGTGCGCCTCCAAAAACTTCTCCGCCTCCAGCGCCGCCATGCAGCCTGTCCCTGCCGCCGTAATCGCCTGCCGATAGCGACGGTCCTGAATGTCCCCGCAGGCAAACACTCCGGGGATCGCCTCGCCATTGCGCGTGGGAAAGACGTTCCCATGGGTCAGGATGTACCCGTCCGGATCGAGATCGAGCTGTCCGTGAAACATCTTCGCGTTGGGGATGTGCCCAATGCCAAGAAACATAAACGACACCGGCAGCACCGACTGCTCACCGGACTTCATGTTGCGCAGCCGCAGCCCCTTCACATCCTTCTCCTCTACGCCCAGCACCTCCTCAACGATGGTGCTGGAGAGGAACTTAATGTTGGGGTGGGCGATCGCGCGATCCAGCATGATGCGCGACGCGCGGAAGTTCTCCGTGCGGTTGATCAACGACACCTTGCTCGCGAACCTCGTCAGGAACAGCGCCTCTTCCATCGCTGAGTCGCCGCCGCCGATGACCGCGATCTCCTTCCCGGAAGCAAAAAAACCATCACAGGTCGCGCACGAGCTCACCCCATGCCCGATGAGCGCCTGTTCGCTGGGCAGGTTCAGCCAGCGCGCGCTCGCCCCACTGGCAACAATCAGCGTCCGCGTATGCACCGCCTCGCGTCCCAGGTTGAGCTCATACGGGTGCTTCGACAGGTCGACCGAGACCAGGTGCGACATCTTCAGCTCCGCTCCGAACCGCGCCGCCTGCTGCTTCATGTTCTCGATCAGCTCCGGCCCCTGGATCCCCTCCGGCCAGCCGGGGAAGTTTTCCACCAGCGTGGTGATGGAGAGCTGGCCACCGGGCTCGTGGCCCTCCAGCACCAGCGGTTTGAGGTTGGCGCGCGCGGCGTAGATGGCGGCAGTGAGGCCGGCGCAGCCGGAGCCGAGGATGACAGTGTCTCGCGTGGAGTTGGGGGTCGTGATGTCGGACATTATGGTTGATTTTGATTGTAAATGCGCGGGTTTGGGTTCAGGCGCGAAGTGCCGGTGGGATTGGGATCAGCCGGCTTCGCCGTACGGGCAGTGGCGGCAGCCAGACTCACAGCAATGGCCACGCTTCAAGTGGTACGCCGCGGTAAAGACGATGTAGCTGCCTTCGAGATAGAAGTCTTCCGGAGTCAACTCCGGTGGTCCGTTGGAGGCTGTCGGGCCCTGCGCGGCATTGGGCGGAATCGTCGCCATAGCAGCCCTCAGAATAATGTGGCAGCCGGCGGAGCGGGCTCGGGGAGTGCCGGCGGAATAACCGGCCCAGCCGGCCGGCGCCTCCTCGCCAACGGCGGGCCTGCATCCGCGCCGACGCTGGTCGCCTCGCGGCTCTCCGGCGGGTCTTCCGCCACCAGCGATCCATTGCGGTAGCGTACTTCCCTGCCCGGCACCGCCGCCACTCGCTCCCCCGGAATCACGATGCCCGCGAGGTTCATGGGGTCGGCGCCAGCAACCGCAATCTCCTCCTGCGGCTCGCGGCTGCGCGACGCGCGCAGCGAATCCGCCGCCTGCGGCAGCGCAAACTGCTCGCCACCAAAGCCCGAGACAAACCGCCCGCCTCGCACCTCGCCGCGCGCCTCCAGCCGGCGCAGAATCCCCAGCAGGTCGCGCCACTTCGGCGCATTCGACTCCCGCGCCAGCAGGTCGCGAAACAGAACTCCATACCGCCGCAGCAGCACCCGCGCGAACGACTCGATGGCCGCATCCGCGCGCCGCGCCCGTGCGATCGCGGCGGCCTGGTCGCTCGCCGCCGAACCGCGCGCCGCAGTCCGCTCCTGCTCCTCCGCCACCTCATTCAGCAGAGACCACCGGCCGGCCGTCGTCCGTGAAGCCCGCTTGCTCTCGGTCTGTGCGGCGGACTTGCGCCGCGGGTCCATCAGCGCGCGCAGTTGGTCGAAGCCATCCGCTGCCGCGATCCCCGCGGTCGCCAGCTCCCACAGCGCGTGCGAAGTCTGTTGCCGCGTCAGTCCCGTAATGCGCTGCAGGTCCGCCGCGAAACAGGCGCCGCGCTGCTGCAACAGCCCGCGTACGCGCAGCGCATCGGGCGAGAGCGCCTGCGTCAGCGCCGTCTCCTCCACCGATCGCTGCGCCAGTATATGCGGAAGCCACTCGGCCGTCTCGCGCACATAGAACGTGATGGGTGCCGCATTCGTTGGCACCACCCGTCGCGGCGCCCCCCTATCTCCCGCAAGCCAGGCCGGGTGCGGCGAGACCCGTCCCCAACCGACCGCACCGGAGAGGCAAAGCTGGTCCAGCCAGCTCGGATCGTACTGCGCGACCCGCGCCGGCAGCAGCGTCCGCTCCCACTCCACCGCGGGCGCCTCAAAGCCCTCCAGTTGCTCCAGCGCCGCCAGCACGCCCTCTTCCCCGCTCAGCCGCGCCTGCGGCGCAAGGTGCTGCCAGCCCAACAGCCATCGCATATACACCGCCGGAGCCACCGCCTCCACTTGTTTGCGTGCCGTGGCCAGCGTGAGCCGATGGATGCGTTGCAGAATGCGCCGCTCGCACCATTCAATCTCATAATCCTCCTGCGTGGCCGGCCGCTCAAACGCCCCGCGCATCAGCAATCCCTGCATCTCCATCGCGAGAAACCCCTGGAAGACGGGCGCGGGATCGAGGTTAAGACGCTGCGCAAATGCGATTGCGGTAATTGGCCCCGTAATTTGTAACCATCCCTGAACACATTGTTTCAGCGTCGTTTCATTTGTAACTTGTTTTGTTCCCGGTGCCGGCGGCACTGCCCTTCTTTGCGTTTCGCCCTCGGACGCCGCCTTGCGCGCCGGCCACAGCGCGGCAAGCTGGTGCAGCCGCTCCGTGGCAACCCAGCACGGAACGCCGTTCACATCGGCCATGCGCGCCCGCCCGGTCCCGGCGAGGCGCTCGTAAAACTCCGCCCAGTGCCGCACATCGCGCCCCGCTCCTTCCGCCACATCCACCACCGCCACTGGCAGCGCAACCACCGAGTGCAGCAGATCGTGCAGCTCGTGCTCGTCACGCAGATCGGGCCAAAGCTCGCCCCGCACCGTATCGATCGCCGCCTGGTCCAGCCTCCCCGCAGCGGCCACAACCGCGTCCGGCAACGCCCTTCGCAAGCTCACCGCGCGCGTCCGCCGCTCCTCCAATCCCGCGTCGTCGAGAAACGCATACGGATTCGCATTGATCAGCTCATGCGCAAACTGCGACGGCACCGGCGTATCCACCGCCAGGCAACGGATCGCCCCGCTCGCAATCCCGCGCAGCACCTCGTTCAACCCCTCCAGGTCCATCGCCTCCTGCAGCACATCCTGCATCACCTCATTCACCAGCGGATGGTCGGGGATCTGGATGTCGCCCACAATCGTCTCGAAGCACGCCGCCGCCTGCGGAAACACGCTGGCCAGCAGGTCTTCCGATCGCGTGCGCTGAATCTGCGGCGCAATGCGCTTCCCCTTCGACATGCGCAGCAGTTGCAGCGAGCGGTTCGCCGCCCAGCGCCACCGCGTCTTGAAGATCGGCGACGCGATCGCCGCCTGCTCCAGCAGCTCCTTCGCCGTATGCTCCGTCAGGAACTGAAAGACATCGCTCAGCGGAAAACTGTGCTGCTCCGCCAGCGAGATGTTGATGCCGTTGTCGGTCGCGGCGGCCTGCAGCTCGAAGTTGAAGCCGCGGCAAAACCGCTTGCGCAGCGCCAGCCCCCACGCCTTATTCAATCGCCCGCCAAACGGCGCATGGAGGATCAACTGCATCCCGCCGCCCTCATCGAAGAACCGCTCCGCGATCACCGTCGTCTTCGAGGGCACCGCGCCCAGCACCGCGCGTCCCGCCACAATATACGCAACCATCTGCCGCGCCGCGGATGCACACACCCCGCACTCCTCCATCAGCCACGCCACGCACGCGGCAACCTCAGGGTTCTCCGCGCGAACAGCGGCAGGCGCGGTCCCCATCGTCCTCCGCGAGATATCCTCGCGCAACTCGCCCACCCCATCGCTCAGCACCGCCGTGCGCTGCGGCGCCTCGCCAAACCAGAACGGCAGCGTGGGCGGCGCGCCATGCGCATCCTCCACCAGCACGCGCCCCGCCGCCTCCACTCGCTGCACCCGCCAGCTCGTGTTGCCCAGCAGAATCACGTCGCCCGGCCCCGAGTCCACCGCGAAGTGCTCGTCCAGCGTCGCAATCTGTAACCCTTCCGGTTGCAGAATTACGTTGAACATCGCCGTGTCCGGAATCGCCCCGCCATTCGAGATCGCCACCGCCCGCGAACCGCGCCGCGGATGCAGGTGGCCATGCACCCCATCGCGCAGCAGATACGCCCCATACCGCCCACGCGACAGCTCAATTCCCTCCACCAGCAGCTTCACCACCTCATCGAACAGCTCCCGCGTCAGCGCCCGATACGGATACGCGCGCCGCAGCACAACGAACAGCGCATCCTCCTCCCACGGCTCCGCGCCCACGCACGCCACAATCTGCTGCATCAGCACGTCCGTCGGCTGCGGCGGAATCTCCAGCCGGTCCAACTCACCCGCGCGCATCTTACGCACCAGCGCCGCCTGCTCCATCAGGTCGTCTCGCGTCGTCGCAAACAGCCGTCCCTTGGGCACCGCCCCGCGCCAGTGGCCCGCGCGCCCCACGCGCTGCATCGCCACCGCAACCGCGCGCGTAGTCGAAATCTGACACACCAGGTCGATGTTCCCAATATCGATCCCCAACTCCAGCGAGGCCGTCGCAATCAAAATGCGAATCTCGCCATTCTTCAGCCGCTGCTCCGCATCCAGCCGCAGCTCCCGCGAGAGCGAGCCGTGGTGCGCCGCCACGCAGTCCGGCCCCAGTCGCGGCGTCAGCCGCTCGCCCAGCGCAAACGCAATCTTCTCCACTAGCCGCCGCGTGTTCACAAACACCAGCGTCGAGCGATGCGCCAGTGCGTGCTCCGCCAGCCGGTCAAACACCTCCTCCCACATCGCCGTCGTCGTCACCGAGCCAAGCTCGTCCGACGGAATCTCAATCGCCAGATCGAGCTTCCGCCGTTGCCCTACCTGCACGATCGTCGCCGCCCGCCCCGCCCCGGCGAGAAACTCGCCCACCAGCTCAATCGGGTTCTGCGTCGCCGACAAGCCGATCCTCTGCGGCGGCGCATCGCGCCCCACCAGAAACCCTCCCGGCGTCAGCCGGTTCTCCCCGCACACCAGCGCGTCCAGCCGCTCCAGCGAAAGCGACAGATGCGCCCCGCGCTTGTCGTCCACCACGGCGTGGATCTCATCCACGATCACCGATCGTACCTGCCGCAGGTTCTCGCGCGACTTGCCCGCCGTCAGCAGCAGATACAGCGACTCCGGCGTCGTCACCAGAATGTGCGGCGGGTGGCGCAGCATCCGCGCCCGTTCCACTGGCAGCGTATCGCCCGTCCTCACCCCCGTGCGAATCTCCGGACACAGATACCCACGCGCCAGCGCCAGTTGCTGAATCTCGCGCAGCGGCCCATTCAGATTCTTCTGCACATCGTTCGAGAGCGCCTTCAGCGGCGACACATACACCACCTGCGTCGCCGCCGCCAGCGACCCCTCAATCGCCTGCCGCAGCAGCCGGTCGATGGCAACGAGGAATGCGGCGAGGGTCTTGCCCGAGCCGGTCGGCGCGGAGATCAGCGTCGTGTCACCGCGCAGGATGGCGGGCCAGCCTTGCTCCTGCGGCTCGGTTGCGGAGCCGAACTTTGCGAGGAACCACTCCGCGACGACGGGGTGCGCCCACGCAAGCGCATCCGGGCCCTCCTGCTCCCTCCACGGAACCTCAACCGCTGCAGCCATGAGCTATTGTACCGCGCGCCCTTCGCAGTTTCTTCGCTACATCTTCCCCGTCGAAATATCCGCCGCCGCGGCCGCCAGATTGTCCGCATCGAGCAGCGTCTCGATGGCATACTCCAGCTTGTCCTGCGCCCCAAGGATGTAGTCGATGGCATCGCGCGCCGCGCCATACCCGCCCGCATTCGGCGTCACCCAGTGCGCAATCTCCTTCACCTGCCCCCGCGCGTTCGCCGTCGCAATCGCCAGCCCGCACGCCTCCATCACTGGCCGGTCGATCACGTCGTCGCCGACATACGCCAGCTCCTCCAGCTTGATCCCCGCCCGCTTCAGGATGTCGTTGACCGCGTCCATCTTGTGCGCCTGTCCCTGGTAGACAAACTCGAGCTTGAGGTCGCGGGCGCGGATGGCGACGGTTGCCGACTCGCGCTTGGTAATCAGTCCCACGCGCAGCCCGCCCAGCCGCGCCAGTGTGATGCCGAGCCCGTCGTGCGCGGCGAAGCCTTTGACCTCCAGGCCAGACAGCTGCCCATCCGCGCCGGGCTGGCCGTTGTTTTCGGGCAGAAAGAAGAGCTGGCCGTCGGTGAGCACGCCGTCCACGTCGAAGATCAGGACCTTGATGCGGCGCGCCCTCTCTTCCGGCGAGGGAGGAGGGATATCAAGACTCACAGAGAATGTCATGCAAACAATGATAGCCCGGCGTCCCGCAGTTTAGCAGGCGCGCCAGGCTATCGGGTTCCAAGCGTCGCAGGCGCTCGGCCGATTCAGCCTAGCGCCAGTAGCCCGGGTGCCAGACGTGGCCGCCGCGCTCGGCGACCCACGAGCCTTCCACCCACACCGCGCCCGAACGCGGCGGATGGCGATACCGGCCAGGCACCCAGACATAGCCATGTCCGTCCCAGCGGTGGTAGCCAGGGACCCAGACCCATCCAGGGTGCGGCGCAACCGGGACAACCTCTACGGGACGCGGCGGCGGCGGGCCGATGCGCACGACGATCTGAGCATTGGCGGCGCCCACGGAAATAAAAAGGGCACAGACTGCTGTGAGGATCTGCTTCTTCATCGTTCCTTCTCCTTGGTACTGCTCCCGAATAGGACGCAGACTCGCGCGAAGAAGTTGTGGAGCGAGGTCATCCCGGACTCGACAAATCCGCAGCCGGCGAGTGACCCCGGGATCAACTGGCAACCGGGACACTTCGGTAGGCCGAAGAGTAGGGATACATCTCCGCGGTCGGGGTCAGATGCGCCCGCACCGGCATCTGGTACATATAGTCGCGGACCAGGTTGAGGTCGTGCAAGCTGCCGATCGAGTAGCCCTTATACCCCTTATCCCAAACCGGAAGCGTAGTGTGAAGCCGGTGGACAAATCCGAATTTAATCAGCCGCACCGCCTGCTCCAGCCGGATCGACTGCGGCGTCAACAGCAGATAAACATGGTCCGGCATCACCAGGTATCCATGCAGCTTATAGTACCCATGCCGGCGGTAGTGCAGCAGCGTGTCGATGAAGAGGTCGGCCACGCGGGAGATCTGGAAGATCGGCTGCCGGTCATGCGTGGCCGTCGAGACGAAGGCCATGCCCGGGCGGTATCTGCGAAGAGCTTTCGCCATCCCGTGATGCTAGGAGCGCCCGCACCGCCGGTGTATCCCACAAATGGGTAGTGCGGCGCGTATCGTCACATTACGTTGGTGCGGCCGCCCCCTGGCATGGCCGGCGAGCGCGGCGCGTCATTGCCAGGCGCGATTTTTCGCTCGCGTCGCGTGGCGCTGTACAACCCTTTTTAATTCAATTCGATCAAACCCCTAGAGGTATCAATTCTATGCGCAACATCACATCATCACTCGCGTTCGCCGCTGCTGCGGCCCTCGCGTTCACGGCCGCGGCTCCGCTCGCGCAGTCTCAGGTCGTCCTCAGTATCGGGGCCGAGCCCGCCTGCCCCTATGGCTACTACGACTACGCCCCCTACAGCTGCAGCCCCTCCGGCTACTACGGCCCGCAGTACTTCAATGGCGGCGTCTTCATCGGCGTCGGCCCGTGGTTCCATGGCGCCAGCGACTTCCATGGCACGGTCGACAACCGCTTCGACCCGCAGCACGGCTACACCGGCGCGCGCCCCAACGCAGGCGACAAAGCCGAGCCGCGCACCACTACAACTGAATTCAAAGGCAATGAAGAGCGCGATGGCCGCGGACATGTATCCGAAGGCAAGAAGTAGAGCGGGGCTGCGTTTGGGAGCTTGCTCGATAAAGACGCGACAGGCCCGGCGACTTTGCCGGGCCTCGTCGTCTGCGCGGTCCGCGCGCGGGCCGCACAGACGCGGCATGAACGGGCAAGCGCGATTGTCGGGCGTGCTGGGGTCGCGTAGGATTTGCTCATGAATCTCCTCCCCGGAGCCTCGCTCACCAGCGCCGTCCTCGGCTTCCTCGTCATCATGGCGTGGCGGATTGGCGAGAGCCACAGCGCGGTGACCGCGCGCAAGATCGTCATCCCGCCATTGGGGATGGCCACCGGCTTCTGCATGTTTCTGGCGCCGGGGTTCCGGATGCCGTGGACGTGGGCCGCGGTGGCATTCCTGGTGGGCGCGCTGCTGCTGGCGGAGCCGCTGATCCGGACCTCGCATCTGAAGCTGGTGGGCGAGACGGTGATGATGCACCGCTCGCCGGCGTTCTTCTTTGTGATTGTGGTGCTGGCGCTGGTGCGGTTTCTGGCGCGCGGCTATCTGGACCGGTTTATTACGATCGAGCAGTCGGGCGGGCTGTTTTTTATTCTGGCGTTTGGGATGATCGTGCGCTGGCGGGTGACGATGTACCGGGAGTACCGGCGGGTGACGCAACCCCACCCGCTAGTTCTGCGGGCGGGAGCTAGTAGGTGATCTCCAAAATCATCGCGGTTCAGCGAGCCACGCTTTAACGCCGGCATTCAGATCATTGATTTTAGCCGTAATGTCCGGCCGCTCAATATCCTTCGCGAGCCTCAAAGCACGAGCCGCGGAAGCTGCCGCCTCAGCGGTTCTAGCGTTCACTTCCTCCAACGCCAAATGCAGGGCAGCCCGAGCCGCGTGATCTGTGGCCCCATCTCTCAGAAAGGTCTGGATTGCGCGCTCGTAGGAAGTCCGGCCCTGTTCCATCAATCCATTTCGAAAGTGGAGCAGACCGAGGGTCGCCTCAACCGCTGCATCCTCGATGTTTTCCTGCAGGATAGGAATCGAACGCAATACCTCCTCCGACTCCTTTAGCCGCCCAAGCTTTATGTATGTGAAGGCGAGATTGTTCTTGAGCGTATGGTTGTCCGGATTCGCTCGGAGGGCGACGTTCAAAATGTCGAGTGACTCATCTGGCCGGCCCGCTAGATCCGACAGTACAAAAGAGCAGAATATCCCCGCATTCATAGAAAACGGCTGATCAAAAAACCACATCCGGGCGCATTTCGACGCCTTGATCCAATCGCCTTCGAAGTAAGCACGCCAGGCAGCAGCTTCGTACCTTTGGGGCGGCCTCGCCTCGGATAGGTCGATGATATTTCCGAGGCGCGTTCGATCTACCCATTGGACCTGCGCTAGCGAATTCTCGTTTGCACCGGCGAGGGATCGACGAAGTAGCTTCTTCCCCCTCGCCTGACTCCCCGCGTCAACATCAGCAGTCGCCAGGGCTGCACGAAGCTCGGTAAGATCCTCCGCACTGAAGTCGGCTTGCTCAACTCGCCTACCGACGGATATGAGCTGCGATTCCCTGTTTGCGACGGATGCTGCAGCGATCTCAGACGCTAGTAACCATGGATTGCTCAGAGTTCGCGGGCATCTCGTGAGTATCCACTGCGCACGATCAGGGTCAGATTGCTGAATGTGAAAGCGAGACGCCGCACGCAAGACAAAGACATCCAAAGGGGCAAGCGTCAACGCAGCGGTCACACACCTATGCGCTTTGTTCAGGTTTCCGAGGGTGGTGAAACCCCGGGCCAGTTCGATCCACTCAATCGCGTCGAACGGATAGAGTGCCAACCTTAGTCGACTCGAGCGTATCTGAGTCCTAGATCGCTGTTCTACCGAGAGATTCGCCGAGTCGTCCGGCGACGAATCGGCCGCCCCACGATCAATGAGCGATAAGGCAGCCGCAGGCGTCCGGGGATCGACGCGAATTTGCTCAAGCGCATCGCCTGCAAGGTCGAGACGGCCCTCGACTATCGCGCCAGCAACTAGGTCCAAGGCAGTCCATAAGTCTCCCTCCCGCCGCCAATCCTCGACATTATCTAAGATGGAGGAGGACAAGGCTGCGGGCACATTTCCAGCTCCTGTGCTGCCTACGCTCCCAGCGGAGGCACCGAAGCTTCGCCAACGGGGAACAATCTTTCGGTCCTTTTCGCCGACGAAGGAGCTCACGTCAAGCCCAGGCGGCCAAGCTCGGCTCGCATGCGAAGGGTATCCAGCTTCGACACGAAACGCTGGAGACCAAATCTGCTGCCTACCTTCGATCCGTGTGCCGCATCTCCCCGCCTCTTGATATCAGGGCTGCACATCTGCTCGACTATGAGCTTAATCTCGCTGCACAACTCCTTGTTTGGGATCGACGCGCACAGCTCCACAAGGACAGTGCCAAAAGCGTGCTCAAGCTCGGGAAGGACCGTAGCATACGAGTCGCGCGTGCGCTTCCAGTGCAAGCTAGGTGGCATGGCGCTCATGAGGGCAGCCGTCATTCTCAGCCCAGTAAACATGAAAACAACCATACTACCGAGCGCATAGAAATCGGCACCCCTTCGCCGCTCTTCCTCTGATAGCGTGGTGCCTCCGTACAAGAGTTCTGGCGGCGCGTAGTTCCTATCGCCCGCACAACTTTTGGCGTCGAAAGGGGAGGCGGTCAGTGCATGCCACGCGCGCCCAAAATCTGCAACCTTATGGCCGTCAGGCCCACAGTCAAGTACATTCGATGGCTTGATGTCCTGGTGGCAGATATCACTACCGTGAAGCTGGGCTATCGCGACGAACAGGTGGTGAAGGCACTTCAACCGCCATAACAGATTGAAATCGGCCATCTGGCTTAGTTGCTTTCTTACGTCCCCATCCGCAAATTCGAAGATCAGGTATTGGACTACGGCTCCAGTTGGCACAGTCACCTTGCCGCTCCCGAGAGCACGCACAACCCTAGACATTTTTCTGGAACCGCAGAATTCTACGATCGTCCGCTCGAATACGAAGGCTTCTGTTAGCTCCTTGAGCTTTCCGGCAGGGTCTGGATCACGGAGTGCCGCCTCGAAATCCATCGCCTTAAGAAAAGCCCTTCGCCCATTCACATCTTCAAGGCGATAGGAGCACGAGAAGGTTCCTCCGGTTTGCGCAGTTGTGCGCGGAAGTAGCTCTGAGACCACCCATCCGCCGTCAAGCGTTATACCTTTAAGTGTCTCTGCCGGAGTCACTTTTGCATCCTAGCTGCACCCGCTCGTGCTGCCGCAGGACATGCAGCGGTAGCAGGAGCCGGAGCGGGTCATGATGGCGCCGCAGGTGGCGCAGGAGGGGGCGTCGCCCATGTCGTACATCTCGCGCATGGCCTCGGAGGGGGAGTAGAGGCCGCGGTCTTCCATCGAAGAGGCGGGCATGGAAGATGAGGGCGCAGAAGAGGAGGGCACGGACGCGGCGGGCATCGTCGCACCCGCTCCGGCCGGCTTGGCGTTGGTTGCGCGCGCATCGATGCCCGAGCGGGCGGCGAGGTCGCGGGCCATGCTGTTGGAGGGGGCGGCGGTGGGTTCGGGGGCGATGCCGGCGCGGGGGGCGGAGCGGTCGGTCTCCATGAGGCGGGCGCGCTGCTCCGCGGCGCGGGCCTGCGGCGCGGCCTCCTGGTGCATCCCGCGGGCGCGGTCGTATGGGCCAGCCGCTGGGTCGCCCGCTTGGGCGCTATCCGGTTGTCCATTGTCGAAGATGTTCTCGTCGGAGATGGCGTGGTGGGCGCGAGCCTCGCGCTGCAGCACCGCCTGCGGGGTCACATCCGAACTCGCCAGCCACGAGGCCAGCGCGGACGAGACGGTATGGTGCAGGGCCTGCGGCGGAGCGGGCGTCGCCGAGCCGGGGACCACGGCAGCAGGCGCGGCGGCGGGAGCGGGAGTGGGCGCAGCGTGGCTCGCGGCCTCAACCTGCGGGGCCTCGACCTGCGCGGCTGGCGGCGCAGCTTCGGGCGCCTCCTCGACCGGAGGAGCCAGGCTAACGGTGTTGCCCGGCGCGGTCACCGTCCCCTCCACCGGCACGCTGGCCGGCGGCTGGAGGCCGGCGAAGAGGTCCAGCTGGGTCCCGGAGAGGAAGCGGATCTGGATCCAGCGGAAGATGTAATCCATGATGGACTTGGCGTAGCCGATCTCGGTGTTGCCGGTCCAGCCGGAGGGCTCGAAGCGGGTGTGCGCGAACTTCTCGCACAGCACGCGCAGGGGCACGCCATGCTGCAGCGAGATGGAGATCGCGGTGGCAAAGGAGTCCATCAGCCCGGAGACGGTCGAGCCCTCCTTGGCCATGCGGATGAAGATCTCGCCGGGCGAGCCGTTGGGATAGAGGCCGACGGTGATGTAGCCTTCGTGGCCGGCGATGCCGAACTTGTGCGTGACGGAGGCGCGCTCGCCGGGCAGGCGATGGCGGACGGCGCGCGGCGGCGCCTGGGCATCCAGCGAGTCCGAGTTCTGCAGCGAAGCGTTGAGCAGCTGGTTCAACTCGCGGTTGAGAGCGGCGTTCGAGGCCTCGAGCGCTGACGCCTTGCAGTTGGCGGTTTGCAACTCCTCCGCCAGCTCCAGCAGCACGATTGGATCGGTTTGGACAACAGGCGCGGGCGCGGGCTCGGATGCGGGCGCAGCAGCTGGTTCGGTCGCAACGGGCTCCGCCGCGACCACGGGAGCTGGAGCCGGAGCCGCGGCAACTGCGCGCGTCCCTTTCTTGTCGTCGGAGGTCTGCGCCGAGACGTTCAGCGGCTGCGTGCCCTTGGAGTTGTCGCGGTAGATCGCGACCGCCTTGATGCCCTGCCGCCAGGCTTCCATGTAGGCGTCGGCGATGTCCTGCACGTCGCAGTCCTGCGGGAGGTTGACGGTCTTGGAGATTGCGCCGGAGAGGAAGGGCTGGGTGGCGGCCATCATCTTGATGTGGCCCATGTAGTGGATGGAGCGGGTGCCCTTGGCCGGCTTGAAGCTGCAATCGAAGACCGCAAGGTGCTCCGGTTTAATGCCGGGCGCGCCCTCGATGGTGCCGGTGGCGTCGATGTAGCTGACGATCGCATTGACCTGCGCCTCGTCGTACCCCAGCTTGATGAGTGCGGAGGGGACGGTGTTGTTGACGATCTTGATCATGCCGCCGCCGACGAGCTTCTTGTACTTGACGAGAGCGAGGTCGGGCTCGATGCCGGTGGTGTCGCAGTCCATCATGAAGCCGATGGTGCCGGTGGGCGCGAGCACGGTGACCTGTGAGTTGCGGTAGCCGTACTTCTCACCGTGGACGAGCGCGCCGTCCCACGCGTGACGCGAGGCGGCGATGAGCGTGTCGAGCTGCGGGACGACGAACGGCTCCGGGGTGGTGCGCGGGCTGGTGAGGGTGGGCTTGCCGATGTTGTTGACCTCCGCGCGGTGCATGCGGATGACGTCGAGGAAGGGCTCGCGGTTGACGTAGAAGCCGGGGCAGGCGCCGCCGGTGATTTCGCTGCGCTGGGTGATGGGCGTGGCAGCGCCCAGCGGCGCGCACGTCTCCGCAATGCGCGCGGACTGCCAGTACGCATCGCCGCACAGGATGGAAGTGAGTGTTGCGGCGAAGTCGCGGCCGGCGTCGGAGTCGTAGGGCAAGCCGAAGGCCATCAGCAGCGCGCCGAGGTTGGCGTAGCCGAGGCCGAGCGGGCGGTAGTCGTGCGAGTTGCGCGCGATCTGCTCGGTGGGGTAGCCGGCGGAATCGACGATGATCTCCATCGCCGTGGTGACGGTGGCGATGGCGTGGCGGTAGGCGGGGATGTCGAACTGGCCACCCGGGGTGAGGAACTTGAGCAGGTTGAAGCTGGCCAGATTGCACGCCGAGTCGTCGAGAAACATGTACTCGCTGCACGGATTTGACGCGTTGATGCGTGCGGTGTTCTTCGATGTGTGCCAGCGGTTGATGGTGGTGTCGTACTGCATCCCCGGATCGCCGCACTGCCAGGTCGCTTCGGCGATCTTGTGCATCAGGTCGCGGGCGCGGTACTCCCGCACGGGCTCGCGGCCTTTGACCGTGCGCGTCGTGAACATGCCGTCGGTTTCGACCGCATGCATGAACTCATCGGTGACGCGGACGGAGTTGTTGGCGTTCTGGAAGAAGATGCTGCTGTAGGCCTCGCTGTCCGGGCCGGAGCCGTCGTAGCCCGCCTGCACCAGGTGCCACGCCTTCTTCTCCTCCTTCACCTTGCACTCGATGAAGTCCTCAATATCGGGGTGGTCGATGTTGAGCACCACCATCTTGGCCGCGCGGCGCGTCTTGCCGCCGGACTTGATCACCCCCGCAAACGCATCGAAGCCGCGCATGAAGGAGAGCGGTCCAGAGGCGGTGCCCCCACCCGAGAGGGTCTCCATGCTGCCGCGGATGCTGGAGAGATTTGAGCCTGCGCCGGAGCCCCACTTGAACAGCATGCCCTCCGTCTTCGCGAGTGTTAGGATCGAATCCAGCGAATCGCTGACCGAGTTGATGAAGCACGCCGAGCACTGCGGCTTCGAGTAGCCGGTCACACTGAACTGGACGTCGCGCGCGGTGGGATCCCAGTGCCAGTTCTGCGCATCCGAGTTTGGTTCCAGCCGATCACACCCCACGTTGAACCAGACAGGGGAGTTGAAGGCGACCTTCTGGTTCAGCAGCAGATGCGAGAGCTCGGCAAAGAACGTCGCCGCATCCGCCGGGGTGGCAAAGTACCCGCCCGCGATCCCCCAATCGCGAATCGACTCCGCCACCCGCGTAATCAGCGCGCGCACCCCGGACTCGCGCTCCGGTGTCCCCACCTGCCCATGCAGGTACTTCGAGGCCACAATATTGGTCGCCGTCATCGACCAGTCCGCCGGCACCTCCACATTCTTCTGCTCGAAGATCGTCCGCCCCTTGTAGTCCTGGATCACCGCATCGCGCAGCTCCCAGGTAATCTCGTCGAACGGCGAGATGCCCGGCCGGGTAAAGTGGCGCGAGAAGGAGAGCCCCGGCGCTCGGTTTGCGGAGCGGGATGGAGCTGGTAGGGCGGTGGTCTCGGTCTGCGTGCTCGCCGGTGTCGGGAACGGGGTCTGAATTGGGGTCATCGGGGGAGGGTCTCCTTCGTCTCTTTAAGTGTTATCCGTCCTTGCGCCTGCTTCCATCCCGCGCTTGGTGTAGCCGTCGCGCCGGAGAGGTCCCGCGCGGTTGGTTCCTTGCCTGGCCCGATAGCCGATTCCGGACGCTCTTGCCGCCCATTTCCGATTCCTAGCCACCCTCAACCGTCCATCCGACACCGGCAAATCTGGAGACGGGGCGCGTCGGCCAAGTCACCTGAGCCGAACGGCCATAAGTGCTTTGACTTCTGGCCTCTACAGCGGGGGAGGGGTATGCTTCCCGTCTTGGCGGCTCTGCCGGGGAGCAGATGGGGCTCTGCCGGAGATGCGTCTCTGAGGGGGCTGCAAACCCGGCCAGCCGGGTACCTTCATTTCGACGATTTCTGTTACGCAGTCGTGAAAGTACCGCCCTCTGTGGGGTGTGTCAAGTATAAAGCACAAGATATTGTGTTGTCTCCGCAAATACTCGGCTGCCAGAGGCTTCGCGGTCCCCGGCCTCAAAAACCCCTGATTTCTCCTGTGGAATTCTCTCCCGGACGGCAATCGATGCGGATTTTCATCGCTACCTCTTCCCTGCCCACGCCAATGAGACTAGGCCCCCACCCCTCCGGCCGCAAGGCGCAGGACTAGGGCACAGTTTGTGAACCCTCGTGGGAAAGTGGAAAATCCGGCTCTGCCTGTCGCGCGGAACCACCTAGCGTTGCTGCCAGCGCTTCTGCCGTGCGGATTAGCTACCGTTGCTGCCATGCGGATGGCGCCCCACGAATTGAGGCTAAGAATCAAAGGTGCCTTAGACCCTGAGTATCCGCTTATAGCGGCAAATCCGTACCTCGCCCGCAACTGACGTAGACTTTCCGCATGCGCACTTTCCTCGCCCTCAGCCTGCTCGCCCTTGGTCTATCCGGGGCCAATAATCAAGGGCCCGATGCCTCCGCCCCGCAGCCCTGTACGGTAGCAACCGCTGCTTGCACCGAATGGGTCGCGCTCGGCACCGGTTCAGCGCGATCGATGATCTACCGCAGCTTCCGCTCGGCGTCCCCAACCCCGGCATTCACCGCGCGCTGATCATCGTCCAGGGCGCCAACCGCAACCCCGACCATTACTTCAGCACGGCCATCGGCGTCGCGTTCATGGCCGGCGCGATGAACGACACCGCTGTCATCCCGCCCAGGATCGCGTCTTCCGATCCTGACTGCGCAGACAAGCTGGAGCCCAACGAGGTGAGCTGGAGTTGCGACGCCGATAGCTGGCGTTCCGGCGGCATGTCGACCAGCAATCCGGACCTGTCGTCGTTGGACTTCGTCGACCAGATTCTGCGCAAGCTGGCGGACAAGAAAGTGTTCCCGAACCTGACGGCGATCGTGTCGCCGGCCACTCCGCGGGCGGGCAGTTCGTCTTGCGCTACGAGATGGCGAACCGTGTCCACGAGAGCCTGGGCGTGGCGGTTTCATATGTCGTAGCAAACCCATCCAGCTATGCGTGGCCCGACGCTTCGCGTGCTTTGCCGGTCGGCGACACCACGCCGGACAACGCGGCGCTGGGTTGGAAGACCGAGCGGCCGCACACGGATTTTCAGTATTGGCCGTTCGATGCCGCGAAGGTTCCAGCCTATGACGACTGGCCGTATGGCCTCGAGAAGCGAACCAGTGGCTATACCGCGAAGATGAGCGACCACCAGCTACGCAAGCAGCTGGTCTCGCGGCCCACCACTTATTTGCTGAGCCAGGTGGACACGCTGCCGCTGGGCGGCTTCGACGCTTCGCCCTCGGCGATGGCGCAGGGAGCGACCCGCCGGGCACGCGGCGAGGTTTTCGTGAAGTACCTCGACGACCATCTCGGCGCGCACGCAAAGACAATCGTCATCCCCGAGTGCGGACACAGCGATCGCTGCGTCTACACGACGGACGCGGTGTTCCCGTTAATTTTTCCGAAGTGATCTAGAGCAACAGCATGCAATCCCCGTAGGAATAGAAGCGGTAGCCCCCACGGATCGCATGGGCGTACGCCGCCAGAATCGCCCGCCTCCCATCCTCCCCGCCGCAGCCCGCGAATGCCGCCACCAGCATCAGCAGCGTCGACTCCGGCAGATGAAAGTTCGTCAGAAGGCCCGAGACCACGCGAAACCTGTGCCCCGGCGATAGAAATATCGCCGTCGATCCCGAATGCGCCTCAAACTGGCCGCCCCGAGCAGTCCCTGCCGCGGCCTCCGCATCCGCGTCAGCCTGGGCCCCAGCCTGGGCCCCAGCCTGGGCCTCAGTCTGCCCCTCCGCCTGCAGCGCGATGTGCTCCAGCGTCCGCGTCGTCGTCGTTCCCACCGCAATCACCCGCCGTCCCTCCCTGCGCGCCCGGTTTAGCGCATCCGAGGTCGCCGGCGGCAGCGTGTACCGTTCGGAATGCAATCTGATGTCCGCCAGCTCCGCGACCCGCACCGGCTGAAAGGTGCCGAGGCCAACGTGCAGCGTCAGATAGGCGATCTCCACTCCGCGCGCCCGCAGCGCCTCCAGAATCTCCGGCGTAAAGTGCAGCCCGGCGGTCGGCGCCGCCGCCGACCCAGCCTGCCGCGCGTACACCGTCTGATACCGCATCAGGTCCTCTGCCGCATCCGGCCCCTTCGCGTGCTCCCGCCGGATATACGGCGGCAGCGGCATGTGCCCCACGCGCTCCAACGCCGCATGGAAATCCTCCACTGGCGCGAAGCGCAGGGTGCGCTCGCCAAACTCCCCTGCGCCTACCACCTCCGCCGTCAAAACCGGCCGCGGGATACCCTTCCCGGCTGCCTCGCCTCCTGCCGCAAAGAACTCCAGCCGAGTCCCCACCCGCACCTTGCGGCCTGGCTTGACCAGGGCCTTCCAGACTCCGTCTCGTGCGTCTGCCGAATCCCCCGGTCCGCCCTCCACCAGGAGCACTTCCACGGCCCCGCTCGACGGCTGCGGGCCTTCGCGCGGGCTGGCGCCCACCCGGCGCCCATAGAGCCGCGCGGGCAGCACACGCGAATTGTTCAACACCAGCAGGTCGCCGGGGTTCAACAGCCGGGGAAGGTCGCGGAAGGTTGCGTCCTCGAGGGTCGCTTCGCCGGCCCCGCCCGCATCCCGCCGCAGCACCAGCATGCGGCTGGACCCGCGCTCGGCCGGCGGATGCTGGGCGATCAACTCCTCCGGCAGATCGAAATGAAAATCCGAGACGCGCACGAGTCTCAGTCTAGCCGCCGGGCCCACGAGCGTCAGGCTTGGCCATCTGGACGGCGCGGTCCAGCGCAGCCTGCACCGAGTCCGTGCTCACAAACTCCGCCGGAACGTGCGCGGGCCAGGTCAGCACCACGCGGGAGAACGGCTTGGGGATCAGGAACCGGTCCCACGAGCGCAGCCGCCACGCGCGCTGCGGGAGCGCATAGAAGCATCCCACCCAGGCTCCCACTGACTGCGCCAACTGCGCCACGCCGGGCTTCGCCACAAAGGCCGGTCCGCGCGGCCCATCCGCGGTAAAGGCGCAGCGATGCCCGGCCTGGTAGGCAAAGACCATCCCGCGCAGGCCGGCCGCGCCGCCGCGCGAGCTCGAACCGCGCACTGCGCGGAAGCCCAGCAGCTCGACGGTGCGCGCAATCAGTTCGCCGTCGAAACTGGGGCTGATGAGGATCGCGATGTCCAGCCCGCGAAACCGGTGCGCGCAGGCCAGCAGGCTGCGGTGCCAGAAGGCAAACACGGTCGGTCCGGGAATTGCGTAGCCGGGAGTCACGCCGGGGTCGCAATGATCCTCGTAGCGCAGCGTCATTCCCAGCAGACGGATCAGCTGCGCAGCCAGCGGCGGCACCACGGCGAGGGTGAATCGCTGTGCGAGACGGAACTTCCGTGCAGACTCGGCGGGCACCGGATTAGTGTAGAGCGCGCGGCCCCAAGGAGCGCACGGAGCCTCGATGCCGCGTCCCCACAAATGCGCTCGGAACCAGCCAACCTATGCGACAATGAGGGGTGAAGCTCCGGCTTCGGCGCACGCCGTGAGCTGTTTCTAGGAGACAAGCCGTGAGCTGTTTTTAGGAGATATTGACATGGGCGATCTATTCACAGCACCGCACCTCATCTTTCTCGGCATCCTTGCGGTCCTGCTCTTCGGCGGGAAGAAGCTGCCTGAGCTTGGCAAGGGCCTGGGCGAAGGCCTGCGCGGCTTCAAGGACGGCATGAAGGGGCTGAGCGACGAGGACGCCGCGGAAGCCCGCAAGAAGGAAGCCGAAGACAAGGCCTACCAGGAGGCCAAGCAAGCCGCCGAGATCAAGGCCGCCGCCGAGGCGAAAGTCGCCGCCGAGATGAAGGCCCGCGAAGGCGAACAGGTCACCCGCTAGTCCTCGGCGTTCCTCCGAGCGAAGAGAAGAATAACCCGCGCCCCGGAACTCACGACTCGCAGCTGAACTTCTACGTCGCGATCAGCACGACCGCCAACACCGCCGTCAACATCCCCCAGGCCTGCCGTCGCGTAGGCCGCTCGCCGAGCGCCAGCGCCGCCAACAGAATCGTCGACGCCGGGTAGAGCGACGCCAGCACCGCCGCCACATCCAGCCGCCCCGCGCGCGTCGCCGCCAGAAAAAGCAGGTTCCCTGAGGTATCCAGCAGCGCCGCCGCCATCACCCAACCGACGGCCCGACGGCCCAGCGTCACCCTCGCCTCGCCGGCGATTCGCCTGCGCACGGTCATCCCAAACAGGATCAGAGCACAGACGCCCAGGCTGCCCATCCTGGCGGTCGCCATCGGCCAGACCACCCCCGCCGGCCCTGCCATCTTCAGTGCCACAAAGTAGACCCCAAAGCCGACACCCGCGAGCACCGCGAGCGCCATGGTGTGCCCACGCCTCGCATCGCGCGCGTCGGGCGGCTGGCCCACGGTCTCAAGCGCCTCCGGGGCTCCCGCGGCAATCAGCCAGATCGCCGCCCCCGCGACCGCAAACCCCGCCAGCGGCGCCAGACCCGGCGACCCATCCCTCCACAACGTCACGCCCGCGGGAATCGCCGCAGCCAGCAGCCCGCTCACCGCAGCGGAAGGGCCCATCGCTCCGTGCGACAGCGCCAGATAAAAGCAGGTGAGCGAGAGTCCTCCGGCAACTCCCGCGCCAATCCCCCACGCCAGCTGCGCCCCGCGCGGAAACGCATCTCCCCGCAGCATCGCAATCGCGACCAGCGCCACAAAGCTCATCGCATGGCTCAGCAGCACTACGCGCAAGGCCGCGCGCACGCCGCCGCCCGCGGTCTTTACCCCCATGCCGCCGGAGAAGTCCCCACCGCCCCACAATCCCGCGGCCGCCAACGCAAACAGCGCGTTGCCGCGCAACAGACTATGCATCGCTCCCATGCTTCCATGCGTCAGGATTCATTGCGTCAGGCTTCGCCACGCCGGGGCAACTGCAGGCATCGCCCTCACTGTGCGGCGGTCGTCGGCGGCCTGGCCACCAGCTCCATCGCCCCAGGATAGTAGCCCTTCTTCGCAATGATGGTCAGGTTCGGGCGCAGCACCTTCACCTCCACCGACCGGTACTTGCCATCGATGAACGGCTCATGCGTGTAGTATCCCAGCGTGTACTGGTTGCGCACCTCACTGGCGATCTTGGCGAAGCTCTTCTCGATCGCCCCGGTGCGGAACTCTGCGTCAAATACCCCGCCCGTCGCCTCCCAGTAGGCGTTCAGCACGTTGTCCCGCATGGTGAGCGGCAGATGCAGGCGGTCGATCATGCCTACCACCGGCAACGAGGACTCGCCCACCAGCGTCACATCCACCTGGATCTGGTTGGCCTGCAGGACGTGGATCACGTCCTTGGTCTTCGCCACGCTGCCGTACTCGTTGCCGTTGGAGATCACGTAGATCACGCGCCGCCGTTCAATCGGCCTCTTGCTCAACGCTACAGCCGCCGCCAGGATTGCATCGTTCAGCGCGTGAACCTCTCTGGGCGGATTCAACTGCATTCCTGTGTACCCGCCACGCACCGGCGCCGTGTTGGGGTCGAAGTTCTGGTCGTTAATCACGTTGGTCGACGCCATCGGCCCGCCCAGGCTGCCTGCCATCAGCGCATCGCGGCCCTCGCCCTTCGAACGCTCGATGGCCTGCGTCAGGCGCGCGCTCTGCGCCCCGGTAAAGTCCGTCACCATCGTCGGCCCGTTGTTGTACTTAATCACCGCGACCTCGTCGAAGGACGCGAAGGCCGGTTGCAGCGCCCCCAGCGAGTCGTTCAACCGTTCCATCTCGTCGTGCGTCATCGTCTGGTCGATCACCAGAGCCACCGATAGCGGGGCCGGAGAGGTGGTGAAGTCGGTGATGTGCTGCCGCAGGCCGTTCTCATAGACCCGCACATCGTTCGCGGTCAGTCCCGGCACCAGTTGGCCTTTGGAGTCCTTCACCGTAAATGGGATCGGCACATAGTTGACCCCGACGTGCAGGGTGAAGGCCTGCCAGCTCTCGGTCGCAACAGAACCTTCGATGTCCGGCGGCTCCGTCGCCTGCGCCTGGGCTGGGGACGCCGGTGCTGCGCTCTCCGGGGTGGTGCTATCGCCGTCCGAGGTCGAACTCGACCCCAGCCCCGGTGTCACCGTACTCAGATTGGGCAGGGTCGTCTGTGGCTTCGGCGCGTCCGGTATCGCCTGCTGAGCGAGCAACTCCCGCCCCGCCGGCGTCTGGGCCTGCAGGCCAAGCACCATCAGACCCAGCGATGCCGCCAATATCCTATTCTTCAACGGTAAACCCCCGTGCCGATCCAAGTATGAGACTACCAGCGCTTGCGCATGCCCGTCATCTCGGCCCGGCCCAGAGCCCACGCCAACCCGCAGCTTTCATTCCCAATCGCAGCCGGCCTTTATTGGACGGCGGAGCCGCCCCAAGGTTGCACCGCGCCGGCTCGCCATTGGTGGCATCCACCCTCAGCCGCAAACCGGCCTGGCCAGCGAAAAATCGCTGACACGGCGCGTACTTCGGCGTCTAATAGGGTATGCGTCCCAACGTCTTCACTGGTGCCCTGCTCCGACTTGCGCTCCTCCCAGCCCTCTGCGCGCCCGCTCTCTTCACTCCAGCCCTGCTGGCGCAGGAAGCGCCCTCGCCCAGCGGCCCACCCCCCGCCAGCGACGCGCCCGCGCCGGTCAACCTGGGCGGCGACGTCCAGACCCTCAACGTCCAGGTCAACCTCGTCAACCTCTACTTCTCTGCCCGCGACAAGGACGGCTTTATCACCAACCTCGCCAAGAGCGACTGCTCCGTTCTGGAAGACAAAGTCCCGCAGACCATCAAGAACTTCACCCAGGAGAAGACCCTCCCGCTCACCATCGGCATCCTGCTGGACACGTCCGGCTCGCAGATGAACGTGCTGCCGCTCGAGAAGGAGTCCGGCGCAACCTTCCTGCGCGACGTGCTCACCCCCAAGGACGAGGCCTTCCTGATCTCCTTCGACATCAACGTCGACCTGCTCGCCGACTACACCAACCGCGCCAGCGACATCAAACGCGCGCTCGACAAGGCCCAGATCAACACCGGCGCCGGCACCGGCTCCATCACCGGCAACGGCACCCCGCGCGGAACCCTCCTCTTCGACGCCGTCTTCCTCGCCGCCAACGAGAAACTGCGCCAGGAGGCCGGACGCAAAGTCCTCATCCTGCTGACCGACGGCGGCGACCAGGGCTCGCAGGAGACCCTCAAGTCCGCCACCGAGGCCGCGCAGAAGGCCAACGCCATCGTCTACGTCATCCTCCTCGCCGACCACGCCTTCTACGGCGGAGGCTTTGGCAGCATCAATCTCGCCGACTCCGGCGCGCGCGATATGGACAAGCTGGCCGGCGACACCGGTGGCCGCGTCATCAACGTGGGCAACAATGGCAAGCGCCTGGAAGACGCCTTCAACCAGATTCAGGACGAGCTGCGCACCCAGTACCTCGCCAGCTACACGCCCACCAACGCCAAGACCGACGGCACCTACCGCAAGATCGACCTCAGCTGCGGCAAGAACCTCAAAGTCCAGACCCGCAAAGGCTACTACGCTATCTCCGGTGACGACGCCCAGTAGCCCGTAGGCCGCTCAGCCTACTTGCAGGTCAGGGTCGCCGTGGCGATCGAGTTCACGGGGTTGGTGGAGATCGTTGCCGTCGTCGCGCCGACGCATGTGGCTATCCCAGCCGCCGCCGCCGCATTGCTGATGGGCGCATTGATCGGATCGGATGAGACCCACACAAACGCCTGCGGCGATAGGATAGCCGTAGGCAGGGCACACCCCGGGGTCGCCAACACATACCCCACATCAAACGCCTGCCGATCGCCCGGGCTCGCCGCCGTATGGTCGGCCGTTGCAGTCGCCGGCAGCACACCCTGCGTCAGCGTGCAGTTGATCTTCGCCGCCTCCGGCGCCACCCCACACCCCGTCAGCATCCCACCCGCCGTCGTCCCCGCAAGCCCAACGACCAAAAAACCAAGCCCTATCCTGGCCACTTTAGCGCGCTTACTCATGAGATCACGCCTCCATAGCACTACACTAATCCTTTATCCCTGCCGCCCTTAATCATCCCTACCGCCCCATCGCCAGAGCTACCAACTAACAACTACCAACTGTCTTTACGCCTCCATCGCCCCCGAATACACCGCCATCCCCGCCACCGCATCCACCCCCATCGCGTCCAGCGCGTCCACCTCCGCCCGCTCCCGGATCCCCCCCGCCACAATCAGCTGCTTCGCTGTGCACGCGCGCAGCACCGCGGCCACATCCAGTGGAAACCCCTGCATCGTCCCCTCCGTATCCACATGCGTGTAGAGAAACGCCGCGCACGAATCCTCCAGCCACGTCACCGCCTCCTCCGGCGTCAGGTCCACCGACTCCTTCCACCCCTTCACCGCCACCCGCCCACCCTTCGTGTCCACCGAGAAGCACAACCTCTCCTCCCCCAACTCCCCCTTCAACCCCTCCGCAAACTCCAAGCGAATCACCTTATGCCTCCGACGAGCCGCCACACTGGGTGCCCCATGTCTCGCTTCTGAGACATGGGATTGCGGCCCCGAAGGCCCGGGTGCCCCATCCATCGCAGCACTTGGCGATGGGTGGGATGTAATCACGCTTGCACCCTCCTCATCCCCCCCAAACAAACTCGACCCATAGATCACCCTCTTCGCCCCCGCCTCCAACAACCGTCTCCCATCCTCCGCCGCCCTCAACCCACCCCCCACCTGGCAAGGCAGCCTCTTGCAAATCATCTCGATCAGCGCACGATTCTCTCCCTGCCGCATCGCAGCATCCAGATCGATCACCTGGACCAGAGGGTATTTGGAAAACCGCTCAATCCAATACTCAAAATCATCGAACGCCAGCTTCAACTTCTCGCCCTGCACCAGCTGCACAATCCGCCCACCCATCAAATCGATTGAAGGTATCAGCATCCTCTTACCTCATTTACATGCCGTCATCCTGAACGCAGTGAAGGACCCCTGTATTGGCCCTTGCCGTTGCATGTTCTTAATCCGCATTGGCCCTCGCCGTTGCCTGTTCCTGATCCGCGTTCATCCGGGCAAATCCGCGGTCGTCTTCAACACGGCAGCCTCACACTAACCCCCGCCCGCTGCAACTCCGCCTTCAACTCCCTTGAATCCATAACCCCAAAATGAAAAATGCTAGCCGCTAGCGCCGCATCCGCTCGCCCCCTTCCAAACACCTCCGCAAAGTGCGCCGCCGTCCCCGCACCGCCGCTCGCAATCACCGGAATCTGCACCGCCCGACTCACCGCCGCGGTCAGCTCGCAGTCGAACCCGCCGCGCATCCCATCCGTATCCATGCTCGTCAGCAAAATCTCCCCCGCCCCGCGCGCCTCCGCCTCCCGCGCCCACTCCACCACCCGCAACCCCGTCGTCTTCCGCCCTCCGCTCACATACACCTCGGCATCCTCCACTCCCTTCGCACCGCGCCGCGCGTCAATCGCGACAATCACCGCCTGCGCCCCAAAGCTCCCGCCAATCTCCCCAATCAGCTCCGGCCGCGCAATCGCCGCCGAGTTGATCGACACCTTGTCCGCCCCCGCATCGAACACTGCCGCAGCCTCCTCCGCCGACCGAATCCCTCCGCCCACCGTAAACGGCACAAACAGCCGCACCGCCGCCCGCTTTACCATCTCCAGCAGAGTCCCCCGCCCCTCATGCGTCGCCGTAATGTCCAGCAGCACAATCTCGTCCGCCCCCGCCGCCGCATGGCGCTGCGCCAGCTCCGCCGGATCGCCGGCATCGACGATATCGACAAACTGCACTCCCTTCACCACCCGCCCATCCCGCACATCCAAACAAGCAATAATCCGCTTCGTCAACATCTATAGCTCCAGGAAGTTCTGCAGTACGCGGAGGCCGACCTCGGCGGATTTTTCGGGATGGAACTGCACCCCCATCACGTTGCCCCGCTCCGCCACCGCTGTAAACCCTCCGCCATAATGTGTAACCGCCGCGGTAGCAACCACAACCGGAGCCCGCCATGAGTGCGTGAAGTACACAAATCCGCCATCCTTAACCCCATGCAGCAGCCGCGAATCCCCCCGCACCCCCTCCAGCGAATTCCAACCCACATGCGGCGACTTCAGCTCCACCGCGATCTCTCTTCCGTCGATTTGCTTGATCTCTTTTGCCGGAAACCGTTCGCACATCCCCGCAAACGCCCCCAACCCCGGTGTCCTCGGCGCCTCCGTCGACCCCTCAAACAGCCACTGCAACCCCACACAAATCCCCAGAAACCACGCGCCCTTCGCGATGCTCGCCCTTACCGCCTCCGTCAGCCCCAGCTCCCCCAACAACTGCGTCGCCTGAAAGTGCCCCACCCCCGGTAGCACCACCTTCTCCGCCGCCAGCACCACCTCCGGCGACTGCGTCACCACCACCTCGCGTGCACCAAGGTAGTTCAGCGCCTTCACCACGCTCGTCAAATTCCCCGCCTTGTAATCAATCACCGCGATCATACGTCCACCGATGCAAGCAAAAAGAGGAAGCCCCATCCGAGGGTTGTAAGCAGACTGAGTAGTGCAAACCAGCTCTGCATCCTCAGAGCGCCTCTCGTCGCTGCTCCAAAGCCAAGCGCTAAGCCACTTATGAAGAATCCAATAAGAGTCTGACCAGCTACGCGCAACGCACCGTCATACCCTCCCTCACCAGGAGGATGCACAGTGAACAGACGAACTAAGACAACAACCTCCAAGACAAAGAGAAGTGCGTCCACTGCCGGTATCCATCTCGCCGCTCTCACAACAGCCCCTTCGTACTCGGAAGCAACTCCCGCATCCGTTCATCCCGCGAGCAAGCGCCGCGCAGCGCTCGGGCGAAGGCCTTGAAGATCGCCTCAATCTTGTGGTGATTGCTCCGCCCATACATCGTCTTCACGTGCACATTCGCCTTCGCGCCGCGCGCAAACCCGTCGAAGAAGTCCGCCACCAGCTCTGTCTGCAAGTCGCCCACCACCGGGACCGTCACCTGCGTGTCCACCGCGTACGCCACGCGCCCGCTCAGGTCGACCGCCGCGATCGCCAGCGTCTCATCCATCGCCATCACAAAGTACCCCGCGCGCAGGATCCCCTTCTTGTCGCCCAGCGCCAGCGCAAACGCCTCGCCCAGCGCAATCCCCACGTCCTCCACCGTGTGGTGCTGGTCCACATCCAGGTCGCCCGTGCACGCGAGCTTCAGATCGAACCCGCCATGCCGCGCAAACAGCTCCAGCATGTGGTCGAAGAACCGTATCCCCGTCGAAGCCTCATACGCGCCCTGCCCATCGATCCCCAGCGTCAGCGCAATCTGCGTCTCCGTCGTCTTCCGCTCCACTGTCCCAACCCGCGCCGCTTCGCTCATCGCCCGTCCCTCTTCAGCTTCGACAGCTGCACCATCACATACACCAGCGCTGCCGTCATCAGCCCAATCCACAGCCCCAGCAACACCCGATGCCCCTTCAGCAGCACCGGCCCGCCGCTCATCGCCCCCACCCCTGCGCACAACACCACAACCCTTCGCCGCTCTGGACTCAGATTACTCATAATCCCTCTCTCCCTCCGCCGCCCCACTCGCCGCAAACACGCTCTCCTCCGCCGTCCATCCAATCTCCGCAAACGACTCAGCCAGCGCCGCCAGCCCCCGCGTCACGTGCTCCTCGATACCCACCGTGATCCGCACGTACCCCTCGCATCCCGGGTCCGCTGTACGGTCGCGCAGCAGCACGCCGCGCGCGCGCATCGCCTTCACCAGCTCCGCGTGCTTCTTCCCAATCCGCATCAGCACAAAATTCGCATGGCTGGGGAAAAAACCCACGCCCAGCACGCGCAGTCCACTCATCATCCGCGCCAACCCCACGCGCACCTGCTCCGCATACCACGCCACGTACGCCTCATCAGCCAGCACCACTGGCAGGCAGTCCAGCGCCACGCCATTCACGTTGTACGGCGAGCTCACCTTCCTCACATACTTCAGCAGCCCCGCACTCCCCGCCAGCATCCCAATCCGCAAACTCGCCAGCCCATACGCCTTCGAGAAAGTCCGCGCCACCAGCAAATTCGCCACCCGCGCCACATCCCCCAGCACCGATTCCCCATAAAAATGAAAGTAAGCCTCATCCACCATCACCACCGCCCACGGCGCCGCCGTGCACAGCGCCAGCAGTTGCTCCCGCGCAACCACCGCGCCCGTAGGATTGTTCGGCGACGCGACGATGATCAGCTTCGTCTTCGGCGTGATCGCCGCCAGAAACCGCGCATAGGGAAATTCCAGCGACGCCTCCGCCTGTACCTTCTTCAACCCCGCCGTCATCATGCTCACGCTGACGTCGTACATAAAAAACGTCGGCGTCGCAATCAGCGCCTCGTCCCCCTCCTCCAGAAACGCCGCGCACACCAGGTGGATCGCCTCATCCACCCCATTGGTCAGCAGCACCTGGTCGGCCCGCAGCCCAAAGTGCTCCGCCGCAATCCGCTCCGCGCCCTCGCGCTCCGGATACTTCGTCAGCCCCTCCGCCGTCACCTGCCGCAGCCGCTCCACCACCTTCTCCGACGCCGCAAACGTGTTCTCATTGAAGTCCAGGCGCAGCGCATCCCGCCCTGCCAGCGGCGGATGATACTCCGGCATCGCCAGCACCGCACGCCTCGGAACAACTTTGGTTACATTCTCCGCCGCCCGCATTTGTTCTGTAACCGTATTAGTAGCAGATGTCATCGCATCCTCGCCCGCACACTCTCCGCGTGCCCCAAAAGCCCCTCCGCCTCCGCCAGCGCAATTGCATGGGGTCCCAGCGCGCGCAGCCCCTTGCGCGAGTACTCCTGCACCGTAATCAGCTTCACAAAATCCAGCACGCTCAACCCGCCGCGTACCCGCCCCACGCGCCCAGTAGGCAGCACATGGTTCGGCCCCGACACGTAATCCCCCATCGCCTGCGCCGAATATGCCCCCACAAACACCGACCCCGCGTTGCGCACCCACTGCAAATCCGCCGCGGCATCCACTGTAAGGTGCTCCGGTGCCAGCCGGTTGGTCAGCTCACGCGCCTCTGTAGCTGATTGCGTCACAAATATGCAACCCTGCGCCGCCAGCGCCCGTCTCGCAACCTCATTGAGCTTTGCCCGCGCCTTCACCTCACCCAGCACCCCCTCCGCCAGCGCCGCATTGCTCGTAATCAGCACCGCCAGCGCCTCCGGATCATGCTCCGCCTGCGCCACCAGATCGGTCGCGATCCCCGCGGCATCTCCGGCTTCACTCGCCACCACAATCTCCGTCGGCCCCGCCGGCATATCAATCCCGCACTCCACCGCCACCAGCGTCTTCGCCGCCGTCACATACAAATTTCCCGGCCCCACAATCTTGTCCACCCGTAAAATCGAGCCCGTCCCGTAAGCCAGCGCCGCAATCGCCTGCGCCCCGCCCACGCGATAAAACTCCGTCACCCCCGCCAGCCATGCCGCCGCCAGCGTCTCCCGCGCCGGTTTCGGCGAGCACACCACAATCCGCCCCACCCCCGCCACCTGCGCCGGCGTCACCGTCATCAGCAGCGTCGAGGGCAGCGGATACCGCCCGCCCGGCACGTAGCACCCCACACTCTCGAGCGCCCGCACAATCTGGCCCGTCACCACGCCCTCCGCCGGCGCAATCGTCCACTCCTTCGGCCTTTGCGCTTCGGCAAACGCGCGGATGTTCGCCTGCGCCACACGCATCGCCGCCTGTAGCTTCGGCGCCGTCCCCTCCCACGCCGCCTGCATCGCCCCCGGCGAAACGCGCAGCGCAGCATCCTCGGCCAGCCCATCGAACTTCGCCGAATAGCGCATCACCGCCGCGTCCCCGCGCTTCTGCACATCGGCGAGGATCCGCCGCACCACCGGCTCAACCTTCTCCGTCGAAGCCGCGCCCCTCCGCTCCAGCGCCTGAATCCGCGCCTCCGACGCGGCCATTCCTCGCCCGAATGTCTTCACTAACCTCATTCGCAATTCGCCTCAACTCACAACTCACAGCTCACAACTGCACTACAACACCACCTTGCTCAGCGGATACTCCACAATCCCGGTCGCGCCCGCCGCCTTCAGCTTCGGAATCACCTCGCGCACCACCGCCTCATCCAGAATCGTATTCAGCGCGACCCACTCCGGGTCGCTCAGGTGCGAGATGGTCGGAAAGTTCAACGCCAGCAACTGCGCCAAGATCGTATCCAGGTCCGCCTTACGCGCATTCATCATCAGCCCCACCCGCCCCTGCGCCGCGATCGCCGCGTTCAACATCAGGGAGATGTTGTCGATCTTCTCCCGCTTCCACGCGTCCGCATAGGCAGTCTTGTTCGCGATCAGCTGCGTCTCGCTTTCCATAAGCGTCTCGATAATGCGAAGCCTATTCGCCCGCAGGCTCGACCCCGTCTCGGTCACCTCCACAATCGCATCGGCCAGCGTCGGCGGCTTGACTTCCGTCGCGCCCCAGCTGAACTCCACCTTCACCGGAATCTTCTTCCCCGCAAAGTACCGCTTGGTAAACTCCACCAGCTCGGTCGCAATCACCTTCCCCGCCAGGTCCTCCGGCCGCTGGAACGGCGAGTCCTCCGGCACCGCCAACACCCACCTCACCTTCTGCCGGCTCGCCTTGGAGTAGGTCAAACTCGTCACATACTCCACGTCCGTCTCGTTCTCCTGCACCCAGTCGTTGCCCGTCAGGCCCGCGTCCAGCGCGCCTTTTTCCACGTAGCGCGCCATCTCCTGTGCGCGCACCAGCATGCACTCGATCTCCGCATCGTCGATCGCAGGAAAATAGCTGCGCCCATTAGCGAGGATCCGCCAGCCGGCGCGCTCAAACAGCGCAATCGTCGCGTCCTGCAAACTTCCCTTCGGAATCCCCAATTTGAGTTTCGCCGCCATCACTTACCCTCCGCGGAATCTGTAACTGAAATTGGTTTTGTGAAGCAGCTCACCGTACCCTCATGGCACACCAGCCCATCGCCCTCCACCTCCACGCGGAACAGCAGCGCGTCGTTGTCGCAGTCCGTCGCCGCAGAAACCACGCGCAGCCGGTTGCCGCTCGTCTCGCCCTTCATCCACAACTTGTGCCGCGTCCGGCTCCAGAACGTAACGAAACCGGTTTCAATCGTCTTCCGATAGCTCGTCTCATTCAGGAAGCCCAGCATCAGCATCTCGCCCGTCCTCGCGTCCTGCACAATCCCAGGGACCAGCCCGTCCATCTTCGCAAAGTCAATCGTCACATCAAGCTTCACCGCATCCATCGCGTCTCTCGCTTTCGTTCTTTCTTATTTCGTCATTCTGGGCCTGAGCTTGTATCAGAATCTCCGTCTTGCGTTGCCTATATTCCGTCTTCGCAAATCCGCGGTGTCTCTTCCATCCCAACAGCGCGCAGCGCGCAGCAAAAAGGCCCGCTCGCGGTGTGCGCGTCAGCGGGCCTTGTCCTACTTGCAGGTGCGTTTCGCTACTTCGCCGCACCGGACACAGCCGCCAACACGCTATGCGCATGGTGGTGGTGCTGATGTCCCCGGTGCTGCGTCGAAAAACTCATCTCCTCCAAGGTATCTTCCAGCCCATCCCTTGTCAACGCAGCCTTGCCCTCACTTCGGCTTCACCCGATGCGCAATGATCAACTCCCGGATCCGCTCATATTCAGCACTGGGGAGTATCCCGCGTGTCGCCAACTGGTTCTTTGCCGCGTACGGCCGCCCGGTGACGATGCGCTGGACATACGCATCCCCCATCCCCGGCAGCGCCTTCAGTTGCTCCGCCGTCGCCGTGTTGATGTCCAGCAACCCCTTCGAAGCCGCAATCTTCTCTACGATCGTTTGCGGCGGCGGCGTAGACACGGTCTGCGCCGCAGAAACAAACCAACCGAACGAGGCGAAGAGCAAGCCGCCCAGAACCGCAGCGCGAATCCACCCGACGCGCAATCCCCATAACTCAGCCATGACCACTCTCCTGAAAGGATCTCTGCGAGGCAAACAGGAAGCCCCACAAGACTACCCCAGAATCCCTCCGCCATCGAATCCCGGGTTCCCGTTCGGTCCGCCTCCCACCTTTGTGTCACCTTCGCGGTCCCCGCCTCTCGCGCAGCAGCGTCGAAATCAAGTAAAGTGTTCCCATTGGGTCGCCTCCGGGCCCAGCTCGTGGACATCTGTGCAACAAGCCTCAACCATGCGCCTCACTCGACTCCAATTCGCGCAGCGCACCCCCCGCCTGGCCGCTCTCTCTCTTCTTCTCCTCGCGCTCGCCGGATGCCAAAGCATCGCCGGTACCCAGTCCGTCACCCAGGTCCGATTCATCGATGCCTCGCCCGACGCCCCTGCCCTCGACCTCTACCAAAATCCCAGCCAGAACTCGCAAGCCAGCCTGTACGGCGTCAACTTCGGCACCGTCAGTTCCTACATGCTCCTCGCCCCCGGCGCCTACACCCACGCCGCCTACACCGCGGGCACGCAGCAGCAGCTTGCCAATGTGCGCGCCACCTTCGCCGCCGGCAGCCAGTACACCGTGCTCGCCGGCAACTTCTCCGCCAGTTTGCAGATGACCGTCCTCAAGGACCAGGCCACGCCCGCATCCGCCGGCGAGGTCGCGCTGCGCTTCCTCGGCCAGGCCACGCGCACCGGGCCCGTCGACCTCTATCTGCTGGCGCCCGGCACAGCCCTCTCCGGCCTCACGCCCATCGCCGCCGGCATCAGCTTCGGCGCCAACACCGGGTACATCAATGTGCCGAGCAACACCTACTCCATCGTCGCGCTGCCTGCAGGCTCCACATCTTCAGGCGAAGGCGCGCCCATCTTCACCGGCAGTCAGGTGCTCTATCCCGCGGGCTCGGTCCGCACAATTCTGCTCATGGACCAGCCGCCCCCGAGCCCGTCCGGTCTGCAACTCATCACCGCCGACGACTTCGACCCCTCCGCAAGCTGAAGCGCGCTTCGCGTCAGGGCGGCGGCAAAAGGCCGTTGTACACGTATACCCAGCAAGACTGCTGCGCCCCACCCTCCAGCGTAGCCAACGTCTTCACCCGCGCAAACAGGCTGGCCGCAGCATCGTCCGGCAAGTATCCTTCATACGCATCCATCCGCCGTAGCGTCTCCTCATCGGGCACGCTGAAGACCTCGCCACGCACCTCCGCCGCCGCGTCGTCCAGCACTACCCCCGGATACGAACCCAGATCGTACAGCCGCCCGCGCACCGTCCCCGCCGCGATCCGCCGCAGCCGACTTACCGCGTCCGCAATCTCCCACGGCGCGTGCCCTGGCCGCAGCGTCCCATAGAGGAATATGCGCTCCTCCATTCATCCTCTTCGGTTGAGGTTCGCCGGCCCGTCCGCGCCCGCCTGCCTCGCGACTAGAACTCCAGGCGCAGCGACAGTTGCAGCACGCGGGCCCCATTGTTAAGGTTTCCCGGCGGGCTCACCGTATTGCTGATCTGGCCGAAGGTGGGATTGATCACGTCCTGCTGATCGTAGCCATTGAAGCCATTCTCCAGAGGCAAGCCGAAGTTCGGATGGTTGAATGCGTTGAACGCATCCGCGCGAAACTTCAAATTCAGCTTATCGCCGACGACCGGGAAGTTCTTCGCCAGTCCAAGGTCAGCGTTGAAGTACCTCGGTCCGTGCAGTCCGTTCCGCGGGCCGATCACGAACCCGAGAGGCCCCGTGTACGCAGCGGCGGCGTGGGGCGCGTAAAATGGCTGGGTAGAGGTTGGCACCACCGCATTGAAGGCATTGACGCCGCCGCCGGGGATCTTGGTCAGATGGGCCGCCACTGCCGCCTTGGAACCGACCAGAATGCCCGGGGCGTCGTTGGAGTAGCTCGCGACAAAGGCATTGGAGCATGTCCCCCACGCCTGCCCCGTGTGCCAGTCCGTGACGCCGCTGATGTCCCAGCCGCCGATGATCTCATTTGCCCAACCTGGAATAGTGCCCAGAAACATCCTCTGCCTGCCGAAGGGCAGTTGATAGGTGGCGTTCGCGGTAATGTACTGCCTCACGTCGAAGTCGGAGTCAGCGCGGCACTCCCGCGGCCGTACGATGTCGCAGATCAACCCGACACCGCCGATACCGGTATCGCCCTGGGAGTTGGCAAAGAACGAGATATTGTCGATCGAGTGAGAGAAGGTGTAGTTGAAGTCGAACTGCACGCCGTGCGACAGGTTCTTCTGCAGGGTAAGCAGCAGGCCGTTGTAGGTGGAAAACCCTCCGTTGTAGTGGAAGGTATTCTCGGAGAACTGGGCGGCCATACCCACGTTCAGCGGAACAAAGGCAGAGAGGAACTGGGTGGTGTCGCCGAAGTCGCCGTTGTATACCAGACCGCCTACGTTGCCAACCACGAACTGAGTGTTGCTGGTGAATCCGTTGCTGGTTCCGGTGCCGGCCGCCATCACATGCTCGAACCACGGCTGGTTCGTAATTGCGGAGCCGTTCCTCACTTCGGTCGTGATCGCCGCAAAGGCCTGGGAGAGATATTGCCCTGAGATCGGGTCCTTGAAGTCGAAAATCTGGTTCACGTCGCCCTGGGCCAGAAGGCGCCGTCCCAGGCGGCTGACAAAGCCGACCTTCAGCACCATGTTCTTGGGTAACTCTCGCTGCACGCCAGCGTTGTAGGCGATCGAGTACGGCGTCTTCAGGTTAGGGTCGATGCTCTCGTTGAAGGCCGACCCAAGTTGCAGACCGTAGGGAATGCCGCCTGAGACGAACGGCGCATACGGCGGCCTCGGGGTGGGAGGCGGCGAAAAGTGAGCGTTGGAGATCTGGTTGTTGCCATCCAGCCGCGGATCGGTCCGGATGGAATCGTACGGGTCGCCCGCGATCCCCTCATCGATTGGCTCCGTCTGCTGGAAGAGATACGAGTACTGGTCCTGCAGAAACTGCACCGCATTGATGATCGTGCGGTCGTAGACGATCCCGAAGCTGCCGTTGAAGACAAGCTTCCTGTCGAAGTTGGGGTTCCAGGCAAAGCCGACGTGGGGGGCAAAGTCGTGGTGCTCCGGCTGGTACAGCGGCGGGCCGTGGTTGGCCTTTCCGCCCAGGACATAGTCAATGATTGGCACCGCGGTCGGCCCGGTCAGGCCCGCTGCGCTTTGGTTGATGCGCGCGTTGATGTAACTTTCGAAGTTCGTCGTTACCGTCGTCTCAAGGCCGCGCGTCTCATACGGAACTGAATACAGCTGATAGGTCAACCCGTAGTTAAGGGTGAGGCTGGGCAGCACCTTGAACGAGTCCGCCACGTAGAGCTGGGTTTCGTAGTAGCGATAAAAACGCTGGTCGCCGGTGAGCTGAGGCAGCGCAGTACCGGCGGCGTTGTAGTTGAAGTCAGCCGAAACCTCGCCGATGCGGGCGAGCATGTAAGAGAAGGCCTGGTCGTACTCGTAGTCGGCGGTCGCCCCCAGGCTGGGCGAAGTGTTGATATCGGCCGGACGGAGGCTGGGGTTGCTTCCCCCGCAAGCTCCTGCGGTTGGCCCGCAAAGGTTCAAAATGTGGCCGCCCATGCCTATCTGAACCGAGTTGTAGTCGGCAACATCTGTGTTGTGGGCCAGAATGTCCTTGAAGGTCCCGCCGAACTGCCAGGTGTGCTTCCCTCTCGTCCAGGCGAAATCGTCTCCGACGACAGGGATGGGAACGCGGCGGGCCTGAACGTTGGGGTTTAGATAGAGCGTGGACGCCAGAGAGGGCCCTGTGCCATCGCCGAAGGTCAGCCAGGAGGACCCATCCGGGTTGAACGTATTGGGATAGGAGTACTTCTGTACCGTTTCACCCACCCAGGCCTGATTGGTCTTGTTGGCGCCGATCACCCAGTTGTGCCCAATGACAAAGGCGTAGGTGCGGTCGACGAATGGGTCGGTCGGCGGATCTCCGCCAAACTCATTCACGATGTTGGTGGAGTTCTCGCGGGCGATGGTGAATCGCGCGAACATCTTCATTCGGTCATTGAGGTTGTAATCGACCTTGCCGACATAGTTCGTCTCGTCGTCGTTATTCGGGGCGTTGAATGCATAGCCGCCTGAGTTGAGGAGGTCGCCCGAACTCTGGTTGTTGGAATGGGGGAATCGGGCGTCGAAGCCTGTGAGCCAGGTGGTGTCTTCGCCGATGCCGGCAGGGTCGAGCGCTTTCACCTGCGCCGGAGTCAAGGTTCCGGTATTTCCGCTTGAGTTGATGTAGCTGACGATCCCATTGCGCAAGGAGTCAAGAGGGACTGTCCGCTGGGTCAGAATAGATCGGATGATCTTGGAGTTGTTGTAGTCGAAGAAGAAAAACGCTTTGTCCTTGCCATTGTAGAGGTGCGGAATGATGATCGGCCCGCCTAGGTTGCCACCGAACTGGTTCTGGATCAGATGGTTGCGCGGGACGATGGGCGCCGCATTGTTGCTGTACCAGCTATTGGCCACCAGCGACGCATCGCGATGATACTCATTGATATTGCCGTGAAAGCTGTTGGTGCCGCTCTTGGTCACCAGCTGGAACTGGCCCCCGCTGGCGGCGCCGCTTCCCGCGCCAAGCCCAGCCACGCTGCCGCGAAACTCCTCGACAGAGTCGATCGGCGCGTGGCCAACGATGGTGAATCCCTGGGTGATCCCTGAGTTGTTTTGCACGGAACCCCCAGTGGCGAAGTCGTTGACATCCAGGCCATCGACCGTGACGTCGTTCTGGTCGGTGCGCGCGCCCGTCACCGACGCCGTGTCCGTGACCCCCGGCTGCGCCGTAAAGAGTGCCGTCGGGTCGTTCCTCTGCTGCACCGGCAACTCATTGAGGAGCTTGACGTCGAACGTATTGCCGACGGTTGCGCCGGTGGTGTCGATCGTCACCTCCGAGCTCGAGGCCGTCACCTCAACTTCCACATTTGTGCCCGCGGTCAGCGTGGCATTTTGCGTGCGCACCGTAGCCACCGTCAGATAGATGTCCTTGACGGCCAGCGGGGCAAAGCTGCCGGCCTTGAAGACAGCCTCATATCCCTGGCCGGGCGGGATCTCGGAAAAACGGTATACGCCCTCCGAGTTCGTGGTCTGGGAGAACTTCAATCCTGTGGTCTTGTTGCTCAGGGTGACAACCGCGCCCTGCACCACCGCCCCCGACGAGTCGGTGACCGCGCCCGTCATGCCTGAGGATTCCTGCGCCTTCATACGGGGGCAAATCGCCATCGAGAGGATCAGCAGCGCTAGAACCAGGATCTCCCTATGCGGCTGCTCTCGCCGTTCGCCGGGTTTGCCTGCCCATAAGCCAAGGAGGGATTCCGTCAAGTCCGTTGTGTATGGACAGGCGAACAGCTTCAGGGCACGCTTCATAGTCAAGATCTCCTCAGGAAGTTAAATGCATTGAAACGCCTTCGAGGGGCGAACTCTACCTCGAGTCTAGCTAGTGGGTACCGGAAATGCACGTCTGATACCAAAGTTGTAGGAGAGAGATCCTGGCACGAATGACTCTTATTTTTCAATTAGATAGCAGAACATAGACGGGCCACCCAATCCCGCCTTCATCATATTTCTATGAAAAATTGGAGAAATTCTGGCAACTTTGAATGGATGCATGGTGACGCGGAAACAATGACCTCGATCGCTCTTTTGCGTGTGGCCAAACTTGCGCGGTAGAATGTCGAGCCCATCAAAATCGATCAAAGGGGAGGCCTGCCTCTCGCTCTTCCACCGGCCCCGCCGCCCCCCTGGCCGACTCCCACAGGAGTGGATTGAGACTCCCCCGGAAGTAGAATAACCAGTTGCAAATCTGCCGAGAATTCTCTTTGCCTTTTCGCGAACCGTTCCCCTATGATCGCTTCGGCACACGATGGCGTCTGGCCGCCGAGCACCTTACCAGACGGGCCTTCTCTCTATGTCTGTAGATTCATTGAGGAGATGGGATGCGTAAGGCGGCGGCTTCTCACGGTCTTGCAGCTCTTGCAAGTTTGGCTCTATTCACTGGATGTGGCACAGCAATCGGCCCCGAGTCGTCGGCCACGGCAGTTACTCCCGCAGTCCAGGGCATCCACGGGACGGTCCACGGCGGCCAGCAGCCGGTAACCGGGTCGACGATCCAACTCTGGGCGGTTGGCACCACTGGTTACGGCTCCGCCGGAACGGCCCTCATCAGCGCGACCCTGACCAGCAGCGACGGCACCGGGACCATGGACAGCAACGCCAATGCGGGCAATGCAAACAACACTCTATCGGCTGGAAACTTCACCATCACCGGGGACTACACCTGCCCTTCGGCGAGCACGCTGGTCTACCTCACCGCCACTGGCGGCAATCCGGGGCTTACCTCCGGCACCAATAACAGCGCCCTCGTCCTGATGGCCGCGCTGGGCCAGTGCGGCTCGCTCTCCTCTTCCACCGTGATTGTCGTCAACGAAGTCACCACCATCGCCTCGGTCTATGCGCTGGCCCAATTCACCAGCACCGGCGGCAGCGTCGGTTCCCCCAGCAGCAACACCACCGGCATTGCCAGCGCCTTCTCCAACGTCAACAACCTGGTGAATACCAGCACCGGCGCCGCTCTCTCCAGCACCTCCGGCGGCAATACCGTGCCCCAGTCCGAGCTCGACACCTTTGCGGACATTCTGGTGCCCTGCGTCAACTCGACCGGTCCGACCTCCAGCGCCTGCACCACGCTGTTCTCGGCGGCCACGCCCAGCGGCGGCAGCGCGCCGACAACTGTCCTCGCAGCCGCGCTCGATATTGCCCTCAACCCCAGCAACAACGTCACCTCGCTGTTCAATATCTCCACCGCCAACACCGCGTTCCAGCCGACCTTGAGTTCGGCGCCCAGCTCCTGGACTGTGATCGTGGGCGGCGGCGGGTCGGCCTGCGGATACAGCGGCAGCGGATATACGGTCTCCGGAACGGTCTCCTACTCGGGAACGAAGACGGGCCAGATTTATCTTGTGTTGAGCGGCGCCTGCGGCGGCGGCACGCTGGGCACCAGCATCTCCTCCAAAGGGGCATACACCATCCGCGGCGTGCCGCCGGGCTTCTATACCCTATATGCGTACATGGATACCCTGGGCTACGGCAGCCAGAACGCCGCCGACCCGGCGACCGGCAACCCAGGCTCGTTCGTCGATATCACCTCTTCGAACCTTACCGGGCAAAACATCTCGCTGAGCGATCCCGCGACGCCCACCGTTACCTCGGCTCCGAGCCTGAATACGGTGTCCGGCTTTGCCACCGGAGTGGTCGCCCAGTTCAGCCCAGTCACGAGCAGTAGCGTGGAGACCCCCACCTCGTACACCCTCCAGTGGAGCACCACTTCGTCCTTTACCGCTGTCGCCGGGAGCCAGACCTTTGCCGCGAATGGAAAACATACGGATGTTTGGTTCGTCAACGGGCTTACCAATGGAAGCGTCTACTACTTCCGCGCTTACGGCACCTCGGCAGGCACCTCGGTCGGCCCCTACTCCGCGGTCTATGGCCCGGTGACGATCGCTGCGCCCTCCACCGGGAGTACGGTGTCCGGGGCCGTCACATTTTCGGCCGCACCCACCGGTCCCATGTATGTGGGCTTCTACAACATCAACACCAGCGCCGTCTATGTCGAGTACATTGCCAACCCCGTGAGCATGCAGGCCTACTCGGTCATGGTGCCCAACAGCGCCAGCCAGGTTTACCAGCCCGTGGCATTCATCGATCAAAATAACAATGGCATCCTCGACCCCGGCGACCTTCAGGACATTGCCGGCAACAGCTACGCCTTCCCCATCCTGGTCAACGGAAACATCGCCAATGAGAACATCACGCTGCCCAGCAGCACCGTTACCGCTACGGTGTCGACGCAGCACTTCGAGTTGGTCAGCGGTCAGGGCTACTACCTGCAGTTTCAGATAAATGCGCTGACCAAGCTGCCGGTGGCGGTCACCCTGGAATCGAGCAGCAACGGCGACGGCGCCAATGTGATCGGTCCCATGGATATCGCTTCCTGCAGCGCGGTTACCAGCGGTTGCGGCCAGGGGTTCCAGATGGAGTTCAGTCTGGGAACCACCAGCCCCACCGTGGGCGATACCTATTTCTTCAACGTCACCTACAGCGACGGAACATCCGGGACGGTGACCCCCACGGTCACCGGCGTGTTGAACGACTTCGCCTCCAGTCTTGAGCCCATCACCGGGGCCAGCACGAGCACTACACCCACGTTTACCTGGACCGACCCGGCCGACGCCAACAACTACTTCTACCAGTTTGAACTGTCCGGTCCAACTGGGACAATCTGGCAGATCCCGGGCAATAACTCCAACGCAAGTGGCTTCACCAGCGCGATCACTTCCGTTCCCTGGAGCACAACCACCGACCCCACGGGGGCCAACAACCCGCCCACCGTAACCAGTCTAACCGCCAACACGACCTACACATGGTATGTGGGGGCCTTCGATAACAACAACAACTTTGCAATCACGCAGGTGAGCTACGATCCGTAATCTTTGGTGCCGGATCGCTCCGGTCAAAAAGATTGATTCTGATCTTTCGTTCCATTAGTGTCTGTTTACGGGGAGAATCATGAGAAAATCGCCGCTGCTTTTTTACTGTTCTGCGCTCCTTCTTCTGGCCGCGACCCCTCTCCGCGCCCAGACAGGCTGCTCGGACTCGCCGGAGAACCCCACGGTTGTTCTTGCGGCTGTCGGCGCGGTCGGCGCTCTTCTCTCCACGGTCCGCGCCCGCTATAAGGCCCGCCGCGGTCCATCCGCGCGGTAGGCTAGTCTGCGCGGCGCTCGAGGCACAGGGTCTCTACCAATGTCCGCTTTTCCGGATTCCGAGATCGACGCTTATATCGGTCCAAAGGGGCTGTCACCCGCACAGTTCGCCGCGTTGGCGACCGCGCTTTCGGTGCTCGGCTTGATGGCGATTTGGCCCGCAGTGTCCACGCTTTGGACGATCTGGACGAGCGACGCGACCAAGTCAATTGGCATGGCGATTCCTGTAGTGAGCCTGGTCCTCATCCTGCGCGCATGGAAAGCGCTTGGCTGGCGGGCCGAGGGCACCTGGCTGGGCCTGCCCGTCCTGCTCGTCTCGATCGCGGCGGTTTGGATCCAGCAGCGCGCCGTCATCCTCCTGGTCATCTCGCCCCAATGGTCGACCTTGTTGCCGCCGCCCTCGCTCGTGGTCATAGGATATGCGTCGGGCGTGGTTCTGCTTCTGGGCGGGACCCGGCTGTATCGCGCGGCGCTCTTTCCCATTCTTCTGCTGTGGTTCGTTAACCCCGTTCCCCATGCGTTCACCTTGCTGGTGGATCTGCCGCTGCAGCAGGTGTCCGCGCATATGGCGCGGGCGTTTGCGATGGCCCTCGGCCAGCATCTCACGCCGGATAACCTTCGCCTGATGTTTACCCCGGACTTCGGCATGTTCATCGCTCCCGGCTGCAACGGCATTCGCGGCTCCGTGACTATGGGCTTTATCGCGCTGATCGCAGGCTATGTCTATCGTTTTCGCTGGTACGCGACCGCGCTCGTCGTCGCCGGAGCGGTCCTACTCGGCTACGTCTTCAACCTCGCGCGGCTCTGCCTGCTGGTTCTGTATTACTTGGTTGCCCTGCACTTTACCTCGCTGCAGAACAAGGCGGAGAACGCCGACTACTTCATCGGCGCGGCGCTGTTTCTTGTGGCCACGATTCTTCTGTTTGCGGTCATTCATCGCCTCCGCGACGCGTCCAATCCCGGCCCTGCGCAGGTCGTCCCTGCTCCCCAGCCGGCCCGGTTCGATGACCGAATCCCCCGGGCCCAGTATGCGCGGCTTGCGGCAATGGGCGCGATCATGCTGGCTGGCTGCGCCGGGCTGGCGCGGGCCGCCGCAGCCCATCCATCTGCCCGCGAATCGGCTGCAGTTCAGTTTCCTTCGCGCCTGGGCAGCTACTCCCTGGTTCGCTCCTGGAATGAGACCGTCGCGACCGGCCAGGTGGTCTATCTCTGGGCGGAATACTCGCCCGCCGGCGGGGGTACCCCGGTCGCCATCGGAGTTGCGCCCGTTCTCGGCTGGCATGATCCTCTGGTCTGCCACACCACACGGGGAGACAGCCCGGTCTGGCAGGGCCAGCTCACGTTTACTGACGCCGGCGCCGTTCCCGTCAGCTTCAACTCAGCCTTATATAGCGATGGCGTGACCGAATACCTTGAGGCGTCCACCCAGTGCAGCAGCGCATCCTGCGGCGAATTCGCCACGGAACGGACCCACTTTGGCCTTGTCTACAGCCGGCCCGACCCTCAGTCTCTGCTGGATGGCGGGACCGAGAAGCACATCCCGGTCCTCGTCCGCGCCGAGACCATGGATGCGGCAATGCCCGCCAATGCTGCGCGCGAGCAACTGGCCGGGGATTTGCGGACCTTTCTCGCTTTTGTCAGGCTTCAAGATCTGACCCTCCCTTACAGCCGCTAGCACCGATGGGACCCTTCCATGCGTTTTAGAAAATGCCCCCTCCTGGCTCCACTGGCCCTCTCCATCATGGCCGTGGGTCCGCTTCTGTGGGTGCTTGCCGGCTGCGGAGGCTCCAGCGTTGCCACCGCTACGATGACCAGCAGCTACACAGGAGCGAGCTTCGCAGGCAAGGTGATGGCCGGCAAACAACCGCTCATCGGCGCTTCGGTCCAGTTGTATGCCGCAGGCACAAGCGGCAATGGCTCCAGTGCCGCCGCACTGCTGACGAACTCCCTCACGACCGACGCCAATGGGGCGTTCACTGTCCCGGCCGGGTATCTCTGCCCATCGTCAGCGTCGCAGCTCTATGTCGTCGCGCGGGGCGGCAAGCCCGGGGCAGCCGCCGCCTCGGCAAACGGCGCAACTGCCCTGCTTACCGTCCTCGGGGCCTGTAACCAGATCGTCGCCTCCAGCCAGGTCGTGGTCAACGAGGTAACCACGGTCGCGGCAGTCTATGCGCTCTCGCAGTTTCTCTCCGCCGGCGCGAATCTGGGAGCCAGCTCTACCAACACGGCAGGCCTCGCAAATGCCGTCGCCACGGCCCAGGCGCTGGCGGACATCACCGCGGGCAGCAGCCCGGGGCCTTCCTTCGCCGCGAACGGATCGTCACCCGCGCCGAGAATCGACTCCCTCGCCAACCTGCTGAACACCTGCACCGCCGCCGCCGCCACAACCCCATGCAGCGCCCTCTTCTCCGCCACTACACCGGAGGGCGGCTCCGCGCCGAGCAACACGCTGGATGCGGTCCTCAACCTGGCGCGCAATCCCGCACTAAACGTCGCCGCCCTCTACGCCCTGTCGGCCGGCAGCTCCGCCTTCGCCCCAGCGCTCGCGGCCGCGCCGGCCGATTGGACTCTGTTCGTCAACTACACCGGCGGCGGTATGAATGGCCCGACGGGCCTCGGAGTCGACAGCGCGGGAGATGTGTGGGTGGCAAGTTACGTCAACGTCGCCTCGCTCTTCTCCCCCTTGGGCAAGCCGCTCCTGCCGCAGGGGATCACCGGATCCGGGCTCAGCGCCTCCTACGGGCTCGCCGTGGATGCCACCAACGACGCGTGGATTCCCAACGAGCCGAGCGTGGAAGTCGCAGGCAACAGCGTCAGCGTCCTCAACTCCAGCGGACAATCGGTGGCCGGGAGCGGAGGGTTCTCCGCGGGCGGTCTCGACTTCCCCATCGCCGTTGCCATCGACACCGACAATAGCGTCTGGGTGGTGGACTACGGCAACTCGCACCTCACCCACCTCTCCGCTTCGGGTCAGGCGCTCTCCGGCGCCGCGGGTTACGCCTCCACGGCGCTCGTCTTCCCGGTGGCCGCCGCGATCGATGGCAGCCATAACGTATGGGTTGCGAACCAGGGCGCAGCCACCGTCACCAGGGTCACGCAGGGTGGCGCGCAGTTCACCAGCTACACCTGCTGCGATGGGCCGTCGGGCCTCGCCATCGACCAGCTCGGCAATGTATGGGTGGCCAACTACTACGGCAACAGCATCAGCGAGATCTCCAGCTCCGGCATAGTCCTCTCCAACGGCGCCTATACCGGCGGAGGCATCGACCATCCCCAGGGCATCGCGATCGACGGCGCCGGAGACGTCTGGATCGCGAACTATCGGGCGCCCGGCATCACCGAACTGGCCGGCGCGATCGTACCCGGCGCCGGCTCGGTCGTACCCGGCGCCGCGCTCTCACCCTCCGCCGGACTCGGCCCCGACGCCGCCCTGATCGAGGCCTACGCCATCGCCGTCGACGCCAGCGGCAACCTGTGGGTCAGCAACTTCGGCAGCAACACCCTCACCCAGTTTATCGGCCTTGCCTCCCCCGTCCGCACCCCCCTCCTCGCCCTCCCCACCACCCCCTAAGCCTTCGCCCCGGGCCTCGAAGCCCTTGGCTGCCCCGCAGCAAATTCGTCCTTCGCCCCGAAGCCGAACCCGAACGCCCCTCCCGCGATCATGGCGTAGACTCTTTCCATCCATCTTCAGGGAATCGTGAGGCGGAGGAAGGGTATGCGCGGAGCCGTTCGGTGCCCGGGGGGTTGCGTGTGGCTGCTTCTTGCTCTGATCGTCGCAGCGCGAGCGGGCGCGCAGTCCCCCACTGTGCCCCCTGCTGTGCCCTCCGCCGCGACCACAACTGCAGCCTCCGATGCGCCCGTCGATGCAACCAAGACTGGCGCGCCTGCCAATCTTTCGAATGCAACCTGGCGCTTCGCCGTGGGTGACGACCCGCTCTGGGCCGATCCCGCCTTCGACGACAGCCAGTAGAAGACAATGACCGTGGCGAAGAACTTCAAGGACCAGGGCTATCCTGTGCCGCTAGACTTCTTCTGGATGCGCCTCCACGTTCGGATGACGCCAGGCGCCGAGCGTCAGGCGATAACGTTGGATCAAGGAAGCTATCAGTTATTCGTCAACGGACGGCTGGTTGGGCAGCAGGGCGGGATGCCGGACCATCCGGGTATGTACCACAGCATCTTACAGGTGTTCCCCATCCCCACGGACGCAGTCCGCGAATCGACGGTAATTGCGGCCCGCTACTGGTTCTCGACTGTGCAGCACGTGGACGAGTTGGGGGACCCCCTTATCCGGTTGGGGGAAAAGAGCGTGCTCGATTTGGACCGCCGTTCCAACCTGGATAAGAATCTGTTCCTATTTACCACATCGGACGTCAATCATCTGGTCTTTCTGATGATCGGACTTTGGGCGCTGTTTCGCGTCCAGACCCGGTATCGCGAATACCTCTGGCTGGGAACGGCGGGTCTGATTGGCGCGGCGTTGGCGATCCTGACGACCGTATCCCAGGTGTCCACGTTTGCTCTCTGGCTATACGATTATTTGCCGATTCTTCTGTATACCTTGTATACCGTTTCCCTCATTCTCTTCGTATGCGCCTTCCTGCAGGTGAGGGTGAACTGGATGGTCCGCCTCTACTGCACCTCATGGCTGGTATTGGCCCTGACACGATATTGCGCAGAAGCAGGGTTGGATCGGGTTCACCACCGCGCGCACCGTCGGTGGGGTTGGCTATACCGCGATTTATAGAGCAGCGGTTGCTTGCGGCCCGTGGCTGGCGATTCGGCAGTACCGCAGAGGCAATCGCGAGGCGGGGATGCTGCTGGCCGCCGTGTTCGTTCTGAGTGGTTTGGTGCTAGTGGGCATAACGGGCAATCTGCTTTTCTTGTTTCATCTGCCCGATCACTTCACGCCTCTCCTCTCCGGATTCTATCTGGGTCCAGTTCCCGTCGACCTGCAGGACATCTCAGGCCTGCTCTTCATCCTGTCGGTCGGCGCGATCATGCTGCGTCGCTCAATCACCATCACGCGCGAGCAGCAGCGCAGCGCCGCAGAGTTGGAGGCAGCGCGGTCGGTGCAGGCGTTTCTGCTGGGGCGCGAGGCGTCCGCGCCCGGCTATACGGTGGAGAGCGCGTACCTGCCCGCGCAGGAGGTCGGAGGCGACTTCTTCCAGACCATCGCCGGCCCCAACAGCAGCCTGCTCGCCGTTATCGGCGACGTTGCTGGCAAGGGCCTGCAAGCCGCAATGCGCGTCTCCATGCTTATCGGCGTTGTGCGGACGAGCCCGGAGTACAGCCCGGCGGCGCTCCTGCGCAAGCTCAACGGCGTGCTGTTGCAGGATGGCAGCAGCGGCTTCACCACCTGCCTCGCCGCGCGGCTGGACGCCGACGGCACCGTCACCATCGCCAACGCCGGGCACCTCTCGCCCTACATCAATGGCCGCGAGCTGGCCATCGACGGCGGCCTGCCCCTCGGCGTCGCGGACGGCATCGACTACTCCGAACAAACCTTCCCGTTCATCGCCGGCGACGTCATGCTGCTCATGTCCGACGGCGTCGTCGAAGCCCGCAACTCCACCGCCGAACTCCTCGGCTTCGAGCGCATGGCCCAGACCGCCGCGTCCGTCACCGGCGCCAGCGCCCTCGCCGCCACCGCCAGCGCCTTCGGCCAGGACGACGACATCACCGTCCTCCTCCTCCGGCGCGCTGCCGCGCTGCCATGGTAGACGTGGCTCTGATGACGGCGTTTGCGGCCGATTTGGGCGGTAAACGCGCGGGTGGGGTGGGGTTCGATTGCGGCGGTTTACGGGCGTCCGCTAGTATGAAGGGCGCGGCCTTGTTCCTGATCGTTGGTTCTTGTCCCTAATCAGTTCCGTTGCCCTCAATTCATTCCCTAATTTTTATTTCCTTCGAACCCCCGAGACGACACAAATGAAGATTCACGAGTACCAGGCAAAAGACATTTTGCGGAAGTATGGCGTGCCGGTGCCGGACGGCGAGATGGCGACCACACTGGAAGAGGCAGACAAGGCGGCCAAGGCGCTCTTCGACAAGGGCAACGTGGCCGTGGTGGTGAAGGCGCAGATCCACGCGGGCGGGCGGGGCAAAGGCGGCGGCGTGAAGGTGGTGAAGACGATTGCGGACGCGGACGCGGCGGCAAAGGCGATCCTGGGGATGCAGCTAGTCACTCATCAAACCGGCCCGAGCGGACAAAAAGTACAGCGGCTGCTGATTGAGGCGGGTTCGGCGATCGATCGCGAGCTGTATCTGGGGCTGGTGCTGGACCGGGCGAGTGCGAAGGTTGTGTTTATGGCGTCGCAGTCGGGTGGGATGGAGATTGAGGAGGTCGCGCACACGACGCCGGACGCGATCTACAAGGAGTACATCGAGCCGGCGGCGGGGTTTCAGCCGTACCAGGCGAGGAAGCTGGCGTTCAAGCTGGGGTTGATGCCGGCGCAGATCAACGCGGCGGTCGCGTTTATGACGGGGCTGTACAAGGCGTTTGTGGAGACGGATTCGACACTGATGGAGATCAACCCGTTTATTACGACCAAGGACGGCGGGCTGATGGCGCTGGACTGCAAGATCAACTTCGACGACAACGCGATGTTTCGGCACAAGGACCTGAAGGAGCTGCGGGACCTGGCGGAGGAAGACCCGCTGGAGGTGGAGGCGTCGAAGTTTGCGCTGAACTACATCAAGCTGGACGGCAACATTGCGTGCATGGTGAACGGCGCGGGGCTGGCGATGGCCACGATGGACATCATCCAGTACGCCGGCGGCAGCGCGGCGAATTTTCTGGATGTGGGGGGTGGGGCGAACCAGGAGCAGATTGAGAATGCGTTTGGGATTTTGTTGAGCGACCCGCATGTGAAGGCGATTTTCATCAATATCTTTGGCGGCATCCTCAGGGTTGATGTGCTGGCGACGGCGGTGGTCGCTGCCGCAAAGAAGTTGAATGTGCAACTGCCGATTATTTTGCGGTTGGAAGGGACGAATGTTGAGGAAGGACGAAAGATTCTCGCGGACTCCGGTTTGAAATTTCAGGTTGGATCAACAATGAAAGAGGCTGCAGACATGGCTGTGGCTGCGGCGAAGGGGTAGGTTTCGTTTTCCGGCTGTGAGGTGCGAGCTGTGGGCTATGAGGTTTTCGATTGCAGCGGTCAGCTCTCAGCGATCAGCCTTCAGCGTGGCAGTTTAGCATTCGGCTTTGAGGATGGACGGTTAGGAGAGTCAGATGTCAGTTTTGGTTGATAAGAATACGCGGCTGATTGTGCAGGGGATTACGGGGCGGGAGGGGACGTTCCATGCGAAGGGGTGTGCGGCGTATGGGACGAATGTGGTGGGCGGGGTGACGCCGGGCAAGGGCGGGACGGTGCATGAGGGCTTCCATGTCTTCAATACGGTGGAGGAGGCGGTGAAGGAGACGGGCGCGAATGTGAGCGTGATCTTTGTGCCGCCGCCGTTTGCCGCGGATGGGATTCTGGAGGCGGCGGCGGCCGAGGTGCCGCTGGTGATCTGCATTACGGAGGGGATTCCGACGCTGGACATGGTGAAGGTGTGGGAGATTGTGAAGCGCGGGAGGACGCGGCTGATCGGGCCGAACTGCCCGGGGGTGATCTCGCCGGGCAAGGCGAAGGTGGGGATCATGCCGGGGCGGATCCATAAGGAGGGCTCGGTGGGGATCGTGTCGAAGTCGGGGACGCTGACGTATGAAGCGGTGTACCAACTGACGACGCGGGGGATTGGGCAGTCGACGGCGATTGGGATTGGAGGCGACCCGATCATCGGGACGACGCACATCGATGCGCTGCGACTGCTCAACGACGATCCGGAGACGGAGGCGATCATCATGATTGGGGAGATCGGCGGGTCGGCAGAGGAGAAGGCGGCGCTGTTCATCCAAGAGAATGTGCGGAAGCCGGTGGTGGGATTCATTGCGGGACAAACGGCGCCGCCGGGGCGCAGGATGGGCCACGCGGGGGCGATTATTTCTGGTGGGGAGGGGACGGCGGCGGAGAAGATGAAGGCGATGGCGGCGGCAGGGATCCATGTGGTGAAGTCGCCGGCGGAGATTGGGGAGGCGATGGCGGGGCTTGTGGGGAAGGGGTAGGGTTCGGGCGGTCGATCAGTCGTCCTCGCTGAAGTTAGTGCGATCGACTGTAGGGATACGATTCATTGGCCGATCCTTCATCCAGTCCTTCGGGATGTCGATGCCACGGACGAAGTCGAAGAACTCCTTCCGGACCGTCGATCCCGGGCCAGATGCGCCGATGGGGCCGATGGGCTTGCCAACTTAGGCCGCGCGAATTCTGGGGTGTTTCGAGTTGCGTTTCTTTGGCATTGGCATTCCTTTGCCGCTACGGGCCTGCTTGTTAGTATATGGTCGCGCGCACGGCTAGGATTTCTGGTTGCGGTAGAGGATGGCGGCAGCCAGGAAGACGAGGGCGACCATGAGGGCGAGGGTGGCGTGGGCGCGGGCGTGGAGGCGAAGCTGGACGATAGCGTCTGCGAGCCAGGCGAAGAAGCCGAGGAACCAGATCCAGGAGAGTTTTTTCATCTGTGGGTTGGACGTGGTGAGCGGGTCGTGAGGTGCAGCCTATTGTCTATCAGCTGATGGCTTACACTTTGAAAGCCGCGTTGTCTCGATCATGTCTTGCAGTCGGGTTCATGAATGAAGATATTGCTGCTCCTATACCGGTTCATTGTGATATGCGTTTTGGGTGTGCTCGCAACTTACTGGGTTTGCTTCGTCCTCTTGACGATTGAGTATGGGGTTAGCGGCGGCGGCACTGGGATCTTGCATGAGTACCGGCACCTCGACAGTGGGGGAAGATGGCCGCCGCCTCAATGGAGTTGGTGGCGCTTTATCCTTAGCAACTTTGTCATGTTGACTCTTACTCTCGGACTTGGAACTCTCGCGTTCCGATGGAGAGGCCCTTGTTCAAAGTCGGGTTGATGGTCATTCCGTTCGATAGCAGCGGTGGTGCTTTACACTGGACGGAGCGCATATTTGGCGCTTAGGAGATGAGTTTGGCACAGCGCACATTCAGCATCATCAAGCCGGACGCGGTCCGCGCGGGGCATACGGCGGCGATTTTGGCGGCGATTGAGAAGGGCGGGTTCAAGATCGTCGCGATCAAGCGGATGTCGATCTCGAAGGCGCAGGCGGAGGGGTTCTATTACGTCCATGCGGCGCGCGGGTTCTTCGGCGAGCTGACGGACTTTATGAGTTCGGGGCCGATCTTTCCGATGGTGCTTGAGAAGGACAACGCGATCTCCGACCTGAGGAAGCTGATGGGCGCGACCGACCCGGGGAAGGCGGAGGAGGGGACGATCCGCAAGAAGTTCGGCGGGTCGCTGGGGGAGAACGCGATCCATGGATCGGACGCTGAGGAGACGGCGGCGTTTGAGATTGGGTATTTTTTTGCGGGGATCGAGTTGAAGTAGAACAGCGGAGTGCGTTGCTCAGCATCACCGGGCCCAAACAAGGAACGAACTTGCCTGTGAGGTGATGCAATGCGACGGGTTGGGATCGCTGGCGCGGCGGCTCTTTTCATACTAGCGTTCGGGGCCGTTCGGGCGGGGGCGCAGGCGAGTTCAACTCCGCCACAGGCGCCGCTGCAGACGATGCCCTACTCATCATCGCTCGATCTGACCGACCTGGACCGCACCGTCGACCCCTGCGAGGACTTTTATCGCTTCTCCTGCGGCGGATGGATGAAGAACAACCCGATCCCTTCCGACCAGGCGAGCTGGGACGTCTACGGGAAGCTGGCTTACGAGAACCAGCAGTTCCTTTGGGGCATCCTGGAGGAGGATGCCAAGGCCAAGGACCGCACGCCGGTGGCGCAGAAGGTGGGCGACTTCTACGCGGCTTGCATGGACACGGCGGCGATCGATCGCCGAGGCTTCGACCCGCTGAAGCCGGGGTTGGCGCGAATCGATGGACTGAAGACGCGAACGGCGCTGATCGCAGCGATTGCGGGCATCCACCATGAATTTCCTGGAGCCTATTTCTTCGACTCAGGAACGGAGCAGGACGCGGCCGACTCAAGTGTGATGATTGCCGTGGAGGCAGCCGGAGGGTTGGGGCTGCCTGACCGCGACTACTACCTGAAGGCGGACGCCAAGAGCGAGCAGATCCGGCTGCAGTATGTGGCTTACATCGCGAAGCTGATGGGCATGACCGGCGAGCCGGCCGCGCAGGCGAAGATGGATGCGGACTCCGTGATGCGCATCGAGACCGCGCTGGCGAAGGCATCGCTGACGCGGGTGGACCGGCGCGATCCGCATAAGGTGTACCACAAGATGACACTGGCAGAGCTGCACGCGCTGAGCCCCGCGATTGATTGGCCGGTCTACTTCAGCACGCTGGGCGCGGCGGGCCTGGCGTCGCTGAATGTGTCGCAACCGGAGTTTATGAAGGCGGTGGATGCGGAGATCACGGGAGAACCTGTGGACGCGCTGCGGGCGTATCTTCGCTTCCACCTGGCTTCGGCCGAGGCGGCCTATCTGTCGGCGCCGTTCCGCCAGGTCAACTTCGACTTCTACTCGACCACGCTGCGCGGGATTCCGGCGATGCCGCCGCGGTGGAGGCAGTGCACGCAGCAGGTGGACGGAGAGCTCGGCGAGGCGCTGGGGCAGGAGTTTGTGCGGCGTACCTTCTCGGCCGACATGAAGGTGCGGACGCTCCACATGACGCAGCAGATTGAGACTGCGATGGGCGAGGAGATCCAGGCGTTGGACTGGATGGGCCCGGAGACCAAGCAGGAGGCGCTGCGTAAGCTGCATGCGATCCGCAACAAGATCGGATATCCGGACCGATGGCGGGACTACTCCGCTTTGACCATCCGGCCGGATGACTACTTCGGCAACGTTGAGCGTGCGATGCGCTTCGAAGACGCGCGGCAGTGGCAGAAGCTGGGTAAGCCGGTGGACCGGAATGAATGGCGTATGACCCCGCCGACGGTGAACGCGTACTTCAGTCCACAGATGAACGACATCAACCTTCCCGCGGGTGTACTGCAGCCGCCGCTCTACGACATCCAGATGGACGATGCGCCGAACTACGGCAATACGGGCTCGACCATCGGCCATGAACTGACCCACGCCTTTGACGACCAAGGCCGCCAGTTCGACGCCAAAGGCAATCTACGCGACTGGTGGACCCCGGAGGATGCCAAGGCATTTGACCAACGCATCCAGTGCGTGCGCGACCAATATGCGGGCTATATCGTGGTCGACGATATACACATCAACTCAAAGCTCACCAGCGGCGAGGACGTGGCGGACATCGGCGGAACGCTGCTCGCCTACATCGCGTGGAAGAAACAGATCGAGGGGCTGACGCTGGCGGACCGTGATGGCTTCACGCCAGACCAGCGTTATTTCATCGGCATGGCGCAGTGGGCGTGCGAGAATGACCGGCCGGAGAGCCTGCGCGTGCGGGCGCTGACCGACCCACACTCGCCGGCCTTCGCGCGGGTGAACGGGGTGGTGACCAACATGCCGGAGTTCCAGAGAGTGTTCGCGTGCAAAGCAAGCCAGCCCATGGTGAAGGCGAACGTGTGCAGGGTCTGGTGAGGTAGGACGGGGGCGTTGTACGTTCTACGTTGTACGTTGTCCGTGAAGCGCAGAGCGGTTCGCGACGTACATCGGTGAACGTAGAACGAACAACGTACTGCGAAGAACCTTGCGGGGATCCACCCTATTTAGTGAAGAGTTTGAGGTCGATGGCGTCGCCCATAGCTTTGTAGCCGGCGTCGTTGGGGTGGAGATGGTCGCCGTGGTCGAAGGCTGGGAGGAACTGGGTGGGAGCGGCGGGGTCGAGTGTGGCTTTGTCGAAGTCGACGACGCCGTCAAACTCTGAGGTGGTGCGGATCCATTTGTTGACGGCCTGGCGCATGGGCTCTTCGCCCGACTGATCGTATTTGGATTCTCCGTCGGGAGTGAGGGTGGCGCCGAAGACTTTGATGCCGTGCATGTGGGCGCGCTGGGCGAGCTGGGTGAGGCCGGCGATGAGGTCGTCGGCAGTGACGACGCCATTGGGGTTGACGGGGTCGGTGGCGTGGCCGATGTCGTTGATGCTCTCGAGGATGATGAGGTACTTGACGCCAGCCTGAGCGAGGACGTCGCGGTCGAAGCGGGCAAGGGCGCTGGGGCCGGTGACGTCGTGGAGGACGCGATTGCCGCCGATACCGAGGTTGAGGACGGAGAGGTTGGCGGTGGACTTGTTGGCGAGGAGGCGGCGGGCGAGTTCGTCGGGCCAGCGGGCGTTGGCGTTGTTGGTGGAGAAGGCACCGTCGGTGATGCTGTCGCCGAGGGCGACGACGGCGGCGGAGTCGGCGGAGACTTTGACGTCGACGGCCTTGACGAAGGGCCAGGAGAATATCTCGGTGGGGGCGTCGAGGGACCTGGCGCCGACGACGTTGCCGGGCGCGGCGTAGCTGCTCTGGTCCGCGCTGCCGTGGGCGGAGACGACGGGGACCTGCTGCGCGGGCAGAAAGAGACTGATGGCGAGGTCGGTCTGGGGGGCGACCTTGAGGGCGACGGGGTCGCTGACGGCGAGCGCGCCGGGCGGGATGACGACCATGGTGCGGCCGGCGAAGGTGAGGCCGGCGGAGTTAGCGAGGTCGATGGCGCTGCCGCCCGTGCTGACGCCGGCGTGCGCGGCGCCGATGGTGAGCGGGTCGGTGCCGAACTCATTGGTGAAGACGACGCGCAGGGTGGGGCCGCCGAGGGTGAGGTGAACGATCTCGCGCAGGGTGGTGTCGGCGAGGCCGTAAACGACGGCGGGCGGGCGGTTGGGGCGGGGCTGAGGCGCGGGCTGCGCGGGCGCGGTTTGGGCGGGTGCGGACTGGGCGGATGCGGTCTGGGGCACCCCGGCGGCCGGGGCCGCTGGACCTGAAAGCGGCCCCGTCTGGAGGGTAGCGCCGACGGGAGGGGACACTCGCGGCGGCGGCGGGGTCATGCTGCCGTTGTTGGCGGCGAAGGGCGCGGTGGCCCAGGCGCCGACCCAGTGGTCGGGGGGCGGGGCGGCGTGGGCAGCTGCGGCGGCGAGGGAGAACGCGAGAAGGAGGGCGAGATGGGGGCGGCGGTTGGGAATCACGGTGCGGTTTACCTCGGAGGAAAGTGTCGGTCTTAGCGGTTCTTCTTCTGTGCCAGCCTCTGCGCGACCACCCAGAGCACAAGAACCACGGCGAGCAGCACTAGGTCCCCACGCGGGCCCAGCGCGCCCGGAGCATGTGTGATCCGGTAGTAGCGCAGTCCGAAGCAGACGGCGGCGATGGCGGCGACCAGAACCAGGCGTCTCCCACTCATGGGCGACCATGCTAGCAGATTCAAAACCTCACCGGCCTCGTAAGAGGGTTAGGGTCACGGCTATCCTTGGGCAAAGTGTCAGCCGCACCAGTACGCCGGATGGGGCGTGGGATTGCTTTCCGTGGGGGAGGGTATTAGCGATTTTTCTTCCTTGCCAGCCGGAGCGCGATGAAACAGACGAGAATGGCTGCGGCGAGGAGGGCCAGATTGATGCGCAGGTCGGACGAGTCGAGGCTGCCGGAGTAGTTATAGATGCGGAAGCCAATGACCAGGGCGGCGATGGCGGCGACGAGGGCCAGGAGTCTTGCGATCATGGGCGATCATGCTAGCAGATTCGGGGCGGAATCAAGCGACCGCGGATTGGCGGAGATGTTTGCGGATGAAGACGAGGGGCGGTGAAGAGCGAAAGGCAACGACGGGGATTCTGACTCTGCGAGTCAGAATGACGATTTGAAGTGAGGGGCGATGACGATTGAGGAGGTGGCGATGACGATTTGAAAGGCGGTGCGCGAGCGGAGCGGGGAGGGAGTTTCGCGCGGGCGGGCGGGGATCACGTATATTGGCGATGGCTTTGTCCCGGTCATGCGCGGCGCAGATTGGGTGAGTAGGGGGGATCGGATGACGATGCGATGGGCGGGGGTTATGCTGGTCAGCATGATGAGTGCGGCGACAGCGGCGCAGACAGCGGGTGTAGCGGTTACGGTGACGAAGACGAGCTTTGGCCTGGCGGCTCCGGGCAAGCCGGCGGAGATTTATACGATCAAGAACGGCGATCTGGTGGTGAACCTGACGGACTATGGGGCGCGGATTGTCTCGCTGAAGACGAAGGACCGGAATGGGCGGTTCGCGGATGTGGCGCTGGGGTACGACTCGGTGGGCGGGTATGTGGCGGAGGGGGCGGCGAAGACTTACTTTGGCGCGATCGTGGGACGGTATGGGAACCGGATTCGCGGGGGCAAGTTTACGCTGGACGGGAAGGAGTATCAAATCCCGCTGAACAATGGGGCGAATGCGCTGCACGGCGGGCCACACGGTTTCGACGACCAGATGTGGACGGGTACGGTGCTTCCCGATGGCGTGGAGATGGCGCTGGTGTCGAAGGACGGGGACATGGGGTTTCCCGGCACGCTGACGGTGCATGTGCGCTACACGCTGGTGGGCAGCACGGTGCACATCCACTACGAGGCGACGACGGACAAAGACACGGTGGTGAACCTGACCAACCATACGTACTTCAACCTGGCGGGGGAGGGGTCGGGGACGATCCTGGATGAGGTGCTGCAGATCAACGCGGATGAGTACACGCCGGTGGATGCGGGGCTGATTCCGGTGGGTGGGGCGAAGCCGGTGGCGGGGACGCCGTTCGACTTCCGCAAGCCGACGGTAATTGGGGCGCGGATCCATGACGCGGACGAGCAGCTGAAGATCGGCGGCGGATACGACCACAACTGGATCCTGCGCGGGGCAGGCGCAGGGAAAGGCGGTGGAGTGATGAAGGTTGCGGCGCGGCTCTACGACCCGGCGTCGGGGCGGGTGCTGACAGTCTCGACGACGGAGCCGGGGGTGCAGTTTTATTCGGGCAATGCGCTTACGGGGGATTACAAGGGAAAGTCCGGCGGGGTGTACGGGAGGAACACGGGGCTGTGCCTGGAAACGCAGCATTATCCCGATTCGCCGAACCAGCCGGCGTCTCCGAGCACGGAGCTGAAGGCGGGGGCGACGATGCGGTCGGAGACGGTGTTTGCGTTTTCGACGCAGGCGGCGAAGTAGGCGCGTTCTATTTTGGGGCGCGGGGTGAGGCGGGCACAGGCGGCGAGTGACTTCGAGCGCGAGGCGACGCGGGGCCGGCGTGCGATGCTAGGAGTAGGCCGGGCGGCGGATTGGCGCGCGGCTGTCGGCGAGCGAAGACACTAAGGATGGGCGATGGACAAGGTGGTGCGCGCGTCAGATGCGGCGGTGGCGGATATGCGGTCGGGCGCGACGGTGATGCTGGGCGGATTTGGGCTGTGCGGGATTCCAGAGAATTTGATTGCGGCGCTGGTGCGGCGCGGGCGGTTGGCGGGTGAGGCGCGGCTCTCCGAACTGCATACGATCAGCAATGACATGGGGGTGGGCGGCTTCGGCATGGGGTTGATGCTGGAGGCGGGGATGATTGCGTCGCACACGGGGAGTTATCTGGGGGAGAACCACCTACTGGAAAAGCAGGTGCTGGCGGGGAAGCTAGATCTTAGACTCGTCCCGCAGGGGACGCTGGCGGAGCGGATCCGCGCGGCGGGTGCGGGGATTGCGGCGTTCTATGTGGCGACTGGGTTGGGGACGATGGTGGCTGAAGGAAAGGAGACGCGGGAGATCGATGGGCGGAGGTATGTGATGGAGCATCCGCTGCATGCGGACTTTGCGCTGGTGAAGGCGTGGAAGGGTGACCGGCACGGGAATTTGGTGTATCGCAAGACGGCGCGGAACTTCAATCCGGTGATGGCGACGGCGGCGGAGGTGACGATCGCTGAGGTGGAAGAACTGGTGGAGCCGGGGGAGCTGGACCCTGAGCGGATTGGGACGCCGGGGATCTATGTGCAGCGGGTGGTGAAGGGCGAGGAGTATCGGAGGCTGATTGAGCCGCGCTATCTGAAGGCGCAGGCGGAAGCGGCTGCGGGGCGGGGTGGGCGATGAGCGGCGCGGGGCTTAGTCATAAGGAGCGAATTGCGCGGCGGATTGCGCAGGAGCTGCGGGATGGGTATTACGTGAATCTGGGGATTGGGCTGCCGACGTTGATTGCGTCCTATGTGCCGGCGGGGATTGAGGTGATTTTTCATTCAGAGAACGGGATGCTGGGGGTGGGGCCGCCGCCGGCGGAGGAGTTCGAGGACTGCGACCTGATCAACGCGGGCAAGCAGCCGGTGACGGAGATTGCGGGGACGTCGTACTTTGGGAGCGGCGAGTCGTTTGCGATGATTCGCGGCGGGCACATGGACATGAGCGTGCTGGGTGGGATGCAGGTGGATGAGCGCGGCGACCTGGCGAATTGGACGATCCCGGGCAAGATGATGAAGGGGATGGGCGGCGCGATGGACCTGGTGGCGGGCGCGCGGCGGGTAATTGTCGCGATGGAGCATACGGCGAAGGATGGCTCGCCGAAGATTTTGCGCGAGTGCACGCTGCCGCTGACGGGGGTGGGCGTGGTGGACGATGTGGTGACGGAGCTGGCGTGGATCAAGGTGACGGGGGAGGGATTGGTGCTGACGGAGGTGGCGGAGGGGGTGACGGTGGAGGAGGTGCGGGGGAAGACGGGGGCGCGGTTGATTGTCTCGCCGGAGTTGAGGGTGTTGGCATAGCAACGGGGAAGCCTATGCGTGCTGCGACGGTGATTCGTCCGCCTTCTTGCTCCCTGAGTTGATCATCTGAAAGATGATCGCTTGGCCGAAGAGCAAAACTACGAAAGCGAAGCTGGTTCCTCCGATTAATGAGGCCAACAGACAGCACGTGGCGGCACACCACATCCGATTGATCCAATTCCGCACCATCGCAAAATGATGAGAAGAATTGGGAACGAAAGTCCCGCTAGAACCTCAGTCGTCGCAATGGCGTAACCTGCGGAGTCGTGCGGAGAGCCGTCTGAGAGTAGACCATGTCCAAAAGAGTCCAGCGTCATCGCGGATAGAGTTGAGAACCCGCATGGCCCCATGCCCAGTATGAGAAGGGCGACATTTGTGGGAGAGTAGCGTGCGTGTCATCTGAGAGCCTAACCGCCGGCATTTTTGGAGCCCGTTGGGGTGAGTTTGCGTTTGAGGTCGACGGCGATTTGTTTGCCGTGGAAACGGCCGTTCTCGATGAAGATTTCGTTGGTGCGTTCGCCGGCGACGATGACGCCGGCGAGGTAGATGCCGGGGACGTTGGACTCGAGGGTGGCGGGGTCGCAGACGGGGCAGCGGTCGTTGGCGGGATCGAGGGTGACGCCGAGGCGTTCGATAAATTCGAAGTCGGGGTGGTAGCCGGTGAGGGCGAAGACGAAGTGGTTGGGCAGGGTGACGGGACCGGCGGGGGTGGCGAGGGTGACGGTGTCTTCGGCGATGTTGGCGACGGTGGAGGAGAAGTAGGCGGCGATTTCGCCGTTCTTGATGCGGTTGTTGATGTCGGGGAGGATCCAGTATTTGATGTGAGGGCGCATCTCGGGGCCGCGGTGGACGAGGGTAACGCGCGCGCCGTGGCGCCAGAGGTCGAGGGCGGCGATGGCGGCGGAGTTCTTGCCGCCGATGACCAGGACATCGAGCGAGAAGTAGGGGTGGGGCTCGTGGTAGTAGTGCTTGACCTTGGGGAGGTCTTCGCCGGGGAGGTTGAGGTAGTTGGGGAGGTCGTAGTAGCCGGTGGCGATGGCTAGCTTGCGGGCGTGATGCTGGATGGGGCGATTGAATTGGTCAGCGGTGTGGACGGTGAAGGCGCCGTCGGAGCCGGTAACACGAGTGACGGTTTCATATTGGCGGACGTTGAGGGCGTAGTGTTCGGCGACCTTGCGGTAGTATTCGAGGGCTTCGGAGCGGGTGGGCTTCTGGTTGGGGCTGGAGAAGGGCATGTCGCCGATCTCGAGCAGCTCGGGGGTGGTGAAGAAGGTCATGTGGGCGGGGTAGTGGAAGAGGGAGTTGCAGAGGCAGCCCTTGTCGACGAGCAGGGCGGAGAGGCCGGCGCGCTGGGCCTCGATGGCACAGGCGAGACCGGTGGGGCCGGCGCCGATGACGAGGAGGTCGTGGATTTTGGCGGGTTGGGGTTGGCCCATGGGTTGATTGTAATGAAGAGGTGGGGGCGGTTCGGGCCGATTACGTCCCGCCCATCGCGATGCGATGAATGTGGCACCCTGACATGAGTGGCGCGACGCCCCATCGTGAAGGAAGGTGCGGGGCGCCGGGCACATTGGCTGCGTATGATGGGGGAGCAACAAGAGGGGCGATTCGCCATGACCTCCAGAAGATCGTCCACGGTAATTTCGGTGGTTGCATTTCTGGGGCTTTCGTCTGCGCTGTGGGCGCAGCAAGCGAAGACGCCAACGCTGGAAGAGATTCTGGAGCGACTGGAAGCGAATCTGAACCACTACGACACCGGTCTCCCGAGCCTCTTCTGCGACGAGCATGCGGTCTCGCAGGTGGAACCTGGCCTGCGCGATCAGAACACCGTCACCGACTCCTTCTTCCGCCTGAAGCGCACGGCGAACGCGGACCATTCGACAACCCTTGTCGAGTCACGCGAGATCAAGAGCGTGGACGGCAAGCCGGCGACATCACAGAAGATGGATGGCCCCACCCTGCTGAGCGGAGCGTTTGAGGGCGGCCTCGCCATCGTCTCGGCCGGCCAGACATCCTGCATGAACTACACGTTGCAGCGGACCAACCGGAACCGGCCGACCGAGCCCTACATTGTCCGCTTCGCGACCGTCCTCACCCCGCAGAACACCGCAGACTGTCTCTTGCAGGAGAACAGCAAGGGCCGCGTCTTCATCGATCCCACCTCGATGCAGATCACGCGCCTGGAGCTCACTACCCCGCATCACACCATTCTCCGTGGCGACGCATATTCATCGCCCGTGGTCGGCGAGCGGGTGTTGACTGTCGACTATACGGCTGTTCTGCTGGGCGGCGAAAGTTTCTGGATGCCATCCACGATCGCGTCCCGCACTACAAGCGGCGGCGGGACCTTCCGCCCTACTGTCTGGTCGTTTTGGGCCGCCTATCGCAACTACCACAAGCTGGAGGTCACGTCGCGCATCCTGTCTGGCAGCGAGGCGCCGTGACTTCGCGCAAGCATGGGGACCCGAGCGGTGTGTGAGCGGAGAGCTTGCCCTCAGCTGCTAAAGCCGGTTCGCGCGTGGGACTCGTACGGCATCCTTCGACCGCGCTCAGGGCGGGCTCTGAAGCCGTGCCCTTAGGCTAGACGTTGAAACAGTGGCAGGCGGTTAGACTTCGACGAGTTTGTGGGCGATGGCGAAGAGGGCGAGTTCGAGGCGGGTGGAGACGCCGGTCTTGTCGAAGACGTTGGAGAGGTGGCGCTTGACGGTCTCCTCCGAGATGGTGAACTGCTTGGCGATGTCGCGGTTGGAGCAGCCTTCGACGATGCAGCTGACGACTTCGAGCTCGCGCGGGGTGAGGCCGTAGGTCTTGCGCTCGGGGACGGCGGCGGCCTGGGCCTGGAGTTCGTGCAGGGCGCGGAGGAGGTTGGCGACGCGCTCGCCGCCGATCCAATAATCGCCGGAAAGGACGGCGCGCATGGCTTGCGATAGGTCGCCGGCGACGGAGTCTTTGAGGACGATGCCGCGGGCGCCGATCTGCAGGGCCTCAATGATCTGCTGGGTGGAGATGGTGCTGGTGAGCATGACGATCTTGACGCGGGGGGACTTGGCCATGATGGCGCGCATGGCTTCGAGGCCGGGGAGGCGCGGCATGGCGAGGTCGAGCAGAAGGATGTCGGGTTCGAGCTCGAGGGTCTGGGTGATGGCGTCGTCGCCATCCTCGGCCTCGCCGACGACTTCAAAGCCGGGCTCATTCATGAGCATGTTCTTGACGCCGAAGCGGACGACGGGGTGGTCATCGGCGACGACGATGCGGATGTTGGCCGTGGCGGTGGCGGGGGGCGTCGATCTCTTGGCGGCTTGCTCGGGTACTGCTTCTTTGACAGGCATTGCCATAACCTCGCACAGCCCAAATCGGGATAGCCGCTCAGGCGCGTGACCCAAGAATACGCTCAAGGCGGTCGCAGGCAGTGGATAACTCATCTAGAGAGTTAACGGCTGAGAAAGATACGGTCTGGGTGGAGCTGCGGGTTTCGGCTTCGAGTTGGGCGGCGAGGGTGTACATCTCGGTTGCGCCCAACATGCCGGAGCCGCCCTTGATGGCGTGGGCCTCGCGGGAGAGGCGGATGCAGTCGCTGGTGCGGGCGAGGGTGCGCATGGCGGCGATGCGCTGGCGGGCGTCGTTGAGGCACATGGCGTACATCTCGCGCAACTGGGGCGCGGGCATGGAGGCCGCGAGCTGCCGATAGATCTTCTCGTTCAGCGCCGGCGCGGCGGGGGACTCGACGTCCGGAGCACTGGCGATGACGGCCCCGGCCGTGGCGGTCTGCGCGGGTTGCGCGGGTTGCAGCAGCGTCTCCATACCATTGTTGGATGCAGACTGCGGAGCCGACGCGAAGACCGATGCCAGCGTTCCGGGGGCGGGCGAACCAGCGAAGACACGGCGCGCGCGCGGCTTCTTCAGAGAGGTTGGCGCGGCGGTCTTGCGTGAGCTGCGCCTGGACGACGACAGCGCCTCCGCGAGTTGCTGGGCGGTGAAGGGCTTGAGCAAAAAGCCGTCATACTGCGAGATCTGCTTGCTGGGCGGGCCACTGCCGCTCATGGCGAGGAGGAGGGTGCGCGGGCCGCAGGCGCGGCGGAGGTAGCGGGCGAGCTCGGCGCCGGCGATGCCGGGCATCTGCACGTCGGCGAGGACGACCTGGGGCGGGGCGGGAGACTGGCGGAGGAGGTCGAGCGCCGCGTCTCCGGAGCCAGCATGATCGACCGAGTAGCCCTCGGCCTCCAACATAACGGCGAGCAGCTCGCGGACCATCGCATCGTCGTCGACGACCAGGACGCGGACCGGCTTGGGCTGACGCGCCATCGTTGCGGAGAAGAGTATCAAGCAACGCGGGGGAGTGCCAGTTGTGAGGGCTTGCGATGGGAGGAATGCGGGGCGGATTTTGTCTTGGGATTTGGTGTGTGGGAGCGGGGGAGATGCACTAGAGTAGTGGCCATGGGTGATGAGGTCGATCCGGGTTTGCCTGGCGCAGGGGCGAGTGCGGCGGGCGCGCGTGGGCTGGAGGAGCGGGTTGCCTGGCTGGAGGTGGAGCTGGCGGCGCTGCGGCGGCAGGTGGCCGCGGGGACTGCGACGCCGATGGCGCAGGCGGCTGAGACGCGGAGGGCGGCGGCGCCTCCTCCTCCGCCGCCGATGCCGCGGCCGATGGCTGCGGGTGGGGGTGCGGGTGCGGATGGCGGCGCGGAGACCGGGGAGATGCGGCGGCTGGTCTCGGAGTGGAGGGCTGGGCGGGCGGAGGCATCGGACGGTGCGGTCGAGAGGGTTGGCGAGGCGCGCGACTCGTTTGAGGAGCGGCTAGGGTCGCAGGTGTTCAACCGGATCGCGATTTTGCTGCTGCTGACGGGGACGGCGTACTTTCTGAAGCTGGCTGTCGATCGGCAGTGGATTGGGCCGGTGGGGCGGGTGCTGATTGGGCTGGTGGCGGGCGCGGGGCTGGTGCTGTGGTCGGAGCGGTTCCGGAAGAAGGGGTTTGCGGCGTTCTCGTATTCACTGAAGGCGCTGGGCAGCGGGGTCCTGTACCTGTCGCTGTGGGCGGCGTTCCATCTGTACCACCTGATGCCGGCGGGCGCGGCGCTGGGGCTGATGGTGCTGGTGACCGCGTGGAACGGCTATATGGCGTGGGCTCAAGATGCGGAGCTGCTGGCAGCGTATGCGCTCTCCGGGGGGTTTGCGACGCCGCTGCTGCTCTCGACGGGCGGCGACCATGAGGTGTTTCTGTTTACGTATCTGCTGGCGATGGATGTGGCGACGGTGGCGCTGGTGCGGCTGCGGGGGTGGGCGAAGCTATTGCTGGGGGCTTTTCCGCTGACGGTGGCGTTTTTTGCGGCGTGGTATGTGGAACACTACGCGGCGGACGCGCTGGCGGCGACGGCGATTTATATTGTGCTGTTTTCGGTTACGTTTGGCAGCGTGGCGCTGGGGCGGGAGCGGGCGGGCGGGGACGGAGAGCTGCGCAGGGCGACGCTGCTCAAGGAGATTCTGCTGCCGCTGGCGAACGCGGCGTTTGCGGCGCTGGCGGGGTACCGAATGCTGCAGGATGGGGGGCACCATGCGTGGTTGCCGTGGCTGATGCTGGCGCTGTCGGCGGTGTATCTGGCGGTGATGCGCGCGCCGCAGACGCGGACGGCGGCGGCGGTACATCTGTCGCTGGCGGTGGTGCTGCTGACGATTGCGATCCCACTGAAGGCGAGCGGGCACTGGATTACGGTGAGCTGGCTGGTGGAGGGGCTGGCGCTGCTATGGGTTTCGGCAAGGCTGGGGTCCGCGGAGGACGAAGCGGGCGAGGTGAGTGCGGCGCGGACGCTGCGGGTGCTAGCGTCGGGCACGCTGCTGCTGGGGTTCTGCGGGATCGCGGCGCACTTTTTTGCGTCGGGATTTGCGACGCTGGCGACAGTGTGGACCGCCGATACGGCGACGGAGCTGACGGGGGTCGCGGTGTTTGCGGGGGTGGTGTGGGTGGGGCTGCGGGCGGCGGGCGGGGCGGGTGGGCGAGATGCAAGCTGGGTGCAGGTGGGATTCTGCGGGCTGCTGGCGATCGTTGCGATTGCGCTGCTGATGGCGGTGCGAGAGGTGGGGACGTCGTGGGTCGTGGACACGGACGCGGCGGCGCATGTGCCGCTGCAGTCCGCGGACTTTTGGATGGCGATGATGGGGCTCGGGATCTTTGCGGGGGCGGTTACGGTGTCGCTGCGGGTTGCGCGGGAACATGACGGTGAAGACTTCTGGATGGTTTGCGCGGCGATGTCGACGATTGCGTTTAATTTGATTGCCGTGTTGACGGGGGTGCGGGAGATTGCCGCGGTGTGGGAGCAGGGCGCGGGTGCGGCGGCGGCGGACGCGGGGTTGCAGGAGGCGCTGGCGATCTCGGCGTATCTGATGCTGTATGGCGCGGCGCTGCTGGCGGTGGGGTTCTGGCGGAGGAGCGGGTTTCTGCGCTGGCAGGCGCTGGCGCTGCTGGCGTTCACGATCGGCAAGGCGTTTTTGTATGACATGCGGAGTTTGAGCCAGGGATATCGGGTGGTGAGTTTGCTGGGGCTGGGCGCGCTGCTGCTAGCGATCAGCTTTGCGTATCAGAAGGACTGGCTGGGGCTGCGGGCGCCGTCAAGTGGGGATGCGGGGCCGGGTGCGGAGCCGGGCCGGGATGCGGGGCATGAGGCGCCGCGATGAGGGCTGCGCTGCTGTTGGGGTTCCTCTTGTTGTGGCAGACGGGCGCGCATGATGGAGCGCAGGACGAGCCTCCGGTGGCGCGGCCGGAGCACATGAAGTATGAGCGTGCGATCTCGGTGGCGGCGGGTGCGGGGCAGGCCTGTGCGGCGCTGGATGCGGCGGTGTTTCCCCACGCTGCGCCGGCGTTGACGGACCTGCGGATCTTTCCGGTGGGGGCCACGCCGGCAGGGGCGCGCGAGTTGCCGTATGCGGTGACGGTGAGCGAGGCGGTGACGGAGGAGACAGAGGCAGCCAAGGTGCTGAACCTGGGGGTGGGCGCGGGCGGGGAGATTGTGTTCGATCTGGAGATGCCGCAGCGGATGTATACCGACGTGACGATCGATGTCGATCCGGCGGTGCAGGACTTTATTGCGACGGCGACGGTTTTTGGGATGGATACGCTGGGTAGAACCGCTGGGGCGACGCGGCTGGGGGCGTTTACGCTGTTCGATCTGACGGCGCAGCGGCTCTCGCGGGACACGACGCTGCCATTGGCGGAGTCGAACTTTCGCTATCTGCATGTGGTGTTGAAGGTGGCATCCGCGCCGGGTGCGGAGAATAGGCGGTTTGCGCCTTCGATGGTGAAGGGCGCGGAGGTGCCGCCGAGCCGCGAGGCGCAGACGATCTATACGACGGTGGCGCAGACGAGCGCGGTTGCGACGGTGGGGCGGGAGAGCAAGGCGAGCTTTGCGGTGCCGGCGCGGGTGCCGGTGGAGCGGGTTTCGTTTGTGTTGGCGGAGGGGTTCACGGAGAACTTCAGTCGGGATGTAAGAGTGAGTGCTACGGCGGAGGCGGCCGCGAAGGGGACAGATGAGGCGGCGGATGACGATGGGCGCGCGGCGCTGCCGGAGGTGGTGACGGGGGAGATCCTTCGGGTGCGTGCGGATGAGGCGGGGCGGGAGATTCGTACGGAACGGTTGGGTGTGCCGGCGATCCTGGGGGCGAACCTGCAGCGGGCGGCGAAGGTGGAGGTTGCGGTCGAGAATGGGGACGACCAGCCGCTGCCGATTGCGGCGGTGCGGTTGGAGATGCGGCAGCGGCGGATTTGTTTCGATGCGGGTGCGGCGGCGGGTGCGGAGCTGGCGTTGTACTACGGCGATACGGAGCTGGTGGCGCCGGTGTACGACTATGAGCGGCTGTTTGTGGCGGCGCGCAGGCCGGTGGCGGCGGAGCTGGGGGTGGAGCGGCTAAATCCGGAGTATAAACCGGCGGTGACGACGCTTCCCTTCACCGAGCGACATCCGGAGGTGTTGTGGGTGGTGTTGATTTGTGTGGTGTCGGCGCTGGGGGTGGTGGCGCTAAAGTCGGCGAGGAATGTGGGGCGGTAAGGGAGCGACTTTTTTTCCCCAATCGAATTGGTATGACAGTTATACTTCCTCTGTGCGCTTTCAATTTGACCGAGCTAAAAGCGAGAGATTGCGGAAGAACCTGAAGCGAGGCATCGGGTTTGAGGAGGCGCAGGAGATTTTCCTACGTCCGTACTTCCAGGACCAGCGCTCTGACGTGCCGGAGCAGCATCGTGCCATTGGCTGGGTTGGACAGAGGCTCTACTCCCTCATCTTTGAAGTGCGCGAGGACGATGAGGGCGAGTTCTACCACCTGGTGACGTTATGGAAGGCCACGCGAGAGGAGGAGCAACTCTATGAAGAAAACTCGTAGCCAGGGCAGCGTGAACGCGGAGAGCATCGCCCGCATGGCGGACAAAGGCAAGAACGTGTCGCGTTTCTTCACCAACGCGGGGCGCATGATGACGCCCGTCCAGAGGGTGAATGTGGACTTTACGGCGTCGATGCTCGATGAACTGGACCGCGAGGCCAGAGAGCTGAATATCAGCCGGCAGGCGGTGATCAAGACGCTGCTGCGGCGGGCGCTCGACGAGCAGTATGTGGCGGCTGGGGCGCGACCGTCGATGAAAGGGCGAGGGAGAGCGGCTGCTCGGTAGTGCGAGGCGCGTGCTGTTTCGCCTAATCTTTACATAGGTAAGGGCGTTTTGGACGGCCGAAATAAGCCCCTCGCGCCTAGCAGGTATATCTCGCCAACATTGAGCAATAGTAGTCGTACTCGCTTTGGATCCGGCCTACTTTCTCCCAGATGCTGCTCATATGAAGATCGCAGATTATCGAGCTGTCACGTTCCCCCCAGTCCTCTTTGCGCCAAGAGGTCCATCACGTTTTTCGACAAGTGATCACACCAATCCCGCATCCGTTTCATTCCTTGTTGATCGAAAAGAAAACTATTAATCCGCTCGTCAATATAGCCCTCTCCGTGAGAAAAGAATGGAATAGCATTCACAACGTCGGGCGAAAACATCGTTGAATATCCTCCCGCCCGGAGAATAGCAGACTCTTTTTCCTTTCGCCCATTGGTATGCATTTGCCGCGCAGTCGCAGGCCGGCCCTCTAGATGAGACTCATCCGTGTACACTGTCGGAGCATCGGGGAGGGGTTAAGATGATTGCATTGCTGATCGTCCTTGGCTTCGTCATTCGGCTGCTCTACCTGTGCTGGTTTCTCGGACGTCGGTGGCTTACGACGGGCCGTCCCGCCCCTCCAAAGGGGTACATGCCGCTACTTTCGCTGGTTGGCTGGGGTTTGCTGCTCCTCGCTACGAGTTATTGGGGCACAGCGGGAAATCCCTACCGTGCACATCCTCCGTCGTTGTGGCCCCACAATAGCGACGAGTCCGCCCCGCTTCTGATTCTGGCCCTAGGCGTGGCGATCACCCTTTACTATGCTGCCGCTGTCCGTTATGGAGCGTGGCTGGAACGAGAACAGCGGGGCACGGAATACGCCGAGCACAGCCAGAAAGACGGAGCATCTTCTTAGGTGCCATCCTGACATTGAATCGAGAGGGTCGGTCCCGGTATATCGTGGGGCGGTGTCGGCGTTTAGCGCAGGGCGGTGTCGGCGTTTAGCGCAGGGCGGTGTCGACTTCTTTGTAGAAGGAGGGGGCTTTGAGGATTTCGCGGGGCTTGGAGCCATCGGCGGGGCCGACGAGGCCGTCGCGCTCCATCATGTCGATGAGGTGGGCGGCGCGGCCATAGCCGATACGTAACCTTCTCTGTAACAGACTGGTGCTGGCCTTGCCGAACTCGAAGACGAGGCGGACGGCGTCTTCGAAGAGGTCGTCGTTTTCCTGGCTGGACTCGCCGTCGAAGTCGTCCTTGGCGGGGTCTTCCTTGGGGCCTTCGAGGAAGCCGTGGACGTATTCGGCCTCGCCCTGGGCCTTCCAGAAGTCGACGACGCCACAGATTTCTTTTTCGGTTACAAATGGGGCGTGGACGCGCTGCACGCGGCTGGTGCCGGGGGGAAGGTAGAGCATGTCTCCCTTGCCCAACAAGCTCTCTGCACCGTTGCTGTCGATGATGGTGCGCGAATCGACCTTGGTGGCGAGGCGGAAGGACATGCGGGTGGGGACGTTGGCCTTGATGAGGCCGGTGATGACGTCGACCGAGGGACGCTGCGTTGCCAGCACGAGATGGATGCCGACGGCGCGGGCCATCTGGGCGAGGCGGGTGATGGACTCCTCGACGTTGGCGCGGTCGAGCATCATGAGGTCGGCGAGCTCGTCAATGATGATGATGATGTAGGGCAGGGGCTCCTGGTCGGCGTCGTCGAAGAGATAGGAGGAGCCGTTGTCGAAGAGCCTGTTGAACTGGTCGATATTGCGGACGTGGTTTGCGGCGAGGAGCTTGAGACGACGCTCCATCTCGCGAACGGCGTTTCTGAGGGCGTTGGCCGCGAGCTTGGCCTCGGTGATGATGGGGGTGAAAAGGTGGGGGATCCCCTCGTACATGCCGAGCTCGACGCGCTTGGGGTCGACGAGGATCATGCGCACCTGTTCGGGCGTGGACTTGAAGAGGACGCTCATGATCATGGCGTTGATGGCGACGGATTTTCCGGAGCCGGTGCTGCCGGCGATGAGGACGTGGGGCATGGCGGCGAGGTCGGCGGTGACGATGCGGCCGTTGATGTCCTTGCCGAGGGCGATGGCGAGTTTGGACTTGGTTTGGGCGAAGGACTCGCACTCGACGACGTCGCGCAGCCAGATGGTCTCGCGTTCGTGATTGGGAACCTGGATGCCGACGGTGGATTTGCCGGCCATGCGCTCGATGAGGATGGACTCGGCGGCCATGGCGAGGCAGAGGTCGTCGGCGAGGCCGGTGACGCGGGAGTACTTGACGCCGGCGTCGGGGCGGAACTCGAAGGTGGTGACGACGGGGCCGGGGTTGATCTGGGTGACCTGGCCGTCGACCCCGAACTCGGCGCACTTGGTGACGAGGGTGCGGGCCTCTTCGCGGAGGGCCTCTTCGCGGACGATGGTGGGCTCGTCGGAGCGATGGAGGAGGGTGGAGGGCGGCAATTTGTAACCGCGGATGGACTTTGGGGTGATGGTGACGGGCTTGATGTCGGCGTCGGCGCGGCGGCCGAAGGAGATGGGCTGGTTCTGGCTTGAGAGGTTGCCGGGAGCGGGGCTGGGGACGGCGGCCCGGAGAGGCGCGGCGGCCTCGTTGGGGCGGGTGCGCGAGGTACGGGTGGGAGGGAGTTCGGTGGCGCCGGGAAGGTCGGGGAGGTTGAGGCGCGCGTTCTCGCTGAGCGGGGACGCGGCGGCGGCGAGGGCTTCGGCGTAGGGCGCGGCGGCAGCAGCGGCGGTCGAGAGCGGAGTCGCGGCCGGGGCGTCGACGACGGTGCGGGGCATGGACCGCCACATGGAGGCGGCGGGTCCAGAGGTGGTGTCAGGGGAGGGCTCGGGCCCGGAGGCGGGCTGCGGTTTGCGGCGGCGCCCCCACCACCCGAAGAGACCGCCGAGGAGGGTCCTCGATTCGGAGGATTTGATTGCTCGTTCGCGCTCGAGTTCGAAGGCGGCCTGTTCGAGGGTCTGCTCGCGGGTGCTGGAAAAGAGGGGGCGGACCGAGTCGAGCGGTCCGGGCTCTTCGCTGAGAACATGCCTGGCCTCGCGGGCGAGGGCGCGGCGGGCGCGCCAGCCGCGGAGCTTATCGGAGATGCGGCGGAAGAAGGAGAGGTGGGTCTCGGCCCACTCGGTGGCAGTGTGGAAGGTGAAGGTGGTGGCGAGGTAGAGGGACATCGCGACCATGAGCGCGAGGACGATGGAGGCGCCGGGAAGGTTGAGGTAGTGGACCATGGCGTCGGCGAGGAGGCGGCCGGTGACGCCTTCAATCGGCAGGGCGTGACGCCAGTAGAAGGCGTGGGGGATGAGGCCGATGGCCGCCGGGGCGAAGACGATCCAGAGGCCGAGGCCAAGGAAGCGTGCCGGGGCGGAGCCGGCAGCGCGCTGGCGCACCCAGCAGAGGCCGACGCGGCCGAGGACGATGGGCAGAAAGAAGGCGGCGATGCCGATGGTCTGCAAGATGGCGTCGGCGAGCCATGCACCGGCGAGGCCAGTCCAGTTGTGCGCGGGGCGCGCGCCCGTGGCGTAGCCGCCGACGGTGTTGAAGGAGGGGTCGTTGGGGGTGTAGGTAGCGAGGGCCAGCAAGAGCAGCGCGGCGGCGACGAGGACGATGAGGCCGAGGATCTCGTTGAGGCGCCGGTTGCGGGTTGGGGTGGAGACCAGCCTGAGTGGTTTCATTTTGGGGACCGGCGTCCGGCTCGTGGTTGAGTGGCGCGCTGCGCGCACAAACGTGTACGAAGGAACGAAGGGCCGGGAAACGCCAGAACTGATTCGATTATCCCAGTGGAGGAGTTGAGTTGGGGAAATGTCCGGGCCGGGGACTCAGGATGCAAACCCATGGGTGGGTGGGAACATCTATCCCTGCATAATCGCCGCTGGCGGACAAGTCCTCCGGCGGACCTTAGCAGAAGAATGGCTGGCGGGGGCGCGGGTTTTCGCGATTTCTCCCGTTTGCCGCCGGCGCAGGAGAATCGCGGACAGCTGGCGGACCCCGTTCGGCCATTGCCGTCGTTTAAGGGTAAGTAACGAGGAGTGGGGAATCCAGGAGGAGCGGAGGGGCCGGGCAGGGGGTGAGGCAGGAGGGCGGTTCGAGGCTGGCGCGCTTCTTTGCGTCGGGCGTGAGGGTGAGGGTCTGCTCCTTCTTGTCGCGCAGAACGGTGATGGTAAGGGGTTTTCCGCGGCTGAGTTTGATAGCCTTGGCCCAGTCGCTGGTGGAGGCGACGGGGTGGGCATCGGCGCGGACGACGACGTCACCGGCCTGCATGCCGGCCTGGGCTGCGGGGGAGTTGGCCTCCACGCTGCGGACGAGCAGGCCGGCGCGGCCCGGCGCGCCGAAGAAGCTGGCGAGCTGTGGGGTCAACTTTTCGAGCATCGCGCCAGTGTAGGCGGGGCTCATGAGGATAGTGCCAATAAAGGCGTTGCCGCGCAACCATGGGGAGGATGTGGGGGCGGGCGTGTTAGCGCCGGAGCTGTCGGGAGCGGGAGGGGGCGTGTCCTGAGGCTCGGGGACGGTGAGGTGCTGCTCCCATGCCTGGCGCTCGACCTCTTCGCGGTTGGCCATCTGGGCAGTGACGGTCATCTCCTGGCCATCGCGGCTGATGACGAGGATTACGGTCTTGCCGGGGGCGGAGCCGCGCAACACGCGGCGGACCTGGTCCTCGCCGTCGATGGGCTGGCCGTTGAGGCGCAGGACGACATCGTGTTCGCGGAGGCCCGCCTTGCCGGCCGGGGCGTCGTGGTCGACCTGGATGATCTCGGCGCCGTGCGGCTCCTTGAGTTTGAGGGCGGCGAGTTGGTCGCCGGTCACGTCGCGCACGTCGACGCCGAGGTAGCCCTGCGGGGCGCGGGTGGTCGGTCCGCCGACGGCGAGCATCACGCCGGTGCTCGACGGGGAGTCGCCGGGGCCCAGCGCGGAGGCGGCGGGCGCGGCCACGGTGAAGGCCGCGACCAAGGCCAGGCCGCAGCCGAGCGTTCTCTTCATCGCTAGATCGTTCTTGTGTGGGATCGCCATCGGTCGCCTACTGGATATCCGCCGTGCCCTGCAGCGCCTGGGTGCTGACGGTGCGGATGTACGGGTTTTCGTCGGTGGTGGAGACGGTGCGCATGACCTGGCGGACGCTGGAGTCGGAGTCGACGGGCTGGAGGAGGCTGATGGCGCGGGTGCGGACGTTGGCGCTATCGTCGTGCATCAGGGCCTCGAGGACGGCGTCGCGGACGCGCTGGTCCTGGGCGACGTAGGGCTCGAGGCCGTTGAGCGCGGCGAGGCGGACGCCGGGGCTCTTGTCGTAGCGCAGGCTGACCAGCAGGCCGTCGCGGATGCCGCTGCCCTCGGGGCCGTCCACGCACTGGTGGCCGATGCGGCACTCGTTGGCGAGCAGGGCAACGGAGTCGGTGTGCACCGCGCCGGTGGTGGCCGCTTTGGTGCCGAGCAACAGGAGCTGGCGGATCTGCTGGTCGTCAAGCGAGCCCTGGATGGTCTCTGGGACGACGCGATTGTAGGAGACCTGGACGACCTCAGAGTTAGGCGTCTGCACAATGCCGGTGATGTTGGCGACGGCGGAGTTGCTCCAATTGGTCATGGTAACCGGCGAGGGCAGTTTGGGCTGGTGAGCGACCTGATAGCGGTAGGTAAAGTCGCCGGCGAGGAAGCCGACGCCGACCAGCAGCGTGGCCAGCGCGGGCGCGCCCTGCACGTGGCCGAGCCAGGCGAAGAGATGGCTTCGCAGGCGGGTGAGCAGGCCATGCGGGGGGATGGTGTCGAGCTCCTCGTCGAGCCTCATGCGCGACTGGGCGACGAGGTTGGGGGAGGGATCGAGGATGGGCTGGTACGCGAGGGCCTCATGCATCGCGAGCAGGGCCTTCAGCTCGCGGTTGCAGGTTTCGCAGTCGGCCAGATGCTGCTCCAGAGCGGCGATCCGTTCGTCCGGGAGTTCCCCGTAGGTCGCCAGAACGATGTCCTGATGTACCGTTTCGCACTTCATGTTTCTTACCTCACTGCCTCAAGGGAGTTGCTTGTGTTCGGGTCTGTGGGTTCCGCCCGTGTGTTCTTGGTTGCCTGGCTTGCTCGTTCTACGTTGTCCGTTGTCCGTTCTGCGTTGCGGTTAGGCCTTGCTCTCTCTGAGCTCGGCGAGGTTGGCGCGCAGTTTGCGGGTTGCGCGAAAGAGGGTGTTCTTGGCGGTTTCCTCGGTGGTACTCAGCATCTCTCCAATGGTGCGAAGTTTCAAGCCCTGATAGTGCTTCAGCTCAAAGACCATGCGCTCTCGCGGGGTGAGCTGGTCGAGCGCGTCCGCGATGCATTGGCCCATGCGCTTGCGGTCGAGCTCGCGGGCGGGGTTGGCCATGGCGCGATCGTCGGAGAGATTGGAGAGCAGGTCCATCTCGTCGCCCCTGGAATCGATGACGGTGGAGGGATCCTCGCGGCGGCTCTTGCGGCGGCGCAACTGGTCCAGGCAGAGGTTGGTGACAATGCGGTAGAGCCAGGTGTAAAAGGAGCACTCGAAGCGGAAGTTGCCGAGGTGGCGGTAGGCCTTGAGGAATGCCTCCTGGTGGACGTCCTGGGCATCCTGCTCGTTGCCGAGCATGTGCAGGGCGAGGCGGAGGACGGACTGGTCGTAGCGGCGGACGAGGGAGTCGAACGAGGAGCGGTCGCCGCGCTGGGCCTCGCGGATGAGGTCGTCGTCCTCGGCGCGTTGCTGGGCGCGGGCCTCGAGCTGCGCGGGCGTGAGTTTGCCGCCGCGCCGTTCGTGGGTGCCGGGTTGCGCCGCCGCCTTCGCCATCGCTGAGGACGATTTTAGCCCTGCCAGCGGAGTTGCGCCTCCCAATGCGGTGCGCAGGGCGGGGGTGGACCAGCCGCGACCGACAAGCGCGGCAAGGGCTGGTGGTAGCTGTGTGAACGCCGGAGCGAGTTCGCCGCCGGGTTCGAGGCCCAAAGCATCTGCATTCATTGTTTCCGACTCCGGAGTCAGGAAATCTTTCTTGGGGGGTAGACGGAGGGGGGCGGCGAAGGTGAGCGGAAGGCAGTTGTGAGTTGGTAGTTGTGAGTTTTTCGGGGTGGCGATCCGGTCGCTCGGGGCCTGGCGATGGGATTCAGGGCTGAACGGCCGGTTGCGCCTGGAATTCGGAGGTCCTGACTCACAACTACCAACTCATAACCCACAACTGGGAGCGGTAGACTCATCGGATGCCCCAACGATCCGACCCATCGCCTGGCCTCTTCCCTGCCCCGGGTGGGGGGTGGGTGACGGCGCACTGCGATGGGGGGGCAAGGGGGAACCCGGGGCCGGCGGGGTTTGGGGCGGTGGTGACGGGGGCGGATGGGGCGGTGCTGGCGGAGTTGTCGGAGTTCTTAGGGGTGCAGACGAATAATGTGGCGGAGTACTCGGGGCTACTGGCGGTGCTGGAGTTTGCGCTGGCGCATGGGCACCGGCGGCTGCGCGTGGTGTCGGACTCAGAGCTGATGGTGAAGCAGATTCTCGGCAAGTACCAGGTGAAGAGCCCGGGGCTGCGGCCGCTGTTCGAGCAGGCGAGGAAGAAGATTGCGCAGTTGGAGGGGTTCGAGATCGTCCACGCGCTGCGGCATAAGAATAAGGATGCGGACCGGCTGGCGAATTTGGCGATGGATAAGGGGATGGGGCGGTAGGGCGGTTGTACGCACCTTGTAGTCGAACTTGGTTCGCCCGGTGTGGACGTTCTCAGCTCCTCGCGAACGTGAGCCCCGACCACGCCCGGCTCTTGACTTCCGTGACGAGGACGGCGTTCTTCTTCCCTGTGCTGTTGGCCGCCTGCTGCGCTGCGCCTAGGACCTCCATGCTACTGAGGCTCGCGGTAGCGTCGTATTCGGCCCACGGCATCAGATATGTGCGGCCGCTATCGGCCGTGATCTGGCGGGAAAAGCCTTTGCGCTGCATTGCTGAGTGCAAGGCCTCGTAATCCTCCCACTGCGCTCCGTGAAGTTCGATGCGTACTGTGAACTGTGCCATGTTGGCTCTCCTTTTCTGGGTGATGGGACGGACGCCGCCATTAAGCGACGGATTCTTCGACGAGCTCTGAGGTGGGTTGGATATTCAGGTCAAGAACGGCTTCAACAATCTTCATCATCGCCTCGCGCGTCTGGCGGGCGTTGCGCAATGTGAACGCCTTTTGACCGCTCTTCTTCTGCGAGGGGACAAGTATTCCAGTTTGCTCCCATGTTGGATTCTCGCGCGAGAACAGGTCCACTTCTCGCTCGCCCCCGCCGTCAGTCTTCAAGGTGATGCGCTCGCCAAGCCTATCGAGGCGCGACAAGTCGATCTTCTGGTCCTTCATCTTGCGCGCGATCGCGACGTACGCTGAGATCGCCAGGGCGGAATCGACGAGCAGGGTCTCGCGGACATGCTTCCTGCGCGCGATGTCGAGCTTACCGAGCTCTGGCCGCACGGCGGCGAGCTTGTTCCAGAAGGTTACCAAGTAGGCGACGTCCGCAGCGAAGGGCGCTTCATCCTCGGGGTTACTGTCACCCCAGTATGTCTCGAACGCGCCGCTGAGAGTATTGAATGCGCAGAGACGGGGGTTCTTCTTGCTCAATCGGTCACGGATGGTGTCCACATTGTCGCGCAGCGATGGGCATTGTTCGACCAGCGCGCCGGCGATTTTGGTTGCACCGATCCGGTGAAGCCATTTCGAGCGGGTAGGATCCGCCTTCTTCCCTTCCTGGTTCATCGCGTAAAAGATGCGGTTTTCTTCGCTGGCAGGGGCGTTGTATATCCTCACACTCACCTTGCGGTCTAGGTTGAACGCACTGCCCCTGACGGTACTCGCCGCTGCCTTCAGGATTGCTTGATGCCGATGCCCTGAGTCAGGGATTGACGCTGCGCCAGCTCCGATCTTGAGTGAGCGCTTGTCTTCGTCGTACTCCAGCGTCGTTTCGTCTTTGCGAAAATTCCAACTGAGTTGGCCTAGGTATGCCTCGCTCTTCTCCAGCTGCTCCGCCCATCGCTCGACTTTCTCGTTGTCTAAGATGCGCTTCCCGGTAACGGAATCGATCCCGCGCTGCCTGTCGTCATCAATCTTGAGAAATCCCGTCTGAAAGAGTTGATATATGTCGCGGGCGGCCATCACCGCGTCGTAGCACGGGTAGGGTCCGTCTTCGGTACGAGATACATTTTCTATAGAAGTTTGCAATCCCATGTCTTCTCCTTGATATTTTCGGTGCATTTCAGCACGTACGAGTATTTTGATAATGAGTACGAGTAAATCATACTCGTACCAAAACTGTCAAGCGCTCCAAGCAAATAATTTTTGACGAGCGGGGCGCTGTCGCTTGAATGCACCTGCGAGGACGGAGATTCCGACCCGTTGGGTCGGTCAGAATGCGGCTGGGTAGCGTGGGTTTTGCAGTGCTGGCGGCTTACATCCCACCCATCGCGTGAAGCTGCGATGGATGGGGCACCGAGCGGTTGGGGCTCGACATCCCATGTCTCGGAAGCGAGACATGGGGCACCCGGGTTTTTGCCTTCACGAAAAACGGAGAACGTAGAACGGACAACGCAGTGGCCTAGTTATACGTGACGCGGCGGTCGCCGCGGGCGATGCGGCCGATGATGCAGTGGCGCTCGTTGGCGCGGTTGAGGATGGCTTTGGCCTTCTTGACCTGCTCGGCGGGGACGACGGCGATGAGGCCGATGCCCATGTTGAAGGTGCGCAGCATCTCGTCCTGGGCGACGTCGCCGAGTTGCTGCAGGTGCTCGAAGAGGGGCGGGACGGTCCAACTGGCGAGGTCGACGATGGCGCAGGCGCCGCGGGGCAGGATGCGGGGCAGGTTCTCCGTGATGCCGCCGCCGGTGATGTGGGCCATGCCGCGGACGAGGCGGTTCTCGGGGCCGCCGGCGGTGAGTTTTTTGATGACCGAGAGGTAGCTGCGGTGGGTGCGCATGAGGGCGGCGCCGGTCTTGTCCTTGAGCTCGTTGACGTACTGGTCTGGGCCGTAGCGGGCGACCTCGAAGAGCAACTTGCGGGCGAGCGAGTAGCCGTTGGTGTGCAGGCCGTTGGAGGGCAGGCCGATGAGGATATCGCCGGGCTCGATGGACTCGCCGGTGACGATGTCGGGGCGGTTGGCGCAGCCGACGATGGTGCCGGCGAGCTCGTACTCGCCGTCCGAGTAGAAGCCGGGCATCTGGGCGGTCTCGCCGCCGATGAGGACGCAGCCGTTGGCGCGGCAGGCTTCGGAGAGGCCACGGACGACGGTTTCAACTGTAGCCGAGTCCTGCTCGCGGAGCTTGCCGGTGGCGAGGTAGTCGAGGAAGAAGAGGGGCGTTGCGCCCTGGACGGCGATGTCGTTGACGCAGTGGTTTACTAGGTCGGCGCCGATGGTGTGGTGGATGTTGAGTTCGAAGGCGACCTTGAGCTTGGTGCCGACGCCGTCGGCGGAGGAGACGAGGACGGGCTGGGGGAATTTTTCGAGGTCGAGGGCGAAGAGGCCGCCGAAGCCGCCGATCTCGGAGAGGACGTGTTTGTTGAAGGTCTTGCGCGCGAGCATTTTGATGCGCTGCTTGGCGCGGTCGCCGGAGGTGATGTCGACGCCGGCGTCGGCGTAGGTAATGGGGGTGCGGGCGGGCGGGGGCGCGTGGTGGTCCGCCGGCGCCGGGGGGTGGGGCTCCGCGGCGTGGGGTGCGGGGTGGTCCTCTATGGCGGCGGGATTGGGGGAGGAGTCAGACACTCGATTCTCTCTGGCGATTCTGCTCTGGGCCAGTCGTGGGGGCCCTGGGGATTGGGAGGTTGCGATGAAGCGTGTTAAGGTGCGATTGCGTAGGTCGAGGTGCAGCGAACAACCAGTCTACCAGCCGGGTTTGAGGATAGGCTGAGGATGCGGGAAGGTTGCTTGCTGGGACGGCGGCCGGGCTCGGGCTTCGGCGGGCGAGTAGGGCGGCTTCTGTTTTCGAGATCAGCTTTCAGCGGTCAGCGACCAGCTCTCAGATCGCTCTCCTATACTTGGGGGATGCGGGATGAGGGTATGGGGTTCAGGCCGTTTGTGGAGTCGCTGGAGCTGGAGCGGCGGGCGGAGGGATATTTTCCGGGCGGGGTGAACTCGCCGGTGCGGGCGTTTCGCGCGGTGGGCGGGCATCCGCCGTTTGTGGTGCGCGGGGAGGGCGCGTACCTTTTCGACGCGGATGGGAATGGGTACGTCGACCTGTTCGGCTCGTGGGGGCCGATGATTCTGGGACATGCGTTTCCGCCGGTGGTGGAGGCGATCCGCGAGGCGGCGGGGCGCGGGGCGAGCTTTGGGGCGTCGCACTCGGGCGAGGGGAACCTAGCGGAGCTGGTGCGGGCGTGTTTTCCGTCAGTGGAGAAGATGCGGTTTGTGAGCTCGGGGACGGAGGCGTGCATGTCGGCCATTCGACTGGCGCGCGGGTATACGGGGCGGAAGATGATTGTGAAGTTCGAGGGCTGCTACCACGGGCACGCCGACGCGCTGCTGGTGAAGGCGGGCTCGGGCGTGGCGACGCTGGGGATTCCGGGGTCGGCGGGCGTGCCGGAGGAGACGACGATGCATACGCTGGCGCTGCCCTATAACGATCTGGGCGCGGTGGAGGCGGCGTTCGACCTGTATCCCGCGGAGATTGCGTGCGTGATTGTGGAGCCGGTGGTGGGCAATGCGGGGACGATCGCGCCGCGGGGGGGATATCTGGCGGGGCTGCGGCGGCTTTGCACGGAGCATGGGACGCTGCTGATATTGGATGAGGTGATGACGGGGTTCCGGTTGTCGCTGGGCGGGACGCAGCGGTTGTATGGGATTGCTCCGGACCTTACGACGCTGGGGAAGATTCTGGGCGGCGGGTTGCCGTGCGGGGCGTTTGGCGGGCGGGCAGAGGTGATGGATATGCTGGCGCCGCTGGGGCCTGTGTATCAGGCGGGGACGCTGAGCGGGAATCCGCTGGCGATGGCGGCGGGGGTGGCGACGGTTGGGTATCTGATGGAGCATGAGGGCGAGATGTATCCGCGGCTGGAGCGGGTGACGCGGGAGATCGCGGAGGGCGTGGGTGAGCTGGCGCGCGAGGCGGGCCTGGCTATGACGGTGAACCGCGTGGGGTCGATGTTTACGTGGTTCTTTACCGGGGAGGCGGTGACGGACTTTGCCTCGGCAGCGACCAGCGATACGGAGGCGTTTGCGCGCTTCCACCGCGCGATGCTGGAGGCGGGGGTGTGGCTGCCGCCCAGCCAGTATGAGGCGGCGTTTGTGAGCGCGGCGCATGGGGCGCCGGAGGTGGGGAGAGTGATGGAGGCGGCGCGGGGGGCGCTGAAGGGATAGGGGTGGGGCGGTGGTACGCTCTCGGTTGTTCGTTGTCCGTTGTTCGTTCAGAGACAAGGGCAACGACAGAGATTCTGATTCGTTGGGTCAGAATGACGAGTCAAAGGGTTGGGTCAGAATGACGAGTCAAAGGGTCAGCGGTCGCCGCTATGAGGCGGCGGCCTGGTGGGCGAGGGCCGCCGCGCCGGCGTGGGGCGGCGGGGCGGGGAAGGAGTTCTTGCGGGGGCCGCGTTTGCGGGCGACGAGGATGCGAATGCGTTCGAGGAGTTCGACCGGCGAGCACGCGCCCTTGGGGAGGAAGGCGTCGGCGCGGCTCGCGCGTTCGAAGGCGGTGACGGTGCCGGAGACGATCATGGCGGGGAGGTTGGGGTGGAGTTCCTTGGCGCGGCGGACGAGCTCGTTGCCGTCCATGCCGGGCATGAGGAGGTCGCAGAGCAAGAGATCGAAGGCGCCGGGGAGGGCGTTGGCGATGATGTCGAGGGCTTCCTGGGGACTGGTAACAGCGGAGACGCGGTAGCCGCCACGGGTTTCGAGGAGAAAGCTTCGGACAGAGAGGATCTGCTCATTGTCGTCGACGCAGAGAATGGACTTTTTCGGACGCATGGAATCTCGGTTCTGCCGACTGGACCGTTCGCGGCCAGTATGGCGGAAGGGCCCGAGCCGACGCGCTTGGCTGGTTGGCTGACGCGCAGGGGGGCGGCGTTATTTGTGTGCCCGCGATCCGGCCGGAGCTCGGATCCAGTGGCGCGAGGGCTGCTTCGCGGAGGCTAAATCGGACGGAGGGCGAGGCCCTGAGCCATGCCTGTACAGGCAAAGCTCCCCGTCTGCTCCGCGAGGAGACAGCGCCCGGGACGCCGGACGAGCATATGCCCGGACGGCGGACCGCGGGTTCGAGAGGGCCATGGCCGACACAGGTTGCCTCGCGGGGTCTCTGGGGCGCGGGGGCTCGGGGCTGCCGCATATCGAGCGAACCGGGGATCTCCGGGAGCGATGCCGGGAGGTCGGGGCCGGTCCGACTGGTGTGCAGCGGAGAGCGGGGCGCCGGAGAAGTCCGCGACTGCGGGGCTGTGGCTTCTCTCAACTCAATTTGTCAGTGCAACAGGTGGTGCCTGCCAGGTACTTGGGACGGTGGTGCTTTGCGACCGATTGGTATTTGTAACCGATCTTGGATTTAGTCGGCGATGGTTGCCAATGCCGACGGGGTCCGATCTCTGCTCCTTCAGCGCACCACCACAGTACGGACGGTTACCTCACTTGGCAACGGCGAAGGAACGGCGCAAACGGGAAAAATTAGGCCTTGCGCATTCACCGAATGTTCAAAGAGTGCTTTATTGCTCATCATTCGCACGGGGACACTGTTGAAATCTCGTGAATCAGGGCAGGAAAAGGCGTCCGCTTGCAATGGGAATGGTGCGGCCTCCGACCCGCACATTGGTAACCCGGCCTTGGGCCGAGGCCGCCTGAACGTGGATGCGGCTGGGACGAAGCATCTCGACTCCCTGCTCGATTACGATGGGCTGGTCGCCGGCGGCGAGCGAATGGCGGACGAGATAGGCGATGGTGCAACCGGATGCGGAGCCGGTGGCGGGATCCTCGCCGTTGTAGAACTGCATGCGCGCGTGCCAGTCGGCGGGGGCGTCAGGTGAGGCGCGTGTGATGCAGTGGAGGAATTTTGCGTCGGTGCCTGCGAGGTACGCCTGCGCGATGGGCTGCGGGATGGCAAGACGCGCGGCGACTGCGAGCGAGCGCAGCGGCACGATGCAGAAGGCCATGCCGGTGGAGACGGTCTGAATGGGGAGGTTGGGGTCGAGGTCGTCGATGGAGAGGCCGAGGGCGGCGGCAACTGCGGCGGGCGCGTGGATGCTGCCGAAGGTGGGGTCGTTCTGGCGCATGGTGGCGAAGACGCCGGGGCCGGTTTGTTCAGCGGCGAAGGTGACGGGGATAGGGCCGACGCGGAGGTCGAGGGTGATCTCAGGCGCGCCGCGGAAGACGGGGTGGTTGAGATAGAGCCAGCTCGCGGTGCCGAGGGTGGGGTGTCCGGCGAACTCGAGCTCTTCGCGGACGGTGAAGATGCGGACGTGGATGCCGCGGGATGCTTCGATCTCCGGGGCCCGGGGCAGGATGAAGGTTGTCTCGCAGAGGTTGGTCTCGCGGGCGATGGATTGCATCTCGTCGGCGGTGAGGCCGCGAGCGTCAGTGACGATGGCAAGGGCGTTGCCTTCGAGCGCGCGCTCGGCGAAGACGTCAACCTGGGCGGTTTCGAAGGTGCGGGCCGGAGCGGGAGAAGCGGCGGCGGGAGTTGGGGCTGAGGCGGTTGACATCGAGACTCCTCGGACGTATGGTTTTGAGGTAGACCGCATGGGGCGGAGTGCTTCAGATGCCGGCGATAGCGGCTGCGGTGCAAGAGATCAGGAACTACAGAGATCAAGCAATGACGATGGACCCGAACGCGCTGCCTATGCCCCGCTGCTGTTGTCGGCGGATGTGGGCGCGCGCCTAGGCGAATCGTACAAGCAACAGTTTAGATTCGATCCCGCGGACCCACCCAAAAGCTGATTGAGCCGGGTGGGTTTTGGTTTGCGCGCGTGGGACTGGAACCGACATTCAAAAAAAACACGAGAAAGATGAGGAGGAAGAAAAGCAATGTCTCTGCGGATCAATGATGTAGCTCCGGACTTTACGGCCGAAACGACTCAGGGGACCATCCACTTCCATGAGTGGATCGGCGACAACTGGGCGGTGCTGTTCTCGCACCCGAAGGATTTTACCCCGGTCTGCACGACCGAACTGGGCGCCGTGGCAAACCTGGAGGGGCAGTTTGCCAAGCGGGGCGCGAAGGTGATTGGGCTGAGCGTCGACCCGGTGTCGAGCCATGCGAAGTGGTCGGCGGACATCGAAGAGGTCGGCGGGGCGAAGGTGAACTACCCGATCATCGGCGACCCGGAGTTGAAGATTGCGAAGCTCTACGACATGCTGGCAGCGGAGGACGGGGACAGCTGCGAGGGGCGCACGCCGGCCAACAACGCTCCGGTGCGCACGGTGTTTGTGATCGGGCCGGACAAGAAGATCAAGCTGACGCTGTCTTATCCGATGACCACGGGACGGAACTTTGACGAGATTGTGCGCGTGCTGGACTCGATGCAGCTGACGGCGAAGCACCGGGTGGCGACGCCGGCCAACTGGAAGCAGGGCGACGATGTGATCATCACGGCGGCGGTCTCGAACGAAGAGGCGAGCAAGGTCTTCCCGGGATACAAGACGGTGAAGCCGTATCTGCGGACGACAGCGCAGCCGCAGTAGTTTTGTGGAGTTGCCTGCAACCGCCGTGCGCGTTTTTTGGTTTCAAGGCGCGCGCGGCGGCGACGAGCACCGATGGCGAAGTGGCTAACGCGCTGGTCTGCAAAACCAGTATTCGAGGGTTCAATTCCCTCTCGGTGCTCCACGATTCCTTCCACGTATCAGTTGTTTCCAGCGAGGCGCGTCGCTGGCCAGCGTGCGGCTACGGCACCGATTGCCGGGCGCTCTCGTACTTCCGCCGGTCGGGGATAACCCGCAAGGCTGCGCCGGTTTACCAACAGGGCACCCGTTCCGGGGCGGCCCGCGATAACCTTTTAAATCTCCGCCGGACTCTAATCCGTGATTGAATTGGGCGATTCCACTTTCTTTTGGCCGGTCGGTTTTGCTCCCAGGTAAAACGCCGCAAAATCTGAGGTGGACGGTATGGGCTCCGACATAAGGGAATTCGTCGTTCGCGCTGCGCGATTCGACTTCAGGACGCCGATTATTATTTACATGCCCAACGGTATTGCGCGGGGGCATTCCGTAAATCTGAGTGAGTCCGGGATGCTGGTGACGCTCGATCGGCGCGTCGATGTCTGGGATACGGGCAGGCTGTCCACAGCGGCAACCGGGGAGAGGTACTTCAGCGTCGACGTCCGGGTGGTGCGCGTAGAAGGGCGGTTGGCGGCCCTGACCTACAAGAATGTGAGTGAGAGCGAGCGCGCAACCATTCAGAGGGTCATTGAGCATATGGACCCCGGACTCGCCGACCGGCCGCTGGCTCCCGCCTCCTGACCCGATTGCTACACTGGCCTGACTGCGCCGGTGTTTGCGGTGCGCGGTTGGAGGCAGTGGATGTTGCGATGTGGTGTCCGGGCGGCGGTGTTGGGGTTCTGCTGCTGGGCGGGGTGGGCCGCGGCGACCGTGGGGGCCCTGGCGCAGGCGGGCCGGGTGTATACGGCGGCGGACTATGCGCGGGCGGGGAGCTTTCTCAATTCGAACGTGGATCGGCTCGTCTACCACTCGGTGGAGCAAGTGGAGTGGCTGGGGGATGGGCGGTTCTGGTATCGCGATGCGGGGCCCGATGGGGTGACGTTTGTGCTGGTCGATCCGGCGCGGGGGGTGAAGGGGCCGGCGTTCGATCAGGCGAAGGTTGCGGCGGCGTTGGGTGCCGCGGCGAAGGCCGGCAGAGTGGCGGCGGCGTTGTCGGCACAGATGGACGCGGGGCATCTGCCGATTGAGGACTTGCGTCTCGAGGAAGGCGACCGCGCGGTGGCGCTGCTGCTGGATGAGCGCTGGGTGCGGTGCGAACTGCGCGGCGAGGTCGTGTGCAAGAGTGCGGAGGACACGCGAGCGCAGATGCCTGCGGAGCCGTACGACCTTTCACCGGATGGGAAGCGGGCGGCGTTCATCCGCGGCAACAACCTGTGGGTGCGCGATGTGGAGACCGGGTGGGAGACGCGGCTGACGACCGATGGCGCACCGGACTTTGGCTATGCGACGGACAACGCGGGATGGACGCACAGCGCGAACCCGATCCTGGAGTGGTCGCCGGACTCAAAGAGGATTGCAACGTTCCGGCTGGATGAGCGCAAGGTGGGGCGGATGTATCTGGTCAACGCTACGGTTGGCCATCCGGAGTTGGAGTCGTGGGCGTATCCGATGGCGGGCGATGAGAACGTGGCGACGATTGAGCGGGTGATTGTGGATGTGGATAAGCGCAAGGTTGTGCGGCTGAAGATGCCGCCGGACCAGCATCGGTCGACGGTGTGCGACGACGTGAGCTGTCCCGGCGGGCACGGGTGGAACGATGTGCAGTGGGGCGCGGATGGGACGCACCTTGCGTTCGTCTCGACCTCGCGGGACCACAAGCAGGAGTGGTTGCGGGTGGCGGATGCGGCGACGGGCGAGGTGCGCGAGGCGTTGAGCGAGACGGTGGCGACGTTCTTTGAGAGCGGGAATGGTCAAGTGAACTGGCGTTATTTACCGCGGTCGAATGAGGTGCTGTGGTACTCGGAGCGGGATGGGTGGGGGCAGATGTATCTCTACGATCTGGCGACGGGCCAGCTGAAGGGGCAGATCACGCGCGGCGAAGGGAATGTGAGCGAGGTGCTGCACGTGGATGAGGCGGCGCGGGCGATTTACTTCGTGGGCGTGGGCAAGGAGGCGGGATGGGACCCGTACGATCGCGCGCTGTATCGTGTGAACTTCGATGGGACGGGGATGCGGCTGCTGACGCCGGAGGAGGCCGACCATGAAGTGACGATGGCGCCGGATGGGCGGTGGTTTGTGGATGTGGCGTCGACGCCAACGACGCCGGGAGTTGCGGTGGTGCGGGACGATGAGGGGAAGGTTGTGGTCGAGATAGCTCGGCAGGATGTTTCGAAGTTGAAGGCGATGGGGTGGAAGCCGCTGACGCCGTTTACGGTGAAGGCGCGGGACGGCAAGACGGACTTGTACGGGTTCCTGTTCAAGCCGACGGGCTTCGATGCGGCGGCGAAGTATCCGGTCGTCGACTATGTGTATCCCGGGCCGGTGCCGGGACCGTGTGGCGACCGCAATTTTCTGCCCGCGCGCGGAGACATGCAGTCGCTGGCGGAGCTGGGGTTTGTGGTGGTGTGCCTGGACGGGATGGGGACGGCGGGGCGGTCGAAGGCGTTTCACGATACGCTGTACGGAGACCTTGTGGACAATACGGTGCCGGACCAGGTGGCGGGGATCAAGGAGCTGGCGGCGCGGTACGCGTGGGTGGATGCGGAGCGAGTGGGGATCTATGGGCACTCGGGGGGTGGGGCAGAGACGGCGGCGGCGATGTTTCGCGCCCCGGACTTTTTCAAGGTGGGGGTGAGCGAGAGCGGCAACCACGACAACCGCGTGTATGAGGACGACTGGGCGGAGAAGTGGGTGGGGCTGCTGAAGAAGAACGCGGATGGGACGACGAACTACGATAGCCAGGCGAACGAGAGCTTTGCGAGGAACCTGAAGGGGCACCTGCTGCTGATCCACGGGACGATGGACGACAACGTGCCACCGGAGAATACCCTGCTGGTGGTGGATGCGCTGATCAAGGCGAACAAGGATTTCGATCTGCTGATGATTCCGAACGCGGGGCATGACTACGGCGCGGCGACGGCATATGTGACACGGCGGCGGTGGGATTATTTTGTGCGGTATCTGGCGGGTGGTGTGCCGCCGGGGAGGTAAGGCAGTTGTTAGTTTTTAGTTGTGAGTGAAATGCGGTTGCAACGACGGAGATTCTGACCCTGCGGGTCAGAATGACGATTGTTGCGGAAGAACATTGTGCGGGTGGGTCAGAATGAGGAGCGGGCGGCGTAGGAGGTGGAACTGCCGCTGCCGGGGAGCAGCAGTTTTTTCGCTTTAGCGAGGACCGAGATGCGCGCTCCGGCGGCGGTGGGCGCGATGGATGCGGGGGTGCCGGAGACCTCCCAGCCCCCGGTAGTGTCGAGCAGCGTGACCTCGGCCTGGTGGGGGGACGCGAGCTCGGAGACGACCTGCGGAAATGCTGCCTGGACGGCGTACTCGCGGGCCCAGGCGGCGGGTTCGTCGACGGCGTAGTGGTAGTCAACGATCTCGGTAGTGGGGCTGTGCTTGCGGGCCGAGTCGATGCTGACAACCTTACGGCGTCCGTAGCAAAAGTTGCCTGCGCCATGGTCGAGCACATCGGGGTTCAGGGCGGAGCGGCCTTCGGGGGAGAGGTCGTAGGTGGCGGAGCCAGGCGCGGCGCCGCTGCTGGCGGGATTGCGGACGAGGAACCCTGCGTCGGTCAGCGCGTTGAAGCCGCGCTCGTCAATCTCGTCAGGCGCGGCGTCTTCGACGGGGAAGCGGACCGAGTCGGGCCAGAGGCACATGGGGCGGCCTTCATAGTAGCGGTCGAGGCCCTGCGCGAAGCCGGCACTGTCGGCGGGCGGAAGCGGCGCGGCCTTGCATCCGGCGAGGAGCGCGCAGGCCGTGAATGCGATGGTGGGGAGAAGGATGCCGCGGATATCGATGCCCTTCATGGCGTGGTCTCCTGCCCCCTGCCGTGCTATTCCTACTCGCTGAGAAGAGAGATGCGGAGTGCGAGGGGCCTCGTTGCTTCGCGATTAGCGGGCGAGGAGCGGGAGGGCGAGGAGGCACTGCATGGCCTGTGCGGCGAGCGTGGCGCCGGTGAGGGTGAGAAAGAGCTTGCGGTAGCGGCCCTCGAGGGCGTCGGCGAAGACGCCGCCGACGAAGGTGAAGAGGAAGGGCAGCGCCCAGAGCCAGGGCGCGGTGACGGTCTGAGTGGTGATGATGGGCGTGAGGGCGAGAAGCATGAGCAGCGGGGCGGTGTTGCCGAAGTAGCGGCTGCGGCGAGTGCTGAGGTAGAGCATAAAGGCAACACAGGCGGCGATCGCGATGGGCGTGTTGAGCGGGCTGGCGGCAAAGCTGCGCGGGCCGGCGAGCGAGAACCAGAGGCGGGCGGAGCCTCCGGTGAAGACGTAGCTGAAGGCGGCGAGGTGGAATCCGTAGAAGGCGAAGAGGACGAAGAGTGCGCCGACGGCGGAGATGAGGAGAACCTGCATGACATAGCTGCGGCGGGTTTCGGCGAGGTAGAGCATGAAGAAGAGCGCGGAGAGGAAGCCGAGGATGGCGGCGAGCACGTGGGCGGCGGCGGTGAGACCGAGCGCGATGGTGAGCAGTACGATGCGCGGACGCCATTTGCGGCGCGGCCCCTGCATGGCGTGGGCGACGCCGATCGCGGTGTAGACGAGGCCGTAGAGTCCCCACATGGCGAGGACATCGTTGTTGGGCGTGACGGCGAGGCGGATTATCTCCGGACAGAGGCAATAGAGGCCGAGGGAGAAGAAGCCGCCCTCGTTGCCGAAGAGGCGGCGCGCGACCCACCAGAGGCCGCCGCCGAGCCAGACAGCGAAGAGGATAAAGGGGACGTGGATGAGGTAGATGACGCTGAGGAGCTGATGGCGCGACTCCCAGGTGGTGCCGTTGAGCGAGCCGCCGGGGTATTGGCGGTCGGCGGGGGCGCGCAGGCGGTCGGCGGCGAGAAGGGTGAGGCGTTCGAGGGTGAGGGGAAGGCCGGCGAGGCGATAGGCGAAGGTGCCATCACCGTTGAGGTTGCCGCAGGTGGTGAAGTAGCCGGCGAGGGGCGACGGGCGCTCCCACATCTCGCGGCCGCAGGTCGCGAAGCGGTAGTCGGCGGTGGTGAGCTCCTGATGGGCGGTGACCCAGAGGCATTCGGCGAAGAAGAGGAGGAGGAGGAGCGCAGCGAGGCGTTGCGGACGGCCGATGTGGATGCGCGGGAGGGTCATGCGGAGGTCAGGTTTGAGTGTATCGTGCGGTAAGGCAGTGGTAAGTGGTAACTGACTAGTGGTTCGTTTGAGGTGAGGCAGTTTTCGATTTCAGCGGTCAGCTCACAGCGATCAGCAGTCAGCTTGGGGTTCTTGCGTGAGGAGGTGGGGATGGAGTCGTTGACGTTCACGCCGGGGCGGGCGTTTCTCTCGTCGGATTCGCAGGCGGTGCCGTGGACGGTGGTGTTTGAGGATGAGGGCGTGGCCGGGTACTTCTATGCGTGCGACCGCTCGCAGACGACGCAAGAGGAAAGCATTCTGGACGCGATGCTGATCTATAACGTAAGCGCGCTGGCGGCGAGCGATGCGGAGCTGAAGCGGCCCGTGCCGGAACGGATTGCGACGGTGGACTGGGCGCGCGATGGGCTGAAGGCGGTGCTGTATCTGGATGGAGTGGCGCAGGCGCTGTTTGATTTTGGGGCGCGGTGCGGGTATTGCCGGATGAATTTTCCGAATTTTGTGGCGGAGCTTGGGGATGTGTGGCGGAAGGAGAGCCATGCGTGGTCAGAGGGGGCGATGCGGGAGTTTGAGGCGGCTTTGTATACGTGAGGAGAGTGACAATGAAGACCGTAATCCAAGTGCTTGTTGGCTTGGTCTTGTGCGCCGCCGTCGGAGCGGCGTTAATCTACTCCAGTCTCCCAATCTTCTGGGAACACGAAGACCTACAGCCCCATGTGTATTCCATCAATTGGCGATCAGGCATCATGCTCGTTGTGCTGCTAGCACTCACTCAGGGTATTTCCTTCCTAGCCTTCCGTCGGGTCCCATGGGGGCGTAACAGAACGCCGGGACGGCGGGTGGGCCACCAGTAGCGCGTCCCAAGCCTCTCACGTCCCAGGGAGCAAAGACGCGCTGCTTACGGCATCGGTGAAGGTGCGGTTCGCACCTTAGAGCTCGTGGAGGAAGAGGGCTTCGATTTCGAGCCAGTTTTTGACGCGGCGGAAGGCGGTGACGGCGGCGTTGTGGGGCGCATCGTAGAGGATGCCGGTGCCGGTGAAGCGCTCGAGCTGGCGGGAGTTGTCGTCGATGAGGTAGTCGGCGCGGAGGATGCTCTTGTCGCCGCAGAAGACGATGTGGGTGTAGGGGATGAAGGGGAAGTGGCGGGCGAGCCAGCGGTACTTGGCGTTGAAGGAGGTGGGGACCTCCATGGCGGCGGTGGCGATGAAGATCTCGTAGCGCGATTGCAGGGCGTGGAGGACGCGCTGCGAGTCGCGCATGACGGCGAGGACGTCGAAGAAATCCTCGGAGCGGAGGTACTCTTCGAGGCGCGGGTGATTGCGCGAGGGGACGACGTCCCAGATGTGCTTACCCTGGAGGTCGGCCTTGGTGATGTTGCCGCCGTAGTCGCGGTTGTAGCGGAGGAGATGCTCGGCGACGGCGTCGGCCATGACCTCGTCCATGTCGACGCAGATGCGGGGTAGGGTTTTAGGGGAATTCATGCTGAGGTCAATGGTATCGCCTCGCGAAATTGCTACAGCGAGCGGACGATGCGGGCGGCGATGCTTTCGACCTGGACGGGTTTGCGCTGGGGGGAGTCGCAGGCGGGGTCGTAAAAGAGGAGGCGGCCGCAGTTCTCGCAGGTCATGAGGGTCTCGCTGGCGATGGAGCCGGGGCTGTTGTCGCGGAGGTCGTTCCAGCGCTGCGGGCGGAGCATCATCTGGCAGGCGGTGCACTGCTGGTGGAGGGCCTCGGAGACGGCGGAGCCCTTGGCGCGGGCGATGCGGTCGTAGGCGGCCAGCGACGCTTCGCCGGTGGCGGCGGTGAGGATTTCGGCGCGGAGGGCGTTGCGTTTGGCCTCGGCTTCGGCGAGGGCGACGGTGTCACGGGCGATGGTCTCGGCGGCGCGGGCCCGCTCCCGTTCGAGAGTTGCCGCGGCCTCGGCGACGGCTGCGTCAGCCAAGGCACGCTGGGCGTCGAGGGCCTCGGAGCGCTCCATGCTTTCGAGCTCGGCGTCTTCGAGGTGGGAGATTTCGGACTTGGCGAAGGCGGCCTCGTGCTCAAGCGCGGTGACCTGGACGGTGGTGGTGGCGAGGTCGATCTTCTTCTGGGTTCGCTCGATTTTGAGCCGGAGGTCGGCGATGTCGGACTCCTGGCGGCGGCGCAGGGCGTCTTCTTTGGCGATGAGGTCGAGGACGACGGCGCGCTGGCCGACAGTGGCTTTGGCCTTGGTTTCGAGTGCGGCGATCTGCTTTGGGACTGCGGCGAGCTCGTCGCGCAGGTGTTTGGCTTCGAGGTCGTGGGCCTGCAGGAGGACGAGCTGCGCGAGATCCGGATGCATCGATTGGGCCTTTCCGAAACCACGGGCTGCGCGCGGACGGCGGGGGACCACCGAGGCAGCGGAGAAGAACGAGTCTAGCACGGGGCCGGAGGACGGAGGGACGATTGAGGGGACGATTGACGGGCGATTGGCGAGATGATCGACCTGCAGGTTACCAGAGTAACCTTGGGGGCTTACCGATTTGCAACATCGGAAATACGCGGGCCAGTGTAGTCTGCAACTACCAGCAGCGGCAAAACTGTTTCAAAATGCGGTTTTTCCGTCCCCAGCTGTCTCGGGGGACCTTTCTGTCTACCTGTGTGCAGACCACACGATGGGTTCTCCTTGGCGCCTCCAAGACTACTGCTCGTGGATGACGACGAGGCCGTGCTCGACGGCCTGCGGCCCATCCTCGAAGCGCACGAATTCGATGTGACCGTCGCCTCGAATGTGATGGACGCGTTGAGGCACATCACGAGCGAGAGCTTCGATGTGCTGCTGAGCGACCTGCATATGCCGGGGCCGGCGGACGGGCTGACGGTAGTCAGCGCGATGCGCCATGCCAACCCGAAGGCGCTGACGATTATCCTGAGCGCGAACCCGGACATGTCGAAGGCGGCGGACACGATCCTGAAGCAGCCGGACGAGATCATTATGAAGCCAGTGAAGGGCGGAGCGATCGTGCAGGTGATTCGACAGCGGCTGGCGCCTCCGCCGCCTCCTCCGGAGCCTGTGGCGGCGCAGCCGGTGGCGGCGATGCTGGAGCGCGAGAGCGCGGCCATCACCGAGGCGTGGCTGCGCAGGATGGGCGAGACGGGCGGCCTGAAGGCGGTGCCGCTGCCGCGCGAGGAGCAGGCTGGATATCTGGCGGATGCGCTGAAGGAAATTGTGTACAGGCTGCGCTATCCGCAGCCGCTGGGGTCGATGACGCTGTTCTCGATGGCTTCGCTGCAGCATGGCGCGCGGCGGCGGAGGCAGGGGTTTGCCGCGCCGCTGCTGGTGGAGGAGGCGAGGGCGCTGCAGGTGGTGCTGTTCGAGGCGATAGAGGCGAATGCGGCGCGGATGGACGCGGCGCAACTGCCGGGGACGCTGATGGCGATCGCCGACGAGGTGAACGCGCAACTGCTGCAGAGTTTGTCGGGCTACGAGAACGAGAAGCCGGTGGAGTTCCCGCAGTTCGAGAGATAAGCGAGCGGGTTCATTCGGGGACGGTGGGCGGCGCCTTGCGGCGGGGCGGATTTACCGGGCGCTGACGTTGCCGCTGGTCTTGCTGCTGGTTTGGGCGGCGGTCTGGGCGAGGGCGAGATCGATGGTGTGATAGAGCTGGCTGGCGTCGGCCACCTGGACCCAGCTCTTCTGGGTGACGACGAAGATGCAGGGAGTTCCGTGGACGCCCAGGCGGTCGCCGAGGGTGCGGTCGGACTTGACCTCATTGCGGCACGCGCCGCTCGCATCCATCACGAAGGGCATGCTCAGGTTGTGGGCCTGAAACCAGCGGCGGGTGAAGCCGGCGAGGTCGTCCTTGCTGGCGATGGCGCGCTGGTTGGCGAAGACATCGCGGCGGAAGATCTCGGCCTGGACCGGCGAGACGTTGTCCTGAAGGTAGCGCGCGGTGACGGCAGCATCGAAGCTCCAGATGTGGATCTCGGTGAGGGGGAAGTCGCGGCGCAGGTAGGGCAGCTTGTACTTGACAACGGCGGCGCGGACGATGGGAGCGTCGGCGGCGCAGACGGGGCACTCCATGTCCTCGAACTCGATGATGGCGACTTTGGCGCCGGCGGGCGGCTTGAGGATGGAGGTGTTCTTGAAGGGAAACCCGGCGAGGCGGTCAGCGTTGGCGGGGACAATGGTCTGGGCGCTGGCTCGAGCTGAGGCGAGAGCGCCGGCGCAGAGGACGAGGGTGGCAGCGAGAAAGGTCTTCATGGCAGCGGTGGTTCCTCCGCGAAGTGCTACTTCATATTAGACGCGGGCATTCAACAAGGGCGAGGAATTTGACCAGGGGAAAAGACAACTACAGAGGTTATGACTCTGCGAGTCAGAAGGACAACGGCGGTGGGGGGTCAGAATGACGGCGGTGGTGGGGGGGTTCAGGATGGCGACGGTGGGTGTCAGTTCAGGATGGCGAGCAGGTGAACGTAAGGGGCGATTTCTGAGTCGCGGTGCGGGCCGGTAGAATCAAAAGCAGACGCATGGCCACGGCAACCCTCCAGATGGATGACGCGCAGGCCGCACAGGCTGCCGCGGACCGCGCGTGGAAGCCTCGGGCGAACCAGTGGGCGATTGCGCTGACGGTGACGCTGGCGACGTTTATGGAGGTGCTGGACTCCTCGATCGCCAACGTGGCGCTGCCGCACATTGCGGGCGCGCTGAGCGCGAGCGAGGACGAGGCGACCTGGGTGCTGACCAGCTACCTGGTCTCGAACGCGATCATCCTGCCGGCGTCGGCGTACCTTACGACGTTCATCGGGCGCAAACGGTTCTACATGATCTGCGTGGTGCTGTTCGGGGTGAGCTCAATGATGTGCGGGTTTGCGCCATCGCTGCCGATCCTGGTCTTCTGCCGGGTGCTGCAGGGCGCGGGCGGCGGGGGACTCGCGCCATCCGAGCAGGCGATCCTGGCGGACACATTTGCGCCGAAGCAGCGGGGGCAGGCGTTTGCTCTCTATGGGCTGGCGGTGGTGGTGGCGCCAGCGATCGGACCTACGCTGGGCGGCTACATCACGGACAACTTCAACTGGCGCTGGATCTTTTTCATCAACGTGCCGATCGCGATGCTGAGCCTGTTCCTGACCAACCGGCTGGTGGAGGACCCGCCGCACATCCGGCGGGAGGTTGCTGCTTCGGCGCGAGAGGGCTTGAAGCTGGACCTGTTCGGCTTTGGACTACTGGCCTCGGGTTTTGGGTCGCTTGAGTTCATCCTGGACAAGGGGCAGGAGGACGACTGGTTCGGCTCGCGTGTAATCACGTTCTTCACGGTGCTGTGCGTGGCGTCGCTGGTGACGCTGATTTTGTGGGAGCTGCATGAGCTGAAGATCAACAAGCGGCCGATCCTGAACCTGACGCTGTTCAAGCGACGGACGTTTGCGATCCCGTTTGTGCTGATGTTTGTGCTGGGCTTCACGCTGTATGGGACGACGGTGCTGATCCCGCAGATGGTGCAGACACTGCTGGGCTATACGGCGGAGCTGGCCGGGCTGGTGATCTCGCCGGGCGGGGTGTGCATTATGTGCATGATGCCGATCGTGGGTTTTCTGGTGGGGCGGGTGGACCCGCGGTATCTGATCTGTTACGGGTTCGCGATGCTGTCGATGTCGATGCTGATGATGCATACGTTTTCGCTGGGGTCGAGTTTCAAGTACATCATGTGGGTGCGCGTCTTTCAGGCGTCGGGGCTGGCGTTCCTGTTTATTCCGATCAACACGATCTCCTACGCGGGCGTGCCGCGGGAGCAGAACAACGATGTCTCGGGTCTGACCAACCTGGCGCGCAACATCGGCGGGTCGACGGGGACTGCGTTTGTGGCGACGATGCTTTCGCGGCGGCAGGCGGCGCATGAGGCCGCAATGGTGCGCAACCTGACGCTGGGCAATGAGGCGTTTCGCAACCAGGTGAACCAGCTGAAGGGGCGGTTTCCCGGTGGGGGAAATGCGGCGGCGCAGGGGTTTGGTGGGAAGACGAACGGCAATCTCCATGCAGCGCAGGCGTTTATCTACAACCAGCTGCACCGGCAATCGGCGATGCTGGCATATATGGACATCATCGCGGTGTTTGCGATCTTCTGCTGCTGCATGATTCCGCTGGTGCTGGCGATCGGCAGGATCAAGCCGGCGGCGGATGCGCCAGCGCACTGAGACTGCGCGGGAAAAGTTTGCGGCCATTTCGCTTCGCATCTGATTGAAAAGTCTGCGCGGGTATAGGCGGAGATACCTCTTCGTAGGTGGGGCCGGGGATTTCCTAGGCAAAATCTCGTATCGTGGAGCTGGATACCCCTTTCGTTGAGGTCTGAATCAAGAACACAAGGAGAACCACAAATGGAAGCGACGATGGAGACTGGCAAGAAGGCGAAGACTCCGGCGAAGCCGCGGGCGAGTGCGGGAACCGCCAAGAAGTCCACGGTGAAGAAGCGAACGGTGGCGGAGCAGGTGACCGCGACGACCCCGACCCATGAGGAGATTGCGCAACTGGCGCGACGATACTGGGAGGAGCGCGGCTGGCAGGACGGGCAGGCGGAGCAGGACTGGCTGCGCGCCGAGCGCGAACTGATGCAGATGGCCTCGTAAGAACTGCCCGATTGCCTGCTATGCTTTCCCCGTCGATCGGCGGCGGCTGGGAGCGGTACGATGCGAGTCTGGCAACGGATTCTGGGAAGGACGGCGGTTGGGCTGATTGCGGCGCTCTCCGTGCTGTACGTCGGCGACTGGGCGGTGTGGCGGGCGCGGGTGGCGCTGGGCGGCGGGATGGGCAAGGTGACGGTAAACACCATGACTGCACTGGCCCTGAAGAGCGACAGGGACGAGTACTTCTGGGACGGCTCCGCCGATGTGGATTGCAGCCGGTCGATCTTTCCCCAGGCGGGCGGCGGGGCGTGCTGGTGGCTGGCGCGGCACAACATTGTGTATGAGAGGTGAGGGTGTGAGCGAAATGAGGCGGCCCGCATCTCGGGATGAGGTGTGGGCAGTTTTATTTTGTTGCGGCGATTTGTGGGTCGTGCGTGTGCCTAGCGGACGGTCAGGAGTTCGGTTTCGTAGGGTTTGAGGTGGATGACGACGGTGACGGCGCCTTTGCTGACCTTCGAGGGGAGCGGGGTGACTGTGCCGGTGGCTGCATCCCACGCTTCGGCGGTCTTGCCTTCGGTCTTGAGGGTGACGGTGTGCCCGGAGGGTTGGGCGCCCTCGTTGAAGAAGAGGTAGACGTCGGCGTCTTTGAGGCGGCGGGTGTTGACCTTGAGGGTGGGGTCGGGTGCATCGAGGGTGATCTCGCGTGGCCCAATCACGTCGGCGAGCGCGGTCTCGATCTCGGGCGCGACAAGCTGCGGGCCGGGGGGAGAAGTGGGCGCCTGCGCCGGGGGCGTGGGTGTGGGCGGGAGCTGCGCGACGGTTTCGACGGTGGCGAAGGAGAAGTCGTCGGGGGTGGCGGCGCGGGCGTCGAGGATGGTCTTGCCGGCGATCTGCGCGGGCGTGCGGCCCAGGAAGAGGACCTTGCCGCCTCCTTTGGCGAAGGCGCGCAGGCGATCGAGTTCAGATTGATAGAGGATGGACGCGGAGGGGATGATGACGGTGCGGTAGCGGTTGCCGCTCATGGTCTCAAGCGTGCCGGGGCCGGCCTTGAGGTCGGTGGAGAGGGCGTCCAGGTTGATGATGTCGAAGTCGATCTGGCGCTCTGCCAACATGCGCTCGGAGGAGACGAAGGCGGTGTCGGCGTTGCGTTCGCCGAGCCACATGGAGCTGGAGGGGATGTAGAGCGCGACCGAGGCGGCCGGGCGGCCCATGCTCATGACGTAGCCGGCGCGGCGGACGTAGTCGGTGAGCGCGGGCCAGCCGGGATCGCGCATCACGGCGGATGGGCCGCTACGCCCCGGAGCTGCGGCGGGCTGCGGCTGGGTCGATCCGGCGGGAGCTGACGGCGGGGCCGGCGGCGGCGTTGGGGCGGGCGATCCGGCGGGTCGAACGGCCGAGTAGAACATGGTCTCCATGACGTTGATGCCGCGGACGAGCTGCTCGTTGAGGATGTAGCGGGCGAGGGTGATGTCGGGTGCGGGGCGATAGGCGGCGAAGCTCTCCGTAAAGGACTGCGGATGACCGTAGACGTGCGCGGCGCTGGAGGCTAGGCGGGGATAGTCGGAGATGGTGTCGGTCCAGATCTGGTGCCAGATGGCGTCGATGCCGGGTTCTTCGACGTACTTCATGTCGCGCAGGAAGTCGCCCTCGGAGCGGACGAGGTCCATCTCGGCTTCTTCGTGGTTGAGGTGCACCTGGTACTCGACGCCGTGCTCGGCGCACCAGATGCCCTGCGGCTTGAAGAAGCCGTCGCGAAACATCATGGAGAAGACGTCGTAGTAATCGCCTTTGGCGCGGATGTCAGCGTCGGAGAGTTTGGGCGCGGGCGGGGGCGCGGGTTGGCCGGGGCGGGGACGGCCACCGCCACCCTGCGAGGTGAGCAGCGCGGCGAGATAGGGGCGGATGTCATAGCCCTTCTCCTTCTGGAAGCGGTCGAAGAAGGCGGGCGTCCAGGGCAGACCGGAGATGGAGTAGTCGGGCTCGTCGCCGCGGAAGCCGAGGATGGTGGTGCCGAAGAGCTCCGGCATGGCCTTGTAGTAGCCGTTGTGGGTGTACTCGAGATAGGCCGCGGTGGCGGCCGGGTCCATGTAATCTTCGAGCGAGTTCGAGGCGTCCTTGGCACGGGTGGGATTGGCGTCGCTTCGGGTGGGCGAGGTGCGGAAGACGTGCTCGACGACGTAGACGGTCCAGTCGGAGCCGGCCGGGGCGGTCCAGTTGATGTTGCCATTGGAGATTGGGATGGCGGTGTGCTCGCCTGCAGCGTTGGTCGCGGTGGCGGCGACGGTGTCGGGGCCGACGGCCTGGGTGAGCGTGTCGCCGGCTTTGACCGGGAGGCGTTGGGCGATCGACAGCGCCTGCATGCGCAGCTCGGGCTTCTCCGTGGTGAAGCGGCCGCCGGCGAATCCGCTGGGGTAGCCGATGTCGTCGACGATCCAGACCTTCATGTCGCGCTTTTTTGCTTCTTCGGCGAATTTCTTGAAGAAGGCGAAGTACTCCGGCGTGAGGTAGGTGGTGGTCATGCCGCCGCCGGCCTGCGCGGTGACGGCGTGGAAGCCGAGGCTCTTCATGGTGTCGAGGTCATGGGCCAGGCTCTCGATGGTGAGGGGGCCGTTCATGCCGAAGTAGGGCTCGGGGCCGTACTCGGCGGGCGGGTTCTTCCAGGCCTGCTGGACCTCGGCTGCGGTGGGCATCTGGATCTTTTCGAAGGGGTGCTGGGCGGCGGTGGTCTGGGCGGAGGCGCGGATTGACAGGGTCGCGATGAGACATGCAATGCTTAAGGTTACATATGCGGACGATTTGTAACCAGGAGTGTGCTGCCGGCGGTTAGTGCGACCATTTTCGGTTACAGATTGAGTCTTCTTCATCAGTAGCTCCCCAGGGTGACGTGCAGCAAGGCGCCCTTGCCGCCGAAGTTGAGTCCATAGTCGGTTTCGTCGCCATTCCATAGACGGAGCGGAGTCCAGGCTGCTCCGTCGTAGCGGCCCTCTTCCACCTTGAGCATCTGCGGCTGCTTGCCGTTGGAGCGCACGGGGAGGGCAAACTGGACGCGGCAGTCGATGCCGGCGACGAGGAATTCATTGGGCGCGAGGGACGCGACGACGACGCGGCCCTCATGCAGGCCGGTGGTGTCGGATGTGGTTGAGACGGGCGCGGCGGGCGGGTCGTAGGAGGGCGGGAAGGAGACGATGACGCGCCAGGCCGCGTTGGGCGAGACAGCGGGGGCCGATGGATTGCCGCCGAGGGGAAGCGGCGAGCCGTTCGCGGTGAAGGTCAGCTCCTTCTGCGAGATGCCGTCTTCCTCGACGGCGGTCTGCAGTTTGCGAGCGAATTGCAGCGCGGCCAATTCCTGTGCGAACGATCCGAGAAGCTGGAAGCCATTGACCTGGGCGAGGGATTCAGGGCTGAGCTGGTCGAGGTGCAGGCGGTCGAGGCCGAAGTTGGCGAAGCCAATGGCGCCCTCGCCGAGAGCGAAGTAGAGGTAGCGCGCGTAGCCGGCGGCGCCGGGGAAGGGCTCGAAGCCGAGGCTCTCGGGGACGAGCAGCGGGTTGCCGGGCTGGTGGAACTCTTGCATGACCTTGCGGTAGTTGCCGCTATTGGGGACGTAGATGTCGGGGGCAAGGAGGTCGATGGAGGGCGCGACGGCCTTCCAGATGAGGAACATATTGATGGTGGGGCCGCCGGAGGGGTAGTCGTCGCCGGGGATGGTGGCGATTGGGAAGGCGCGCGGGCTCTTGAGCCAGTTGTTGACGTACATGGGCAGCGGGAGCTCGCGCTTGCCGGCAGCGGCGACGGCGTTGATGTAGCGGGCGACGCTCCACGCGGCGAAGGTCTCGTCGGCGTCGTCGCCGAAGACCTGCGCCCAGTTCCCTGCCCCGGCTTTGTGGAGGGCACGCATCAGGTCGGCGGGGACGGGCGCGTCGAAGATGGCCTGCGCGGCGGGCGAGAAGTCGCGCACGAGGCCGAGCGAGCCGGACTCGTTCTCGACCTGCATCATGAGGACGGTGTGCTGCGGGTCGGCCTGCTTGAGGTGGTGCATGAGTGCCGCGAAGGCTGTGCTGTCGGCCTCAAGATTGGCGGGCGCGTTGGGGCTGAGGACATCGAAGGGCGCGCCGGCGCGGGACATCATGCGTGGGTAAGTTGCGGTGTCGGACTTGACCCAGCCCGGGACGTAGTGCATCTTGCCGTTCTTCCAGGTGCCGAACCAGAGCAGGACGAGGCGGACCTTATGTGCCTGCGCCTGTTGCAAGATGGAGTCGACGACGGTGAAGTCGAATTTGCCGCGGGCCGGCTCCACCTGCTCCCAGTAGATGGGGACTTCGAGGGTGTTGAGCTTCATGCGTTCCGCGGCGGGCCAGACGGCGTCGAGGCGGTCGGGCCAGCCGCTGGAGTTGTCGACCTGCGCGCCGAGGAGGAAGAAGGGGGCGCCATCGACCATGAGGGTGGCGCGGCCCTCCTGCTGAGCGAGGGTGGGGATTGGCTGGGCCACGGCGCACGGCGGAGCGATGGAGGCCGCAGCCGTCAGCAGCGGTAACAACAGCGATAACGCGGTTCCCAGCCTCATCCGTCTACTGCGCATTCCCGTTCCCTACCCATGAAGAGTTTCTGGCCCGACCCAAGCGTTTATACATTGCCAAATGTACGATTGGAAACTCTTTCCCCATTGAAAATGGCGCTTACGGACTTTTTACGGCAGGACGCGGGAGAATGGAGCATGAACAACCGTCCAAAGCGAGCGCGTCGTATTCTGCCCGTAGCGCTGGGTGTGGTTACGCTTGCTGGCGTCGCGGTCCTGTTTGCGTGGGATGCATGGTGGCGCGTGTTCCCGGCGCGGGCACATGAGGTGCTGGCGGCGTTTCCGCTGGCGATGATTGCGGTGGCGTACCTGGTGTATCGGGCGGGGCAGAGGCCGGCGCAGGGAGAGACGGTGAAGGCGATGCTGCTGGCGGCTGCATTTCTGTTGTGGGCGGCGAACCAGTTCTGGCCGGCGCTGCGCGTGGCGACGCTGCTAAACGATGGGGCGATTGGGCTGTTTGTGCTGGACGTGTTTCTGGTGATTCTGGGGTGGCCGGTGGGCTCGCAGGATGGGTCGTTGGGCGAGACCGGCCTGGATGCGAGCCGGAGGAGGGACCGGGCTACGCGCAGATGCGATTTGCCTGAGTGTTGCTCTGCGACATGCCGGCGGTGTGGATGCTAAACTCGCACCTCGCAACCACGAGTTGCTGAGGTGAGGGTATTGGCTGAGGATGCGGCGCGGGCGGCGTTGACCGAGCTGAGCGACGAAGAGCGGATGTTTCAGGAGTCGGTGCGGCGGTTCGCCGCGGAGCGGATTGCGCCGCTGACGCGCGCGATGGATGAGGCGCAGCAGATGAACGCGGGGCTGGTGCGCGAGCTGTTCGCGCTGGGGCTGATGGGGATCACTGCGCCGGAGGAGTTTGGCGGCGCGGGCGGAAGCTTCTTCGACGCGGTGCTGGCGGTGGAGGCGATCTCGGCGGTCGACCCCGCGGTGGGTGTGCTGGTGGATGTGCAGAACACGCTGTGCGTGAACGCACTGCTGCGCTGGGGGACGGCTGAGCAGAAGGCGCGGTACCTGCCGCGGCTCGCGGCGGAGACGGTCGGGGCGTATGCGCTGAGCGAGGCGGCCTCGGGTTCCGACGCGTTTGCGCTGGAGACGCGGGCGGTGGCGCGGGGCGGCGGGTGGGTGCTGAACGGGCAGAAGCTGTGGATCACGAATGCGAAGGAGGCGGGTTTGTTTGTGGTGTTTGCCACGATCGATCCAGCGGCGGGGTATAAGGGCGTGACGGCGTTCCTAGTGGAGAAAGGCGCTGCGGGGTTCTCCGTTGGGCGCAAGGAGGACAAGCTGGGGATTCGCGCGTCGAGCACCTGCGAGCTGGTGCTGCACGACTGCGTGGTGCCGGCGGCGCAGATACTGGGCGAGCCGGGGAAGGGCTACCGGATCGCGATTGAGACGCTGAACGAGGGGCGGATCGGGATTGGCGCGCAGATGGTTGGACTCGCCGCCGGGGCCTGGGAACATGCCGCCCGGTGGGCGAAGGAGCGCCGCCAGTTCGGCAAGCCGCTGGCGGAGTTTCAGGCGATGCAGTTCCAACTGGCGGAGATGGCGACGGAGGTGGAGGCGGCGCGGCTGATGGTCTACAACGCGGCGCGGCTGCGGGACCGGTCGCACCATGGGGGCGTGGAGTTTGTGAAGGAGGCCGCGATGGCGAAGTATTTTGCGTCGCACGTTGCGGAGCGGGTGGCGAGTTTGGCGGTAGAAGTGTTTGGCGGGGCCGGGTTTGTGAAGGAATATCCGGTGGAGAAGCTATATCGCGACGCGAAGATCGGGAAGATTTATGAGGGGACGTCGTTCATGCAACTGGCGACGATTGCGAAGCTGACACTGGGCAAGATGTAACGCGGGCGGGCGCGAATTAGACTGGAGGGAGCGCGCTCTCCCAATGAAAGCTTCCGCACAAAAATCAAAACATGCCGCGCCGCGAGCGCCGCTGCATTTCCTGGGGCTGGCGTGCGCGATTGGCGTGTCGACGATCTACTTCAACCAGCCGCTGCTGCCGGATATGGCGCGCAGCTTCGGCGAGACGGCGGGACACGCGGGGTTTGTGGCCGTGGCGACGCAGGTGGGGTATGCGGTGGGGCTGCTGCTGTTTGTGCCGCTGGGCGATGTGCTGGAGCGGCGCGCGCTGATGATGCGGATGTATGGCGCGGTGATTTTGGCCCTGCTGGCCGTGGCCGCGGCGCCGAGTTTGGCGTGGCTGATTGCGGGCAGCTTGGCGATTGGAATGCTGGCGTCGGTGACACACATCGTGCTGCCGATTGCGCCGGAGATGGTGCCGCAGCGAGAGCGCGGGCGGGCGATCGGCACGGTGATGATGGGGCTGTTGCTGGGGATCCTACTGGCGCGGAGCTTTGCGGGATGGGTGAGCCATTTGCCGGCGCTGCTCGCGTATGTTGCGCCGGGTGTGGTCGACTCGCGTGCGTTTCGCGCAGTGGAGGGATGGCGGCTGGTGTTTGTGGTTGCGGCGCTGGTGAATGCGGCGTTTCTGCCGCTGTTTGCGCGGGTGATGCCAAAGCTGCCGGCGCGGCATGAGCTCGGCTATGCCGAAGCCATGCGGTCGCTGTGGACGCTGTATCGAACCCAGCCGGCACTACGCGAGTCGTGCCAGGTGGGTGCGCTGTTCTTTGCGGGGTTCAGCTGCTTCTGGACGACGCTGGCGTTTCTGCTGAGCAGCCGGTACGGGTTGGGCGCGGGGGTCGCAGGGAGCTTTGGGCTGGTGGGCGCGTGTGGCGCGACGGTGGCGCCGATTGCGGGCAGGCTGGCGGACCGGCGGGGCGCGCGCTGGGTGATGTCCATGGGGCTGGCGGGGATCGCGCTGTCGTTCGCAGTCTTCTGGGCCGGAGTGGAAGTGCGCGCGCCGCTTGCGGTGCATATGGCGGCGCTGGTGCTGGGCGTAGTCCTGCTGGATGTAGGCGCGCAACTGGCGCAGGTGTCGAACCAGACGCGCATCTTCGGGCTGGTGCCCTCGGCACGCAGCCGCCTGAACACGGTCTATATGACGATTTATTTTTCGGGTGCGGCGGTGGGGTCGGCGATGTCGACCGTCGCATGGGCCCACTGGCGGTGGAATGGGGTGTGCGCGCTGGCGTTAGGGTTCATTGGGCTGGCGCGGCTGCGCCATGCGATGGGAGTGAAGGGGCGCGAGCCGTTCAATCCCGATTCGCGGGGGGAGCATCCGCTGGAGGAGGCGGTGCTGGAGGCGTAGATTCCGGTAAGGAGGCCACCTCCGAATGGGAGAGTTTAGAGATGTAGAGCGCGAACTCGCAAAACCCGAAGCTTATAAGAGTGGCCATCACGAAAGTGCCGACGACTGCGCCTACGAGGGCGAAGTGGGGGCCTAGCCAGAGATCGGCATACCCACCGGGCAACTGTGCAAGCGGAAGCGAGATTCCCAATGAGATCGGCGCGGATAGAGCAAACGCGATTGAAATCTTTCGAGCCTCGGGCCTGCTGTAGCGGACCTGGAGCCTCTGAAACATCCACCAAGCCGCGACGCAAACTCCGGCGAGGGCGGTGAGAGCTCCAAGTATTTCTGTTGTGCGAGATTCTGTGCGGCCAGTTTCGTCAATGTGAAGGAGTAGAGCCACCAGAGGTGGCAAGAAAACGCCAATGGTTGTCACCAGAGTTGCGAGTCCAACATCAACTAACAGGTCGATTTTTGTTCGCATGGCTAATGACCTTGTTTACTCGGACTTGACTGGGTCAACGCTTGAGTAGGTCGATGGGTTGGTTGACGTCTTCGATGCGGAAGTAGGGGGCGAGGGTGGGGTGGCGCTGGGCGACAGTGGTGTACATCTCCCAGGCGACGCGGCGGTAGCTGAAGTGGCCGGCGGCTCCGGAACGGAGCTCGGCGATGTAGAGGGCTTCAGCGAAGTCCATCTTGAACATGGAGCGGATGCGGGTGCCGAGGGGGAGGAGGTAGGCGGCTTCGGGAAAGGGCAGAAGCGGGTCCTTCCCCTTCGGCAGGCTCAGGGTCAGGACGACACTTTTCTTAGAGTCTGTGGCGCTGCTTTCCCACGTCTCAGAATCGAGACGTGGGGCACCCAGGTTCTTGGCGGCGCGGTAGGCGGTGAGGGCGGCGTCCATGGCGGCGGTGTAGGTGGAGGCGAGGCCGGCTTCGGCGAGGGTGGGTTGGCCGGGGCAGGTGGGCTCGTCGTAGCCGTGGAGGTCGGTGTAGGGCTGGATGAGCTGGAGGCAGCGGCGATGGCGGTGCATGTCGCGGAAGCCGCCGATGTCCATGAGGATGTCGAACTGGAGGGTCTGGCCGGCGGAGAAGGGGCGGAGCAGCTCGTCGTGGCGGCCGCGATGTTTGACGCCGAGGGCGACGAGCTCGGCGATGCGGGGAGCGGAGAGCGAGGCGACGGTGCGCTCGATCTGACGCCAGGAGTAGTGGCACTCAGGGTAGAGGAGCGAGGCGGCGAGTTCTATTTCGAGTGTGGCGGAGGGCTCGACGAGATCGACGACCGGGGCGGGCTCGATGGGCTGGTTGGCCATGAGCTCGGTGGCCGCGTGGCGGAGCTCGGCGCGGGTGGTGATGAGGTAGTCGCTGGGCGCGGCGTATTTGACGAGGGTGGGCGCGGCCTTGACCTCGTGGAGGAGGGCGTCGGTGAGACGCGTGTGGAAGTCCTTGCGGCCAGTGGGGTCGGGGATGGTGAAGGAGGCGGCTTCGTCGCAGAGGACCTGGCCGGCGGAGTGGGTGACGTCCCAGGCGGGCTCGGCGGCGGCGACGCGGAGCTTTTCGCCGAGCGAGCGGACCTCGGCGAAGGGGCTGGAGAGCAGGCGGGAGATCTGGGTCTCGAGGGTGCGGGCGTTGACGATCTGGCCGAGGGAGGTGTTGGTGGCGAGCGGGAGCAGGTAGCGGGCGCAGTCGAAGGCGCGGGCCTTGAGGGTGCGGGTGTAAGCCTCATCCTTCATGGCGGCGGGCTGGGGGATGGCGCGCTTGAGGGCCTCCAACATGCCCGCGCCCACGGTGTCGTAGGCGGCGAAGAGGGCTTCAACGGAGGCGGTGTATCCGGCGGTCTGGGCTGCTGCGTCGGGGCCGGTGAATTGGGGGGTGTACCAGCCGGATTTGCGAAAGTTTTGGTAGCGGGTGGAGCGCTCCTGGCCATCCCAGCGCTGTTCGTCGACCAATGCGATTGCCGCAAGTAAAGACAAGCGCTCGATGGCGAAAGGGATGTGGGCGAGGTCGGCGATGGAGCGGTGGCCATACTGGAAGTAGAAGGTGTTGAGGAACTGCTCGGCGCGTTGGGAGGAGATTTCGGCGAGCGACTCCTTCATGGTGAGCGAGGAACGGGAGTACTTGGCCATGGCGTAGGCGAGGACTTCGGGGTCGGCACCCTGGATGGCATAGACATCGGTGGAGGGGTCGGGCGTGAGGGCTATTGGTTCAGCGGAGGATGTGGCGGGAGGGTTTGGAGTGTCGGGCATCTCGGATGACAGGATATGTCATTTGGCGAAGCAGCGACGGAGGGGTTATGGCACCACGATCCCACGTCTCAGAATCGAGACGTGGGGCACCCGCGCGTGTAATCTTGCATTCGGACCGATTGGAGGCGCATGGGAACACTGGTAGGACGGGTTGTATTGGTGACGGGAGCGTCGCAGGGGATTGGGCGGGCGTGTGCTTTGGCGCTGGCGGAGCGGGGCGCGACGGTGGCACTGTGTGCGCGGAATGAGGCGAAGCTGGCGGAGGTCGCGGCGGAGATCAATGGCTGGGTCCCGCCGAGCGGCGGGACGCCCACAACCGGCGAGGCGCACTGCTTTGCGCTGGATGTGGGCAGCGAGGAGTCCATTAGAGAGTGCGTGAAGGCGGTGGTGGCGCGACTGGGGAAGGTGGACATCCTGGTGAACAATGCGGGGATCACGCGGGACATGCTGGCGATGCGGATGAAGCGCAAGGACTGGGACGATGTCCTGACGACCAACCTGACCGGTGCGTTCCTGATGACCCAGGCGTGCATGGGGTCGATGCTGAAGGGGCGGTGGGGACGGGTGGTCAACATTACGTCGGTGGTGGGCGAGACGGGGCAGGCGGGACAAGCGAACTATGCGGCGTCGAAGGCGGGGCTGATCGGGCTGACCAAGTCGCTGGCGCGGGAGCTGGCCAGCCGGACGATCACGGTGAATGCGGTGGCACCGGGGTATATCGAGACGGCGATGACCGCCATTTTGACTGAAGAGCAGAGGACGGCGATGACGTCGCAGGTGCCGCTGGGGCGCGTTGGGACGGACCGGGACGTGGCGGCGGCGGTGGCGTTTCTCGCGTCCGAGGAGGCCGGGTACATTACGGGGCATGTGCTGGACGTAAATGGCGGCATGTACATGGGTTAACCCGCGGGTTAATACCAGATCGGTTAGTAAAAGGCGTGGCTCGCCTACGACGGGGGGTTCAAGTAAAAGATCAAGGAAGGGGGTTTAGACTGGACATGAACCTTGGCTGGTGCGGGAATCGCAGAGCGACCCGAATTAGCCATTGACCGCGGTTCGATAGATAGTTACTTTGTGGCTAATGGCAGATATGCAAACACTCCCGGCCCCACACACTGAACTCCCGCCCGCAAGCACGATTGCGATGAGCATCGGGTCGACGATCCGGTCCTACCGTCTGCAAAAGGGCATGTCGCAGGGCGACATTGAGAAGCGGACGGGGCTGCTGCGTTGTTATCTCTCGCGGGTGGAGAACGGGCATACGGTGCCGTCGCTCGAGACCCTGCAAAAGATTGCACAGGCGCTGGAGCTGCAGCTGGCGCAGTTCTTCTCCGACCAGGTGGTGAGCCAGGAGATGTCGACGTTGCGGCTGAGCGAGGAAGAGATCCGCTTCCTGACGCAGATCCAGCGGTACTCGTCGCGGCTCTCGGACAACGACCGGAAGTTGCTGCTGGCGATGGTGCGGAAGTTCGCGCAGACGACGCTGGTGTGAGGCAGTTGTGAGTTGGTAGTTGTGAGTTGTTAGTAAAGGCAACCGCAACTTCTCCTTAGGCGCGCCTTCACGGCAAATGAAGGTACGGGTTCTCTGACTCACCACTCGCCACTCACAACCCACCACCCATCGCTCACAAGTGCCTTACAGCATGCTGGCGATGCTGTAGCCGAAGAGGGCGAGCAGGAAGCAGGCGGCGGCGAAGGTGACCTTCTGGCGGTTGAGGTAGCGTTCCCGGCCGGCGGTCATGCGTGGGACCAAAGGGACGCCGAGGGCGAGGCCGGAGACGAAGCCTCCGATGTGGGCCATGTTGTCGATGTGGATGCCGACGTTGACGAACATGGTGCCGAGTCCGATGACTAAGTTGATGGCTGCGAACTGGACGACGCGGCGGCGCAACTGGCGCAGGACCTCCCAAGGGAAGGGCAGGCGGCGGTTGGAGAGCAGCACGATGAGGATGCCGGCGATGCCGAAGACGGCGCCCGAGGCGCCCGCGCCGACTTGTTGCAGGAAGAAGGGGTCGTGGGTGTGATCCCACCAGCCTACGCTCCAGGCCATGGAGAGCAGGTTGCCGGCGATGCCGGTGATAAGGTAGACGGCGACCATGCCGAAGGGGCCGATGAGTGGCTCGCCCAGCATACCGAGGTTCCACAGGCACCACATGTTGGTGGCAAGGTGGATGAGGCCGACGTGGACGAAGGTGGCGGTGAGCAGGCGGTACCACTGGCCGTGCAGGACGAGGTAGGTCTGGTTGGCGCCATAGTGCAGGAGGTTCGCCTCGGTAGGGTCGCGGGGATCGACCCCGTGGGTAATCATCCACAGGTAGACGACGCAGTTGATTGCAAGCAGGAGGTAAGTGCCGGGGGCGGAGCGGGGGTCCCAGTCGCTGTACTCGCGGCGGCGGCGGGCTTGCTCGGGCGAATAGGCTTCGTCCGGCGTGGAGACCGCGGCCAGGGGCGGGCCGGGATCGGGATGAATGACTTCGCCTTCGGGATGCGGGTGCGCAGGGGGCATGATGGTCTTCCTACGCTATCGCATTCCTGGCGTTTCTGGGCCAGGGAGAGGAAAAAACGACCGCGGATGGACGCGGGGCGACGCGGATTAGGAACAAGAAACGTGAGGGAGAGACGAAGTTGCTTAAGGATTTGCCGTTGTCCTGATCCGCGATCATCCGCGCAGATCCGCGGTCGCGCTTGTCTTCTGCGCGAGAGCTAGGCGGCGTTCTTCATGATGCGTTCGCGGATGAAGGGCGGGATGCGCTGCTGCAGGGCGTCGGAGAAGAGGCCGGGGATGGGGGTTGCGATGGCAACCAGGAACCAGAGCAGGAGGGAGATGACGATGCCGACGATGGCAACCGCCTCGAGCGAGATGGTGATGGGAGTGTGATAGAGATGTGCGTGCAGGCTGTTGCCCAGGTGGGCGATGGCCTCAATGCGATGCAGGACCGCGGCGGCCAGCAGAAAGGCGATGAACGAGAGGGAGGTAACGGAGAGTAGCAGCACATCGATGGTGCGGGCGAGGTGCTGGCGGTGGCGGCAGTGGCCGCACTCCGAGAGGTGACAGTCGTAGTCGGTGCGCATGGCGGCGGAGAGGCCGGAGATGTCGTAGCGCCAGCCGGCGAGGATCGCTCCAATGACCGGATCGGTGCATTGGGGGACGGTCATACGACGTGGTCTCGATGAGCGCGGGGAGATATTAACCATGGGTTATAGACATCATTCTACTCGATTTGATAGCCGTTGCACGAGAAAAGATGCAAAGTAAATGGATTGTGTTAGCCACGCGGGCCGGGAGGGGCGCGGGAGTCAGCGCTAAAGGCAGATGGGCGCGAGCGGCGCGGACTGCTGGGCGAGGAGGATGCGGTTGCCCAAGAGCGACATGCGGTCGCCGATGGCCTGCTCGGCGGAGAGCAGCGCGAGCTCGGGGGCGTTGTTCTGCTCGGAGAGGTGGCCGAGGACGATGAAGGCTGCGCCGCCATCGTAGTCGCGGCCGAGAAACTCGGCGGTGGCGTGGTTGGAGAGGTGGCCAACGCGGGAGAGCACACGCTGCTTGACTGCCCAGGGGTAGGGGCCGTCCTTGAGCATCTCGAGGTCGTGGTTGGATTCGAGCAGCAGGACGTCGATGCGCCGGAGGGCAGACTTGACGTTGGGCGGCATGTAGCCGAGGTCGGTGGCGATGGCCATGCGGATCTGTTCGGATTCGAAGACGAAGCCGCAAGGGTCGGCCGCGTCGTGGGGGATGGTGAAGGGGGTGATGGCGATGTCGCCGATGGAGAAGCGAGTGCCGGAGTGGAAGTATTCGACGGCGGGGAGGGAGGCGGGGTCGGGTTTGGGGGTGGGGGTGTCTTCGAGAAGGTCGTCGGGGTCCTCTTCGAGTTGGGGGGCCGTGGAATGGGAGTTGGGGGTGGGACTTCCCACCTCAGATGGTGAAGCCGTCTGAGATGGGGCACCCGCGGACTGGACGGTGCGGGCTTCCTTTTCTTTCTGGACGCGGTCGAGCCATTGGGCGTAGGTGAGGGTGGTGCGCGGGGTCATCATGCGCTGCCACTCGCGGTGGGTAGGCTCGGTGAGGAAGACGGGGATGCGCAGGCGGCGGGCGAGGGTGGCGAGGCCGGCGACGTGGTCCTGGTGCTCGTGGGTGAGCAGGATGGCGTCGAGCGCGGCGGGGTCTTCGTTGGCCTGCGCCATGCGCTTGAGCAGTTCGCGGCAGGAGAGGCCGGCGTCAACCAGGATGCGTGTGTGGGCGGAGGCGATGACGGTCGAGTTGCCCTTGGAGCCGGAGGCGAGCACCGTCATGCGCATGGGTTGAGGATACGCTGGGGCGGTGTGAATTTGTGGGGTGGGACTTGCGTGGGTGTGCCTAAATGGATTCGCAGTGGCGCTTCGAAGTGGGTCAGTTGCTTGAGGGCCGTTCGATGTGGTCGATCACAATCATGTCCACGAGGCCGCGCGTCGGTTCGAGTCTGAGGCCGAGTTGCTCCTGGAGCGCGCCGAAGATATATGGGTATTGCGATCCGGAGGGGTCTATCGCGTCATCGGAGAAACTGCCTTGAGGAAACGGAGTGTAGTTGAACTTGAAGTCATAGTTGCCGGTCAGCGCGGTCTTGTCCAACACTCTGCGGCCGAGTTGCACATTGACGTTTAGATAATCGGTCAACGTCTTCATTGTGGCGTGTCCGCCAATGACTCCCTCCTTAGAACGGCCGATCCAGCCGGCGCTGCCAGAGGTCCGATCCGACGCGGGTACGTCGACCTCGGTCATCTTCGGGCCACCCTTGGCGACCACCAGAGCATAGACGGGCGCTTCGATGGATTCGCGATGAAATGTCAGCTTGAACCTGTCCTCCAGAACCTGCAGCACCATGCTCTCCTTCTCAGAGTTCGGAAGCTTTTTCCATGTCGGCACATCCGCATCTGCGACCTTTGCGATGATGTCGAACCGCTCTGACTTGACCCAGGCTGGAAGTCCTGAGAAAACTTTCTCATCGCGGTCAATGCCGCAATCGAACGCCCAATAGAGCACCCAAACTGGCGTTATGTTTTCGGCGTCGAAGCCGTCGCCGCGGATCATCGATCCCGGGTGCGATGTATCGGTGCGATTCGGCTTGACGGAGACGACGTCGAAGCCGATATGCGGCGGCGTTATTGGTGCCGCGACCGTCGTCGTTTGCGCGGAGGCTTCGAGTCTCGCAGCAGCCATGACTGCTAATGCGAAAATGTGAGTTGCTCTCATCGATTACACCTCAGGCTCTGGATGGCTCCCAGTCTATGCGGGGCGCACGGGCGCGAGGAAGTTGACGGTGGCGCGGAGGACGAGCTCGTTGCGCTGGTTGTAGGCGAGGGAGCGGGTGCGGACGATGCCGTAGTCCTTGCGCGACTGGGAGTGGCGGACGCCGAGGACCTCGATCTCGGAGCGGAGGGTGTCATTGGGGCGGACGGGGGTGGTCCAGCGCATCTCTTCGACGCCGGCGCCGATCATGCCGCCCGCGACGGTGATGGACTGCACGCGCAGGCGCATGACGACGGCGGCGGTGAGCCAGCCGGAGGCGGCGAGGCCGTGGAAGAAGCTGCCCTCGCCGGCTTCCTCGTCGAGGTGGAAGGGCTGGGGATCGTATTTCTGGCCGAACTCCTTGATCTCCTGCGCGGTCACGCGGTAGCTGCCGATGGAGTCGAAACGCTGGCCGACGTAGAAGTCCTCGAAGTAAAGCTCCTTGGGCATGGGGTGGTGTCTCCTATCAGTTCGATGCTAGAGCCTGGCCGATGATCGTAGCAAAGAATTGTGCGGGACGCGACAGGGCGGGCGGAGCGGGCTAGAGAGGCAGGAGCCCGCGGCTAGAGGCAGTAGACGAGCAGGACGGTGATGTTGTCGCCGCCGCCGCGCTGGTTGGCGGCCTCGATGAGGGTGTGGCAGGCGTTGTCGAGGGCGGCCTGCAGTGTGTGTTGCGCGGCGGTGGAGCGGCGGGAGGGCGGGTCCGAGAGCGCGGGGCCGAGGGTGCGGGTGAGGGCCTGCGTAAGGACGCGAGCGATCTCGGTGTCGTCGAGCTCGCGGTTGAGGCCGTCGGAGGCAAGCAGGTAGAGGTCGGCGGACTGGGTGGAGTGGGCCTCGATGTCGGCCTCGACCTCGGGCTGGCAGCCCACGGCGCGGGTGATGATGTTGCGGATGGGCGAGATCGCGGCCTGGATGCGGTTGAGCAGGCCGGCCTGGACCTGCTGCTCGACCAGAGTGTGGTCGCTGGTCAGCAGGGTGAGGGCGCCAGAGCGGAGGCGGTAACAGCGGCTGTCGCCGACGTGGGCGAGCCAGAGGGCGTCGCGCGTGCCGGGCTCGAAGCAGAGGCCGACCAGCGTGGTGCCCATGCCGTGGAGGCTGGGCGATTTGCGCGAGTGACGGAAGACGGCGAGGTTGGCGGCGTGCACGGCCTCGTCGAGGCTGGTGCGGAAGCCAGGATGCGGATGGGGGGGCAGAGAATCGGGCGCGGACAGCGGCGTGGAGCCATGGGTGCTCGCGTTGGGCCGCTTGCCGTTGGCTGGGCCAGCGGAGAGCAGAGCGCTCTGGCTCAATTCGTTCAGGAAGGCCTGGACGGCAAGATGGCTGGCGACCTCGCCGGCGGCTGCGCCTCCCATGCCATCGCAGACGACGAAGGCGCCCTCCTCGGGCCGTGCGCCGCAGGCGTCCTCGTTGGCGCGGCGGACCCGGCCGCGATGGGAAAGCATAGAGAAGAAGCGGTCGGGCGAGCGAGCGGGCGCGGGGGGATGGGCCAACGGTTCGCCGGCTGAGGAGATTCGTGTCTTGGGGCGTTGCAGCGTTGAGGCGTTTGCCATTTCGCGACCGGAGACTGCCATGATTCTGGGCCGTTTGTAACGATACTCCTTTGAGCGAAGCAGCCACAATGGTTTTTATGGGGGATGGCCGATGGGATTAGTCTGAAGTCGGAAGGCTGGCGCAGAAGCTGCGGAGTTGCGATCGAGTGGGCGAGTTGAACCGGATCGTGCATGGCGACAATCTGACGGCGTTGCGGGGGATGGAGACGGGATCGGCAGCGCTGATCTACATCGATCCGCCGTTCAACACCGGGCGGCGGCAGACGCGCGCGCGGATGAAGACGGTGCGGGATGAGGCGGGCGACCGAGTGGGGTTCGGCGGGCGGCGCTACCGGACAGAGCTGGTTGCCGCGGGGAATGGCGGTGGCGAGACGGCGGGCTATGCGGACCAGTTCGACGATTTTCTGGGGTTTCTGCGGCCACGGCTCAAGGAGGCGCACCGCGTGCTGGCGGCGACGGGCAGCCTCTTCTTCCACATCGACTACCGCGAGGCGCACTACTGCAAGGTGATGCTGGACGAGATCTTTGAGCATGACGGCAAGGGCTCGGGGCGGGAGTGCTTCCAGAACGAGATCATCTGGGCGTATGACTATGGCGCGCGGGCGACGAAGCGCTGGCCGGCCAAGCACGACACGATCCTGTGGTATACGCGCGACCCGAAGCGGTATACGTTTCATCTGGGCGAGAGCGACCGCATCCCGTATATGGCGCCGGGGCTGGTGGGCGCCGAGAAGGAGGCGCGGGGCAAGACGCCGACCGACGTCTGGTGGCACACCATCGTCTCGCCCACCGGCAAGGAGAAGACAGGCTACGCGACCCAGAAGCCGCTGGGCATCCTGGAGCGGATCGTGCGGGTGCACTCCAACCCCGGCGACCTGGTGCTGGATTTTTTTGCCGGGAGCGGGACCGCCGGCGAGGCGGCGGCGCGCAATGGGCGGCGGTTTGTGATGGTCGACGAGAGCGCGGAAGCGATCCAGGTGATGGAAAAGCGATTGAAATTGAAGGCAGAGCGGATATGATTCCGCCATCGCGTTAGTTGAGGAGACTGCGGTGGCGAACGGCTGGATGGTGCTGGCAGGGGTCTGGGTCGGTTTGGGTGGATTAGCGACGGGGATTGCGGCTAGGGGGCAGGCGGCGCCAGCTGCGACGGGAGCGACCCCGGCAAAGAAGACGTGCACGGTGAACACGCTGCCGCCGAGCCGGGCGGAGACGGCGCTGAACAAGGGGGACTTTGCGGCGGCAGAGAGCCAGTTCCGCGACCTGCTGGCGAAGAACGCCGCCAACGAAACCGCGCGCGAGGGGCTGGTGCGCGCGCTGATCGCGCAGGACAAGGTGGATGCCGCGGCCAAGGAGGCGGAGACGTGGGTTGCAGCGTCGCCGGCGAGTTCGATGGCGTTGGTGGCGCTGGGCGAGACGCGGCTGCGGCAGGGCGACCCGCGAGAAGCCTATCTGGACTTCCAGAAGGCGGCGCGGGCCGACCTGTGCAACGCGCGCGCCTACCTCGATCTCGCAGAGGTGGACCATCTCGCCGGCTTGCACGCATCCGAGAAGAAGCTGATTGAACAGGCTTACCTGTTGCACCCGACGGATGATGAGATCAACAGCGCCTGGATCGAGAGCCGGCCGCGCGCGGAGCGACTGGCGAAGCTGGCCGACTATGCGGAGCGCAGCGACCAGATCAGCGAGGAGAACCGGACAAAGATGAAGACGCAGTTGGCCAAGGAGTCGCTGTCCCAACCATCGGACTGCCGGGCCGCGCCGGCTTCGCCGGAGACAGCGACCGTCCCGCTGGAGAAGATCATGGACGGGCCCAACCACTTTGAGGGCTGGGGGTTGAATGTGAAGTTCAACGGCAAGTCGAGAGTGTTGCAGCTCGACACCGGCGCCGGCGGCATCACCATCTCGCGTGCAGCGGCGTTGTTCCTGGGAATCAAGCGGGAGGACGAGACGCAGATTGGAGGGATCGGCGACAAGGGGAAGGTGAGGTCGTCGATCACCCATGTGGCGAGTGTCAAGATCGGCGGAATTGAGTTCACCAACTGCCGGGTAGAGATTCTGGAGAAGTGGAGCGTGCTGGACACCGACGGCCTGATCGGCGGAGACGTCTTCGCCCAGTCTCAACTCACGCTGGATTTTCCCAAGCTGCAGATGAGGATCAGCCCGCTGCCGCAGAGGCCGGGAGACGCCAAGCCCGCGACGCCGGGGAGTGACGAGCAGCAGACCTGGCATGACGCATACATTGCCCCCGAGATGGCGAAGTGGACGCGGGTCTATCGCAGCGGAAAGGACCTGCTGATGCCCACTGGACTGGTTGACACCAAGCGCTTTAAGGACGAGACCGCGTGGAAGAACAAGCTATTCCTGGTGGACTCGGGGTCGCAGCTGAATTTGATCTCCACGGCGGCAGCGCGTGAGGTGACGAAGGTGGATCGCGACGAGACGATCGGGATCAAGGGCCTTTCGGGCGAGGTGGAGAAGGTCTATGACGCGGGCCGGTTCACGATGGCCTTTGCGGGGCTGCGCCTGGATTCGCCCAGCATGACTTCGATCGACCTGACCTCCATCTCACACGGCGATGGGGTGGAGGTATCAGGGACGATCGGGGCCGCAACGCTGTTCCAACTGGTGCTCCACATCGACTACCGGGACAACCTGGTGTGGTGCGAGTACACGCCAGAGAAATCTCGGCCCGTAGACCGTCAGGCCAGCGACAAGTTTGCGTTGCCCTAGCTCTGGGCCTGCTTCATGGCGAAGTCGCCGATGATGGGCAGCTTGTAGAACTCGCCCTGGCTGGCTTTGAGAAGGACGATGAGCCATGCGATGAACAGGCCAAAGAAGATTAAGAGCTCGACCGGGAATATGAGTAAGTGGATGAACGGGACGAAGAGCAAAACCATGTGCAGGAAGAACATGCAGACCCACAAGGCGAACCAGATGACGGCGAGCGCGATCGACTGGAAGGAGTGAAAGCGAACCAAAGGAATCTTGTTATAGGGTTCGATGACCAGGAAGAGGATTGCCGGGATAACGGTGATGTAGGCGACGGCGGCGGCCGCGTTGGGAGTGAGGCCGCTCGATGCGGCGGGCTGAGCCGGCGGGTAGCCCGGCGGTGGGGCGGAGTAGGCGGCCGACGCGGGCGCTGGGGCGGGCGCCGCGGCTGCGAGATTGGCCCCGCAGTGGGGGCAGAACCCAGACAGGGACCCGACTTCGTTGTGGCAAACAGGACACTGCATAGGTTGGCTCCTTGAGCTGGATGTGCGCGTCTCCGGGCGGGCTGCGCGGCAGCCGGAGCTACCTCAGCAGAATACTCGCACCGGGGCGAAGGTCAACCTAATTTATTAAATGGGGCGGGAGGCGGCCGTTTTGCACCGACAGGAAAACAGCTCTAGGACGCGAGGCTGACAGGGGAGATGCGGTCCAGGGCCACGATGGCGTTGGCCAGGGAGTTGGAGGCAGCCTGGAAGGTTTCCGAGGTGTTGAGGAGGTGCTCGGCTGCGGCGAATTTCCCTACGTTGATGAGGTTGGCGATGACCAGCATCTGGCGATGAAACTCCTGATGCCAGCGGACGACGGATAGGTATTCGGGGGTCTGACGGAGGTGCAGGGTGTATTGGGAGAGCAGCCAGCGGCGAATCGCGCACTCGTCAGGATACTGGACGGAGTGGGTGGCGCGGTCGCTGAGGGGCTCATGCATGCGCGCGGCGGTCAGCAGGGTGATCTTCCAGCGGACGTGGCTGGCGATGGCATCGCGGGTGGTGAGGATGGGCTTGGCGATGAAGGGCGTACAGGACATTCTGGTTTCCTTGGGTTGCTTATCGGAGGATTCCGGCGGAACCTGAGGGGGAGTCTTCGTCGAACAGGCTAGTCGGGTTCCGGATTCCCGATGCAAAACGAGGCTCTATCGGCACAATCGGCGCGGGGTTTCAGCCTGCAAGGGCGATTGTCTATGGGAGATCGAACGCGGTGAGCGCGGTGGCCAGCGCCAGCGACGCCCGCTGGAAGCCGTTCCCGGGGTCGAGGGCGCGGTTTGCCGCGGCAAAGTTCCGGTTCGCAATCTGGGTCGCGATCTCCAACATCTCGCGATGAAACTCAAGGTGGCGGGCGACCAGGGCGAGGTATTGGGGCGTGTGGCGGACGGCCCTGGTCCGGCTGGAGAGGAGCCAGACCCCGATGCAACACTCGTTGGGCTCCTTGATGGCGCGGACGGCGGCGGGGCTGAGCGGCTCACGGCGGGCGATGGCCAACTGGAGGGTGATCCTCCAGCGCATATGCATGGCGATGGCGTCTTTTGCTGAGAGGACGGCGTTGCCTGCGCCGCATCGGATTGACATCTTCTGGCCTCAAGGCCGGATGCTCCCCGGTCCCTCACCGGCTTATCGGGCAGCGGAGGCGGGAGATGAGCGGAGATCGAGGATGGCGGGAAACTTCAGTAATGGGCGAGAACCCGCGGGAGACGTAAGATGGAGGGCATGAAATATCTGATTGCGGCGCTGGCAGTTGCCGGCGTGGTGGTAAGTTCGCTGGCGCTGCGCATCCACTTCATGGACGCGGCCGCCGCGCCGCCGTGCGCGGTTAGCGAGCACTGGGATTGCGGGACGGTGAACCATGGAAAGTACTCGGTGTTTCCGCCACTGAGCTTCGATGAGAGGCCGGGTGCGGTGCATATTCCGGTGGCGTCGATTGGGATCGCGGGTTACTTGGCGATCGCGGTGTTCGCGCTGCTGGGGCGGCTGCGGATTGTGTTGGAGCTGGCGCGGGTGGGCTTCTTCTGCGCGGCGTTTCTGACTTACATTGAGGCGTACATCATCGAGACGTGGTGTATCTACTGCGTGTGGTCGCAGTGCATCATTGCGGTGATCCTGCTGACGACGGTGGCGGCGCTGCTGATGCGGCGCAGGCGGCGGCGGGCGTCGATGCGCGCAGTGCTGGCCGAGCACGTAGACTAGAGCGATGTGGCCCAAGGTGCTCTTCGAACTTCTACCTCACTTCGCGCGGCTGGTGCCGCTGGCGGACAGGTATCTGAGCACGCGCACGGCGAGCGAGAAGGCACAGGAGGCCGCGCTGGCGGCGCTGGGTGCGGAGGTGCGCGTCGAGCTCAGCCAGCTGAGCGAGGTGCACACCGGCATCCAGCGACAATTGCAGGAGCAGAGCGCGCAACTGGCGGAGACCGCGGTGGAGGTGACGCGCGCGCGGAAGGGGGTGGAGAGTCTGGACGCGCGCATGGGGGGTCTGGAGAAGGCGGCGGCAGCGGGGATAAAGCTACTGGTGGGCTTGCTGGTGGTGGCGATTGTCGCGGCGGGGCTGTTGGGCCTGGTGCTGGTGAGGCTGCGGGCGCGCTGAAGGCTGGCGGCTGAGCCGCCGGAGGCGGCGGAAGGTAAGATTTTCTGATGGGGATTAGCCGGGAACAGGCGCTGGGTTGTCTGCGCAGCGACGACTTGATCGGGATGGGGATGGAGGCGGACGCGGTGCGGCGGCGGCTGCATCCGGAGGGGATGGTCAGCTATGCGGTTGGGGGGAGGGTTTGTTGCGGCGGGCTTGGTGGCGCGACGGACGAGGCGGTCGAGCGAGTCTGCGTGGAGATTCGCGCGACGTTGGAGATGGGTGGAAGTGGTGTGCGATTGGCGGGTTTGTCCGGTGGGAACGGCACAACCCGCGGGTCGGGGGAGATTGAGGGTTTGCTGCGTGGGGTGAGGGGGCGGTTTCCGGCGATCTGGATGGAGGGGATGACGGCTGCGGAGGTTGTGGCGATCGGGAGGGCGAGCGGGCGCGGGGTGCGGGAGGTGCTGGTGCGGCTCAAGGGTGCGGGGTTGGATTCGATCTCCGGCGAGGAATTGACGGAAGCGAATCCCGACGCTGCTGAGTGCGGACTGGCGGAGTGGGTGGAGGTGCAGCGGGCGGCGCACGGGGTGGGGATGCGGACGACGGCGAAGGTGGTCTTTGGTGCTTGGGCCGGTTGCGCGGGGCAGGAGCGGCTGCTCGATTGTCTGGAGGCAGTGCGGCGGTTGCAGGAGGAGACGGGGGGGGTTGCGGCCTTCGCGCTGGTGAGCTTCCAGCCGGAGGGCGGGGGTACGGGTTATGCGCCGGGTGAGCCGACGGCGGTGGAGCTCCTGAAGACGCTGGCGGTCGCGCGGATGGTTCTGGACAACATCGAGAATGTGGAGGCGGGTGGTGCGGGGCGGGGTCTGAAGGTGCTGCAGACGGGGCTGCGGTTCGGGGCGAACGATGCAGGGTGGCTGATGGCGGAGGGTTGCGGGGTGACCGTGCCGGGCGCACCGCTCAGTGCTGCCGAAGAAGACCTGCGCAGAGTAATTCGGGACGCAGGTTTCAAACCGGTGGAGCGGGATGTCGCGTATAGGGTGATGTTTCTGAGCTGAGATTCAGCTCGCCCGCACCTTTCGAGCCTCCAGTTCCGCCAAAACATCCGTGTGAATGAGCGTTGCATCCCCAGCGCCGCGTGGCTTGCTGGAATGGCGATCTTGAATTCCTCGGCACCAATACGCACGCTGTAGAGAAGGTCCATTCCGGCGTCAAGATGTTCGGCAATTCGTACGCTGCCCGAAGGGTCCATGCTTTGAACCGTCTCGAGAACGGCTGGAAAGGCTTGCCTCGATAGTCGAACCTGCGGATGGTGCGCCTCCGCGATCGCTGCTTCTATCACCTCGTCCGCAACGCCGTGCTTGCGCAGGCCGTCGGCAAACAACTGCATACCAGAACCCTCAAGGCGTTCCAGGTCTGCGCGCAGTCCTTTGCTGATGTAGGCCTTGATCAGGGATTGATAGCCGGAGAACCCTAGGGTTGGGTCGATCTCCTTCATGTCCTCGATCACATTCTCCGGGATACGGAGACTGATCGAGGTCATCACACGCTCCTTGTTCAAGCGCTCTCTCATCTTTTCAGCAGCCGTCTTCATAAATACTCCTCTCGCGTTTCGTCGCCTCTCTGGCTGAGATAAGCCTTATCCGTATCGCGCCTTGTTTCGATGTGTATGACGTACAGCAAATTGTCCCGAACGCTCATTCCCACCAGCGCCATGAGACTCTTCCTCTGCACTCGCGTCCTCTACTGCAAACAGCGGGTCGAAAAATGCTTCGCAGGCGGTCTCGAATTCAATCCCATGTTTCGCCTTATTCTCCGCTGCCTTTCGCTCATTCCAGACAAACTCCTGCCCGCGATAGAGGAATAGAACAAATGGTGGCTACGACGATCAAGATGGGGAAGCGCGGGACGATCGTGCTTCCGGCGAAGCTGCGCAAGCAATTCGGGCTGGAGGACGGGTCGTTGCTGGTGACGGAGGCGAAGGATGGGGAGATCCGGCTGCGACCGGCGTTTGTGTACGAGCCGGAGGTATGGACTCCACAGCGCAAGGCATATCTGACGCTCATTAACGCGATGACCGAGGAGGAGTACGACGAGGTCTGGGCTCTGCTTCGAGAAGAGGGTATCGATCCTACCGACGCTCCTGGGCTGGATCCCAATTACCGATCCACGCTGCCGACGGCGAAAGACTGGAGAGCGCACCTGAAACGCCGGCACGCGGAGCTCCTAGAAGAACAGCGCAGTGCGTGATATCCGTCTCCTCACCGCCTATCTCGATTCCAATGTGCTCTTCTCCGCCTCTTACATTGCCAACAGCCGATTTCTCAATCTCTGGAAGCTGACGGGCATATCGCCGGTCACTTCGCCTTACGCGATTGCCGAGGTATGGCGCCACATCGGGCAATCCGCGCAGGGTCTGCGGTTCGAAGAACTCATCGCCGCCACGAAGATGGTCAGCGACGCCGATTCAGGTTTTGTGCCGGAGAGCATCCAGTTGGCGGAGAAGGATCGACCGATCCTTGCCGCGGCGATTGCGGCGAGTGCGGACTATCTGATCACGGGCGACAGCAACCACTTTGAGCGTCTTTACGGCAGTGTATCGGGGGTGCGGATCATCAGCCCGTCGGAGTTTCTGGGGCTCTATGAAGATCGCATACTTCCCTAAGCGGTTCGCGTAGAATCGTCAGGAACAGCAACCTTACCGCGGAGTCTCTTTCTGCCTTCCTTCCTCGACACGATATGCGCGTCGCCGGCGATGTTTCTGGCCTCGAAGGGGCTCGGGCACTATCTGCGCACGCACTATGGCGACCACACGTTTAAGGGGCTGTATCGCTGGAACACCTTTGACACGGCGATGCTGATTCCCTACTTTCTGGTGATGATTATCCTGGCGTTCTACGGGATCCATCGCTACCAGTTGGTCTGGCTCTACTACCGGAACAAGAAGAACGCGGCGAAGTGGAATGAGCCGGGCGGCCGATATACCGAGGGCGCGCTGCCGCTTGTGACGGTGCAGCTGCCGATCTACAACGAGCAGTTTGTGATTGACCGGCTGATCGATGCGGTGTGCAAGCTCGAGTATCCGCGCGACCGGTTTGAGATCCAGCTGCTGGACGACTCGACCGATGAGACGGTGGAGGTGGCGCAGGAGACCGTCGAGCGCTACGCGCGGGGGTTTCCTGGGATGGAGGCGCAGCCGATTGTGCACATCCATCGCACGAACCGCCATGGCTACAAGGCGGGCGCGCTGGACGAGGGGCTGAAGGTTGCGCGGGGCGAGTTGATCGCGATCTTCGACGCGGACTTTGTGCCGTCGCCGGACTGGCTGATGAAGGTGGTGGACCACTTTGCGGAGCCTGGGATCGGCATGGTGCAGACGCGCTGGACGCACCTGAACAGGAACTACAGCTTCATGACGCAGGTGGAGGCGATCCTGCTGGATGGGCACTTTGTGCTGGAACACGGCGGGCGGTCGCGGGCGGGGGTGTACTTCAACTTCAACGGCACCGCGGGGGTGTGGCGGCGCGAGGCCATCGACCAGGCGGGCGGCTGGCAGCACGACACGCTGACCGAGGACACCGACCTGAGCTATCGCGCGCAAATGGCCGGATGGAAGTTCAAATACCTGCAGGATGTGGAGTGCCCGGCGGAGCTGCCGATTGAGATGACCGCGTTCAAGACGCAGCAGGCGCGCTGGGCCAAGGGGCTGATCCAGACGGGCAAGAAGATCCTGCCGCGGGTGTTGAAGAGCGATGCGCCGTTCCACACGAAGATGGAAGCGTGGTATCACCTGACGGCGAACATCAGCTATCCGCTGATGATTTTGCTGAGCGTGCTGCTGATGCCGGCGATGATCATCCGCAGCTGGCAGGGGTATATCCAGATGCTACTGATCGACTTTCCGCTGTTTGTGGCGAGCACGATGTCGGTGTCGACGTTTTACATGGTGAGCCAGAAGGAGCTGTTTCCGAAGACGTGGTACCGGACCTTGCCCTATGTGCCGGTGCTGATGGCGCTGGGCGGGGTGGGGCTGACCATCACGAATACCAAAGCGGTGATGGAGGCGCTGTTCGGGGTGAAGTCGGCGTTCGCGCGCACGCCAAAGTACCGGGTGAGGAAGAAGGGCGAGGCCAGCCAGGCGAAGGTCTACCGCAAGCGGCTGGGGATTGTGCCGTGGATCGAACTGGCGATCGGGACGTACTTCGCGGCGACAGTGTGGTACGCGATCACGACGGAGAACTACTTCACGGTGCCGTTTCTGCTGCTGTTTGTGATGGGGTACTGGTACACCGGGGCGCTGAGTTTAATGCAGGGAAGGTTCGAGCGGACAGGCAAGGGGCCCAGCGGATCCGGGGTGCATGAGAAGCCGTACCCGGTGGGGATTTAGGTATCGCGCCGCGCCGGATGGATGAAACTCAGAAACGATAAATCTCACAGACAAGGAAGCCCGGCTGTGTGAGCCGGGCTTCCTTGTTCCATGAGTGGGGCGCTCGATCAGAAGCGGAGGCCGAAGGTGACGGGGATGTAGGTGGTGCGTGCGCTGTTCTGGGGGAAGACGTTGTAGTAGTTCGGATTGGCGGTGGTGCCGGTCTCGGAGTACGGGCGCGGCTGATTGTCGGTCCAGACGTAGCGGGCCTCGGCGAAAAAGCGCTCGCCGGCGAAGCGGGAGGGCTTGTAGGTGAAACCAAACCCGGCGTTCGCTCCGAAGGCGTTGCTGGTGTACTTGTCGACGGTCTCGTTGGCCTGATAGTCGAAGCATCCGTAGATGCTGCATTCCTCGGCGGTCTGCGGGGTCGTGAAATTTGCAGTCTTGTGATAGAAGCCGACCCCGCCAATCACATAGGCGCCGGCCCTCTCTCCGTTGTAGTAGTTGATGACGGGATCGAGGGTGAACGACCAGTCGTGGCTGGTGCCGCCAAGCTGTGAGATCTGCGGGATGTCAGCCCCTGGGTTCGCGTTGTTATACGCGATGATTTCGTTGTTGTAGATCGTCAGCAGTTTGGTCAGGGTAGCTTCCTGAAAGCCGAAGTGGTCGTAATCGAACTGGACCAGGACGCCGAACGTCTTGTTGAAGTTCCGTCCGCCGCCTACCTGGAACTTGTAGCCCGTGGTGAGGTCGTTGTGCGTGCCCCCGGTGGGAAGGGTGAAGCCTGCGCCGGCGACGAAGGTGTATTTGTTGGATCCGTCTGGGTTGGTGTGGCTGTCGGCGTAGTTGGGGCGGCCATAGCGGCGGCGGGGCGGCGGCTGAGTACTATCGAGCGCTGCGGAGCTCAGGTCGAGCTGTTCGCCGGCGACGGCGTCGCTGGAAGAGTCGACGCTGCTCGAGTAGAGGCTGCCGGACGCTGCGGCCGGGGCAGAAGGGACTGCCTCCGACGCGAGCAACAGCGGAGCACTCCGGCTGACCGCCACGGCCGGCGCCTGCTGGGCCTGCACGAGCGAGGCCGTACCAGCCATAAAGAAGGTGATAGCCGCGGCGCGGCGCGCGAAGCCGAGGAGACTGCCAAAGTTATGCATTGTTTTCGTCACTCCCTTTTCCTGCAAAGTCTTTCGAGTTTGCTAACCCGGACCGACTGAGTTTGTTGTGCGCGTATTGCTGCCCAACTCAATCATCTCATTGCCCTATATGACGCAGGAAGCCTTGGTTTGGATCACTCCAACTGCAGCGATTGTTGGTGGCATGAAAACCGAGTCACATTCGGCCGGATGGCCTGCCGACCGCCGGCGCGGATGAGCTTCCGACGCGCCAGAGAAGACCGGCGATTGCCGGAGCTTGTGAACTGCCGGCGACCACGCCGGGAGGCGGGGCCGCTGGGCCCGTTAGTGGATGTCGAACTGCTCCGGGTGCAGGCTGGGGTCGCTCTTGACCAGGATGGTCTTGCCCACCATCTCCTCCATCTCCTGCAGCCACTTTGCGCCGGAGGTCTTGAGCTGTTTGACGACCTCGGGGTTGACGCGCAGCATCACATCGCCGCGCTCCAGATGCTTATGCATCTTGCGCATCTCGATGTAGATGTCGTTGCAGACGGTGACCGGTGACTTGACCATACCGGTTCCGGTGCAGACGTTGCATGTGGTGGAGAGGGTGCGCTCGAGAGATTGCTTGACCCGCTTGCGGGTGATGGCGACCAGGCCGAAGTCATTAAACTGCAGGACCTTGGAGGGTGCGCGATCGTTCTTGAGTTCGTCTTCGAGCGCGGCCATGACGCGGTTGCGGTTTTTGCGCTCGTCCATGTCGATGAAGTCGATGATGATGATGCCGCCGAGGTCGCGCAGGCGGATCTGGCGGACGATCTCGGGAATGGCGTCGAGGTTGGTCTTGACGATCGTGTCCTCAAGCCGCGCCGTCTTGCCGACGAACTTGCCGGTGTTGATGTCGATGGCGACGAGCGCCTCGGTCTGGTTGATCACGATGGAGCCGCCGGACTTGAGCCAGACCTTCGAGCGCAGCGCTTTGTTGATCTCTTCCGTAATGCCAAACTGCTCGAAGAGCGGCGTCTCCTTTAGGTAGAGCTTGACGCGGCGGATGAGCAACGGCTGGAAGCGTTGCAGGAAGCGCAGCACGCGCTCATACTCATTTTCGGTGTCGACCCAGATGGCGGAGAAGTTGTCCGTGACCTGGTCGCGCAGGATGCGCTCGATGAGGTTGAGGTCGTGGTAGATGAGCGCGGGAGATTTGGACGAGTCGCTGCGTGCCTTGATATCCGCCCAGAGGTTAAGCAGGAAGCGCAGGTCGCTGCGCAGCTCCTCTTCGCTGGCGCCCTCGGCGGCGGTACGCACGATGAAGCCGCCGGAGGCCTCGCCTTTTTCGCTGAGCAGGATCTCCTTCAGGCGGCGGCGCTCCGCGTCGGACTCGATCTTGCGCGAGACGCCGGTGTGGCTGACCGTGGGCATGAAGACGAGGAATCGGCCGGGCAGGGCGATGTGCGAGGTGATGCGCGCGCCCTTCTTGGCGATGGGCTCCTTGGCAATCTGGACGAGAATCTCCTGGCCGGGCTTGAGCAGGTCGCTGATGGCGGGCAAATTAATCGACTGCATCGAGTGGCGTCCGCGGCCATTGCCGCTGCGTTCGCGGTCGCCGGAGCCTCCGGTGCTGCGCGGGCGGTCGCCACGATCGGAACGATCACCGCGGCCGCGGCGTCCGTCGCGACGGCCATCGCGGCGCCCGGGGCGGCGTTCTGCATCGCGGGAACGGCCGGATTCACGGTTCGTTGTGGACGGGTTCGCGGCCTGACCTTCGTCGCGACTGGCTTCTCCGTGGGCTTCGGTGCCCGAGCCCGCGTCACCGATGGGAATGGCGCGCTCCTCGAAGTCTTCGTCGGAATCGGAATCAGACTCGGACTGGCCTTTCCCGGACTGGAGGTTCAGTTGATACTCTTCGCCGGTCTCCTCGTCCTGATCCTCGACGTCTTCTTCGTCATCGTCCTCGTCGTCTTCCTCCAGCTCGTCTTCTTCGAGGTCGTCTTCGCCGAGATCGCCGGATTCAGGCGAGGTGCGAGTGATGTGGTCGATGGACATCTCGCGGATCATGCTGCCGAGGTCGGCCGCGCCTTCCAGGGTCTCCTCTTCGAGGTCGTCGATCTCCTCGATGGAGCTGGCGTGGATGGTATTGGCGTGGAAGTCCTCGTCGTCGATGATCTCTTCGTCGAGCTGGCCTGTGCCTGGGGCGAAGCTGCCGACGGCCGCCGCGGAAAGGCTCGAGGAGACCGCGGGCTGATCGAAGTCACGCTCGGTCGAGACGACGGCGCCCTCGTGGCGGATGGGCGAAGCGGGTTCCGAGAGCTCGATGGGCGTGGGCTGGTGCTGCGCGTCGGGAAGCGCCTCGACGGGTTCGGAAAACATCTCGCCGCCGGCGTTGATGGAGGTGATGTCGTGGGTCTCGGCGGCGGCTGTCTCATGCGCGTCCGGTTCCAGCTCGGTTGTCGCTTCGGGAGCTTCCAGGGGCAGAGGTTCGAGGATTGACCCGGCCTGGCGATACTCGGTGCGCGGCAACGGATCGACGCGGTAGGAGGCGGAGGCTTCGGCGGGCTCATACTCGCCGGTGCTGTGCGGGATGGGTTCGGACACAGCGGCCGCGACCGCTGGCAGAGTTTCAGGTGAGGTTGAGGGCGAGTCATTGCGGAAGCCGGCGCGATCGTCGCGGCGGGTGTCGGCCTGGGGGCCACGGTTGGGGCGGGCGTTGCGGTCGAACCGGGGATCGCGGCGGCCTTCGCGCTGGAAGTCTCGCTGCCCGCCGCGGTCGTTTGGGCGGAACTCGCCGCGGGATTCGGGGCGGGATTCGGAAGGCCGGCGGCGGGAGAGCGTCTCGCCGGGCAGGGTTGCTCCGCCGTCCCAACCCTCGGCCAAGGTGTAGAGGTTCGCCGGGGGGGCGAGGTTGACGGTAGCGGACGGCCCGGGCGCTGTGGCCACCGGCGATTCGTCGCTGCCCTTGCGGTACTTGGAGAGCGACTCGCCGGGCAGGACGATGGGCTCGCCGGCTGACGCGGCATCGGAATCGGCATCAGGGTATGCGTTGGCCACGGGACCGGTCGAACGCGATGCTTCTCCGGAGTCCACGCCGTAGAGGTCGCGCGAGGGGGCGAAGCCGCGAGGGACGCGCTGGGGACGATCTGGATTCTGGTAGGAGTCGCGGGCCGGCGCGTCGAAGCGCTCGGCGTCGCGGCGGCGTGCGTCGTTGCGGCCGCGGTCGCGGCGGCCTCCGCGTTGATTTTCTCCACGGTCGCTCCGTTGGCCGGTTTCGTGCGAAGGGCGTTCGCTACGGTCTGGAGCGACCGCGGAAATTGGCTCGGCGGAGGCGTCCATATCCAGAGGGGCAACTTCGTCGAAGGTGGAACCACCTTCGATGAGGATCTCTTCGTCGGGGGCGGTTTCACTGAAGGCTGGAGCGGCACCTCCCCGCACCGGCTCGCCCGGCTGGCCACCGTTGCCTCGGCCGCGGCGGCGACCGCGGCGACCGCGCCAGCGCCGGCTGCCATCGGTGCCGGGAGCGCCTTCGCCGGCCTCCGCGCCCTCCGCAGGCGCCGCGGGGGGTGGGACGAACCCGGATTCAGGGGCACGTGGAGCGCCGCGCTGCGAGGTGTCGGAGGCGGACTGGCGGTCGGGATTGCGATCGCGTCCACCGCGGCGGCTGCGTCCGTTGCGGTCGCGGCCACCGGCTTCGCTCGGGGCAGATCCCTCCTCGGGGCTGCCGTTCTGGCGCGGAGCGCGGGCGGGGCGGTCCCCGCTCGACACGGTGTCAAACTCCTCGGGGTCGGGAGCTTCCTCCATAAAATCAGTGATGTAGAGAAATGCGTCGCGTTCCAGGCCGATGTCCACGAAGCTGGACTGCATGCCGGGGAGGACGCGGGTGACGCGGCCGTTGTAGATGGAGCCAGCGAGAGTGTATTCGTTCTCTCGCTCGTAGTACATCTCGGTGAGGGCGTCGTTTTCGACGATGGCAAGCCGCGTCTCGTGCGGCGTGCTGGAGATATAGATTTCTTTCGACATGCTCCTGCTCTTTCTGCCCGCTCCGGATCGGGACCGGGGTGCGAGCGGCAGGGCAGGCGAGAGGATCGGAGGGGCAGCTAGCGAGTGCTAGACGCCGCCCACCGGGGGTGGGGACAGGGTGGAGACTCGGGAAGCCATGTGGGCCGAAAGATGCAGACGCGAAAAACTCAGCGCGGACTGCGGGCGGACCGTTCCCGGAGGAACGATCTGCTGATAATACAAGCGTTCGGAGACACTGTGGGATGCATCGAGCGATTGCCATGCGGAGTTTGTGGCCGAAACAACCTCAGATGCCTGAGGCGGGGCCGTTCGCGGTCCGGATGCAATCATTTCCTTGAAACCTGTCCAGCCACGGAGTCGAATCTCTCTGCCTGGCCGGCCTTTTTTCTAAAATCTTCAAAACCTTGTCCGCGTGCCCGGCGCCTTGCGCCAACGGGGGGCGGGTTACACCGGCCTGCTGTGGTTCAGCCGTGTGAATCTAGTATGCACCAAAACAGCCGCGCGCGCTTTCTGCCCCGCACCGCCAGACCCCAGTTGGTACCCATTTGGCGCCGGTGGGCACCGCAACCGCGAGAGCTGCGCGCCACACATCGCTAATTATCCGTCGGCTTGTCTTCCAGGTGGTCGATCACGAGCATGGGGACAGGGCGGGTCTCCAACGCCAGTTTGAGGCCAAGCTGCTTGGAGAGCGCGTCCGGCAGGGAGATCGCGCCAGTAGGATCGGAGTCGGCCGGCGCGCCTCCTGGCGGTGCATCTGCGGCGGCGGGCGCAGGTACCACGCCGCGAGCAGCCCGACTGGTGCTAAAGCTGAGCGTGAAGTCGTAATTGCCATCAAGATGGGTGGCATCGAGGACGGGGGTTTTGATGTAATCCAGCGCGTGAGTTTGCAGCTCCGCTGCGAACTGGGCAATGGTGATGTTCTGGCAGGAGACCAGTTCGGAAAGGACCGGGTTGGTGCGCCGCGGGTCCTTTCCATCCGCTCCAGGTCCGTCCTTGCACGAGGTGCGATTTGCGGGGTCGGCCTTCTTCATCTTCGGCCCCGAGGCATACAGGGTGTAGGCGGGGGCGGGGTGGTTTTCGATGTGGCTTTTCAGTTGGAAGCGGTCGGCGAGGAGGGTACGCAGCATGGCGCGAAGGTCCTCGACGGTCATCGTCCGGGGGCCACCGGGACTGTCGGGTGGCGGGGGCTCGACGGATGTCTTTGCGACGATGTCCCAGCGCTGCTTTGCGTACCCCGCGGGCCCGTTCGCGATCATCGCGCCGCTTATGTCCCAGGCGTAGGCGATGAGGGTCTGCAGCGAGGTGTTGGTGATGGTCACCTGGTTGGCCTCACGGCGAATATTGAAGTCGCCGGCTTGCTGCGCACTTGGCTTGATGACGGCGACGTCGAATGCTGGCGGAGGAGGAGGAGGCAAGACCTTCTCCAGTCCGGGAGGGTTCGGGGTCGGCTGCTCTATCGCGCTCTCCACCAATACGACCGGCTGCGGCGCGGTGCCGGCCTCGATCTTTAGGCCCAGCTGCTTCTCGACGCCGTCGAAGATGGCCAGACCCTGGCCATTGGGCTTGAGGCCAAAGGTCACGTCGAAGTCCCATGCGCCCTTCAGGCCGGTGGCGTCGATGATGGGCCTGTCCGGCGCCGGCCAGGACATGGTGCGCAAGGTTTGGGCATACCGCTCCATCGTCATGCTGCGGCAGGAGAAGGTGAACGTGGTGGGGAAAGGGCCGCCCGGCTGCGGCGGTGAGGCCGGCATGTGGTACTGGCAATCCGGATTGCCGGAGGGGTCCGCGGCCGGCTTGAGCCTTGGCGCACTGGCGCCGGCTCTCATAACGTAAGCCGGCAGCGGTTTGACATTGGGGTGCGCGACCAGTCTGAACCTCTCTGCCAGCAGAGCGCGCAGGGCGAGATTGGCCCCCTCTTGCGTTGCGTCCGCCGGCACCTGAAGGGTCACGTCGAATCGATCGAAGTCCAGCCATGGCGGGCCGCCAACCACGTTCGCTGGCTCCGCACCGTAGGCGGTGACAATCATGTCGAGCAGCGTGGCCTGATGCAGGACGTATCGCCCTTTGGCGGGCGAAACGACGCGGAGGTAGGTCGAGTAAAAACTGTGCGCGCTGGGATGCACATCGGCGACGACAGGCGCGGCGATGGCGGATCCCGGCGCCGCGCTGGGAGCGTTGGCGGTGGTCTGCGCAAACCCGATAATCGGCAATAGCGCCAGGAGCAGTGCGACTCGAGATGCTCGTCTCAACATGAGGAAGGTCCGCCTGGAAAATCGAGAATGGCTTTGCTTGCGGGGGCCCCGGCTGCTGGTATGAATGTACGACCACTTGGACGAATTGGCCGAAAAAATGGCGCTAATTCTCCCCGCCCGCCTCAGTTGACAAAGCGCCTCATGCGGATGTTCATGACGATGCCGAGGGCGAGGAAGGTGAAGATGATGGAGGAGCCGCCGTAGCTCATCAGAGGCAGAGGGATGCCGGTGACAGGCATGAGGCCGACCACCATGCCGATGTTGACCACGATCTGGAAGAGGATGACGGCGACGATGCCCATGACGATGAAGGCGGCGGGAATATCAGGCGCCTGCTGGGCGTTCTGGATCAGGCGTATCAGGATGAGGAAGTAGAGCAGCAGGACGCCCATGCCGCCGACGAAGCCGTGCTCCTCGCAGAAAGCGGCAAAGATGAAGTCGGTGTAGGGGATGGGCAGGAAGTCGCCCTGAGTTTGGGTGCCTTTGTTGGCACCCTTGCCCCAGAGGCCGCCGGAGCCGACGGCGATGAGCGACTGGCGGATCTGGTAGCCGGAGCCCTTGGGGTCGGCGTCGGGGTTGATGAAGCTCGTGAGGCGGGCTTGCTGGTATGGCTTGAGGCGCTTGCCGCTGAGAAACGCTCCGCCAATGACGACCGCGAAGCCGAGCGTGAGGATGGCGACCTGTTTGGGCTTGATGCCGCCGAGGAAGAGGCCGGCGACCAGGATGGGGAAGTAGGTGAGCGCGGTGCCGAGATCCGGTTGGATGAGCACCATGCCCATGGGAATGCAGACCATGGCGAAGGCGCGGCCGATGTCAATCCAGCTGAGGCCGCGGCCGGCGAGTCCCCAGAAGAAGCGCGCGACGACGATGATGAGGACGAGCTTGACCCACTCGGAGGGCTGGAAGTGCACGCCGCCGCCGAGGTTGATCCAGCGGCGGGCGCCCATGACCTTGGCGCCCACGGCTTTGACGGCAACGAGCAGGATGAGGCTGATGCCGTAGGCCCAGGGCGAGATGTCGACCAGCACGTGGAAGTCGATCATGGAGATGAGGAACATGAGGCCGATGCCGACCAGCAGGAAGCCGATCTGTCTCTCGTCGAAGCCGCGAAACTTGGTGTGCAGGGTCGCGGAGCGGATCTCAAGCACGCTGATGAGCGAGACCAGAAGGACAAGGGTGAGGAGCATCCAGTCGAAGTCGCGGAAGGAGGAGAGGCGGCGCATGGGCTGGACTCTAGTGTGAGGCCTGTGGCCGTCAGGGGTGGTTGACTGCGGGGGTACCGGGCGCACCGGGCTTGGGCGCCGGCGCGGCAAGCGCAGTGGGGACACCGCCGGCAGGAGGCGGAGGGGCGGGGTTTGCGGGAGGCTTGGGTGTGACGGCCAGCATCAGATTGCCCTCGCGCTTGCGCTGCTTGGTGACGAAGGCGTTGATGACCTGCGCGGCGAGGGGCGCGGCGGCTTCGGCCCCCCAGCCCCCGTGCTCACTCAGTACGGCGACGACGATGTCGGGATTGCGGCGCGGCGCCATGCCGACGAACCAGGCGTTGGCGCGCGCGTTTCCGGTCAACAGGTTGTTCCCGCCGATGCTGTGGTTTACAACTTGAGCGGTGCCGGTCTTGCCGGCGAAGTCGATGCCCTCCAGACGGACGGCCGCGCCGGTGTCAAAGCCGCCCGGGAGCATAGTTTGCGCCATTCCATCGGTGATGGTCTCCCAGTTCTCGATGGAGAGGGGGATGGTGCGGTCGCCGCTGCCGGGATAGCTAGCGTCGATGGCCGATGCCATGCCGGAGGGAAGCTCGTCGGGGAAGACGAGGTGTGGCCGTTTAAGTACGCCGCCAGACGCGATACCGGAGAGGGCGCGAGCCAATTGCAGCGGGGTCGCCTGCACGTCGCCCTGCCCGATGCCGACCGATATGGTCTCTCCCGCATACCACTTGTCGTGCTGGGTCTTGAGCTTCCACGCGGTCGAAGGCATGGTACCGGTCGCTTCGTCAGGAAGGTCGACGCCGGTCTTCTGCGAGAGGCCAACCTCGGTGGCGTACTTTGCGATGGTATCGATGCCGAGCTTCTCGGCGAGGGTGTAGTAGTAGGTGTCGCAAGACCACGGGATCGCATGCTCGATGTCCACCATGCCGTGATGATGGTCGCAGGCAAAGAAGCGGCCGTAGAAGGTGGCGCCGCCGTTGCACATCACGTGCATGTCCTGCGCCACGCCTTCCTCCAGGCCAGCGAGGGACATGACGATCTTGAAGGTCGATCCCGGCGCGTACTGCGCCTGGATCGCCTTGTTCATCAGGGGGTGGTTGGGGTCGGTGACGATCTGGTTCCAGTAGCTCCTGGTCAGGCGCACGGCGAACTGGTTGGGGTCGAAGGCGGGGCGCGAGACCATGGCGAGGATCTCGCCGGTGTGCGGGTCCATGGCGACGATGGCGCCGTTGCGGCCCTCCATGGCCTGTTCCGCGACGCGCTGCAAGTCAAGGTCGATGGTGAGGCGGAGGTCCTGCCCGGGGATGGCGAGTTGCTGGCCGAGCTGGCCAACCTCGCGGCCGCGGCTGTCGACGACCACATCGCGCGAGCCATCGGTGCCGCGCAGGATCGAGTCGTAGGTCTCCTCGACGCCGAACTTGCCGACCATATCGCCGGGCTCGTAGAAGTCGTACTTGGAGCTGTTGAGGTCCTCTTCGGAGACCTCGCCGACGTAGCCGATGAGGTGGGCGGCGAAGCCGTCGCGCGGGTAGAGGCGGCGTTGCTCGTCGAGGGTCTCGAGCTCGGGCAGCTCATTGCGGTGGGCCTCGATAAAGGCCTGCTCGTCCGGGGTGATGTCCTGCTTCAGCGGGATGGGCTCGTACTTCGGCTCACTGGCGAAGCGGCGCACGCTGGCCTGCACCTGTTCAACGGGCAGGTCGAGACCGCGGGCGATCAAGGGGATGTCCGCCTGCAGGTTCTTCGCCTGTTCGCGCAGCAGATAGCAGGAGACGGAAGGGTAGTTGTCAACCAGGATGCGGCCTTCGCGGTCGAAGAGCTTACCGCGCGGCGCGACGACGGGGATCTTGCGCACGCGGTTGGCATCAGCGAGCAGGCGGAAGGTGGTGACGCCGAGGATCTGCAATCTCCACATGCCGGAGGCGAGCACGGCGAGCAGCAGCACAACGACATACTGCGTTGCGTGCAACTTGGCGGCCGAGACTTTTTCGTCGCGGTCGGCACGCCGTTCGGGTTTTTGGACAAGCGCCATGTGTAATCCCTGCAAGCCTCAGTTTACGTAGTTCCTCGCGCCACAGGTTAGACTTCGCTGGCCGCGTATCGGCGTCGTCACGCCTGGGCCGCTATTCCAGCCTCTTCTTCCAATGATCGAGCGCGAAGAACACGGGGAGGGCGACGGCCGTATTCACCGCCGCCCGCAGCAGCTCATGCAGCCACATCAGGTGGAAGGCGCGAATGCCAAGCAGGCGGCGCTCGATGAGGTAGAGCAGCCCGCTCTGGAGCAGCGAGAAGGCAAAGGTCATCAGCGCGCGGGTCGCGGTATTTTCTACATCAATCTGGCTCCCGAGGCTGGCTGCGGCATAGCCGATGACGGACTTGGCCATGCCGTTGACGCCGATGGGCTGGCTGGTGATCACATCCTGCAACACGCCGATGCAGGCCCCGGTGACCGTTCCCGCGATGGGGCTGCGCCGGCTGACGGCGAAGAACAAGGTCACGATGAACGGCAGATCGAGGATGGCGAGACCGGGCACCACACGGGGCAGCAGCACCTGGACGAGGATGGCTCCGAGGGGCACAAAGATGGCCACGGGAATCGAAAAGCTCTGCTGCTCGACCTCGCGGCGCGACATGTAGCTGCGTGTGACCATCGGCTTCCGGGGGCAAGTCGGGCGGACCCTCGCCTCCCACAGGCTAAATTGAATCCCCACGGCGCGCGGGTATCGAGGAGGGTGCGCGGCTAGTTCGGCTTGTCGGGTTGCGCCGCCGGGCCTGGTTGCGGCTGCGGCTTGCGCGGTATCGATGGGGGATTCTGGCTGTCCTGAGACTGGCTGCTTTGCGCAGTTGCTGCGACCGGCGCTGCGATTGGGGCGCCAGGCGTCAGCGCAGAGGCAGGCGGAGTCGAACCACTGGTGAAGCGGTCGGGATGCAGGCTGGGCAGCGGATGAGGAACCACCAGCGGGGCGTTGGGATTTGGCGGGGCAGCAGGGGTGGTCGAGCCGCTGGACGGCTCGGCGTTTGCCGCCCCGGGAACGACGGGACCGTCGGTATCGTCGTGGATGCCGGGCAGTCGCTCGGCGCTGAGGTCGGCCGCATGTTGCGCCTCGGCCGCCGTGAGATCCTGCTGGGCGAGCGCAGGCAGGTTCGACTGCGTGCCGGTGATGACCAGTACCTCCTCTACGCGGTCCAGGTCGGCTGCGGGCCTGACCCGGATGGCGGAATATGGCTGATGGTCCGGATCGGGCGCGATGCTCTCGACGGTGCCCACGGGCAGGCCGCGGGGAAAGACCTGGTCGCCGCCGGAGGTGAGGACGGCTTCTCCGGGCTTGATGCGTGAATCGGCGGTGAGATTGCCAATCTGCATCCGTCCCGCGACGGTGCCGCGGAGGATGGCGCGGATGCGGGTGCTGGCCAGGATGACGCCGGCGCCTGAGGTCTGGTCGTTGATCTCCAGCACCTGCGCCGTATCGGGAAAGACATCGCGCAGTTTGCCGACGATGCCATCGGGCGTGATGACCGCCATGTCGGGTTTCAGTCCGTCGCGCCATCCCTTGTCGATGGTGAGCACGCGCGATTGCTCGCTGCCGCTGGAGCCTATGACCTGCGCGGCGACGGTGGAGGCAACGTATTGCTGGCGGAAGGCTAGCAGGGCTTGCAGGCGGCGGCCTTCGAGGGCGTCCTCGGCGATGGCGGCCTGCTCGATGCGGAGGCGCGTCAGTTGCCGCTGTAGCTCTGCGTTCTGTTTTCGGACGTGACGGAGATCGACGTAGTCCGACCAGCTCCTGTGCAGTCCGGAACCGATCGCATGCGCCAAGCGCTCGAAGGGAGAGACGGTGGCGAGGGCCCACATCCGGATGAGGCGCACGCTGGGTCCGTCGGGCTCGCCGGGATCGACTGGACTGCGCACCTGCACGGCAAGCGCGATCGCCTGGGTGAACAGGACGAGGATCAGGAAGAGCGCGTTTTTGAAGCGGGTGAGGAATTCCATCGGCCTTGGAACATTAGAGCAGTTCCCCGGTCTTCATCGCAGAGGAATGATGGAGGAGGTGGGTTCCTTGTTACAGGCCCCCGCTAGGAGCACCCGCTGCCGTGCGAAAGGGAACCATACTTATCGCATTTTGAGCCGGCAGAGAGACCCTGAGCTGCCTTCATCTCGACGGTGCGAATGGCCGGGGAGGTCCAGACTTTCTTGCTAGATTGTGCGGGCCCGGTGGGCGCGATCGGACGTTGAGCCAAGGGAGTACCTCCAGATTTCTGTTGCAAACTTGTGCCTTGCGACCCTGCCCGTCGACGCCGGAGCGAACCTAAGCGGCCCCATAGGAAGTCCCTGCGGGCTCGGGATGGCTCCAATCTATGGTCAGAGGCATCGCATCGCCAGAGCCCTAAAGTGTCAGCGGCACTAACAAAATTGGTGGTTAACCAACGCTGAACGTGCTATGAACAGGAAGGGGCTGGCCGCCGAGAGAAGCGGCGGGGTCGATCCGCGAGCCTGGCGGCCGGGTTGGTATTTCGGTGAATGCCCTGTCGATGGAGACTTTAGGGAGCCGATTACGCTACAGGGAGCAAACGCCGGGACGGGGAGTCCCGGATACGGTTGCTCGCCGCCACGGGAGGGCGTGGATGACGGTCGCCCGATCTTGGATCAGTCCGGGCCGCGGCTGGGGTCAGTCAGGGAACATTAGTCCCGATTGAGGGTCCTGGGTGCGATTATGGGCAACCGCTGCCGTGAGAAAGGGAACCGTACTTGTCGCACTTGGACCCGGCTGAGTTTCCTTGAGCCGCCTTCATGGCGACAGTCCTGACGACCGGGGAAGTCCAGTCCTTTCTTTTCAATTGCTTGGGCTCGTTCGGACGCTGGTTCAAGGGAGGCGCCTCCAGATCTTTGGAATATGTCTGTATTCGTGCGGCTCTGGCCTTTGGCGAAGCAATATCCTCGCAGTCACTCTAGTAATCGTAGCAGGGCTGACCCCAAATTTATGATCCAAGGAACCTCCTTCGCCAGACCCCGAAAGTGGCATCCACCAAAACGAATTGGTAATGATTGACCCTCAAAGGTGCTACTGAGTGGTTGGATGCCGATTCGGCGTACGGGGCATACATAAGATGCTGGGCCGGGCCGATTTGGAAAAGCGGTTCGCAGTGAGAGGTCTCAGTCGATGGAAATTTTGCGCAGCAGTTTGAAGTCGGACAACATCCGGCCGGTACCGAGCACGACGGAGGCGAGGGGGTCATCGGCGATGGAGACGGGCAGTCCGGTCTCCTCCCGGATGCGCTTGTCGAGGTTTTTGATGAGCGCGCCGCCGCCGGTGAGGACGATGCCGCGGTCGGAGATGTCGGCCGAGAGCTCGGGCGGAGTGCGCTCCAGCGCGACGCGGATGGCGTTGATGATGGTGGCGACGCACTCGGAGAGGGCCTCGCGGATCTCGGAGTCCTCGATCGTGATGGTCTTGGGAACACCTTCGATGAGGTTGCGGCCTTTGATCTCCATGCTGAGGGATTTGTCGAGCGGGAAGGCAGAGCCAAGCTGCATTTTGATCTGCTCCGCGGTACGCTCGCCGATGAGCAGGTTGTACTTGCGCTTGAGGTAGGTGACGACAGCCTCGTCCATCTGGTTGCCGGCCATGCGCACGGAGCGAGAGTAGACGATGCCGGCGAGGGAGATGACGGCGATGTCTGTCGTCCCGCCGCCGATGTCGACGACCATGTTGCCGCCCGGCTCGGTGATGGGCAGTCCCGCGCCGATGGCCGCGACCATGGCCTGTTCGACCAGATGCACTTCGGATGCTTTGGCGCGATAGGCGGAGTCCATGACCGCGCGCTTCTCGACTTGAGTGATCTCCGACGGCACGCCGATGACGATGCGCGGATGCACCATGCGCTTGCGGTTGTTGTGCGCCTTCATGATGAAGTAGTTCAGCATCTTCTCGGTGTGGCGAAAGTCGGCGATGACGCCGTCTTTCATCGGCTTGATGGCGACGATGTTGCCGGGCGTGCGGCCGAGCATCTCCTTGGCCTCTTTGCCGACCGCCTCGACCTCGTTGGTCTGGGTGTTGACCGCGATGATGGAGGGCTCGTTGACGATGATGCCCTTGCCGTGCGCGTAGACGAGCGTGTTCGCCGTGCCGAGGTCGATGGCGAGGTCATTGGAGAAGAGCGAGAACAGCGAGCGCATGTTGTGGATGCGCGAGTACCGCATTTGATAACCGTTCGAGGACATTGGGCGGTGTTTTCCTGGTGTGACCGAGAGTCAAAGCCTATTGTACGGTTTCAATCTAACCGATGCCGCGAGCGATCAGCCGTACAACTTGCTCAGCGTCCCATTGCCGGGTTGGGTTCGTTTGCCGATGGAGGCGAAAAACTGACAACGGTGAACCCGTTTGGTAGGGTGGGAACGATGATCATCGGCGTGCCCAAAGAAGTGAAGGACCACGAGAGCCGGGTGGGGGTGACTCCGGCGGGAGTGCACGCGCTGGTGGCGGCGCGGCATACGGTGCTGGTGGAGCACAATGCGGGCGAACTTTCCGCAATGCCCGATGATGACTACCAGGCGGCGGGCGCGGAGATCGTCGGCGCGGCGCACGATGTGTGGCGGCTGGCAGAGATGGTGGTGAAGGTGAAGGAGCCGGTGGAGAAGGAGTACCGGCACTTCCGCGAGGGGCTGGTGCTCTTCACCTACCTGCATCTTGCGCCGCTGGCTGCGCTGACCGATGCGCTGCTGGCCAACAAGGTGACGGGGATCGCGTATGAGACGGTGCGCGACCGCGCGGGCACGCTGCCGCTGCTGACGCCGATGAGCGAGGTCGCGGGTCGCATGGCGGTGCAGGTGGGCGCGGCGTATCTGGAGAAGGAGCACGGCGGACGAGGCGTGCTGCTGGGGGGCGTACCGGGGGTCTCGCCGGGCTGCGTGGTGATCTTGGGCGGCGGGATCGTGGGCACGAATGCCGCGAAGATTGCGCTGGGGCTGGGTGCACGGGTAACGCTGATCGACCTGAACCTGAACCGGCTGCGCGAGCTGGACGACATCTTCGGCGGGCGGCTGTGTACGGTGGCGTCGAACAGCTACAACATCGGCTGCGCGACGCGGGAGGCGGACCTGGTGATCGGCGGTGTGCTGATCCCCGGCGCGGCCGCGCCGAAGCTGGTGACGAAGGCGATGGTGGCGAAGATGAAGAAGGGCGCTGTGATTGTGGATGTGGCGATCGACCAGGGCGGGTGCATCGAAACGGCGCGGCCGACCACGCACTCCGACCCGTCGTATGTGGTCGACGGCGTGGTGCACTACTGTGTGACGAACATGCCGGCCGCGGTGCCGAACACTTCGACGCTGGCGTTGACCAATGCGACCTTCCCTTATCTGTTGAAGCTCGCAAACCTGGGCGCGAACGCGGCGATCAACGAAGATGCAGGCATTGCGGAGGGAGTCAATACCTTCAACGCCGTGCTGACCTATAAGGCGGTTGCGGAGTCGCAGGGGCGGGCATGGCGGCCGGTTGGCGAGTTGGTTTAGGCGACGCATCCGCTGCGGCGAGTGCTTCCTCGAATGAGCTGTCAGCCTTCCACAACCGCACGCAACTTGCTGGCGATGTCGTTCATCGATTCGGCCTGCGCGGCGAGCTCTTCGCTGGTGGCCGCGCTCTCTTCCGAACTGGCGGCGGAGCTTTGCGTGAGCTGCTCCATCTGATGAATTGCGCCGAGCACCTGCTCGATGCCGCGCTTCTGCTCCTCGCTGCCGAGGTGCACCTCATCGACCAGCACCTTGACCTTCGCGGCGCTTTCGCTGATTCCGCGGAAGACCACGACCACCTTTTCCAATTTGGAACTGCCCGCGTGCGATTTTGCTAGCGAGTCTTCAATCAGCGACGCGGTGTCCTTGGCGGCTTGCGCGGAACGGCTGGCGAGGTTGCGCACCTCGTCGGCGACGACGGCGAAGCCAGCCCCGGCGTCTCCGGCGCGCGCGGCCTCGACGGCAGCATTGAGCGCAAGGATGTTGGTCTGGAACGATATCTCGTCGATGACTTTGATGATCTTGGCGATCTTGCCGCTGGAGTCCTTGATGTCGTCCATCGACGCGATCATCTCGCCCAGCGTCGCATTGCTGTCCGTGACGTGGCGATGAACGGTCTCCATCTCCTCGGCGGCGAGGCGCGAGTTGTCGGCGTTCTTGCGCGTCATGCCGGTGATCTGCTCGGTGGCGGCGGAGGTCTCCTCCAGCGAGGCGACCTGCTCGGTGGCCCCCTGCGCCATGGCCTGGCTTGTTGTGGAGATCTGGCCGGCGGCGCTGGTAACCTGCGCCGAGCTCTCGGAGACGGCCTGGGTCAGCTCGCGCAGCCGGCCGCTGGTCCTGGAGATGAGGTAGTAGACGCCGAGGCCGATCGCCAGCGACATGGGAAGCAGCCACCACAGCATCTGCATCATGCCGGTATGGACGGCCGCGTTGACCCCGTCGAGGTTGGAGCGTAGCAGAAACATGCCGTGCTGATCGCCGGCGCGCCATCCCTCCATAGGGAAGCCGAGCATGTCCTTGCCGTCGTGGGTGGCGCTGGTGGCAGGGTCGCCGTGGCAGACCAGGCAGTCAGCGCCAAGGATGATCGGCCGCGCGTAGATGAGCTGGCCGGCGTTGTCGTCGACCGCGAAGTATTCGGGTATCCGATCGTTGACGAAGCGGTTGAGGATTGCCAACTCGTCGGGGGTGGGCTGGTTCTTCGCATTGCGCGGGTTCTGGGCAGGCACCCGGAACTCGAAGTTCTCTTTCTTGGAGACGTCGGCGATGGAGGTCCAGGCGGCAACGACCGGCACGGTGGTGTAAATCACAGTATCGCGGTAGTCGGAGGCGCCGGCGATGCCTGCCTTGAGCTTGGCGTCGTCGAAGGCGCCGGCGGTGCGCATGGCGGAGATGGACTGGCGCGTGTTCTCCGCGCTCAGCAGTGTGGCACGCATGGTGTTTTCGATGAGGCCGATGCCCTCATTGCGGACGACGGAGCGCTGGATCAGCAGGCCAGCGACGGCGGTGACGAAGATGGAGCCTACGGCCACAGAGACAATTCTTGTTTGAAGCTGCATGGGGGAGGGTCCTTGAGCAGGCGGAGCGCGCCGCTGTGGCCCTTATCGGTCAGCCGCGAGCAAGGGTGAGGGGCAGGCAATGAATTCTGCTCGGTGGGTTGGCTGAGTTCCGCGACCGGCACAGAGACCGCGCCGGCCCAGCGGCCGGGCTCGAACAGGTCCTGCACGCCATCAGCAGATGGAGCAGGTGACTCAGTCCAGCGCGGCCAACTCCGAGGAGAGCGCGGCCACCAGCGAGGAACTGGCGTCGCATGACAGGACGCTGCACGACAACACAGGAGAGGTGGTGAGGACGATGGATCTGATGGCAATCGATACGATTCTTGTTCCCAGCTTCATTTCGGGACGCTCCCGCACGCGGATCGCGTGCCCATACCTTCTTGTCGGCAGGCGGAGGGAGACTTGAGCACAGGCCCTGCATTGGCAGGGATTATGAGTGGTTTCGGTTAGGAATTCGTTGAAAAGACACCCTTGGGCGACGATTACCTTTGGCCGATGGAGAGGGGTGTTCCCGGGTGAATGGAGCGCGGAGCTAGCCGCAGGCGTCGGCGAAGACGGGCAGCGATTCAGCCTTGTCCACGGGTTGAGCAGAGATCTCTGCTTCGGCTGCGAAAAAGGCCTCGACGGAGGCGAGGACGGCGGGACCGGACTTGGCTTCGAAGATGGCCTTGCGCAGCGCGCTGCCGTTGGGGATGCCGTGGGTGAACCAGCTGGCGAATTGCTTCATCTTGCCGACGGCGTCGCGATGGCGGGCGCGAGCGGCGATTTGGCCGGCTTCAGTCAGCGCGGCGGCGCGAGTTTGCTCGGCCTCTTCCTCTAGGGCTACTTCCTGCACTAGCATCTGGAAGTAGGTACGGATCATGCGGTAGCGGTCTGCGTCTGTCGGGATGTCGTAGGTGCCGATGCCGGTGGCTTCCTTGCTGGCGGTGTACTGTGCGATCTGGCGAAAGATCCACGGGTTTGACGGGGCCGCGCGACCGATCATGACGGCGTCGCAGCGGGTGGCGTCGACCATGGCGGCGGCGTCGTCCGAGGTGCGTATGTCGCCATTGCCAATCACGGGAATGCTGACGGCGTCCTTCACTGCGGCGATCCACTCCCAGCGCGCCTGGCCGGTGTAGCCATCCTCGCGGGTGCGGGCGTGGAGGGCGACGGCGTTGAGGCCGCAGTCCTCCGCGAGGCGGGCGAGGGGGACGCAGACGATGTGGTCATCGTTCCAGCCCATGCGGAACTTGACGGTGAAGGGGATGGAGACGGCGGCGCGGACTGCGCGAAAGATGGTTTCGATGAGCGGCAGGTCGCGCAGCAGGCCGGAGCCGCCGTTGCAGGCGACGACGCGTTTGGCGGGGCAGCCGAGATTGAGGTCGACAAGGTCGAAGCCGGCGTCCTGGACGATGCGGGCGGACTCGGCGAGGGTCTGGGGGTTCGAGCCGAAGAGCTGTGCGGAGATGGGGTGCTCGTCGTCGTAGTAGGTGAGGTAGCGCTTGCGCTTGGATTCACGCATGCGGGAGAGGCCGTCGGCTGAGGTGAACTCGGTCATGATGAGGCCGCAGCCGGACTGCTGGTTGGTGGTGGCGACGTTGACGTCTGTCGCTGCAAGATCTGACAGCAGGTCCTTCGACTCCGCTCCGCTCCGCTCAGGATGACAATTTTGCGGGGTGGTGAAGAGGCTGGCGTTCTTGATGAAGCGGCGGAAGACGGTGTCGGTGACGCCGGCCATGGGCGCGAGCACGGTCGCCGGCGCAATGCGGACGGCACCGATGGAGAGGCTGGCAGGCACGCGGCTGTGCTCGGGCATCGCGTGTTTCGCGGGCGAGTCCCAGTGCTTTTGCTCGAGGGTGTAGCGCTTCTTCATCTTTATTCAGTTTATCGGGTCGGGCTTTCCGGCTAAACAAAAAGGCCTCCGCGGGTGGCGGAGGCCTTCTCACCCAGCGAGCAAGCTTGCCGGGGACCCCGATCTTCGCGTTTGAACCGTGGGCTTATTTGGTTGCGGCGGCTTTGGCGGCGGTTTCGGCTTTGCCGGTGGCGGAGTTGGCGACCTTGCGGCGGAAGCGCTCCACGCGGCCGGCGGTGTCGACCAGCTTCTGCTTGCCGGTGAAGAAGGGGTGGCAGTTGGAGCAGATTTCGACGACGATGTCGCCCTTGTGCGTGGAACGGGTCTCAAAGTGGTTGCCGCAGGCGCATTTGACGTGGATGGTCTCGTACTTCGGGTGAATGGCTTCTTTGGGCATGATGCGAATCTCTTTCTGTTGAGGGTGTTGCCTGCCGGCTCGCGGTTCGCTTGCAACGGGCGCGGTCACCGTCACATCGATCTGCCTGTCGCGCCGCCCGCAGAGCCCCTGTCGTTGGTCGACGCGGGGCACGATGGCATGGGCTAGTTGTCTAGCTATCCTCAGTCTAACTTGGATTCCCACACCCGGCAATTCGATTCATGCGCGCCAACTGCTGCGATACTGAGGAGCAGATGGAGTTGGCGGTAGATGACGGAAGTTTGCATTGTGTGTGAGGGCTCGGGGCTGCGCATTGTGCGCGAGGGTGGTCGGCAGGTAGCGCGCGAGTGCGAGTGCCGTGCGGCGCGGCGCGCGGCGCGGATGCTGGAGCGGGCGCACGTCCCCAAACGCTATGAGCACTGCACGCTGGTGGACTTCGACACGGAGTACGCGGGCGCAGATAAGAGCCTGCGGGCGGCGCGGCTGATGGCGCGAAGCTTTGTGGAGGGTTATCCGGCGGACACCGACGGCAAGGGTCTGCTGCTGACCGGGGATGTTGGCGTGGGCAAGACGCATATCGCCGTCGGCCTGCTGAAAGAGCTGGTGAGCGAGCGCGGCGTGCAAGGACTGTTCTACGACTATCGCGAGCTGTTGAAGCAAGTGCAGAACAGCTACAACCCGCAGGTTGCGGCGACCGAGCTCGGGATCCTGCGGCCGGTGTTTGAGGCCGAGGTGCTGGTGCTCGACGAGCTGGGCGCGGCCAAGCCCAGCGAGTGGGTGTGGGACACGGTGGCGCAGATCCTGAACTCGCGCTATAACGAGCGGCGGACGACGATCATCACGACGAACTATCCCAATGAGGCCGGACTGATGGCCGCCGTGGGCGAGACAGCGAAGAGCCAGGCGGGGCGGGCGATGCGGGCGGAGACGCTAGGCGACCGCATCGGGGAACGAATGCTGTCGCGGCTGCAGGAGATGTGCGTGGTGGTGGAGATGCGCGGCAAGGACTTCCGCCAGGGAGTAGCGCGAGCCAGGTTCGCCTGATCCCAGGTTCGCCTGATTCGTGACTAAATCGAGACGAGCAGGAGCAGGCATACTCCGCCGGCGCAGGCGATCCAGTAGAGGATGTCGGCGGGATGCGGCCCGCGGCGGATGCCCTCACGGGCGATGCCAGGCAGGCCGAACCGAGCGGACATGCCCGCCGGAACCGGGCCGGACGCGTATTGCGTGCTTGAGGTGATCGACATAGACGATATAGGCGATTGCCAACGTGCTCTCTCGCCGTGCGGCTTTTTGCGAACTGCAGGCGATGTTCCAAAAGGTAAGCTCAATCCGCTGGCGGGGGAAATGCTTCTTTTAGGTCATGTTCCAGGGCGCGTTCCAGGTCATGTTCCAGTTGATAGTCGGGCCGGATTGGGCTGCATCGGCCGGCAGGCGGCGCGCGGAGGTATAAAATCTCGGCTTATGAGCGAAGTCGAGAGTTCCGGCGCCGAGCAGAAGAGCGCGGCAAGCGGGGGTGGAGTCCGCAGTGAAACGCCGATCTTCGCTTCCGATCCGGAGGGGCGCGGCGGCCTGCCGAAGACGGTGTGGGGCGCCGCGTCGCTGGCGGTGGCGGTTATCGCGGTTGCGGTAGTGCTGGCGGCGCACAGGAAGCCGGAGACGGCGCCGACGACGCTGCAGCCCGCGGATGCCTACGCGGCAAGCCTGGCGCTCTCGGACTTCGCGATGAGCGAGGCGGCGAACCTCTCCGGAGGCAAGCTGACCTACCTCGACGGGCAGGTGCGCAACACGGGCGATCGGACGGTGACCGGGGGAACGGTGCAGGTGGTCTTCCAGAACGATGAGGGGCTGGCGCCGCAGATCGATACGGTGCCGCTGACCCTGATCCGCGTGAAGGAGCCCTACATCGACACCGAGCCGATCAGCGTGGCCCCGCTAAAGCCGGGTGACGATCGCGAGTTCCGGCTGACGTTCGAGACGGTTCCGGACAACTGGAACAGCCAGATGCCGGAGGTCCGGCTGATTCATACCAACCTGCGCTAGGTGCAGCGCGATGGGCCGCGTGGGTGCGCGGCCACAGTGGGCGAGAGGACCGTTTCGTCCGCTCGTGTAAATTTTTCCGGATGCCGCGCAGAATACTCCCGCCCCGCTCGCTTCGGGCCGACTATCCCGCGGTGAGCGGTGCGCCGATTCCCAACGCTATCAGAGACATGCGGCGAGAGCCGGGTTTGGCACCGGGCTTGCTCTTTAGAGATTCGTCGAATGCCTTGCCCGCAATGGCCTTCGGTCGAGGAGACACACACAATGATCAATCTTTGCAACGCTCGCATTCTTTCAACTCTTGTTCTGGGAGGGGCTATGGGAGCGACCGCATTTGCGCAGTCGGCGGCACCGGATCAGTCCGCATCCCCCGCAACTCCGCAGAGCGCACCAGCAAGCTCCATGAACCCGAACGACAGCACCACCTATGCGACGGGCAAGCCGCTGGCGGGCGACTCGAAGGAGGGGTTCTGGGGCCACATGAATCCGTTCGCGCGGAAGAAGTGGGTACGCCGCGAGGTCGATCCGATCAAGGACCAAGTGAACGAGCTTGACCAGTTGCAGGCCAAGAACGCGAACGACATTCGCGACGTGGACAGCCGCGCGACCGCCGGGATCAATAAGGCGATGATGGCGGCGAACACAGCGGACGCTCATGCCGCGGATGCGGCGAGACGGGCCGGCGTGGCGCAAGGGACAGCAACGACTGCGACCACACGCACGGATGCGCTGCAAGGGACGGTCAGCAACCTCGACCAGTATCAGCAAGTCAGCTCGGCTTCGGTGCCTTTTGCCGCGGGGAAGATCACACTCGGGCCAACGGGCAAAGCCGATCTTGACGACGTGGCCTCCAAGCTGAGCGGCGAGAAGGGCTACATCATCGAAGTGCAGGGATACAGCCGCGGTGGAGTGCAGGCTTCCCAGGCAATGGCTGATGCGGTGGTCCGCTATCTCGTGACCGAGCACCAGGTGCCGCTCTACCGCATCTACCGCACCGGCCTCGGCAAGCAGAGCGCTACGCCGGACGAGAGCGAGACAGCAATAAGCAATGGCGTTCAGGTGACAGTGCTGCACAACAGCCTCGCTTCCATGGACGCGAGCGATGCACCTCAGCAGAGTGCTCTGGGATCCCCAGCTCCGCTGGCGACGCCGAACCAGTAGTCCTCCCCGGGCTGTCGAAGGGATGTGGGGTGGGAGCGGGCTGGACTCCCTCCCCTCACCTCCTCCGCAAGAGATTCGCGGGACGCAAGCCGACCAAGAGCGCGCCCGCACCAAGCTCTCCTTACCAGAGAGAACCAAGGCAGATTGGCCCCTCACGCGAGGGGCCCTTTTTTTTGCCCCCGGAAGAACGCATCGCGTTCTTCGCCGGTGAGCTTCGGCGGATCCCGAATCCCATCACTCGTGAAAAGACGACCGCGGATTGGCACGGATGAACGCGGATCGGGAGTTGCTTTTCGCCTTCGGGGCCGCCTCCTTGGGGAGAATTTTTTTGATCTAAAATATTCGATTCAAAGGGAAAAATACCCTCGTAATCCGGCATCCATTCCTCGCTTCGATGGCTTGCGCTGGCCTTCTCTCTCTTCCGGGTCCGGCTTGAGTTCCACCCCTCAGGCACGACGCTGGATTTTTTGCTTGCCCCTACTTTCAATTATAGGGGTGCTGTCAAGGCTGGCTACAGCACGAGACTTTGAACCATCAATCGCGAATCGGCACTTGAATCTGGAGGATCAGAGGATGGACTCAACCGCATCGCAGGCTAAGGCGAGGCCATTTTCGTCCTGCATCTGTTTTCCAATCTCCGTCGCCCGCCTGGCAAAATGCGGTTCAGACAGCAGGCATCGCAGCGCGCTTATCGCGGTTTTCAGTGAATAAGCGTTGCGCGACACGTGCAGGCCGGTTCCCAACCTCTCGATGCGGGCTGCGTTGTCAGGCTGGTCCCATCCGTATGGGACGACAAGCATAGGTTTTCCGGCCCTTAATGCTTGCCCGGTCGTTCCAGAGCCTCCCTGGTGCACATTGACCAAGCCACGTGGAAATATCTCTGAGTATGGGGCGTAAGGCAGTACCAGAACGTCTGTTCCGTAAGCTTGAGGAACTGTCCTGGCGCCCAAGAGGACTGCCCGTCGTCTTAGTCGTCTCGCAGCCTCCAGGCCCACCTCGTAGAAATCGCCAGAATTGTGGACGGCGGTGGAGCCTTGTGTAAATACGATGGGTGCGTCGCCAGCAGCGAGGAAAGCAGTCACCTCTGATGAGGGAGTGGCTTCTGCTTGCTGGCGATCAAAAAAAACAAATCCGGGTTGGAGCGTCTGCTGTGGCCAATCCGCCTGGGGTTGCGCCAGCCAGCGAGAGAAAAGCGCCAGAACAAGATACGGCGAATACTTGTCTCGAAAGACAGGATCGCAGTCCGTGCGAAGCCCCAACTCCCGGCGTAGGTGGCGCACTGGGTTCGACCAATGCCGGGTTGCGAGGCGGCCAAGATTCAACCCCGCTCGATAGGTCCTCCAACCAGCCTTACGCAAGTGAATTAGGCTTGGCAGATTGGCGAGCACTGAAGGATCGTGAGAGGAAAAGAAGGAGAGGGGGGAGAGAATCTCCGATACCCAACGCAGGGAAAGCTTCTCCGCGACCAGCGGAGCTGCGTAAACCAATTCTGAGGCGATCATCAGGTCAGCGGAGGCGGCAACAGAGATCAGGTCGTCGTAGGTCCCTCTCAACTCCGGCAGGATCAGCTTTCGGTACAGGACCTCAAGGCCCCGCTTGAGGTCTCCGCATTGCCGAATCAGGTCCTGGTCGGTCGGGTTCCAGTTGGGACGGATCGAATGGAACGCAATCCCTAACTCTTCGACCTTGTTGCGGTAATACCCGGTTGACGCGATAGTCACGCGGTGACCGCGCCGGCCAAGTTCCAGCGCCAAAGCGATGCACGGATGCAGATCACCCAATGATCCGATCGTCGCGATCAAAATCCGCTTCGGCATCACCATCTTCAGATTAAGAGCAGCGGCTCAGGAATCGTCTATGACCGATCACATTCGATCACCCGCGAGTCCCGTTCTTTGCTCTGAGGCTTTCCTCCCGGTTTTCGGAGCTCACGCGAGGGCGGGTTCGCGGGAGTAGATATTGGCGGCGGCGGGCTGCGCGGCGGCCCGAGGCACGGTGTCTTCGCTGGATCCGGCGCGGGGGTAGTAGGCATTGGTGAAGTACTGGCCGAGCATCCGCTGGGTGTTGAAGAACGAGCCGTTGATGCCGATGCAGTGCTGCTGCATGCGCGCCCATGCATTGGGCCGGGCATAGAGCGGCGCGATCTTGTTCTCCAACTTGTCGTAGAGGCTGGCAGCCTCGCCGTCCTCGTCTTCGGCGTCGTCGATCGCCCATCCGGTCACGTCCTCGGCGCAGCCCTCGATCCACCAGCCGTCGAGCACGCTCAAGCTGGGCACGCCATTGAGCGCGGCCTTCATGCCGGAGGTCCCCGACGCCTCATACGGCCGGCGCGGCGTGTTGAGCCAGACATCGACGCCCTGGGTGAGCATGGCGCCCAGCTCCCAGTCGTAGTTTTCGAGGTAAAGGATATGCACGCCGCTGGCCCTGAGGCTCTGCGCGGAGGCGAATACATCGCGGATCAGGCTCTTGCCGGCCACGTCGGCGGGATGGGCCTTGCCGGCGAAGAGGATCTGCAGCCCACCGATCTTCTTGGCGAGTTTGGAGAGGCGCTTGGGATCGCGAAAGAGCAGGCTGGCGCGCTTGTATGTGGCGACCCTGCGGGCGAAGCCGAGGGTCAACATCTTGGGGTTGAACTGTTCCCCGGTGCGCCGCGCGACCTCGGTGAGCAGGCGCTGCTTGGACTGCTGATGGCAGTTCGCGATCTTGGCCGGGGAGACCCCGTAGATTGACCGGAAGTAGCGGTTGTCGTGGCGCCACTCGGAGATCTCTTCATCGAGCAGCGCCTGCATATACTCCGAGAGCCAGGTTGCGGCGTGGACGCCGTTGGTGATCGCGTGGACGTGATAGTCGGGAAACATCTCCTGCGAGACTTTGCCGTGCTGCATGGCCACGCCGTTGACGTAGCGCGAGAAGCGCAGCGCGAGGTAGGTCATATTGAGCAGCGCGTTGTGCAGGCAGCCGAAGCGCTCGATGGCCTTACCCCGGTCTGCGCCCAGCACGGTGTACATCTGGTCGACGCCGAACTGGTCGTGGCCAGCGGGCACGGGCGTGTGCGTGGTGAAGACGCAGCGCTGCGCGATGGCGTCCACATCTTCCTCAGTGGCGCGCTCCAGCGACGCGCCGCCGAGCCGCTCCTCGAGCAGTCCGATGCCGAGCAGGGCGGCGTGGCCCTCGTTCATGTGGTAGATCTCCGGCTTCATGCCCAGCGCCTGGAGCATTGCGACGCCGCCGAGTCCGAGCACCGTCTCCTGACACAGCCGGTAGTAAGTGTCGCCGCCATAGAGGTGGTCGGTGAGATGGCGGTCATAGGGGTCGTTGCCTTCAAGGTCGGTATCGAGCAGGAAGACGGGGATCACATGCCCTTCCACGCCGACTACGTCGAAGCGCCACGCGCAGATGGAGACCTCGCGTCCCTCCATGGCAACGCTGACATTCTTCTTTGCGCTGGGCAGGGTCGTCTCCGGCGACCAGGGGACGTCGGTCTCGGTCTGCTGGCCTACCGCGTCGAGATGCTGGCGGAAGTATCCGCGCCGGTGGACCAGGGAGATGGCGACCATCGGGGCCGAGGTGTCGGCCGCGGAGCGCAGGGTGTCGCCGGCAAGCATCCCCAGGCCACCCGAGTAGGTCGGCAGCGCCGGTGAAAGAGCGATCTCCATGGAGAAGTATGCGATCCTGCGGGTCGAGAGATCGGGACTGGGCACGTCGTTCACGGCTGCGGAGGGGGTGGGCAGGCTCATAGCGAGTGGTGTCCTTTGGAAGAGCAAGACTTAGGATTCGAGGCTGCGGCGCTGTGAAGCTGCTATTGTTCACGCCGGAAACAGGATTTTATCGACGCAACGCAATTCCGGGCAGGGCAGGAGAGATAAGTCCGGCTCGGGTGTGAGCGGACAGTTTATCAAAATGTCAGGCAAATAAAACGCCGATGCGAACTCTCGGCGGTTAATTGCCATAGGACTGCGCGATGCCGCCGGCTTCCTGGAAACGACGGGCAGCCCATATCGGGAGCCAACGCTACGGCTCAATGGTCATGAAGCCGAACTTCATGAGCAGGCCGGCGATCGCGGCAAGCGCGAACGCGAGCGTCGTCCACGGCGCCCCGCTGCGGAGCCGGTTGCGAGCGGTTTGAATCGCGAGGATGAGAAGAAAAAGCGCGGTCATCAGAATGACGCCATCCCACTGGAAGCCTCGGGTCCCCTCCGCCCACTTGGTTACGACCGAGGGAAGATGAAGAAACACGAACAGAAAGGTGCCTACGGCGAACACTAGCAGAAACAATAGGAATTGGAACAACGTGGAGACGACTCGTCTCATCGCGGATGACTCCTTGGGGTCAGACGACTGTGAACCGGGTCGCCTGCCTCTCGCCATGGCGTTCGAGCGCAAGCTCAATGAGGCGGTCGATGAGCTTCTTGTAGGAGAGGCCGCTGGCCTGCCAGAGCTTGGGGTACATGGAGATGCTGGTGAAGCCGGGCATGGTGTTGATCTCGCTGATGTAGATGCGAGGCTGGGACTTCTTCTTGCTTGCCTTGCCTTTGGTTTTGGCGGAGGGGCGCGGTGCGGCGGGCCCCATGAGGAAGTCGACGCGCGCGAGGCCGGAGCAGTCGCAGGCGCGGAAGGCGGCGAGGGCCATCTCGCGTATCTGCTTCGCCTCGGAGTTGGAGAGCTTCGCCGGGATGGTGGCAACGGATGGGTTCTCCGGCGAGTGAGCATACTTCGAGACGTAGTCGTAGAACTCGCGGTTGGGGACGATCTCGCCGACGATGGAAGCTTCCGGCGAGTCGTTGCCGAGGACGGAGACTTCGAGCTCGCGTGGCTTTGCGCCGGGTCCGCCCACGCCCTGCTCGATGATCACCTTGCGGTCATAACTGGCGGCGAGGTCGAGGGCCACGGCGAGCTCGCTGCGCTGATTGACCTTGGAGATGCCGACCGAGCTGCCCAGGTTGGCGGGCTTGACGAAGACCGGATAGGCGAGCGACTTCTCGATGAGCTTGATCGAGCGTTTGGGGTCGGCGCGCCACTGGCTGCGCAGCAGCGTGATGTACGGCGTCTGCGGCAGGCCGGCGTTGGCGAATAGGCGCTTCATGGCGTCCTTGTCCATGGCCGCCGCGGAGCCGAGAACGCCGGAGCCGACGTAGGCGATGTCGGCGAGTTCGAAGAGGCCCTGGATGGTCCCGTCCTCTCCAAACGTCCCGTGCAGGACGGGGAAGATCACGTCCAGCGATGCGCTGAGCGGGTTAACGGGATGAGCGAGTTCGGCGCCGGCGTTGAGCTCGAGGGTCTCCGGCAGGTGCGGATGCGGGGGAAGCGCGGGGATGCGTAGCGGCTCGCCGCTGCGCAGGACGGCTGCGGCCGCGGCGAACTCGGCGTCGGCGGCCTCGGCAGTGGCCGTGGCGGAGCCGGTCAGGGAGGGCAGCAGCGTCGCGGCGCTGCTAAGCAGGCGCTGCGCCTCCAGGCCGCTGTGCCAGTGGCCGCGCTTGTCGATGCCAATGGGGATGACCTCGTAGCGCTTGCGATCGATCGCCTTGAGGATGGAGTTGGCGGAGAGCAGCGAGATCTCGTGCTCGCCGGAGCGGCCGCCGAAGAGAATGCCGACGCGGAGTTTTTTCTTTTTCATCACTCAGGCTAGGGTACGGCAAGATTGAGCGGTTTCCCAAGACGGATGTATTGATTTTGGTGCGGATTTTCCGCTTAGGCTGCTCAGTCCGGGCCGCTTTTCGATCCTGGCGGTGCTGGCGCCCGGCGCGGCCGGCTGGCGGGTCAGCGGCGGCCGCTGAAGGTGTGGATGAGGCGGCGGTCGCGTTTGGAGGGGCGCCTGGCGGGGGCGAAGTCGATGGGGCCAAGCAGACGGCGGGCTTCGGCGGCCTGGCGGCGGAGTTCAATCGAGGCTGCGGTCTCGCGGTAGAGCGTCTGGGCGACGGCGGCGGGACCGCGCTGCTGGCTTAGAACGAGGACTTCGACCTCGAACTCGGCGGCTTCGGTTTTGATGTGCAGCAGGTCGCCGACGCGCACCTCGCGGGCGGGTTTGGCGCGGATGGAGTTCGAGACGATACGGCCCATCTCGCAGGCCTTCGAGGCCAACTCGCGCGTCTTGAAGAAGTGGGCGGCCCAGAGGTACTTGTCGATGCGGGTGCCGGTCATGGGGGTATTGTCATACAAATCAGATAGGGCATCGCGTGACCTAACTGTGGTAGGCTTGAGGCGTGCCGCTGAAGAGAAGGTTGCGGAAGGTCATCGATGAGCTTTCGCCCGCTCGCGGCCTGAGCGGGCCGGGGTTGGTTCGCGAAGAGGTCTGGCTGGATGAAGACGGTGAAGTCGCCCGATACAATCTGGCGTTCATCAACCATTTTCTGACTCGCGCCGACCATGGCCGAGTGCTTGGGTATGACAACCGCCACGGTCATCACCATCGGCATTTCAAGGGCGTTGTCGAGTCGTTTGAGTATGAGAGTTATGAGGCGTTGCGCGAGAGATTTGTTCGCGAGGTGAGGAAGTTGCGAAGGGAGCTGCCATGAAGGTTACGGTGCGGGCGGATGGATTTGAGGGATGGGTGAAGCGCGGGCGGGAGCGGGTGAGACGCATTGCGCGCAAAGAGACGATCGAGCCGGAGATGACGATCAACTTCGAGTCTCCGCTGGAGATGCTGGAGTGCCTGTCGCCGGAGAGGATGCGGCTGTTCGAGGCGACGAAGGCGCGGGCCTGCTCGATGAGCGAACTGGCGGCGGAGCTGAAGCGCGACCCGAAGTCAGTGCGGCGGGATGTGCAGAAGCTGGAGCGCGCCGGAGTGCTACGCACGCGGGAGGCGATCAATCCGGGGCATGGGCGGGTGAAGATTGTGGAGCCGGTGGCGGAGAGGTTTGAGTTGCGGGCGAGTTTTTAGCCGACACGAATGCCCACCCGTCGCATGGGACAAGCGCGACGGATGGGCTTCGGGTTGTAGTGGCTATTCGTTATCGCCGTCGTCGTCCGACACCGGCACAGTTGCGTGGGCGGCCTCGGCTTCGCGGATGTTGACTGCGACCTTGAAACCGACCGGCTTGAGCGGACCAGGCGCGACAGTGATGGCGAGCTTTTCCATCTGCTCCCAGTCGGGGCGGTTCTTGTCGTAGAAGCCGGAGCACTCGTAGATTACGAACGGGACGACGATGTTGGGGTGGACAGGAAACGCTTCGTTATACCTGATAAGCATTTCGGGATGCGGCAACGGCGCCGACCAGGAATAAGTGACCTCGGCTCGGACGCTACCAATTGGACGTAGATCATCTCTATGGGAAGGTGTCTCTTCCGGACGCCGATCAATTTCAGACACTTAGTCACCTGCAAACGACATATTCTTGGGCTGCTCTTCCCAGTGCCGATTCAAGATCCGCGCCCACCGTCGCCCAATCCGAACCGAGCGCGCGCTCGTCTGCTTGTCGCTCGGTGTCGCTCCTGTTGTATTTATCGAAGACCCCGCCCAGGTCAACCAGGCGGGCCGCTCCAGAGGCAAACGAAGGTTGGGCGAAGAGTCGAAAGTTCTTATACATAACAACACCTTTGTACCACTATTCATAGACTATCCGATGATCACAAATGTCGCCTTATAAGCGACGAGCAGTTGCACAGAAGGGACACTTTACGGATAAATGCGGTTGAGGGTGCGGGGGAAGGGGATGGTTTCGCGGACGTGGTCGAGGGCGCAGATCCAGGCGACGGCGCGCTCGATGCCCATGCCGAAGCCGGAGTGGGGGACGGAGCCGTAGCGGCGGAGGTCGAGGTACCACTGGAAGGCGGCGAGGGGCAGGTTGTGGTCGGCGATGCGCTGGGCGAGGAGGTCGTAGGAGTCGACGCGCTGGGAGCCGCCGATGATCTCGCCGTAGCCCTCGGGGGCGAGGACGTCGACGCAGAGGGCGCGGGTGGGGTCGGCGGGGTCGGGCTGCATGTAGAAGGCCTTGATGGCGGCGGGGTAACGGTGGACCATGACGGGCTTGGTGAACTGGGAGGAGATGTAGGTCTCGTCGGGGGAGCCGAAGTCGTCGCCGTAGGTGTGGGGGGTTTCGATTTTTCCGGACTTGTAGGCTTCGTCCAACATATGGTGGGCTTGGTCGTAGGTGAGCGGTGGGAAGGGCGCCTGGATCGCTTCGAGCTTGGTTACATCGCGGCCGATCACTTTCAAGTCCGCTCGATGCAGCTCCAGAACGCGAGCGACGATGTACGAGATAAAGTTCTCGGCGAGGTGCATGAGGCCGTCGAGGTCCATGTAGGCGACCTCGGGCTCGATCATCCAGAACTCCGTGAGGTGACGGCGGGTCTTGGATTTTTCGGCGCGGAAGGTGGGGCCGAAGCTGTAGACCTTGCCGAGGGCGAGCGCGGTTGCTTCGATGTAGAGCTGGCCGGACTGGGTGAGGTAGGCGGGGTCGCCGAAGTAGTCGAGCTCGAAGAGGGTGCTGGTGCCTTCGCAGGCGGCGGGGGTGAGGATGGGCGGGTCGGTGCGGATGAAGCCGTGGGTATCGAAGTACTCCTGTGCCGCGCGCATGATGGTGGCGCGGATTCTGAGGATCGCCGCCTGACGAGGTGTCCGCATCCAGAGGTGGCGATGCTCCATGAGGAAGTCGACGCCGTGTTCTTTGGGCGTGATCGGGAACGGGGTTGCCTCGGGGACGAGGTGGACGATCTGGACGTCGGCGACATCGAGCTCGAAGCCGGAAGGCGCGCGGGCGTCGGCGCGGACCGTGCCGGTGACGATGACGGAGGACTCCTGGGTGAGGGACTTGACGCGGTCGAAGACCTCGGGCGGGACGGCGGCCTTGGGGACGATGCCCTGGATGGTGCCGGTGCCGTCGCGGAAGATGGGGAAGAGGAGCTTGCCGCTCTCGCGCATGTTGTAGAGCCAGCCGCAGAGGGTGACGGTGTGGCCGACGTGCGCGGCGAGGGAGGCGATGGTGGCGATGGGTGGGTTTGTTTCGGGCATGGGGTATGGGCGCGGGGAGAGATGCGCTCGCTAGATGAGGCGCAGTTGACCGACAAGGCGGGCGTGGTCGGAGAAGACCCTGGATGCTTTGCGAGTGACGGACTCCGTGGATTCGACGCGGTTGCAGACGGGTTCGAGGATGGCTGGTGTGGCGTCGGGCAGAGTGGCGAGGATGGGGAGGACGCCGGGCCAGTCGATGGTGCCGTCGCCGGGCCAGAGGTGCTCATCCTTCATCTCGATCGAACTGCTGAGGGCGGCTTCGGGCGCGAAGGGCCCGTGGTTGTCGTGGATGTGGAGCTGGGCAATGCGGTCTCCGAGAAGTTCCATCGCGGCGGAGACGCCGGAGTCGGTGGCGGTGTCCGCGGGGGACTGGCCGAGGTGCAGGTGGCCGAGGTCGAGGCAGACGGCGACCGAGTCGAAGTGGCCGGTCCTGAGGATATAGAGCAGGTGCTCCGGGGTGGTGACTTCGTTCTGCAGGTTCTCCAGCAGCAGGCGCAAGCCGAGCGGGGAGGCGAAGGCCTTGACGTGCTCGATGGCGGTGAAGGAGTGCTCGATGGCGGGCTCGTCCCAGGGAGTGTCCTTGAGGCCGAGGTGGAGGACGAAGTCGGCAAAGGGGATCTGCTCGGCGCACTCGATGGCGCGCTTGACCTCGTCCATGGCGGCGATGCGGTGGCTCTTCTCGTTGGCGATGAGATTGAGGTTGGGCGTGACGTGGCGCGACCATTGCGTGTCGGCGCGGTCGGTTAGGTAGATGGGCTGGTGGAGGACGGCGCGGACGTCGTTGGAGCGGAACCAGGCTGCGGCTTCACGGACCGATTCCGCGTCGGTGTAGTCGAAGTGGTGGCGCGCGGCGCAGAGCTCGATGGTCACCGTGCCGCTGGGGCGGGCGCCTGCGGCGAGGAGGGCATCGAGGTGGCCCGCGTGGAGGCGGTGCTCGAAGAAGACGTAGGTGGAGAGTCCGGGTTGCATCGTGGTTAAGGGTACAGCAGCGGGGTGGCGCGCGCGGACCCAAAGATTTTACGAAGAAATGTGAACATTTTTGATGGATGGGCGGTCTTGGATATGGAAGGCCCGATTCTGGGGCCATAGAGGTCGAGCGAGATGGGGCTTCCTGTTCATGCTTTGGCGGCCGATGTCGGCCGTAACCCAGCGGTGTTCGCGATCGATGAGGGATTGCGCGACGGCGAACCCGGGGATGGCTTGCCGGGCAGCGGCGACGCCTCTGAGATGAGCGAAGCGGAGCGGGATGTTCGATTCGCCGAGATGGCGGAGCGCCACGCGCGGTTTATGTTCCGCGTGGCGCATGGACTGCTGCGCAGCGTGCAGGACGCGGAGGACGCGGTGCAGGAGGCGCTGCTGAAGCTTTACCGCGGCGACGCCTGGACACGGATGGAGGATGAGCGGGCGTTCCTGGCGCGGACGGTTTGGCGGGTTGGGCTGGATGTAACGGCACGGCGGCCGAAGGGGTCCGAGCCGGTGGAGACGGGCGAGGGCGAACTGGCGGCTGCGGGCGCGACGCCGGAGCAGAGCGTGGCGGAGGGGGATGAGCGCGCGCTGCTGCGCAGGCTGATTGAGGCGCTGCCGGAGGAGCTGCGCCAGCCGCTGGTGCTTTCGGCGATCGAAGAGATGACGTCGCGGGAGGTTGCGGCGGCGATGGGGATTGCCGAGGGGACGGTGCGGACGCGGGTGATGCGGGCCAAGGCGGAGTTGAAACGGAGATTTGCGGCGATGCGGCTGCGGCAGGCGAGGACGACCGCGGATTGACGCGGATGAATGCCGATTGGAAACGAATTGAACGAGGGAGAGCGACGATGACGACCGAGATGATGGCGATGGAAGAGTTCGATGTGCTGCTGGACGATGTGCTGCGGTCGGTGGCGAACCCGGAGTTGCCGGAGCGAGTACGCGTGCATGTGCGGACGCGGGTGTGGGTGCGGGAGTTCGGGGCGCTTGATGCCACGTCGCACGAGAGGCCGTCTGACACGCTGCGCCCGGTGGCGGGGCGTCGGGTCCCGGTGGTGTTTTCGCTGGAGGGGTTTCAGACGCGGATGCGTGCGGGGCGAAGTGCGCGGTCGACGGCGATGGCGCTGCTGGCGCATGCGGCGGCGATTGTGTTGATCTTCTGGGCGGTGGCGACGCATGTGCAGTTCGCGGCGCCGGTGAGGACGGCGGCGCTGACGGAGCTAACGCCTCCGCCCGCCATGGCGCAGGCGAAGGACGCGATGGGCGGAGGCGGTGGACAGCGCGGAACAACGCCGGTGAGCAAAGGCACGCTGCCGAAGATCTCGGAGCAGCAGATCACGCCGCCCAAGGCGCCGCCGATGGAGCAGCCGAAGATCCGCATGCCGGACGCTACGATCGAGGTGCAGAAGGACCTGAAGATGGCGAATAACAACATGCCAAATCTGGGGATGCCGAACTCTGCGCTATTGGGGTCGTCGATGGGCGATGGCAGAGGCACGGGGATGGGTGCGGGCAGTGGCGCGGGGCTGGGGCCGGGGACGGGCGGCAACCTCGGCGGCGGACTGCGGAAGATCGGCCCAGGGGTGAGCGCACCGGTGCTGCTCTTCTCGCCGGAGCCGGAGTTCAGCGAGGAGGCACGCAAGGCGAAGGCCTCGGGCAACGTGCTGGTGAACCTGATCGTCGATGCAAGCGGGCGTCCGCAGAACGTGCATGTGCTGCGCGGCGTGGGGATGGGCCTGGATGAGAAGGCGATCGCCGCGGTGAAGCAGTATAAGTTCAGGCCGGCGATGGAGGGCGGCAAGCCGGTGGCGGTGGAGTTGAATGTCGAGGTGAACTTCCAGATCTTCTGAGGCGGCGCGGCCTACGCGGGTTCGTCAGTGTGGCGAAGGAGGGTTATCTCCTGGACGACGGGGTGGCCGGATTGCTCATCGGATTCGAGTTCGGCGATGAGCGCGAGGAGCTCGGCTTGGCCGCGCTGGCTCAGGTTGACGAAGGAGATGCCGATCACGCGGCGGGTGCGCGCGCGGTGGCGGACGGAACCGAGGGCGCGAAAGGCGACGGTGGAGGCGTGGATGTGCAGGTCGACGAGGGTGTTGGGCTGGAAGTCGGAGAGATCGGGCAGGCGGAGGAGGCAGCCGCGGGCGCTGAGGTCGAGGACGCGGCCGGGGAGGGTTGGGTCGGAGTCGAGGCGGCGAACGGTGGCGTCGCCGCGGTAGCGGTAGCGGGGCGATTGGCGGTTCTCGGTGGCCCGCTGGTTGGCGGGCATCTGGATTTCGATTCCCATGGGTGACTCTTCGGCATTCCTCCCCGACAACGTGATTGTAGGACCAGCGCCTGTGCGCGGCGGATAGAATCGTAGGCGATGGCTACGCGGGTACGGTCGCATGCGAAGGTGAATCTGGGGCTGGCGATCGGGCCGGTGCGTGGGGATGGGTTCCATGGGCTGGCGACGGTGTATCAGACGCTGGCGCTGTTTGACACGGTGACGGTGGAGGCCCGTGAACCCACATCTCAGAATCGAGATGTGGGGCACCCAATGACTACTTTGACGACCAACCATGCGCTGGTGCCGGTGGATGGACGGAATACGGCGTGGCGGATGGCGGAGCGGGCGCTGGGGCGGATGGGCGTGGTGGCGGAGGTTGCGATCCATATCGAGAAGGAGCTGCCGGTGGAGGGCGGGCTGGGGGCGGGTTCGGCGAATGCGGCGGCGGCGCTGATCGGGATCGAGCGGGAGCTGGGGTTCGTGTTACCCGGGGCGGAGCGTCTGGAGGTTGCGGCGGAGGTGGGGTCGGACGTGCCGCTGTTCTTGGTGGGGGGTACGGTGCTGGGGCTGGGGCGAGGGGAGCGGGTGTGGGCGATGCCGGATCTGCCGCGGACGCCATGTGTGGTGGCGCTGCCGGGGGTGGGGGTGTCGACGGCGTGGGCGTTTGGGGAGTGGGACCAACGGCAGTTGTCCGTTGACCGTTCTCCGTTCTCCGGGAGCAGCGAGTTGACAGAAAGCCCACAAGGGGATAGACTTAAGGAGTTGAGTCACGTTTACGCATCTGCATTTGGGGTCGCGATCCCGGCAGAGGCAGCCTCTGACACATCCGGTATCGTTCGTGGCCTGAGTCCTGAGAAACAACAGGAAGCTGCAAAGGGGGAGACCCTGGAGCGAGGCGACACACGGAACGATCTTGCGGAGAATACTCTTCTCGCGCTTGTCCGCACCGGGATTGAAAACGACTTTGAACAGGTCGTCTTTCCTCAGTATCCCCTCCTGCGTGAAATCAAGCACGAATTGATGGGTATGGATTCGGATAGTCCCGCGTTGTATGCGGCGCTCTCCGGCTCGGGCTCGGCTCTGTTTGGACTTTACCGGTCCACGGCAGCGGCGAGCGCGGCTCAACAACGCGTACAGGCCCTCGGTTGCAAAGCGATCCTAACGGAGACCTTGCCCCGGGGGGAGTACTGGCGCACAATGTTCGCAGAGTGAGGCTGGCCGGGGGAACGCCGGCGGCTCTACTGGGCGATCGGTTGGCGAATGATCTCGCCGGACGGTCAAACGGATTCACTGGGCGATCGACTAACGGTAGGTCAAGTGCCTTTGACGCACTTTGTCCAGGTTCGAATCCTGGTCGCCCAGCCAAAGGTCGATTCGCTGCCAGAGGACGCGAGCGAACATGCAACTTAGATTTTTGGAGTTTGCAGGTCGCGCCACAATGGGCGCGGAGGTAGAGTTCAGAAGCAGCAAGTTTGAAGGGCCGAGTCTGATTATTTCGCAGGGCGAAGTAGCGGCGCCGCAAAAAGGCGCCGTAAGACGTAAAGCAGCAGGAGCTACCAAGGTCAACCAGCCTGGAGGGTTTCGACGTGAGCAACCAAGACACGACTGCGGTTCTTTCCCCTATTTCAGGTGAGGCTGAGGAGACGATAACAACCTCCCAGCCTCTGCCGAGGCGGGCAGCGGGCGCCACCATAACGGTGCCCGACGCGCCCAGGATTATCGATCCGCTGAAGGGGATCGATGCTTTGAAGGCTCCGGAGCGGAAGCGCTCTCCGAAGCTGAGTGAGGACAAGCGCTTCAAGATTTTTTGTGGGTCGGCCAATCGCGCACTGGGCGAGGAGATCTGCAAGTTCGTCGGCGTGCCGATGGGCGAGGCCCGCTTGCAGCGATTTGCCGACGGCGAGGTGATGTTTCAACTGCTGGAGAACGTTCGCGGCGCGGATGTTTTTCTGGTGCAGCCCACGTGCTACCCGGTGGACCAGCATCTGGTCGAGCTGCTGATCATGATGGACGCGCTGAAGCGCGCATCGGCCGGGCGGATTACGGTGGTGATGCCGTACTACGGCTACGCGAG
>JBEKDS010000002.1:0-173059 GCA_050014235.1 Acidobacteriaceae bacterium
CTCCCGCCCCACCACCCGCGCCTTCGCTCCCGCACCATTGCCCAGTGCCGGGTCCAGCGCTTTCACTCCGATCCGCTGCGCCAGCGGCGTGGCGCCCCCCACCCGCGGCGCGGTCCCCATCAGCACCACATACACCAGCGCCGACACGCCAAACCCCACGAACCATGCGTAGTCGTAGAGAAACCGCACGTCCGGCACCTTCAGTCCAATCAGCGCCACAAACACGCCGGCAACCAGCGCCGCCACCGCCCGCGGATTGATGCCCCTCAGATACTCATACGGCCCATCGCGCCGGTACAGCGACTCCGTGTCCAGTCGCGTGCGCCGGATGAAGAAATAGTCCGCGATCATGATCCCCGCCACCGGCCCCAGCAGGCCGGAGTATCCAACCAGCCATCCTTGAACATAGTTCGTGTGCGAGGCCATCAGCTTCCACGGCATCATCGCCAGCCCAATCGACCCCGTAATCAGCCCGCCTGTGCGAAAGCTGATGAGCCGCGGAGCCAGATTGGAAAAATCATTCGATGGGCCAACCACGTTGGCGCCGATGTTCACATTCAGCGTCGCGATCAGGATGCTCACCAGAGCGAGGAAGGCGATCGCCGGCTGATGGAAGCGGCCCAGCAGCTCCACCGGGTTCCAGATCGGCGCGCCAAACACCACCGCCGATGCCGACGTGCAGGCAATCCCGATAAACGTGTAAAGGGTCATCGCCACCGGCAGCCCCAGCGCCTGGCCCACGATCTGCGACTCCTGCGACTTGGAGTACCGCGTAAAGTCCGGAATGTTGAGCGACAGCGTCGCCCAGTAGCCCACCATCCCGGTCAGCGAGATGAAGAAGAAGTGCAGGAAGCTCTGCGTCGTATGGAACTGGCTCGGCGCATTCAGCATGGGGCCGAAGCCGCCCGCCTTGTGCGTCATAAAGCCCAGCAGCACCAGCGACATCGTCAACAGGAAGGGCGCGGCAAAGCTCTGCAGATGGCGGATCGACTCGACCCCGCGCCACACCACCACCATATTCAGCAGCCAGAAGCCCAGGAAGCAGGTCCACAACACCCACGGCATCGCCGCCGTCGCCGGCCACAGCACATGCACCATCGCCGCGATCGACTCGCCGCCAATCCAGCTCTGGATTCCAAACCATCCGCAGGCCACCACCGCGCGCAGCATCGCCGGAATCTGCGCTCCGCGCACGCCGAACGAAGCCCGCACGAAGACAGGGAAGGGAATCCCATACTTCGCGCCCGCGTGCGCATTCAAAATCATCGGCACCAGCACAATCAAATTGCCCAGCAGGATCGTCCCGATCGCCTGCTTCCAGTTCATCCCGCCCGCAATCAGGCTCGACGCCAGCATGTACGTCGTCACCTCCATCGACATCGAAAACCACAACGCGATGTAGTTGTACGTCCCCCACGTCCTCTGCTCCGGGGTCGTCGGCGCCAGGTCGGCGTTGTAGAGATGCTTGTCGGCGCGCAGCCCATACGCGTCGGTCAGCGATGTGGGTCCTTCGACGTACAGGCTCATCGCCCCGGCACCCCGCCTTGCAGATGTTGCCCCAGCTCCCGCCGCAGATAGCGCCCGCGCCCTACCTTGCCCACAAACTTTCCGCCGTCCACCACCAGCTCCCCGCGCGAGTACACCTGCCGCGCGTTCCCCTTCACCTTGAAGCCTTCGAAGATCGAGTAGTCCGTATGCATCGCCTGCGTCGCTGCCGTAATCGTATACTCCGCCGCCGGGTCCCACACTAGAATATCCCCGTCCGAACCGGCCGCCACAACGCCCTTCTTCGGATACATCCCGAAGATCTTCGCCGGCGCCTCCGCCGTCACCTCCACAAACCGCTCCAGCGTCAGCCGCCCCTCATTCACCCCATGGTGATACGCAAGCTGCATCCGGTTCTCCACCCCCGGCCCGCCATTCGGAATCTTGGTAAAACTCTCGAGGCCAAGCGTCTTCTGGTCCTTGAACCGGAACGGGCAGTGGTCGGTCGAGACCACCTGCAGCACATTGTCCTTCAGCGCCTGCCACAGCGGCGCCTGGTTCTTCTTCTCCCGCAGCGGCGGCGTAAACACATACTTCGCGTCCTCAAACCCCGGCTTCCCCATACTTTCTTCAAGCGACAGCACCAGATACTGCGTGCACGTCTCGCCCATCACCGGCAGCCCGCGCGCCTGTGCCGCCGCAACCTCGCGCATCGCCTCCTCGCACGAGACATGCACGATGTACACCTTCGCCCCACCCGCCAGCTCGCTCAGCGCCACCACGCGATGCACCGCCTCCGCCTCCGCAGCCGGCGGCCGCGTCAGCGCGTGATACAGCGGCCCCGTATGCCCGCCGGCGAGCGCCTGCTGCACAATCACATCGATGACCGTCCCGTTCTCCGCGTGCACGCAGACCAATGCTCCCAATTTCGCCGTCCGCTGCATCAGCTTGAAGATCGTTGCGTCGTTCACCATCAGCACATTGGGATACGCCATAAAGATCTTGAAGCTCGTAATCCCCTCCGCGACCATCGCGTCCACATCGTCCAGCCATGCATCGTTCGGCCCCAGGTCTGTCACCGCCATATGCAGCCCATAGTCGATGCACGCCTTCCCCTCGGACTTCGCCCGCCACGTCTTGAAGGCCTCGCCCATCGGCCGGCCCATACTCTGCAGCGCAAAATCGATCACGGTCGTCGTCCCGCCAATCGCCGCCGCGCGCGTCCCCCACTCATAGTCGTCCGCGCTCACCGTCCCGCCAAACGGCATATCCAGATGCGTATGCACATCGATGCCCCCGGGCAGCACCAGCATCCCCGCCGCATCCACTTGCCGGTGCCCAGCCGCCTCAATCCCCGCCCCCACCGCGGCAATCGTCTCCCCCTCCACCAGCACATCCGCGACCTTCGACCCCGCCGCGCTCACCACCGTCCCGCCCTTGATCAAAATCCCCATACGTTGCCGCTCCCAATCGCCTTCACTCACAACTCACAACTGCATCATCCCGCCCGCTCCACCACCGCAGTCGTCCTATCCGCCCACGTCTCCGCCGCCAAGCCCGTCGGCCGCTCCACCATCGTGATGCACCCATCCACCGGACACACCAGCGAACACAAATTGCACCCCACGCACTCCGTCTCATCCACCCGCGGAATCCGATCCAAACTCATCGCATACGGCCCCGCATGCCCCTTCGGCGGATCGAGCTTCGGGATCGGCGTCACCACAATCCTCTCCCGCCCCATCTCGTGCGGTTTGGCATGGACCTCCACATGCCCATCCACAGGCCCACTCACGCGGTCCATATGGATGCACTGGTGCGCGCCATCCCAGCACGCAATATGGCACAGCTGGCACCCGATACACAGCGCCTCATCGATCTGCGCCACAATCTTGTAATTCAAATTCAGGTGCTTCCACTCCGTCACCTTGGGCAAACTCTTCCCGCGAAAATCATCAATGGTTACAAATCCCTTCGCATCCATCCACTCCGAGAGCCCGTCGATCATGTCCTCGACGATTCTGTAACCAAAATGCATCGCTGCCGTGCACACCTGCACCGTGCCGCACCCCATCAGAAAAAACTCCGCGGCATCCCCCCAGCTCCCCACCCCGCCAATCCCCGACATCGGGATCGGCGCCCCATCCACATGGTCCGCATTCACCTGCTGAATCATATTCAGCGCGATCGGCTTCACCGCAGGCCCGCAGTACCCGCCATGCGAGCTCTTGCCATCCACATTCGGCCGCGGCGCAAACGTATCCAGATCGACGCCCGTAATCGAGTTGATCGTGTTGATCGCACTCAGCCCATCCGCGCCCGCGCGCTTCGCCGCCCGCGCCACCACGCGAATGTCCGTAATGTTCGGCGTCAGCTTCACCAGCACCGGCGTGCGCGCCGCCTCCTTCACCCACTCCGTAATCATCTGCGCGTACTCCGGCACCTGCCCCACCGCGGAGCCCATCCCCCGCTCGCTCATCCCATGCGGGCATCCGAAGTTCAACTCCAGCCCATCCGCGCCCGCGCCCTCAGCCCGCTTCACCATCTCGTGCCACGTCTCGCGCTTCGACTCCACCATCAAGCTCGCAATCACCGCGTGTTTCGGATACCTTCGCTTCACCTCCTCAATCTCGCGCAGGTTCACCTCAATCGGCCGGTCGCTGATCAGCTCGATATTGTTAAGCCCCATCATCCGCTGCCCCGCCCAATCCACCGACGAGTAGCGCGAACTCACATTCGTAATCGGCTCCCCAATCGTCTTCCACACCGCCCCGCCCCACCCCGCATCGAACGCCCGCATCACCTGCTCGCCGCAGTTCGTTGGCGGCGCGCTCGCCAGCCAGAACGGATTCGGACACTGGATCCCGCCGGCAAAGTTCGTCGTCAAATCAGCCACGCCCCACCTCCCCGCCGGGCCCCGTCATCCCGACCGGAGGCGAAGCCGGAGTGGAGGGACCCCCGTATTTCGCCTTTGCCGTTGTCGTTGCATCTCCCTTACCCGGCCCGCCCCCCAACCACCCCGCAATCCCCAATGCCGCCCGCTTCCCATCCGCCACCGCATCCACCACCTCGCGCCCGCCATTCACGCAATCCCCGCCGGCAAAGTACTTCGCATTCGTCGTCTGCCCCGTCGCCCGGTCGATCACCACCCGCCCACGCTCCATTGCCACGCCATGCACCAGCGACAGCAGCTCCACCAGCGGCGACTGCCCAATCGCCGGAATCACCACATCGCACTCCACCGCAAACTCCGATCCCACAATCGGCTCGATCCCGCCCGTCCCATCGGGCTCCACGGCCACGCAGTCGAGCTGTATCCCGTCCTCGCGGGCCGCAATCCGCACCGGCAGCGACGACCACAGAAACTTCACGCCCTCCTTCAGCGCATGCTCGTACTCAAAATCGAACGCCGAGATGTTCTCCCGCTGCCGCCGATACACAATCGTCACCGTCTCCGCGCCCAGCCGCTTCGCCGCGCAGGCCGCATCGATCGCCGTATTCCCCGCACCAATCACCACAACCCGAGGTGCCACGCTCAGCCGCTCGCCCGTCTTATACCCCGCAATAAACTCCAGCGCGTCGATCACTCCCACCCCCGCCCGCACTGCCGCCGCCCCATTCCCAATCGCCTCCGCCCCCTCCACCGCCAGCCGGTGCATCGCGCCCAGCCCCACCCCCAGAAACACCGCATCGAACTCGCGCTCCATCCGCGCCAGCTCCGCCGCATCCACATCGCGCGTCTCGAACTTCACCCCCAGCCCGCGGACCATCTCCACCTCGCGCAGGCTGTCCGGCCTGCGCAGCTTGTACTCCGCCACGCCGTAGGTGTTCAACCCGCCGGGCAATGCGCGCTTATCGAACACCGTCACCGGAAACCCCTGCTGCCGCAGCTCCGCCGCGCACGCCAAACTCGCCGGCCCCGCGCCCACACACGCGACCCGCTCCTTGCGCTCCGGTCGCGCCCGCAGCGGCACCGTCCCGCCCGCCGCGTAGAAAGTCTCCATCGCAAACCGCTGCAGCCGCCCAATCTCAATCGCCCTCTCGCCCCGCCCATGCATCACGCAAGATCCCTCGCACAGCACCTCCACCGGGCACACCCGCGAGCAGCTCGCCCCCAGCACATTCGCCTCCAGGATCGACTTCGCCGACCCCATCACGTTCCCCGACGCAATCTTCTTGATGAACCGCGGCACATCGATGTGCGTCGGGCACGCCCCCATGCACGGCGCGTCGAAGCAGTTCAGGCACCGGTTCGCCTCCACCACCGCCGCCCGCGCATCGAACGCCGGGTGCAGATCCGGAAACCTCCGCGCGATCTCAGTTGCGAGCTGTGAGTTGTGAGTTGTGAGCAAATTTGCTTCCTCAGAGGGTCTTCATCAGACCATTCAACATCCTGCCAACCTCGAACGACAGACCTTCGCACTCGGCAATGCTCGACGCCACTCCATAGCCCAACCTCTCGGCGATCACCAGATGCGTTTGGAGCTCCAAGTTCGATCCTCGCGCCATTCCCGGGAACTGACGAAACTCCCCCGGGCTACAGCGTCCCTGTCCCTCGGCAATATTGCTTGCGACTGAAACAGAAGCCCGCCGAATTTGGCACGTCAGTCCGTACATCTCCTCCTTCGGAAATACAGCAGTCATCCTATAGACCGCAACCGACAGCTCAATCGCACGCTGCCAAACCGTCAACTCCCGAAACGACTCAACCAATGCCATAGAAATCTCCGCGAGGCAGCTTTGGCCTTTACTCACAACTCACAACTACCAACTCACAACTCAGTCAGCTCTCCATACATCTCCGGCCTTCTATCCCGATAGAACTGCCACGTCCGCCGTACCTCCGCAATCATGTCCAGATCCAGGTCCGCCGTCACAATCTCATCCTTGTCCCGCGACGCCTCCGCAATAATCTTTCCCCGCGGGTTGCAGAAGTAGCTCTGCCCGTAGAACTCGCCGATCTTCCACGGCTCCTCCGTCCCTACGCGGTTGATCGCGCCCACAAAATATCCATTCGCCACCGCGTGCGCCGGCTGCTCAATCTTCCACAGATACTCGCTCAGCCCCGCCACCGTCGCCGACGGATTGAAGACAATCTCCGCCCCATTCAAACCCAGCGCCCGCGCTCCCTCCGGAAAATGCCGGTCATAGCATATATAGACGCCGATCTTGCAGTATCCCCCAGCCAGATCCAGATCGAACACCGGAAAGCCCAAGTTCCCCGGCCGGAAATAAAACTTCTCCCAGAAACCCGGCGCCACATGCGGAATATGCGCCTTGCGGTACTTGCCCAGGTACGCCCCGTCCCGCCCAATCACCGCCGCCGTGTTGTAGAAAACCCCCTCCTCCTCCACCTCGTAGATGGGTATCACCAGCGCTACGCCCAGCTCCTTCGCCAGCCCCATCATCAACTGCACCGTCGGCCCCTCGGGCACCTTCTCCGTCGACTCGTACCACCGCGTCGTCTGCTCCGCGCAGAAGTACGGCCCATAAAAAATCTCCTGCAGGCACACAATCTGCGCCCCGCCCGCGGCCGCCGTGCGGATCATCCCCACATGCTTGTCGATCATCGCCTGCTTAATCTCGGCCAGCGACGCACCCGCGTTGTCCAGCCCCGCCGGCACCACATTGGTCGCCTGGATCAGAGAACATCGCACCACTCGCGCCATCTATCCCTCCTTTGGTCTCGGACCCCGTCGCCGCGATCCCATGTCGCCCGCGCAACCGCTCTTCAACCTATCCGGCGCCGGCCTGCGATTACGTCAACCCCAATGCTCGCGTCTAAAATAAGGAGCGACGCCCAGGGCGCCTCTCCATGCGTCGAAAATCGTGGGCAGAGAGTGAACCTTAGCCCAGCCTCTCGCTCAAGTCAATCCATCCAGCCTCTGGACAACCGGCCAGCGCGATTCGCTGCACGCCCACGCGATGCCTCCGGGGCCGCTTTGGATACATTATGTAATCTTCCCTACCTTTCATCCCGTCAAAAGGTTACTATCAGTCGTAGCGCAATCTTTCATTACATGAATTTAGCGACAGACCTGGCACTTGCCCCCATTCTCGCCGCCGACCCAACCCCCGATCTCGACGCGGTCCCAGCCCCACCCGTAACCCCGCGGGAGGCCGCCCGCCGCTACTGCCTTCTGCTCTTCGCCCTGCCCCTTCTGGCCATCCCAGCCTTCATCCGCCTGGGCGCGTCGGACTTCTTCCTGCGCCACGGGGCCAGCGTCTGGGTCCAGTCCAACGACACCATCTTCAGCCAGCGCGACCGCGCCTGCGACGTCCTCATCTTCGGCGACTCCACCGCCATGACCGGCATCAACCCCGACGTCGTCGAGCGCAACACCGGCTTCAGGACCTGCAACATCTCCGTCACCAACTCCGTCCTCGCCGTCACCCACAACCTCACCCTCAACCGCTACCTCGCGCAGAACGCCCGGCCCCGCGTGCTGCTCATCCAGCTCTCGCCCGACGGCTTCGAGCCCGAGGGCAGCGCCTGGGACCAGACCGTCTACCCGGAGGGCCTGCTCGAACTCCTCCGCCATGGCACGCCCGCTGAGGGCCGCCGCGTCCTGCTCTCCCACCCCCAGCAGGCCATCGCCTTCGCCGGATACTCCGCCGGCTTCACCGCCTACTCGCTGGTCAAGGACATCTGGTTCCACCTCACCAGCCTGCGCCCCGAAGAGGACACCCTCACCATCCGCAACGGCTTCTTCACCCCGCCCGCGCCTGCCAGTACCTCCTGCGAGCCCGGCGCCACCTTCTCCAACCCCCGCGCCGGCGGCGCCTTCCCCCGCACCGTGGTCGGCGAGTACCAGAGCGACTACGCCGGCCGATCCGGCATCGTCCTCGTCAATGTCGCGCCCATCCCCTCCTGCGACCAGAACCTCGCCGCCTTCAGCACCTCACTCAACGGCGTCACCAGCAACCTGCTGATGCCCCTGCCCGTGCACCTCTTCAACGACCCGCGCCACTACACCGCCGACGGCTCCGCCATCGTCTCCCGCATCATCGCGGAGGAGCTCAACGAGGTCGCCCAGCGCAATCCCCAAATCGACCTCAAGCCCGACCTCAAGCCTGAACTCCAATCCGGCATCGACCCAGAGACCCGCTCCGACGCCGGTTCCCGCTCCCAAGCCCACCCGCTCCCCGTCGCCGCCATCCGCACCGTCGCCATGCTTGAGCGTCCCCACGCCCGCCTCGGTCGCTGATTCAGCATTCCCCCCGCTGCCTGCCGCCCGCCCCACTCGCGAAATCCCCCCACCTTCTGCCCCAAGAACCCCGCCCCACTATCCCCGCCATCCTCTATCCTCAATTAGCCCAAATCTGAGCAGCCGCCAACGCCGCCGTCTTTAACTCGCAACTAACCACTCACAACTCACAACTGCCTTTATGCTCTTCAACTCGCTCACCTTCCTCCTCGTCTTCCTGCCCATCACCATGCTGGGCTTCCACCTGCTCGGCCGCTACGGCCGCCGCCCAGTCATCGCATGGCTCGCGCTGATGTCGGTCGTCTTCTACGCCGCCTGGAATAAGTTCTACGTCCTCTTCCTGCTCGGCTCCATCCTGGTCAACTACCTCGTCGCCAGCCTCATCGCCGCCGCGCCCTCAGACTCCCCCCGCCGCCATCGCCTGCTCACCCTCGGCGTCACCCTCAACCTCCTCGCCCTCTTCTACTTCAAGTACCTCTACAAGTCCCTCCTCCTCATCCACACGCTGCACCTCGCCCCGCTCAACCCCCACCCCATCCTGCTACCCCTCGGCATCTCCTTCTTCACCTTCACCCAGATCTCCTACCTCGTCGACCTCGCGCAAGGGCAAATATCGGGGTCCCCGGCCGGCTCGCCCGCTGGGGTGGAGGCCGAACGCCAGGACTTCCTCTCCTATCTCCTCTTCGTCACCTTCTTCCCCCACCTGGTCGCCGGCCCCATCCTCCACCACAAGGAGATGATGCCCCAATTCGGCAAAATCAAGCCCACCACCCTCGAACCCGACGAAGCTTCAAACTGCAACCCCCCCGCAACCCCCGCACCCCGCCGCTTCGCCCTCAAGCCCGAAGACGTTGCCCTCGGCTTCACCTGGTTCCTCATGGGCCTAGCCAAGAAAGTCCTCATCGCCGACCAGATCGCCAAGACCGCCAACAAAGCCTTCGCCAACGCCGGCTCGCTCTCCGCTGCCAACGCCTGGGCCGGCCTCATCGTCTATTCCATGCAGCTCTACTTCGACTTCTCCGGCTACTCGGACATGGCCCTCGGCCTCGCCCGCATCTTCTCCATCCGCTTCCCCCTCAACTTCGACTCGCCCTACAAAGCCACCAGCGTCACCGAGTACTGGCAGCGCTGGCACATGACCCTCACCCGCTACATCACCCTCTACCTCTACAACCCCATCCTCCTCTCCGTGCAGCGCCGCCGCATCGCCCGAGGCAAAAAGACCTCGCGCAAGGCCCTGCTCACCCTCCCCGGATTCACCGCCATGGTCGCCTATCCCACCATGATCACCATGTTCCTCACCGGCATCTGGCACGGGGCAGGCCTGCAGTTCATCGTCTTCGGCCTCATCCACGGCGTCTACCTCACCGCCAACCAGGCCTGGCGCCACTTCCGCCAGCGCGCCCACAACGCCCCACCCCCTCCCAAACCCGCCGGCCTCACCCGCCTCGCGATGATGATCGGGGTCTACCTGCAGGTCACCTTCGCCCTCATCTTCTTCCGCTCGGACTCCATCCACGCCGCCTTCGCCTTCATCGCCAACCTCTTCGGCTCCAACGGCCCCGGCCACTTCAGCGAGCTGATGGCCGCCGCCCTCGCCTTCGCCCTCTTCCCCGTCGTCTGGTTCCTGCCCAACACTCAGCAGCTCCTGGGTCAGGAAACCGGCCCCGGCGGCATCGCCACCTCGCCTGGCACGCCCAACGTCAACCCGCCCCCCGCCCCCACCCTCTTCTTCAACCTGCGCTGGCGTCCCAACCTTCCCTGGGCCGTCGCCATGGCCGTCCTCCTCTTCGCCGTCCTCGCCAACCTCGACAGCTCCACCTCCTTCCTCTACTTCCAGTTTTAGAGAACCGCGAGCAGTTGCCGCTGGGCGCTCTTAGGGACGGAAGGCCGCTAAAGCGCCGCTACGGGTCGCCCGCCTTTGCACTTGCTCACCACTCATCCCTCCCCGCTCCTCGAGTGCCGACTCTTTTCACCTGGAATGTGCAAATGTTTGCACACCCCGCGCACTTCCTTGCGTAGCCCCACCGCTCCGTCTCCGGAAATATCCTATTTAAATCAATCACTTAACCTAAAAGAGAAGGATCTCCCGGATTGGCCACTCTGTTGCACTACCAGGTCGCAAGAGGAAACACAAAATCCTGAGGGCTCTCCGTATGAAGATTCGCACCATTTGCTCCGCTTTCTCACTGGCCGCAGTTCTTTCTCTTGCAGCCTCCGCTTCCGCCACCACCATTCTGCTCGATAGCAATAGCAGCACGGTCCAATTCTCCGGCTACACCGGCTCCGGGACGATTCCCTCCAACGAGGAGAGCATCCCCAACACCTACAATCTCTGCACCAACAACTGCGGAGGCGGTTGGGCGAACGCCATCGGCACCAGCGATTGGGTCTCCTTCAACCCGTACACCGGCCCCAATTCCATCGCTCCCGGCACCTCCTTTCCGTATCCCGCGCCCAACGGCACCTACGTCTACACAGACACGTTCCTGGGCGCCAGCACCGATTCGGGCACCATCTCAGTCCTCGCCGATGACACCACCTCGGTCTTCCTCAATGGCAACCTGATCGCGACGGCCGCCGGCGCAACTCAAAGCGTCTGCGCCACCGCAACGCCCAACTGCACCACCGTCTCCACGTTCAACCTTCCCGCCGCCGACTTCGACAACGGGACCAACGTTCTCACCTTCGACGTGCAGCAGCTCTTTGGCGGCGCGACCGGTCTTGACTTCGAGGCGACCATCTGCGCACCGAATTCTCCCATCAGCGTCACTCCTGAACCCTGCAGCATCCTCATGCTCGGCACCGGCCTTCTCGCGGCCGCCGGTACCATCCGCCGACGCCTTCGGGCCTGACCTCAGGGCCCGCAGCCGCCATCGCGGGCCGCCGTTTTAGAACCACGTGAGTCGCTGTTTCCTCTGCCTGGCCATGAACCTGTGGCCGGGCTTTCTTTTTTCGCTCCATCCCCCCCCGCCCGTCTCCCTCCGGCCCCATCGGGTCTGGCTCCGCCGCAAGAGCAAATTCAGCCGGCCCGCTGGGGACATGTGTCCCGCCAGAGCGGTTCGCCGCCATCCGCTGCGATATGCTTCTATACCTATGCTCAATTGGCTCGTCATTGGCATCGGAGACATCGCCCGCAAGCGCGTCCTTCCCGCAATCCTCGCGGAGCCGCGCAGCAGCCTCTACGCACTCCTCACCCGCGACCCGCGCAAGGCCGAGGCCTACCCCGGCGCCCTCGCCTTCACCAACCTCGCCGACGCCCTCGCCGACCCCAAAATCGACGCCGTCTACGTCGCCTCACCCGTCGCGCTTCACGCCGCCCAGACCATCGCCTCGCTCGCCGCCGGCAAACACGTCCTCTGCGAGAAACCCGTCGCCCTCTCGCTCGCCCAGGCCGAATCCATGGCCGAGGCCGCCGCCGAGTCCGCGCAGCTCTGCGCCATCGCCTACTACCGCCGCCTCTACCCCAAGCTCATCCGCGCCCGCCAGCTCATCCGCGAAGGCGCCATCGGCCAGCCCGTGCTGGTTGAGGCCAACTACCACGGCTGGCTCGAGAGCCCCGAGCGCGGCTGGCTCAAGGACCCCGCCCTCGCCGGCGGCGGCCCGCTCTACGACGTCGGCTCGCACCGCATCGACGCCTGCAACTTCCTCTTCGGCAAACCGCTGCGCGCCACCGGCCTGCTCTCGAACGCCCTCCACCCGCTCGCCGTCGAGGACTCCGCCACCACGCTGATCGAGTATGTCAACGGCATCCACGCCGTCGTCGACGTCCGCTGGAACTCGCGCATCGCCCGCGACCAGTTCCGCATCATCGGCAGCGAGGGCGAGATCAGCCTCGACCCCCTCAACGGCCCCGCCCTGCGCCTGCTCGTCGCCGACGGCAAGTTGCGCGAGGAGCAATTGCCGCCCCACGCCAACGTCCACTTTCCCGCGGTCGCCAACTTCGTCGACGCGGTCCTCGACGGCGCACCGCTGGCCTGCCCCATCGCCGAGGCCATCTGGACCGACTGGGTCACGCAACAGGTAGTGGACGCGCAATAGACGCTCCAAACGGAGGCTTTCATGTGCTTTTCAGCAACAGCCGATTTCACAGGAAGCGTCGTCCTGGGCGCCATCGGCATAGCCACGTTCACCGAGGCCAAGCGTCCGCGCGAGATGCTGCTCGCCGCCATGCCGAGCCTCTTCGCCGTGCATGAGTTCATCGAAGGCTTTGTCTGGCTCGGCCTCGACGGCCATCTCTCGCAACAGGTCGCGCACAACGCCGCCGCAGCCTTCGTGCTCTACGCCCAGGGTATCCTCCCGTTCCTTCTGCCCTTCAGCATCTACCTCATCGAGCCCACCAAACGTCAGCGATTGCGTATGTTGGGCTTCGTCATCCTCGGCGGCCTGCTCGCGCTCTATCTGCTCTGGGGACTCATCGCCTATCCGCTCGCTGTCTCCGAGCAGTACCACAGCATTATCTACGTCAACGTCATCACCAACACTGACCTTGTCGCGGTGCTCTACGTTATCGCCACCTGCGGCTCGCTCTTCTTCTCCGGCTTCCGCGACCTCAGAATACTCGGCTGGGCCAACCTCATCGGCCTGCTCATCGTCATGGAGGTGAAACGCTATGCCTTCACCTCGGTCTGGTGCGCCTACGCCGCCGCGGTCAGCGTCATCATCTACTTCTTCTTCCGCCGCAGCCGCGCAGAGAGGCTCAGCCTGCGCAACGTCATCGCTGCAATCTAACCGCTACGCCCCAAACGCCAGATCGATCAGCGTCTTCTCCTCCAGCTCATGCGCCTTCCCCGAGCCCGTCGCCGGGCTCGCGCTCGCGCTCCGCTTCACGCTCAGCACCGCCCGTTCGCCGGCCATCCGCCGCAACTCCGGCATCACATAGAAGAGCGCCCCCATATTCGCCGGCTCCTCCTGCACCCACACAATCTCCGCGGCCTCCGGATGCTGGTCGAGCGCCGCCTGCATCTCCGCCTCAGGCCACGGATAAAGCTGGTCCAAAAACACGATCGCCACCGAATAATCCTTGCGCCTTTCCCGCTCCACGCGCAGGTTGTGCCCAATCTTCCCCGAGCACACCAGCACCCGCCGCGCCGCGCTCACCGAGCTGTCCGGAATCACATTGAGAAATCCATCCCTCGCAAACTCCCCAATCCCCGACGCCGCGTCCGCGTGCCGCAACATGCTCTTCGGCGTAAACACCACCAGCGGCTTGCGCCACGTGCGCAGCGCCTGCCGCCGCAGCAGATGGAAGTACTGCGCCGCAGTCGAAGGCTGGCACACCTGAATGTTGTCCCCCGCCGCCAGCTGCAGATACCGCTCAATCCGCGCGCTGGAGTGCTCCGGCCCCTGGCCCTCATACCCATGTGGCAGCAACAGCACCAGCCCCGAGAGCAGGTTCCACTTCGCCTCCCCCGCCGCAATGAACTGGTCGATGACGATCTGCGCGCCATTCGCAAAGTCCCCGAACTGCGCCTCCCACAGCACCAGCGTCTCCGGATAATCCCGCGAGTAGCCGTACTCAAACCCCATCACCGCCGCCTCCGACAGCATCGAGTTGTAGATCTCAAACCGCCCCGCTTCGCCCACACCGCTCGCCGCCGCCACATGCGCCACCGGCACGTACTTCTCCTCTGTCTCGATATCCACCACCACCGCATGCCGTTGGTTGAACGTCCCGCGCTGCGAGTCCTGCCCGCTCAGCCGCACCGGCGTGCCCTCGCTCACCAGCGACGCAAAAGCCGTCAGCTCCGCCATGCCGTAGTCGAACGCCCGCGTCCCCGCCGCCATCTCCAGCCGTTGCTCAAACAGCTTCCTCACCTTCGGATGAATGTGGAACCCCTCCGGCGCCGCGGTCGTCATCCGCGCCAGCTCAGCGATCCGCTCCACCGGCAAACCAGTCCGCACCTCGTCGCCCGGCTCGGGACACCCGCCCCGATACTTGCTCCAGTACGGGGGCTTCTCCGCCAGCACCGGCTTGCGCTTCGCCCGGCTCGCCGCCCTCTGCCCCTCAAGGAACTCCTCCTGCACCCGCCGCACCTCGGCCTCCGGATCGACCCCAATCCGCTGCGCATAGATCTTATACAGCGGCGGATGCTCCTTGATCGCCGCATACCGCCGCGGCTGCGTCACCGTCGGGTCGTCCACCTCGCTGTGCCCATGCCGCCGGAACCCGATCAGGTCCACCACCACGTCCGTGTGGAAGCGGTGCCGATACTCCGCCGCAATCCCCGCCACCCGAACCACCGCGTCCGGGTCCTCCGCATTAACGTGGAAGATCGGCACCGGCAGCCGCTTGGCCACATCGGTCGCAAAGCGCGACGCGTTCGACTCCTCCGGCGTCGCCGTAAATCCCAGCAGGTTGTTCACCACCACATGCACCGTCCCGCCCACATCGAATCCCTGCAGCGCGCCCAGCACCAGGCACTCCGCCAGAATCCCCTGGCCCGCAAACGCCGCATCGCCGTGCATCGTGATCGGAAGCACGCGGTCGCGCCCCGCATCGCCCGCGCGCGTCTGCTTCGCCCGCGCCCGCCCCAGCGCCACCGGGTCCACCGCCTCCAGATGGCTCGGGTTCGAGACCAGATGCAGCCCAATCGCGCTGCCGTCCGGCGCGTGGTATTCGCCGGTCGCGCCCAGGTGGTACTTCACGTCCCCGCCGCCCAGCACGCTGCGCGGATCGACATCCTCGAACTTCGCAAACAGCTCCGCCGGCGACCGCCCAATCGTATTCACCATCACATTCAGCCGCCCGCGATGGCTCATCGCCAGCACCGCCGTATCCACACCCAGCCCCGCACTCGCCGCCAGCACCTGGTCGAGAAACGGGATCAGCACCGTCAGCCCCTCCAGCGAAAACCGCTTCGTCCCCAGATACCGCGACTGAATCACCTGCTCAAATATCTCCGCGCGAATCAGGTCGCTGAGGATGCGCGCCCGGTCCCGCGTCTGCGGCGCACGCTCCATCTGCTCCTGCAGCCATTGCCGCTGCTCCGCGTTCGCAATGTGCATGAACTCCACGCCGATCGTCCCGCAGTAATACCCGCGCGCCTCCGCCGCATACTCCCCCTCGGGCGCAGGTGCGGGAAAAGGCTCCGGCGCCAGATACTGCCCCAGCGGATCGAGCGTCGCCTGCAAGTACCCCCAGCGCCGGAAGATGTCAAAGACCGCCTCGCGCTGGCCCGGATCGGCCGCCGTCGCGGTTGCATACTGCTGGGTGCTGGTGGCCATTCGGGTCCCCTCTCCGCCTTTACAATGCTAGACCTTTCGATCCAGCCCTGCGCTGGCCCACCGATAATCGAACGCCCAGCCAATCGAACGGCAAGCCCCGTCCCCCAAACACATCCCCAAGCACGCTCTCCCAAACCCGCGTCACCGTTCGGTCCAGCACGATTCATCCCGCCGTCATTTTCCCCGCGGGCCGCTCGTGCGATAGTCTCGGTATCACCGGTATGACTCAGACGAAGGCGCCACCCGCGAACTCCAGCAGCGCAGGCCGGCCGGGTGCGCGCCCCCGCGCCTCCCGCAAGAAGCTCGCGAAGAAGCCCGATGCAGCCCCCGTCGAAAGCCTCTTCTTTGACCGCGATGAGAGCTGGATGCTCTTCAACCGCCGCGTGCTCGAAGAGGCCGAGGACGCCCAGAACCCTGTCCTCGAGCGCGTCAAGTTCCTCGCCATCACCGCCAGCAATCTGGACGAGTTCGTCGAGATCCGCGTCGCCAGCCTCCTGCAGCGCATTGAAGATGGCTACAACGAGCCGCGTCCGCCCGACGAGGGCGGCCTCTATCCCCAGCAGCGGCTCGACCGCCTCACCGCCGTGCTGCGCGAGTTCGTCGCCGGCCAGTACGCTTGCTGGAACCGCATGCTGCTACCCGCGCTGCTGGCGGAGAATATCCGCATCCTCAAGTGGCGCGAGCTCGGCCCCGAAGCCCGCGCCCACGCGCTGCGCTTCTACGAGACCGAGGTCGACCCGCTGCTGACGCCGGTCACCATCGACCCCTCTCATCCCTTTCCCCGCGTGCTCAACAAGGCGCTCTGCATCGCACTTCTGCTGCGCTTCAAGCGCAGGAGCAAAGCCCAGGGCCAGAGCAATCCTGCCAAGCCCTTGCCCCGCCCCGGCACCGCGCTGGGCGTGGTCACCGTGCCGCGCGCTCTCCCGCGCCTCGTCATCCTCCCCTGCTCGGAGGGCCGCTGCGACTTCATCCTCCTCCACGACCTCATCGAGTCCCAGGTGGAGCGCATGTTTCGCGGCTACGAGGTGCTCTCCCGCGCCGCCTTCCGCGTCACCCGCAACAGCAACCTCTACCTGCAGGAGGAGGAGGCGCGCAGCGTGCTGGAGAGCGTGCGCGCCGAGCTGCACAACCGCCGCAAGGGCGACGCCGTGCGCATGGAGATTGAGAGCACCGCCACCGAGGAGATCGTCGAACGCCTGCGCGTCAACTTCGAGCTGGAACCCTCCCAGGTCTTTCGCACCGACGGCCCCGTCAACCTCTCCCGCCTGATGAACCTCTACACCGAGGTGCCCCGGCCGGCGCTCAAGTTTCCCGGCTTCAAAGGCCGCGCCTACCACATGGACAAAAAGTCCGCCAACCTCTTCGACGAGGTGCGCGCCAAGGACATCCTGCTCCACCATCCCTTCGACTCCTACAGCACGGTGGAGGACTTCATCGAGACCGCGGCGGTCGACCCCGCGGTGCTCTCCATGAAGCAGACCCTCTACCGCACCAGCGCCGACTCGCCGCTCTTCACCGCCCTCACCGAGGCCGCGCAGTCCAAAGAAGCCACCGTGGTCGTCGAGCTCATGGCCCGCTTCGACGAGGCCTCCAACATCCGCTGGGCGCGCGAGATGGAGGACGCCGGCGTCGGTGTCTTCCACGGCATCCTCGGCCTCAAGACCCACTGCAAGCTCGCGCTCATGGTGCGCCGCGACCCCGACGGCGTCGTCCGCCGCTACGCCCACCTCGGCACCGGCAACTACAACTCCGTCACCGCGCGCTTCTACACCGACATCAGCCTGCTCACCGCGCGCCCCGAAATCACCCGTGCCGTCGAGTCCGTCTTCCGCTTCCTCACCGCTGAGTCCGAGTCCGAGGACTACCGGCCCCTCCTCGTCGCGCCGCTCACCCTCGCGCCCTCGCTGCTCAGGCTCATCCGCCGCGAGACCGAACACGCCAGGGCAGGGAAGCCCGCCGCCATCGTCGCCAAGATGAACGCCCTGCTCGACCGCGCCACCGTCGAGGCCCTCTATGCCGCCTCGAACGCCGGCGTTGAGATCGACCTCATCGTGCGCGGCATGTGCTCCCTGCGCCCCGGCGTCAAGGGCCTCAGCGAGCGCATCCGCGTCCGCTCCATCGTCGGCCGCTACCTCGAGCACAGCCGCATCTTCAGCTTCGCCAACAGCGGCCAGTGGGAGGTCTTCTGCGGCAGCGCGGACTGGATGCCGCGCAACCTCTTCGAGCGCTGCGAGGTCGTCTTTCCCATCGACGAGCCCGCCCTCGCCCTGCGTCTGCGCGAGGAGATTCTCGCCGCCTATCTGGCAGACAACACCAAGGCGCGCCTGCTCCAGCCCGACGGCCGCTACGTCCGCGCGCCAAGGGATGGCCCCGCCTTCAGCGTCCAGGACCACCTGATGGAGCTCTCCCTGGCGCAGCGCGCGGAGCAGCCGCAGTAGGCGCTCCGCGGTTTAGCGCCCTGTCAGTTGATATCGAACGTCACCGTCGTGCTGTGCGACGTCACCGCGCCGGAGACCGTCGCAGTGCCCGTGATCGTGATGACGTACACGCCCGCATACGGATTGGTACTACTGGCCGGGGCATTCACCGTGTTGGTGCCGCAGCCCGCGGCGCCCAACGCGATGGCCACAGACAGCGCCAGCACCAGCAGCCCGCCCAGGCGCCGCCGCCGCGGCAGGGTCAGCAGCAGCAGGCAGGCAACCGTCGCGCCCGAGCCCACCGCATACCACGGAGCGCTTTGCGTCCCCGGCCCCTTCTGTCCCGGCAGGCTGGGCATTCTCAGCTCCGCCGAAATGCCCGTGAGGTTGACCGAGGTGGTGGGCATGCTCGTCGCCGTCACCGCAACCGACCCGGGAATAAAGGTGATGATGGGCAGATAGCCCGAGGTGCTGGTCACCGAGTCGGAGAACACCACCGTCCCGCTAAAGCTGTTCACCGGCGCAACAGTAATCGTCGCCGCGGGAATAGTGCCGCCCGAGGCAACCGAAATCGACGCATTGGCGGGGGTGACGGTGAAGTCCGGGCAGGTGCTGCCCGCCGAGCTGACCGTCACGATCAGCGGCGAGACCTCCACCGAGCCATTGGACTGGTTGACCGGATAACCGCCCGCCCCGGCCTCCAGCGCGTCCAGCGTTGGGCCCTTCGATCCGGCGTAGTTGGTGTCTCCCGAGTAGGAGGCCGACAGGACAAGCTGGCCGATTCCCGCGCAGGAAGTCGCGAAGCTGTAGGTCGCAACGCCCGACCCGTTCAGCGTGCCGCTGCCCACAATGGCGTTGTTCACCAGGAACTGCACCGTCCCGGTCGGCGTCGCGGTGCCCGGCGTCGTCGCCAGCGGACTCTCCGTGGTGACGTTCTGGCCCGTCACCGTGGCCGTAAACATCACGTTCGTGCCTGCGGCCACCGAAGCAGCGGAATCCGTCAGAGCAGTCGTCGAGATTCCCGGTCCGGGCGGCGAACCAAGACCCAGCGGCGTCACCAGCTTCCAGTCGCTGGCCAGATTGTAGAGATCGACGCTGCCCCAGCCGGTCGCGAGATCGTAGCCCACCCCCGCGTTGAATCCAATGGTCCCGCCGTTCGGGCAATCGATCGACCCTCCGACGCAGGGGTTGTCGTTGCTGCCGGTGGTCACATCGTGGAAGACGCTGGAACTGGTGCTGTTGTAGTAGAGGGCGTTGTTGCCCAACGCATAGATTGTGGGGTTGGCGTTGCCGATCCGCCCGCCGATCTTCTGCTCCACCAGCGCCAGCATCCCGCCGAAGATCTGCGAGTCGAAGGAAGTGCCGCCGGCCAGGCCGTACACCTGGCCCGCATAGAGGCCGCTGGTAGCTAAGAATCCGGACTGGCAGGAGCCCGTGACGCAGAAGATATACGAGTCGTGGTCGTTCGCCGCATCCAGCGCGAGGTCGGGAATGTCGCGCGAGGCGTCCGGCGGTACGGTCGTGGTCAGCGAAGGCGGTCCGGTCTCGACCTGCCAGGCCGGCTTGGTGAAGAAGGCGCTGATCCCCCCGCCCCCCGCGCTGAACCCGCTGGTGGGCGAGTCTTCGTCCCAGACGGACTCGGGGATGTAGCTCAGCACCGAGCCGCCTGTGGCGCTGTTGCTGCCGCTCCAGTACTGCGAGGCCCCGGTCGCGTCGCCGTCGTTGAGCTCAGTGCCGCCCAGGCCGGTGATGTAGGGCGAGCTGGCCGGAAAATCGACCGCCAGGCCCTCGACCGCGGTTAAACCCCCGTCGCAGTCGGTGGAGCCCGAATCTCCCACGGCGGACAGCACCGTCTGCCCCTGCGCGTTGGCCTCTTTGAAGAGCTGGTTCAGCTCATTGAGTTCATTCGCGCCCTGGGCTGCTTCACAGTTCCCGTAGCTGGTGGTGACAATCGGCGCAAGGTCCTGGTCAATCGCGCCGGTCATCGCGTTGTTGAAGGGATCGACCCCATTCACGAAGAGGATCGTGGCCGAGGGCGCCATCGCTCCAGACCATTCTACGTCGATCGATGCTTCGTCCAGGTCGTCGAGGTTTGGGGAAGGGCAGTCCGCCACCACGTCCGGATCGCAGTTGTAGCCGCTCCCTGGATCGCTGCCGATATGAATCGTGGTCGGAAGGTTGGTCGTGCTCAGCCCCGCGGCCGAGCGGAAGGCCACGACGTCCGCGTATACCGGCGTGGTGGTGGTGCCCGTGTTGTAGAGGTCGATCGCTCCGGTGACCGCGATGGTCTCGCCCGTGCCGTTGATAGGAGTCGCCGCATTCAGCAGCGGATTCACGTCGTAGATCGTGTAGATGTCCGCGGGAGCCAGGAAGTGGCTGCCCGTCGCCGGCAAGGTGTACTGCGGCCTCGCCGTATTGATCCGCATCCGCGGCTTCGCGCGGAAGTTATGCAGCCCGGTGATCGCGCTGACCACCCCCGCGAACGCGCCCGGCACCGAGGGGTTGGTGATGTTGGCGTAGTGCGTCTCGCCGTCCACCGAGAGGTTGTGGATGCTGGTCGCAAACGCCGCCTCCGCCTGGGCCACCGTGCCGTCGAAGCTGACAAACGTGCCGCCGTTGGCCACGCCCGTCACGGTGAATCCCTGGCTGGTCAGCCACGCCGACACCTGCGCCAGGTCCGCGCTCGATAGGCCGAACTGCGCGCCGAACTGCGCCGGCGTCAGCCATTGGTGGTAGCTCGGCGAGGCCGGGTTCTGCTGGTCCACCAGCAACTGGTCCAGCGCCGCCTCCTGCGCCGTGGTCATGTTGAAGCGGATGGTCATTCCCACCAGCTTGGTGTCGCCCGCCGTGGGACCGAGATCGCTCGCCAGAGGCACCTTGGGATGCACCGAGTTGGGGACCTCAACCGCGGCACTGCCGGAGACCGGCGTGGTGATGCGGTTCTGGACCGCGGCGAAGGCGGCGGGAACGCTGGCTCCGATTGCGAGGGAAGTAGCGAAAAGCGCGGCCAAAGGAAGACGAAGCCAGGGGAGAAAGCTGCGACGCATGTTGGAAATCCTGTGTTCGAAGCAAATTGAACCGGGCCCGCACGGCCATCACACGCCCGCGCGGCCGGACCGGGGAGGATTGGCAACCGCCCCATCGCTGAAGACGCTTGTCCGCCCTGTGCGGCTTACGGGGTTAGACCGGGGATTGAGAAAAAGGTTGCGGTCCCCCAGAATCGAGCGCCGCCTCGCAGCCGTATCCGCCGCGACCTCCACACTAGCAGAAACACGGGAGTTGGGCCCGGTCTCCCCCTCGGGGACTCAAACGCGTCGCTGCAATCGTTTCTCTCACGCGGAACCCTTGATTCCCAACTGCACCAGGATGACGCGCTCAACTCGGCTCATATCTTCCGCGGGAAGCCTGCCGATGATCGTCTTGAACCTCAGTTTGCTTGCCGTGGTGATCTGGTCCGCCGTCGCCTTGCGCGTCTGCCCATTCAGCTGCACCAGTGTCTCGCCCGCATAAACCCGCTCGACCTGCGAGGTGAGCGGAACCACAATCGTTCGGTTGGTCGCGCGATTGGCAGCGTCGTTGCTGACGATGACCGCGGGGCGCGTCTTCTGAATCTTGCCTCCCATCGAAGGGTCGAAGGCAACCCAATAGACCTCACTTCGTCTCAAGCCCATCTCCGATCAGAGCCTCGCTCCATTCCGTGGCTTCCGCTTCACGCTCGGTGTCGGCGGCCATCTCGCAGTAGCTCCGATAAAGGGCATCCTCCTTCTCCCGCTCCAAGGCAGAGGCAGCGGCAACCACGGCGCCGGCAATCTCGTCCGGGACGATGAACCAGGTCGCATTTCCGCGGGACTGCGGCTGGCCGCTCCCCGGCTTGCCCACGTCCCCGTTCCACCGGATTCCGACGGCGGGCTTCTTGTCCCACTTCAGTTGGGCGATCGACCAGCTAAACTCAGTCGGTCCCTTGTCGTAGGCCACCTGAATGTCCTCGACGAGCCCACGGGGGACTGCACGGTGCTGGGATCCACATAAGCCACAAATCTGCCCTCCGCTCTCATCATTACATTCGTACGCTTGTACGCCAATCCTCCAACAGCCCGCCGTCCTTTGCCCACCCTATGCGCCTTTGATTCAGCCAAGCCGCCCCTCCCCCTGCCCCCGTGCTACGCTGGCCCCATGCCAACGTACCTTGCTGAGTTATTGGCGCAGTTGAAGCTCTTTGAGGGCTGCGTGCCCTGGATGTACCTGGATAGCGCAGGCAATGTAACGGTCGGCGTGGGCCTCATGCTCCCCAACGCCGCCGCCGCATCCGCGCTGGCCTTCACCGCCGCGGGCGCGCCCGCCACTCCAGGCCAGATCGCCGCCGACTTCGCCCGCGTCGCCGCCCTCGCCCCGGACAAGCTGCCCGCCTTCTACCAGGCAGCCAGCTCCCCCCAGCTCCCGCAGGAGATCATCGACGCCAAACTCAGCGCCATGCTCACCGGCTTCGAGGCCACAATCCGCGCTGGCATCCTCGGATACGACGCCCTCCCCGATCCCGTCAAGATGGCGCTGCTCGATATGGCCTACAACCTCGGCCCCGCCGGCCTGCTCAAGGGCTATCCCAGGATGCTGCAAGCCGTCGAGTCCGCCAACTGGGCTCAGGCCGCGGCCCAGTGCTTCCGTAACGGAATCGGCGCGGCGCGCAACACTTGGACCCAGCAGCAATTCCTCTCCGCCGGCATCGCCAACATCAGCGCCGCGGCGGAGACTGAGGCCCGCTCGCTCCTCCACCGGCCGACGGCCTGGCTCAAGACGATCTGGCGCAGGCTTCGTCCGCCGCATTAGCCCACCCGCCCCAAGGCCGGGCGGCAGCGCAAAATCCGGTATGGTTAAGGTTTGATTCCGTTGCTGGAGGGTATTGCGTGCGAAGCTGTGTGCCGGTCCGTCGTCTTGCCGCCGTTGTCCTGGCGTCTGCATTGGCTGTGGGGCTCTGCGCGCGCGCGCAGGACGTCGCCGCCTTCGAGAAGCGCACCACCGTCAAGGTGCTGCCCAATGGGCTCACGCTCATCGTCCTCGAGCGCCCCGAGGCCCCGGTCTTCAGCTTCTACACCCTGGTCGATGCCGGCTCCGCCGACGATCCCCAGGGAGCCAGCGGCCTCGCCCACATGTTCGAGCACATGGCCTTCAAAGGCACCGAGCAGATCGGCACCAGCAACTACGCTGCGGAAAAAATCGCCCTCGCCAAGGTCGAGACCGCCTACGCCGCATACGACGCCGAGTATCGCAAACGCGTCGGCCAGGACCCCGCCAAGCTCGCCTCGCTCATGAAGGCCTTTGAAGACGCGCAGGCCGCCGCGCAGAAATTCGTCATCCCCAACCAGTTCGCCGAACTCGCCGAGCAGAACGGCGCCGTCGGCCTCAACGCCTCCACCGGCGAGGACTCCACCCAGTACTTCTGGAGCATGCCCTCCAACCGCCTCGAGCTCTGGGCCTACATGGAGAGCGGCCGCATCGCTCACCCCGTCGAGCGCGAGTTCTACAAGGAGCGCGATGTCGTCCAGGAGGAGCGCCGCATGAGGATCGACTCCAACCCCATCGGCGCAATGGTCGAGCAGTTCCTTGCCACGGCCTACGTCGCCCATCCCTACGGCCGCTCCGGCGTCGGCTGGGAGAGCGAGATCAGCCAGGTCTCCGCCACCGAGGCCGATGCCTTCCACAAGAAGTATTACGTCCCTTCCAACATCGTCGTCGCCGTCGTCGGCGACGTGAAGGCCGCCGCCGTCATGCCGATGCTCACCAAATACTTCGGCGCGGTCCCCGCCGGCCCCAGGCCGGAGCCGATGACCACCATCGAGCCGCCCCAGTTTGCCGAGAAGACCGTGGTGATCCGCGAGGCCACCCAGCCCTTCTATATCGAGGGCTACCACCGCCCCGACTATCGCGACCCCGACGATTCGGTCTACGACGCCATCACCGACATCTTCTCCAACGGTCGCACCGCGCGGCTCTATAAGAGCCTGGTGCGCGACCAGAAGATCGCCGCTGAAGCCGAAGGCCTCAGCACCTTCCCCGGCGACAAGTACCCCGGCCTCTTCGCCTTCTACGCCGTCCCCGTCCCCGGCCACACCCCGGACGAGATGCGCGACGCCATCCACAAGGAGATCGACAAGCTCAAGTCGGCCGACGTCACCGACGAAGAGCTCGCCATGTTCAAGACCCGCGCGCGCGCCGACCTGCTGCGCGGCCTCGCCGACAACCAGGGCCTCGCCCACTCCCTCGCCGAGTACCAGACCCGCTACGGCGACTGGCGCGAGCTCTTCCGCGAGCTCGACCGCATCGACAAAGTGAGCAAAGGCGACGTTCGCCGTGTCGCCAACAAGATCTTCGTCGAGAGCAACCGCACCGAAGCGCGCATCGAATTCACGCCGCCCCCCCAACCCGCCGTGCAGAACGCCGGAGGTGGCCGATGAAGATCGGAATCCCTTCCACGATCGCTGCTGTCGCCTTCAGCCTCCTCATCTCTGCCGGACAACTCACCCTCGCCCAGGCTGCCCCGCCGCCCCCACCCCCGGCAGCGAAGACCGCCGCCCCAGGTCCCGCACAGCCTCAGCCCTGGAAGAGCATTGCCATCCCGCCGCTGCACGCGTTCAAACCGGCCCAGCCTAGGCGCATCGAGCTGGCCAACGGCCTCGTCATCTTCCTCCAGGAAGACCACGAGCTTCCCTTTGTCGATGGCACCATCCTCATCCGCGGCGGCAGCCGCAATGAGCCCGCCGCCAAGGTCGGCCTCGTCTCCCTCTACGGCGAGACCTGGCGCACCAGCGGCACGGCCGCGCACAACGGCGACGCCCTCGACACAGAGCTGGCCGAGAAGGCCGCCAGCATCGAGACCGACGGCGGCCTCGAGTACACCGCCGTGCAGTGGTCGGGCTTCAAGCAGGACTTCGACACCGTCTTCGGCGAGACCTTCGATCTCCTGCTCCATCCCGCATTCAAGGCGGACAAACTCCAGCTCGCCCAGCGCGAGATGATGACCGGCATCTCCCGCCGCAACGACGAAGCCAGCGAGATCGCCGGACGCGAGGCCGCCAAGCTGGCCTACGGCCCATCCAGCCCCTACGCCCGCCAGGCCGAGTACGCCACCGTCGAAGCCGTCACCCTCGACGACCTCAAAGCCTTTCACGACAGCACCGTCGTCCCCAACCAGATGATCGTCGCCGTCGAAGGCGACTTCGACTCCGCCGCGATGGAGGCCAAACTGCGCAAGGTCTTCGAGCCGCTGCCAATGGCCGTGAGCGGGCGCGGTCAGTTCGCGATCGAGGCCCCGAAGCAGGACTTTTCCGGCCCCACCCCCGGCGTCTACTTCGCCGACAAGGAAGACGTCAACCAGTCGAACGTCGAAATCGTCGGCCTGGGCACCGAGCGCAGCAACCCCGACTACTACGCGCTCAGCGTGATGAATGAGGTCTTCTCCGGAGGCTTCGGTTCGCGCGTCGTGCAATATGTGCGCACCAAGCTCGGCCTAGCCTACGACGTCAGCGGCAGCTTCGGCTCCTCCTATGACCATCCCGGCATCTTCCTCTCGGAGGCCGGCACCAAGAGCGTCAGCACCGTCGCGGCCACCCAGGCCGTGCTCGAGGAGATCGCCCGCCTCAAGACCGATCCTCCCACCCCCGGCGAACTCAGCAAGGCCAAGGACCAGGTCCTCAACTCCTTCATCTTCCACTACGACACGCCGGAGAAGACCCTCAACGAGCAGGTCAACCTCGCCTTCTTCGGCTACCCGCCCGACTTCCTTGAGAAGTACCGCGACGGCATCGAAAAGGTCACCGCCGCCGACGTCACCCGCGTCGCCAACAAATACATCGACGTCTCCAAGCTCGCCATCCTCGTCGTCGGCAATAAGCAGGAGATCGACCCGCCCCTCTCCAAACTGGGCAAGGTCACCGACCTCGACATCTCCATCCCCCCACCCCCCGGCCCACCTAAACCCAACGCCGGCGGAACGAGTGCCGGTTCCGGACAGTGATCGCAGCTAGCGGCGGCGATCCAGCACCTTGAATATCTCTGCCAGCGCGATGACCACCGGCGTCTCCGGCACTGTCAACTCACCGTCGCTCTGTTCCACCATGGTCGTGCCGCTGAATACCATCACGCTGCGCGTCGCCGGATCGACCACCCACACCTGAACCACGCCCATGTCGAGAAAGTCCCTGACCCTCGCGCGCGTCCGCGCGACCGTGTCCTCCGGCGAGAGCACCTCAACGCAAAGCAGCGGCGGTGTGCGTACGATCTGCTCGCTCGGCGCGTCCGCCCGGCGGACGCACACATCGGGAACGCGAAACCGGGCCGCCTTCACCTGCACGCGCAGCTCCGTGTTCACCCAAATGTATCGCTCGTTCTCCGCGGCGCAGAGTAAGACCGCAATACGCGTCTGCAGATCGCTATGGTCCTGTTCGCCCAAGTTTCTCTCCTGGATCTCCCCATCCACGTAGTCGCAGTCCGGCTCGTAGCTCGTGCGGAGGTATTCGCTGACCGGGATGAGCGTGTTGGTCGCCATGGAGAGCCTCAGGAAATAGCTTCTGCAACGATTATGCTCCCGCCCCGCAATGGAGCCAACCCGATTCGCCGTGAGAAGATAGCGGGGACATGGAACCCACTGGATTCGCAGTCGCCATCATGGCCGCGGGCAAGGGCACCCGGCTCAAGAGCAAGCGCCCCAAGGTGCTGCACGAGGTCGGCGGCCGCGCCCTGCTGCTGCACGTGATCGCCGCCGCGAAGACGCTCGTCCCCGCCGGCCACATCTTCTGCATCGTCGGCCACGAAGCCGAACGCGTCCAGGCCGCCATCGCCGCCACCGGCGTCAACTTCGTCCCGCAGGAGCCGCAGCGCGGCACCGGCCACGCGATGCAGGTCCTCAAGGCCTGGTTCGAGCTCTCAGGCCAACCCATCCCCCCGCAACTGCTCGTCCTCTCCGGCGACGTCCCCCTCATCCGCCCCGAGACCCTCGCCGCCCTCTGCGAACTGCACCTGCTCGAACGCGCGGCGATGACCATCCTCACCGCCCAGCCGCCCGACCCCACCGGCTACGGTCGCGTCCTCCGCCGCACTCCGTACAGCCCCGAAGTCACCGCCATCGTCGAACAGAAATCTCTCACCCCCGCCCAGCTCTCCGCGCCAGAGATCAACTCCGGCATCTACTGCTTCGAAACCGCAGCCCTCTTCGCCAAACTCGACCTCCTCTCCACCGACAACGCCCACGGCGAGTTCTACCTCACCGACCTCGCCGCACTGCTCGTCGCCGATTCTCGCCGCGTCCTCGCACTCAAGGCCTCCAGCGTCGATGAAGTCCTCGGCGCCAACACCATCGCCGAGATGATGCACCTCGACGCCGCCATGCGCGCCGGCGCCGCAACGCGCCTCATGGCCCAGGGCGTCACCATCTTCCGCCCCGAGACCTGCGTCATCGACGCCGAGGTCAAAGTTGGCGCGGACACCGTCATCGAACCCTACGTTCAACTCCTCGGCCAAACCCGCATCGGCAGCGACTGCCGCATCCGCTCCTACTCCGTCATCCAGAGCTCCACCCTCGGCGACCGCGTCACCGTCCGCAACGGCTGTATCCTCGATGGCGCGGAGGTCGGCGACGGCGCGCTGCTCGGCCCCTACGCGCATCTTCGCCCCGAAAGCAAGATCGGCCCCGACGCCCACGTCGGCAACTTCTGCGAGACCAAGAAGCTCACCCTCGGCCGCGGCTCCAAGGCCAACCACCTCACCTACCTCGGCGACGCCATCATCGGCGAGGGCGTCAACGTCGGCGCAGGCGTCATCACCTGCAACTACGACGGCGTCGAGAAGCACACCACCGCCATCGGCGACGGCGCGTTCATCGGCTCGGACTCAACCCTGGTCGCGCCGGTCAGCATCGGCGAAGGAGCCTACGTCGCCGCCGGTTCCTGCGTCACGCAGCCCGTTCCCGCCGGCGCACTGGCCATCGGCCGCTCGCGTCAGGAGAACAAAAAAGGCTGGGTCGCAGAGCGCCGCGCCATGCGCGATGCGGCCAGGAAACCCTGACCGCATCCCGCTTATTCGTTCACAATCGCCAGCGCGAAGCCGTCATATCCCTTGCTGCCCACCGTCTGGATCGCCGTCGCCGTCAATCGCGGCTCCGCCGCCAGCAGATCGAACATGCTGCGCACGCCCTGAACCGCCGTGTCCTCGCTCGCCGCATCGATCACCGCTCCGTCGCGGATCACGTTGTCAGTCACAATCACCGTCCCCGGCCGCGCCAGCTTCATCGCCCACCCCACATACGCGGGAATGTTCTGCTTGTCCGCGTCGATAAAGATCAGGTCGAACGCCGCCGCGCCCTCATCCACCAGCTTCGCCAGCGACTCCAGCGCCGGCCCCACCCGGATCTCCACCCGCTCCGCCACGCCCGCCCGCTCCACGTTGCCGCTCGCCACCTCGGCGTGCTTCGGGTTCAACTCCAGCGTCAACAGCCTTCCCCCCGCAGGCAGCGCCCGCGCCATCCAGATGGTGCTGTACCCGCCCAGCGTCCCAATCTCCAGCACCCGCTTCGCCCCCACCATCTTCACGAAAAGGTGCAGCAACTTGCCCTGGTTCGCCGCCACATCGATCGAGGGCAGTCCCCCCGCCGCATTCGCCTTCAGCACCGCATCCAGCGCCCCATCCGGCGCAACCACCTTCTCCGAGATATACCGGTCCACCGCCGTCCACTGCTCCTGGCTCATCTGCTCCTGCCCCATCTGCTCCTGTCTCATCTGCTCCTGTCTCATCCTCTCTCCCGTCTCCTGAAGGTGATCTCCGCTCCATCATAAGCGGCTGATGGCCGCGCGCGGGCCGCCGATAGACCTGACAGGCGACCGGACGGTCTCCTGCGCCCGACCGCGGGCCGGTCCGGTGGAGAGCAAGGACGATGCAGCAAGAGGAGATTCCCGGGCACCAGGAGCGCATCCTGGTGGTGGATGACGAAGCGCCCGTCCGCGGCGTGCTCAGCGCGCTGCTCGAGCGCAGCGGATACGTGGTCGCCACCGCGTCCAGCGCCCAACTCGCGCTGGACGACCTCGCCCAGGACCCCGGCTGCCGCCTCGTGCTCTGCGACGTCATGATGGCCGGCGTCGACGGCCTCGCGCTGCTCGATGCTCTCTGCGCCAACTATCCCGGCCTGCCCGTCGTCATGCTCACCGCCGTGCATGACATCCACGTCGCCTCCAACGCCTTTCGCCGCGGCGCCATCGACTACCTGCTCAAGCCCTTCGAGCGCAGCCAGCTTCTCAGCGTGGTCGCGCGCGCGCTCGAACATGGACAGTTGCTCAAGCAGAACGCCGCCTACCGCCAGAACCTCGAGCAGATCATCTCCGCCCGCACCGGCCGCCTGCGCGAGACCATGCACGACCTCGAGCGCAGCTACGACATCACCCTCGAGGCCATGGGCGACGCCCTCGACCTGCGCGACGCCGAGACCGAGGGCCACTCCCGCCGCGTCACCGCATACACCATCGCCCTCGCCCGCCAGTTGGGCCTGGACGCCGACCAGTTGCGCATCATCGCGCGCGGCGCCTTCCTCCACGACATCGGCAAGATCGCCACCCCCGACCGCATCCTGCTCAAGCCCGGCAAGCTCGACCCCGCCGAGACCGCGATCATGCGCGAGCACTGCACCCGTGGTTATGAGATGGTGCGCAAGATCCCCTTCCTGCGCGACGCCGCCGAGATCATCCACACCCACCAGGAGACCTTCGACGGCAAGGGCTATCCGCGCGGCCTCTCCGGCGACGAGATCCCCCTCGGCGCGCGCATCTTCGCCATCGCCGACACCCTCGACGCCATGACCTCCGACCGCCCCTACCGCAAGGGCCGCAGCTTCGCCGAGGCCCGCGCCGAGATCGAGCGCTACAGCGGCACCCAGTTTGACCCCAAAATCGTCGAGGTCTTCCTCACCATGCCCGAGGAGCTCTTCGCCAAACTCCGCCAGGAAGTACAGGACGGCGCCTCCGGCACCTTCGGCATGCCCGCCTGACCCGCCCCCAACCGACCGCCGATTCGCCGAAGGCTGACCGCCGTCCGCTGATAGCTGATCACCGAAACCGACCGCTGACCGCTGACCGCCGAAAGCCGTAAAGGAAAAAACACCCAGCCGGCCGCGCCCAATTGCACGCCCGATTGCGCACTCAGGCCCACCGGCTTACCATCGCTCCATGCTGCGACCCCGCAGCCGGGAGCAAACCATGCCATCCACCCTACAGACACTCTCCGAGCACGAGCTGCACCAGCTCCTGGCCGAGCTGCCCGAGTGGGCCCACCAGGACGGCATGCTCGTCCGCTACTGGAACTTCAAGGACTTCGTCGAGGCCATGGCCTTCGTCAATCGCGTGGCCGCGCTCGCCGAAGCCGACCAACACCACCCCGACATCGACATCCGCTACAACCGCGTCCGGCTCGCGCTCGTCTCGCACGATGCCGGCGGCATCACCGCCCGCGACGCCAAGATGGCCCGCCACCTCAGCGCGGACTTCGCTCCCTGAGCCTCGCTCGCACCCAGCCCTTTGCGGCTCCGATCCAGCCGGACGCGCCCCATCTCAAATCTGGACCGCCGGCCGTCCCAACCCAGATTAAGATTGCGTGATATTCTTTCTGTGCAGAGCGCGGTACGGTGCAGTCCCGCTCCAGGTCTTCGGCCTTCCCGGCTCGTCCGGTGTGTTTGGCTGATATAAGTTGCGTCACTGGCCTCCCGGCACGGACAATCAAATGTTCGTGCCGCCTTTTTTGCCCGTAGGCGGCGCGCCGGCAGACCTACTCTATGGACGAAGCGCGCGAGGCGATGGTCAACCAGCGGTCTCCACGCGACCGCGATTCCTGCCTCGCATCTCCCACCCCTCCCACTCGCGAAGCCCGCGTCGCCCCGCAACAGTCGGCCGAAAGCCTGCTGGCCGCCGTCGATCGCAGCCCCACCCGCACCCTCGCCGCCCTCATCGCCCTCTATCTCACCATCGCCTGCGCCCAGGCCTCCACGAAATTGCTCTGGTGCGACGAACTCATCACCCTCGCCATCGCCCGCCAGGGCAGCCTCGCCGCCATCTGGCGCGCGCTCGCCCGCGGCGCCGACCCCAACCCGCCGCTCTCCCACTGGCTCGTGCTCCAATCGACCCGCCTCTTTGGCGAGGCCGCGCTCGCCGTCCGCCTTCCCTCCGTCCTCTGCGTGCTGCTCGCCATCGTCTGTCTCTGGACCATCCTCCGCCGTTGGGCCGCGCCCGCCTATGCCGCTCTCGGCGTCCTCGCCTTTATGGCGACGCGCGGCTTCGACTACGCCTACGACGCGCGCTCCTACGCGCCGCTAATCGCCTTCAGCATGGCGGGCCTCCTGCTCTGGCTGGTCTTCTGCGACGCACGCGGCCCGCGCAGGCTCGCCGCGCTCGCCGCCATGTGCGCTGCGCTCGCCCTCGGCCTCTCCTCCAACTACTACGGCGTACTTGCCTTCTTCCCCATCGCCCTCGGCGAAGCCGTCCGCCAGCTCCGCGCCCGCCGCATCGAACCGGCGCCCTGGCTTGCCATGGCCGCCGCCGCTCTGCCTCTGCTCGCATTCAGGCCCCTCATCCGCCACAATCTCGCCGAGTTCGCGCCCCACGCCTGGAACCGCCCCAACCCCACCATGATCGCCGAGAGTTACCTCGTCCTGGTCGAAGGCGTCTTCTGGCCCGTCCTCGCACTCGCCCTCTACGCTGCGTGGACGCATTGGAGACATCGCAAGCAACCCACTCTGCGCGACCCGCAACCCGCATCCGCCTCTGGCCGCGCGCTCCAACCACACGAGACCGCCGCGCTCCTCGCGCTCCTCGCCTACCCATTCCTTGGATATCTCCTCGCCTCTGCCGGCGGAGGCATCATCAGCGCTCGCTGCATCGTCCCCGTCTGCTGCGCCTTCGCCTTCGCCACTGCGCTGCTCGCCCAGCGCGTCTTCGGCGCAAGCCCACGCGCAGCCATCCTGCTGCTCGCCGCCGCACTCCTCTGGGTCGCGGCCCGCGAGACCGCCTGCGCCTTCGTCCTCGCCCGGCAGCGCAGCGCCTTCCTGGCAATTCGCGACCAAATCGCCCGCCGCCCCAGCGCCCAGCCAATCGTTGTCGGCGACTCGCTGATCGTCCTCCCCCTCGCCCATTACTCCGCGCAGGACGTCCCCGCCCGCATCGTCTTCCCCATCGACTTCGACGCCATCCACCGCACCGAACCCGACGACTCCGGCGAGCAGAACCTCTGGGCCGGTCGCGAAGGCGTCTTCCCCATCAGCATCGTCCCCTACGACGCCTCGCTCTTCCCCAACCGCGAACTCACCCTCCTCGCCCGCCCCACCGGATGGCTCGCCCAGCGCCTCGCCGCCGATGGCCTTCGTCTCAGCGCGCCCGACGGCAACCCCGCATGGCAACACCTCGGCGGCGTCTTCACCCCGCTCGCCCACCAAGACACCCGCATCCTCACCGCAAGCCTCACCGCAAACCCCTGAGCGCCGCAATCCGCATCTGCATTGTCCTGGAGAGACTGCTCTAGCGGCTCGATGCCAGCGACTCGCCCGCCCACTGCACCGCCTCCATATACAGGCGCGCAAGCGTCTCCTCGCTGGTCCCCAGGTCCTTCGCGGCGCACGCACAGCTCCCCCAGGCCCCCGACTCGAAGCTTCGAATCAGCCACAGCGGCACCGCGGCCGGGTTCTTCGCTCCCAGCAGCGCGGCCTTCGCCTCTTCGCGCAGCGGCAGCGACTCCACAATCGATTCCATGGGCACCTCCAGCACCGCGTCGAGCAGCGACATCAGGCCCAGCAGAAACTGCTCCATAGGATTTTGCCCCGCCATCGGGGCCAGCAGCTCGCAGAAGCGCGCCCGCTCCAGCGAGAGGCCGATCAGCGCCGGAGGCTGCTCCTGGCTCAGCACGCACGAGGCCGCCACCGACGCCAGCTTCCGGAAGCGGTTCTCCCCCACCAGCATGAACGCCTCCTGCACGCTGGTCACCTGGTTGCGGACCGCCCACAGCGGAGAGTTGGCCAGGCGCAGAAGCCGGTAGCAGAGTGACGCCTCCAGTTCGACAATATGCGTGGCCGTGTGCAGGTCCAGCGGGTCGCGGGCCAGCTCCGCGAGAAGCCGGAGGTAGTTCAGGCGGTTCGGCGGGATCTCGCGGTTGGCCACGATCTTGGGCCGGCAGAAGAAGTAGCCCTGGAAGCATTCGAAGCCCTCGTCGCGCGCGATGTTGAACTCTTCCTGGTTCTCCACCTTCTCCGCCAGCAGCGTGGCGCGGCTGCCGCGCGTCATCCGCCGGATCTGCCCCCGCATGGCCGCGTCCGACAGCCGGAAGTCCACCTTGATGTAGCTCGCCATCTCCACCAGCGGCTGCAGCTCGGGACGCGGCAGGAAGTCGTCCAGCGCGAGTGCATAGCCCATCTTGCACAGGCCGGCGCAGGCGTTCAGCAGCTCGGCATCCGGCTCCACCGTCTCCAGCACCTCAAGGACAGTGATCTTCGGCGGAAGGATCGTCACCAATCCATCCACCAGCGCCTGGCGTGTGCAGTTGACGAAGGCGAGCAGGTTGTCGGCCACCGACTCGACGCCCAGATACACGCAGTTGTCCAGCATCTTCTGCGTCGAATCTTCCGCCTCGCCGCGGAATGAGTTCTCCCAGCTGGAACGGAAGAGCAGCTCGTAGCCCAGCGTCTCGCGTCGGCCATTCAGGATGGGCTGCCGCGCCAGAAAACGGTCCACCCGCGCAACCGGAGATTCTCTCCCTCCCTCACCGCCCAGCCGGCCATCCCTTTCGATCACCATAAACAGCTCCACAATAGGCGACGAAAATCTGGTCGCGAGTTGGGCTCCCCGCGGGGCGCCCGGGAAACATCTTCTACCGGCTGGATTCGAAGGCCTCCGACGCCCACTGCACCGCCTCGATATAAAGACGGGTCAGTGTCTCTTCCTTGATGTCCAGCGTGCGCGCCGTGCCCACGCAGGGCTCCCAGAGACCCAGTTCGAAGTTCTTGATCATGCACAGCGGCACCGAGACCTGGTTGGTGGCGCCTTGCAGCGCCGCCTTCACCTCCCGGCGCAGGGGCAGCGTCTGCATGATCGTCGCCATGGGGATGCCCAGCATCGCTTCGAGCAGCGAAAACAGGCCCAGCATGAACTGCTCCGAGGGCTTCTCCCCAATCACTGGGGCCAACAGCTCGCAGAAACGCGCCCGCTCCAGCGACTGCACCGTCAGCGCGGGGGCCTGGTTCTCTCCCATCTCGCACGAGGCCGCCACCGACACCAGCATCCGGAACCGGTTCTCGCCCACCAGCATGAAGGCGTCCAGCACGCTGGTCACGTCGCTTCGCCTGCCCCACAGCGGCGAGTTCGCCAGCCGCAACAGCCGGTAGCACAGCGACGCCTCCATCTTTACGATCTCGCTTACCTCGTTCAGGTTCAGCGGGTCCCGGGTCAGTGCCACCAGCAGCCGAAGGTAGTTGATGCGGCTGGCCGGGATCTCCCGGTTGGCCGTCACCGTCGGCTTGCCGAAGAAGTACCCCTGGAAGTATTCGTAGCCCTCCGCGCGCGCGGTATTGAACTGCTCCTGGTCTTCCACCTTCTCCGCCAGCAGGGCGGCATGGCTGCCTCGCACCATGGTGTGGATCGCCCGCCGCCTCTCAGCGTCCTGCAGGCGGAAGTCGACCTTCACATAGCTCGCCAGGTCGATCAGCGGCTGCATCTCAGGCCGCGGCACAAGGTCGTCCAGCGCCAGCTTGTATCCCATCTTGCGCAGCTCGATGCAGGTCTCCACCAGCTCTGTGTCCGGAGCCACCGTCTCCAGGATCTCCAGCACCGTGGTCTGCGGCGGCAGAAGCGTCACCCACCGGCTCAGCAGGATCTCTCGCGTGCAGTTCACGAACGCAAGCTGGTGGTGGGTCAGCGAGTCGATGCCCATAAACACGCACTGGTCAAGCGTCCGCCGCGTCGCCTCGCCCCGCTCCCCGCGAAACCAGTTCTCCCAGCCCGCGCGCGAGAGCAGCTCGTAGGCGACGATCTCCCGCCGCGCATTCAGGATCGGTTGCCGCGCGATAAACTGGGTCGGCTGCGGGATAGGCGGCGCCTCGTCGGCCTGTGGGCCAATCGCTTCTTCAACCATGCTGCAACTCCAATGTTCCTGGCCGGGCCCTGCGCCGCTAGTCTGGGACCGGGGTTGGCCGATACTGTGTGTCATGGCAGGCTTCCAGGCTCAATTGCGGGACGCGCCGAAGTGGTCAGGGTCGAAGGGCGGGCCCTGGCGCTGCTCCTATCGGCACCATGCCGCGGAAAATTCAGGGCCGCTGCGCGCTCGCCCGTACCCCCTTTTGGGGATTCAAACCGCGCCCTCGGCCCCGCCGTCGGCCGCGGCCTGGATTATGATGGCTGCATGAAGCGTCTTCTCGGATGCATCGCGCTCGGCCTCGTCGCCATCGTGGCCTCGGCCCAGTGGAGCAACCCGGCTGATGACATCCCCGCCTACAACGCCGGCCCCCCCACCCATCCTCTGCCGCCCATCCTCAGCGGCAGCCAGCTCACCGGCCCCTACTTCCAGCACAGCTATCAAATCATCGCCTACAAAATGGCGGCAAAGATCCCCGCCGTGCTCCACCAGCAGCCCTGCTACTGCCGCTGCGACCGCGAGATGGGCCACAACAGCCTGCACAGTTGTTTTGAGACCACCCACGGCGCCAGTTGCTCCACCTGCACGCGCGAGGCCGTCTACAGCTACCAGCAAACCAAGCAGGGAAAGACCCCGGCCCAGATTCGCGCTGGCATCGAACGCGGCGACTGGCAGAATATCGACCTCGATGCTGCCGCCCTTTAGGTTCCCTTTATACCTGCATGAATTTGCACCCCTGCCGTCACCCTGGCTCGGCCCCCGCCTAAATAATTTTCTCCCCGGCTGACGGAAATCCTGCATCCCATCTACAATCAGCGATAAGCTAGAGATCGATCCCGCGCTGATCCAAGGAGAGCCCCCGATGACGAAAGCCGATCTTGTCGACCGAGTGACCGCTCTTGGCGACCTGACCCGCCGTGACGGTGAGATCATCGTCGACACCCTCTTCGAGTCGGTCATCGGAGCTCTCAAGGCCGGCGACAAGATCGAGATTCGCGGCTTCGGCAGCTTCCGCACCCGCCAGCGCAACTCCCGCATCGGGCGCAACCCCAAGACCGGCGAACGCGTCGACGTTCCCGCCAAGCGCGTGCCCTTCTTCAAGCCCTCCAAGGAGCTGCGCGACTCGGTCAACCCCGGCGGCATCAAGAGCATCGCCAAGCCGCCAGCCGAACCCTCCACCGATCCAATCGACCCCCACCATCCCCCCGCAATGTAATGGATTCGCCGCGCCGACCACCGGTCGCTGAAAGCTGATCGCTGATCGCCGGTCGCTGAAACGCGCCGGCCGCTGTCCAAAAAAAAATCGCCCGATCCCGCGCGCAGTCTACCCTCCTTAATCCGGAACGGACCCTCCCAGGCGACCCAACCGCCTCTCCCTTTTTAATAAATTCACATCCCTGCCGGGTTTATTCTCATCTAGAGAGCGAGGAGACTCCTCCATGCCCATCGCCATCGAGTTCTTCGTCGGCTACGCCTACGTCATCCTCTTCCTGTGGGTGCTCGGGGAGCAGCTTGGCCTGCCGGTGCCGAGCATTCCTCTGCTGCTCACCGCGGGCACTCTCAGCGCGACCCACCGCGTCAGTCTCACGGCGTCCCTCGCCTCGGTGATCGCGGCCTGCATCGTCGCCGACTCCAGTTGGTACTTCCTCGGCCGCAGCTTCGGCAACAGCGTCATCCGCCTCTTGTGCAGGCTCTCGCTCGAGGCCGAGACCTGTGTCTCCAAGACCGAGGGCTACTTCATCCGCCGCGGGCCCGTCACTCTGCTCTTCGCCAAGTTTGTCCCCGGCCTCTCCACCGTCGCCGCGCCCATCGCCGGCCAGACCGGCATGAGCTATGCGCGCTTCCTCGCCTTCGATCTCTCCGGCGCCCTCATCTGGTCGCTCTCGTTCCTCCTCGCCGGCCGCTTCTTCGGCGACCTGGCCAAGCGCAGCCAGACCTTCTTCGCCTTCCTCAGCCACTTCGCCGTGCTGGTCTTCGTCCTGATGGTCGCCGGCTTCTTCATCTGGCGCGTGGTCAAACATCGCCGCTTCATCGCCCGCGTGCGCGAGATGCGCCTCGACCCCGAAGAGCTGAAGGCCATGCTCGACGAGGCCACGCGCGACGGCGCACCCAACCCCTTCATCGTCGACCTGCGCCATCCCCTGGACTATCTGCCCGACCCCCGCGTGCTCCCCGGCGCCGTGCGCATCGGCCCATCCGAGATCGCGCAGTGCGCCTACGCCTTCCCCCGCGACCGCGACGTCATCCTCTATTGCACCTGCCCCTCGGAGGAGACCAGCGCCAAGGTCGCCATGCAGCTCCACAAGCTCGGCATCACCCGCGTCCGCCCTCTGCGCGGTGGCTTCGACGGATGGAAGAAAGCCGGCTACCCGCTCCTCGACTACAACCACGAAGCCCCGCACGTGCGCACCGTGCTCGCCCCCTCGCCCCAGGCCGCCTCGCCCACCGCAGCCTGAGCGACCCTCCGGGAGAGATCCAGCTCACTCACCCAGCCGGAACATCACCGTTACCGTCGTCTGCACCTCAGTCGCCTCTCCATTCAGCTTGTACGGCTGATAGCGTGCCGCCGCAACCGCGTCCAGCGCCGCCCCACGCAGCATCGCTGGCCCGCTCACCACCCGCAGGCTCTCGATCCGGCCCGCCCTCGAGATCGTCGCCTCCACCACCACCGTTCCCTGCACCCCCGCCATCCTCGCCATCGCCGGGTAAACAGGCCGGATCGGTGACAGCAGCATTCCCGCCGAGAGCTCAGACACACGCAGCGGCCCCGTCGGCCCACGTGTCACAACCCGCGTCACCGCCGCCGGTCCCGCGTCGCCCACACCGCTCAGCACGCCAAGCGCCCCCGGTCCTCCCATTCCCATCCGCAGGTTGGGATCCATCGGCGGGGCCGGATCGCTCGTCAAACCGTCGGGATGCGTGAAGATCAGCCGCTGCCCACTCGCCGCCGCCGCGACCGTCGCAGGCACACTCAGCGCAGTCGAGGCCGCCGCAGCCAACCTCGTCTGCACCGGCAAAACCACCGGCCTCGGGATCTCGGGCGCAACCAGTCGCGGCGCCAACGGGACCATCGGGATCGACCCCGGTCGCAGCATCGGAAGCGCCAACAAGAGCCCCGCCAGCGCGCACTGTAACGTGACCGAACCCAGCGCCGTCCAGCGCCCCGTCCCCGAACCCTCCAACCCACGCGATGCCACCAGGCTTCCTTCGAACATAAGGCACCTCCAACCGATCGAATGATCGGACCGGGCACCTACCCAAATGGGAGAGTGCCCTAGGTGCGCATCTGCGAGGAATGCGTCCGCTACCTTAGACACCGCCGCCCCACGAATGTTCCCGCCGCGATCTCGCCTAGTGAGCGATGATGGTTCACGATGCAAGCCCCCACCTCAACCCGCGTCCTCTCCATCGACGTCCTGCGCGGTCTCACCATCGCCTTCATGATTCTCGTCAACGACCCCGGCGACTGGGCCCACGTCTACCCCCAGCTCGACCACGCCCCCTGGAACGGCTTCACCGCAACCGACCTCGTCTTCCCCAACTTCCTCTTCCTCATAGGCGTCTCCATCATCCTCTCGCTCCACTCCCGCATCGCCCGCGGCCAGTCGCGCCGCACCCTCGCCTTGCACATCCTCCGCCGAGCCGCGGCGCTCTTCGCCATCAAGCTCTTCCTCTCCGCCTTTCCCCACTTCCACCTCGCCCACCTGCGTCTCTACGGAGTCCTCACCCGCATCGCCCTCTGCTATCTCGCCGCCGGCCTCCTCTGCCTCGCCGTTTGGAACGCCCCCCGCCGCGCGCGCACCCTCCTCGCCATCGCCGTCGTGCTGCTCCTCGGCTACTGGGGCCTGATGCGCTTCGTCCCCGTCCTCGGCTTCGGCGTCCCCACCCACGCGATGCCCCTGCTCGACCCCGACCGCAATCTCGCCGCCTGGCTCGACCGCGCCGTCAACGCCCTCACCCAGCGCTTCCTCCATACCGGCTCGCTCTACAACCACACCCGCGACCCCGAAGGCCTCCTCAGCACCCTCCCCGCCATCGCCACCACCCTCCTCGGCTCCCTCACCGGCCTCTGCCTCATCGCCGAGAACCTATCGCCTGCCGCAAAACTCAGGCTCTTCGCCCGCTACGGCGTTCTCCTTGCGCTCCTCGGCCTCGCCTGGAACCGCACCTTCTCCATCAACAAGAACCTCTGGACCAGCTCCTATGTTCTCTTCGCCGCCGGCCTATCGCTCCTGCTGCTCGCTCTCTGCTACTGGCTCATCGACATTCGCCGCCTCAACCAAACCCGCGCAGGCGCAGCGCTCCTCTGGCCCTGGCTCGTCTTCGGCTCAAACGCCATCTTCGCCTACTGCTTCTCCGACCTCGTAGTCGAGACCCTCATCGCCATCAAAGTCCCGGCCGCAGCGCTCGCCAGCCCCGCAGCGCTCGCCAGCCCCGCCGCGCTGGCCAGCCCCGCCGCGCCCACCACCCCCATCAGCGCCTGGCTTTGGCTCTATCTCCACCTCTTCGCGCGGCGCCACTCCACCGAGCTCACCTCGCTGGCCTTCGCCCTCGCCTTCACCGCTCTCTGCTTCGTCCCCAACTGGCTACTCTGGCGCAGGAAGATATTCCTCAAGGTGTAGCCCGCACCCGCCCCGCACCCACACGCAGCATCTACCGCCGCGTCCCGCCGTGCCGCGTCGTCGTCAGTTGCGACTGCGCAAGCTCCTTGGGGTCCAGTTCGCCGCTCTTGTCCGTGTCCAGCCGGTCGAACTCCGCCGCCATGAAGTCCATAAACTCCTTCTTGGAGATCTTGCCGTCCTTGTCCGTATCCATCAGCTGCAGAAGCTGCGTCACATCAACCGCCCCCGCCGCTACCTTCGGCGAGTCGGGCGTATACGCCGGCGCGCTGCCGGACTGGGTTCCGCCGCTCTGCGCAGCTGCCTGCGCCATCGCACTTGCGCCAAACGTTGCCGCAGCGAGCGACACCGCGAGAACCACCTTGAACCCAAACCTCTTCTTTTGCTTGATCGACATCGCAAACCTCCAAAAAATTGGGAGCTCTTACCCACCCTGAGCAGGTGTAGTTATAACATCTGTGCGAGTATCGCACCGCCACTGGAGCGGCCGATGCTATTTGCCATCCCCGGCTCCGGCAAATGCAGCGGCAGGCCCGCGCCGCTCAGCTAGACTTGGAGTCTGATTCACAACCACGCCGGCGCAAGCCCGCGAAGGAGTCACACCCTGGCCTACAACGACCTGCGCGACTGGATCAAGCAACTCGACAAGGCCGGCGAACTCACCCGCATCCGCGAGCCAATCTCGCCCTACCTCGAGATGGCCGAGATCGCCGACCGTACCGCCAAACTCCACACCCGCACCCCCGACGCCGGAGGCCCCGCCCTCCTCTTCGAGAACGTCACCGGCTTCCCCGGCGCCCGCGTCCTGATGAACCAGTTCGGCTCCGAGCGCCGCATGAAGATCGCCCTCGACCTCGCCCCCTCCACCTCCCTCGACTCCATCGCCGCCCGCATCCGCGATCTCATCCACCCCGAGACGCCCACCGGCCTCATGGCCAAGCTCAAGCTCCTCCCCAAACTCGCCGAGGTCGCCAACTTCTTCCCCAAAGTCATCCCCGCCAAAGACGCCCCCTGCAAGGAAGTCATCCATCGCACCGTCGAAGATGGAGGGCAGGGAATCGACCTCCTCAAGCTGCCCGTCCTCACCACCTGGCCGGGCGATGCTGGCCCCTTCATCACCCTGCCCTGCGTCGTCACGCGCGACCCCCGCTCCGGCAAGCGCAACGTCGGCATGTACCGCATGCAGGTCTACGACGCCCAAACCACCGGCATGCACTGGCAGCGCCAGAAGGTCGCCGCCGAACACCTCCGCGACCGCCTCCGCCAGGCCACCGAAGGCTCACAAGACTCCTCCGCCCGCGTCGACCTCATGGCCCAAACCGCCGGAGGCACCACCTCCGCCTCTGACCCAGCAACCCTCCCCGCCACCACCCTCACCAACCTCCGCGAAGGCCGCATGGAGGTCGCCGTCGCCATCGGCACCGACCCCGCAACCACCTTCTCCGCCATCGTCCCCGCGCCGCCCGAGGTCGAGGAGTACCTCATCGCCGGCTTCCTCCGCGGCGCCCCCGTCGAGCTCGTCAAATGCGAGACCGTCGACCTCGAAGTCCCCGCCCACGCCGAATACATCCTCGAGGGCTACGTCTCGCTCGCCGAACTGCGCCCCGAAGGCCCCTTCGGCGACCACACCGGCTTTTACACCATGCAGGAGGAGTACCCCGTCTTCCACCTCACCTGCATCACCCACCGCAAGGAACCCATCTACGCCGCCACCATCGTCGGCAAACCTCCGATGGAAGACGCCTGGATGGGCAAGGCCGTCGAGCGCATCTTTCTGCCGCTCATGCAGCTCACCCTCCCCGAGATCGTCGACGTCTGCCTCCCGCCCGAGGCCGTCTTCCACAACCTGATGATCGTCTCCATTCGCAAGTCCTACGCCGGCCACGCGCGCAAAGTCATGAACGGCATATGGGCCATGGGCCAGGCCATGTTCACCAAGTGCATCATCGTGGTCGACGAGGATTGCAACGTCCAGGACCTCGCCGAGGTCACCCTGCGCACCGCCAACAACATCGACCCCGAACGCGACATCCAGTTCACCCTCGGCCCCGTCGACTCCCTCGACCACGCCAGCCGCCTGCCCAACTTCGGCTCCAAGATGGGCATCGACGCCACCCGCAAATGGCCCGCCGAAGGCTTCACCCGCCCGTGGCCCCAAATGCTCACCCAGGACCCCGCCATCAAATCCAAAATCGACGCCCTCTGGAAAAAACTCGGCATCGAATAGAAATCCGTATCCAAAATACGAAAATCAGTTCATACTCAGAAGTATGAAAATGACCGAGCGCGGCCAGATCACCATCCCCAAAGCAATCCGCGACAAGTGCGGCTTCACCCCCCACATCGAAGTCGAGGTCAAACTGAAAGACGGCATGGTCGTGGTCGAGCCGAAGCGCGACATGAAGAAGTTCGACGCAGCGATCCGGAAATGGCGCGGAACGGGAGCTAAGCGGCTCCGCGATCTCGGCTTCAACTCCACCGACGAATTCATCGAAGCCATCCGCGGTCGCTAGGCAAGGATGATTACAGCAGTCGACACCAACGTCCTCGTCGACATCATCAACGGGAACCCACAATTTTCTCCCGGAGCCGTCGCGGCCCTGCGCCGGGCGAGCCTGGGTGGTGCCGTCGTCATCTGCGACGTTGTCTACGCCGAAACCTGCGCCGTATTTCTCACCCAGGCGCAGTGCGACGATTTTCTCGGCAGCCTCGACATCCAGCCCGAGTCTCTAGACCAGAGGAGCTGTTTCCTCGCATCGCGCGCGTGGATCAACTACCTGAAGAGCGGAGGCAAGAGGCTGCGAATCCTGCCCGATTTTTTAGTGGCTGCGCACGCATCGAATCAGGCCGACCTGCTCCTCAGTCGCGACCGGGGATTCTTTAGGAACCACTTCCCGAGTCTCAAGGTCACTGACCCTTCGAGTCCGTAGCCCCTATGCCTTCAACACCCCATACGGCGAAATCAAAATCAGCGTCACGCTGTCCTCCGTGCTCCGCTTGTGCGGCGTCCCCCGCGGCAGCACCAGCATGTCGCCCTTGCCCATCAGGATCGACTTGCTGCCCTCCGACGCCGGCGCTAGCCACTCCCCCGGCTTACCCGTGCTGTGCCCGTTCTTCGGCACTCCGCCCACCTCATACAGCGTCGAGCCGTCGACGATCTGGATAATGTGGTCGCGCCCCTCGTGCCACTCAAACTCCGTGGCGCTGTGGTGCACCTCCGTCGTCATCACCACCGCGCACGGAATCTCCGGCTTCTGGTTCACCAGGTTGTTGTTGCCCGGCTTCGCGGCCAGCGCCTTGGCGTCATCGTCCAGCGTCTTGCCCGGAAAGTATTGGAACGGCGCCGCCGCCGACGCAACATCCGCCCCCGGCGCGCCCCCAGCCCCTGCTGGAGCCGCCTGCGCAAGCAACTCCTGTGTCATCGAAGGAAGAGAAAAGCCGACCGCGGCGGCAACCGGCGCCGACCGCAGAAAATTACGTCGCGATGTGTTCTTGGCCATGCGTGGAAGTGAATCACATCCGCCCCCACTCTGCCAAGGGCTCACGCAAGCTCAGGTAGACCGCCAGCGATCGCCATGCAAAACCCCTACTCCGCCCCCACCATCGTCACCGCCGTCAAATTCCGCACCCAGCGCTGCGGCTTCGCGTCCTCCGTCGAGATCAGCTTCAACTCTCCATCCGCCCCCAGCCCCTTACCATCCATCGACGTCGCCACAATCACATCGCCCTTGTGCTCGGACCCCTCCACCTCCGTCACCGAATACAGCACCCAGTACTTGTCCGTCCCCTCCACCTTCAGGTAGCTGCGCAGCATCGTGCGGTGCGTCGCATTGGTCACCACAAACCCCGCCTTCGCCAGCAGGTCCCCCAGCGCCACGCCCGCATAGCTCTCATCCATCTTGGTGTGCTCGTTGTGCACCGACACCGTCTTCTGCGGCATCGCCTTCAACTCCGCTACGCTGAACGTCGTCGTCTTGCCATCCACCGTCAGCGCCAGGCTCGTCGAGGGCGCCGCCGCCGGCTTCGCCATCTCCCCCCCGCCCATCGCGCTCTGCGCCGCAGCCACGCGCCCCAAGCCAATCAGCGCCACCACCACACCCAATGCCAAACCTCTGCGCATCCTCGTCCCTCCCTTCTCGCCTCACGGTCGATGGTAAACCCGCGGCAAGCGTCCTTCCAAACTCACCGCGCCGCACCGCCATTCCCGCCCGTAAGCCCCAAAACCGAACCGCCCCGCACCAACGAAGCCACATTTCCCAAATCGGTCCTCACCGGCGCGCGTATCGAGAAAAATCCGCCAATCCCCGTTGCGCGCCCGCCGCACCCGGTCTACGCTTGGCCCGGTAAGCCCCCAATTCGCCCAACTTCCAGCCCCACGGGAGACGCGAAGGCACCCAACGCCGTCACCAATCACGCATCGGGAAAGAGGAGCACTATGCCAACCGCCACCGGCAACACCAATGCCAACGCCAACTCCAGCCGAAACGCAAACGCCAACCGCCTCCCCACGGCCCCCGGTTTCAAGCTGGGCCGCCTCGCCCGCAGCCACGACCCGCGCATCCCCACACTGCAGTCCCTGCTCAACGGAAGGTTCCTGCCCACCCCCGCCGTCCAGGTGGACTACACACAGAACATGCCGTCCAACCTCGGCGTCATGGGCAACGACAGGCTGGGCGACTGCACCTGCGCCGCCTTCTATCACGCCCTCCAGGTCTGGACCTATAACGCGCAGAAAAGGATCGAGACCGAACCGGATGTCGATGTCGTCGATCTATACGAGCAGGCTTGCGGCTACAACCCTAGCCAGGGCGGCGAAGGCCCCGGCGGCAACGAGCAACACGTCCTCACCTACGTGCTCAACAAAGGTGCTCCCATCGGCCCCAACGGAAGCCAACGGCAACGCCTCTCCGGCTTCGTCGAGGTGGACGTCAGCAACATCAACAACATCAAGTCCATCATCCAGGATTGCGGCGTGGCCTACATCGGCTTCAACGTGCCTCAGTTCCTCATGCCGCCCGGCCACGCCCCGCTCGCGGTCTGGGACGTCGACCCTGCCGCCAACAACACCATCATCGGCGGCCACGCCGTCGTGCTCGCCGGCTACAACTCCACCGGCGCGCGCGTCATCTCCTGGGGCCAGTACTACACCATGACCTGGGCCTTCTTCGAGCAGTTCGTCGACGAGGCCTACGCGCTGATCGATGAGGACTGGGTCAACTCCACCGGACGTACCCCGGCCGGCCTCTCCATGCAGCAACTCAACCAGGCCATGCAGGCGCTCCGCCAGAACTGAGCTCCCCGCATCGCATTCTTTGCCCACTGACTTCCGGCGCGCTTCCACTCAACCCAAAGGAGCCGAACCACTCGCACCACCCGCCGGACCAGGAGGGCGCATCCCACTCGCGGGCTGCGCCCTCTTCTCTTTCCGCAGACCGCAGCATCGCCGAAATCTCTTCACCCAACCCCCGTCGTATACTCAACCCATGTCCATCGTCAAAAACGCAGCCGCCATCGCCAAGGGCATGAGCATTACCTTTGGGCAGATGTTCCAGCCCACCGAGGTGGAGAACTACCCCGACGGCCCCGGCCCCCTGCGCGGCGCGAAGCTCGAGCAGCGCTTCCGCGGCAAGCACCAGCTCCAGCGTGACGAGAACGGCATGGAAAAATGCGTCGCCTGCTTCCTCTGCGCCGCCGCCTGCCCCTCCAACTGCATCTACATCGAGGCCGCCGAGAACACCGCCGAAGCCCGCATCTCCTCCTCCGAGCGTTACGCCAAGGTCTACAACATCGACTACAACCGCTGCATTTTCTGCGGCTACTGCGTCGAGGCATGCCCCACCGACGCCATCACCCACGGCCACGGCTTCGAGCTCGCCAGCCTCAACGCCACAACCCTCGTCATGCGGAAGGAAGACCTCCTCGTTCCCACCGCGCCGCCCCTCCCGGATGCAGTCACCTCCGAGAAGGACGAAGCCGCAATCCTCGCGTAGCGCCCCTCGCCGAAGCGCGCCTCGATGAGCTCAAAGCCTACCGCCGGCCACCGACTGCGACAGCCGAAGCCGAAAATACCTCGATGTTTACAGACCGCCGACCACTGACCGCTGATAGCCGATTGCTGATAGCTGACCGCTGAAATTCAAGAGCCCCACCCCACCCGCCGCGAAAAGCAAAGCACCTCACCCCGCCATCCTCTGCCCCAACCGTTCCCTTACCGCAAACGCCACCGTCCCCGCCAGCACCACCACCCCCGCCAGCGCAAGCTCCCGCAGAAAGTGCGGCCGCTCAATCAGAATGTAGACAAACCCCATCATCGCCAGCACCGGCGGCAGCGGGTACAGCCACATCCGGAACGGCCGCGTCAGCTCCGGCTGCGTGCGTCGCAGAACCATCACCCCTAAATGCTGCATCAGAAACTGGACCAGAATGCGCAGCACCACCAGCGCCGCAATCACATCCGCCAGCGAAAAGAAGCAGAATCCCACCGCCGCCGCGCCCAGCACCAGCAGCGACACGTGCGGAAACCCCTTCGCATGCAGCCGCCCAAACACGCGAAAGTACTCGCCATCGCGCGCTGCCGCATACGGAATCCGCGAGTAACCCAGCAGCAGCGAGAACACGCTGGCAAACGCCGTCACCATCACCAGCACCGCCGCCACCTTGCCCAGCATCGGCCCATTCGTCGCTCCATACGCTGTCTGCATAAACACTGAGATCACCGCGCGCCGCGCGCCCACATCCTGCACGCCCACCAGCCCCTGCCATGGCAGCACCGCCAGCACGCTCACATTCATCGCCAGATACATCGCCGCCACCAGCGCAATCGAGATCAAAATCGCGCGCGGGATGTTCCGCCCCGGCTCCTTCACCTCGCCTCCCAGGAACGTCACGTTGTAGTAGCCCCAGTAGTCGTACGTCGCAATCAGCATCGCCGACCCCAGCCCGGTAAAAAACTCCGGCCGCAGATGAAATGCCCCCACCGGAAAATCAAACGCCTGCGCCAGATGCCCCCGCGTCACACCCGTAAACAAGATCCACGCAATCGTCGCCATCACCGCGACCCACATCGCCGCCGAGACCACCCGTACACTCGCCAGCTCGCGGTACAGCAGCCCTACCGCCGCCATCACTGCGGCAATCGCCACCAGCGTCTCCGGCCCCGCCGCGACTCCCGCGCTGTACGCGCCCACCCGCAGCGTATGCGTCGCCGTGTGCGCCGCCAGGGAAGGGAAGAGGTACGTCGCGTACTGCCCCAGCCCGATGCATCCCGAAGCCACCGAGAGCGGCGCCGAAAACGTCAGTTGAAACAGAAACAGAAACGCCACAAACCGCCCCGACGTTCCCGGATAGATCCTGCGCAGAAACTCATACGACCCCCCCGCCTCCGGCATCGCCGCGCCCAGCTCCGCCCACACCAACCCATCGCACAGCGCCAGCCCCGCGCCCAGCACCCACCCCAGCATCGCCTGCGGCCCGCCCATCGCCGCCACAATCAGCGGCAGCGTAATGAACGGCCCCACGCCGATCATGTCCAGCATGTTCAGCGCCACTGCACCCGGCAGCGTCAGGCTGCGGCGCAGCCGCGGGCCGCAGCCCGTCTGCTCGTTGCGCAATGTCGTCGGCATCTCGATCAGTCGAGTCTAGATCATCCGCACTTCGCTCTACTGCGTCCAGTCGTCCATCGCCGACTTCCCGCCGCCCTTGTACGTCACCTCGATCGTCGGATAATCGAACGTGATCTGCTCGGCAGTCCCCACCTTGCGGATGTTTGTGATCGTCGCATTCGTCAGCACAATCCTCTGCGCCGCCTTCATACCCGCGCCACTCCCTTGGAACGTAATCGTCACCTCGCTCAGTACCTCGTGCGTCGTCATCGCCTGAAAAAGGCTCGGCGAGGCCGAATCGACCTCCTTGGTAATCGTGATCGGCGAATGCTGCCGCTTGCCCGCCGGGGCGCCCGCCGCCGCCGTCTCATGCACCACCGCGCTCACCGCCATCGAGCCCTCGCTCCCGCCCTCCTTCGCGGCCATGCCCTTGATCGGCCCCTGCTTGGTCCCCGTAACCGTCAGAAACGCATCCACCGCCGCCATCGCCGGAAGCGCGCACAGCAGCCCGCCCAGCACACCGCACAAAATCGCGCCCCGCCGTACCATTTTCGTCCGCATCGCCGTCCTCCTCGTCCGCGCCTGCTCGAATCAGCCTGCGCAGTCGCGAACGTTTCTACCACGCCGTCAGCTTCCCGGCAAGAGAAACAAGGATCATGGTGCGTATGCTCGCAGCTTCCTTCGGAACGCATGACAGAGTCCGCCTTTTTGAGCGACACTGTGGGGATGATGAATGGAACCCGAGAGCAACAACTCATTCAGGCAGCGAACCTTTTGCTCGATGCCCGCCGCACCCACACTCCAATCCCCGACCTTCCCGTCGAACTCCGGCCCACCTCCGTGGAGGAGACCTACATCGTGCATGACGCCATCGCCCTGGCCTACGGCGAGGTCGGCGGCTACAAGGTCGGCGCGGCCACCGCGGACGCGACCCCCAGCTTTGCCCCCATGCCCCGTACCTGGATGGCGTCCAGCGGCGCCCTCCTCGCCGGCCCCGCCTATCGCTATCGCGTGGTCGAGTCCGAGGTCGCCTTCCTTGTCGGCCGCGACCTGCCGCCGCGCGCCACACCCTACACCCGCGCCGAAGTCATCGCCGCCATGGCCAGTTGCCATCCCGTGATCGAAGAGCTGGAGACTGGCCTGCTCGACCCCAGGACCGCCACCAGCTTCTCCGCCCTCGCCGACCTGCAAACCCACGGCAGCTTCGTCTACGGCCCCGCTGTCGCCGATTGGCAGCACATCGACTTCTCGCGTGAGACTGTCACGCTGACCATCGACGGCCGCGTGATCGCCGAGCGCACCGGCTCCAACACCTCCGGCGACCTGGTCCGCCTGCTGCCCTACCTCGCGAATGAGGGCGCCGCCCGCACCGGTGGCCTCAAGGCTGGCCAGTGGATCACCACCGGCAACTGGACCGGAGTCACCTTCGCGCCCTCCGGCTCACAGGTCGAAGTCAACTTCGCCCATCTCGGTCGCGTCAGCCTTCGCTTTGCCTAAACTGGTTCTGTACAAGAGATAGTCTGGTTCTGTACAGGAGATAGTCTGGTTCTGGAGTTAGGAGATCGTCATGTCCGAGCACGGTCCCGGCATCGAGTTCAATGCGCCCATCACCGCCCGCTACGCCGAAGTCCTCACGCCGGAGGCCATCGCGTTCGTCGCCCGCCTGCAGCGCGCCTTCAATCCCCGTCGCAAGGAACTGCTGGCCGCGCGCGTAACCCGCCAGGCCGCCCTCGACGCCGGCGCGAAGCCCGACTTCCTCCCCGAAACCCGCGCCATCCGCGAGGCCGAGTGGACCGTCGCCCCCCTCCCCGCCGACCTGCTCGACCGCCGCGTCGAGATCACCGGCCCCGTCGACCGCAAGATGATCATCAACGCCCTCAACTCCGGCGCAAAAGTCTTCATGGCCGACTTCGAGGACTCCACCACCCCCACCTGGGACAATCTCCTCGAGGGCCAGCTCAACCTCCGCGATGCTGTAACCAGAACGATCACATACTCCGACCCAGCCACCGGAAAGAGTTACAAATTGGTCGCGGAACCAGCCGTCCTCTTCGTCCGCGCCCGCGGCTGGCACCTCGAAGAGCGCCACATGCTGGTCGATGGCGAAGTCGTCTCCGGCTCGCTCTTCGACTTCGGCCTCTACGCCTTCCACAACGCAAAGGCGCTGCTGGCGAGGGGTTCAGGCCCCTACTTCTACCTGCCCAAGATGGAGTCGCACCTCGAAGCCCGCCTCTGGAACGACGTCTTCGTACAGGCCGAGGCCGAACTCGGCATCCCCAGGAACTCCATCAAAGGCACCGTCCTAATTGAAACCATTCTCGCTACATTTGAGATGGACGAGATCCTCTACGAACTGCGCGACCACTCCGCCGGCCTCAACTGCGGCCGCTGGGACTACATCTTCAGCTTCATCAAGAAATTCGCCGGCGACCCCACCGTCCTGCTCCCGGACCGCGCCCAGGTCACCATGACCACCCACTTCATGCGCAGCTACTCCAAGCTCGCCATCAAGACCTGCCACCGCCGCCAGGTCAGCGCCATGGGCGGCATGTCGGCGTTCATCCCCATCAAATCCGACCCCGTCGCCAACGAGCGCGCCCTCGCCCAGGTCCGCGCCGACAAGGAGCGCGAGGCCACCGACGGCCACGACGGCACCTGGGTCGCCCACCCCGGCCTCGTCCCCATCGCCCTCGAAGTCTTCAACCGCGTCATGCCCCAACCCAACCAGATCGCGAAGCAGCTCCCCGACTACAGCCCCACCGCCGCCGACCTCCTCGCCATCCCCGCCGGCTCTATCACCGAGGCCGGCCTGCGTCAGAACGTCGCCGTCGGCCTCGGCTACGTCGAGGCCTGGCTGCGCGGCATCGGCTGCGTCCCCCTCTTCAACCTGATGGAAGACGCCGCGACCGCCGAAATCAGCCGCGCCCAGCTATGGCAGTGGGTCCACCACCACGCCATCCTCGATGACGGCCGCCCCGTCACCGAGGCCCTCGTCGAACAAACCATCGCCGACGAACTCGCCGCCACCAACCCAAAAGTCGACGCCGCCCGCTTCGCCGCCTACGAGCGCGCCGCCGCCCTCATGCGCTCCCTCATCGCCTCCCCCACCTTCCCCGAGTTCCTCACCGTTCCCGCCTACGCCGAAGTCCTCGCAGGCGAGAGGTTCTAGACAGGCTAGAGGCCTCGCGCTGCCTACAGCCCCTTCGCCACCAGGAACAAAATCAAGTCCCTCACCCGGCTCGAATACCCCCACTCATTGTCGTACCAGCTGATCACCTTGCCCGTATTCCCAATCACCTTGGTCAGCTTCGAATCCACAATGGACGACAGCGCATTCCCCCGGAAGTCCGTCGACACGAGCTCCTCATCCGTATAGCCCAGGATGCCCTTCAGCGGTCCCTCCGCCGCGGCCTTCAGCGCCGCATTCACGCTCTCCACCGTGATCGGCTTCTCTGCCACAAACGTCAGGTCCACCACAGACACATTCGGCGTCGGCACCCGGATCGCGAACCCATCCAGCTTGCCCGACATCTCCGGAATCACCAGCTTCAGCGCCTTCGCAGCGCCCGTCGAGCTCGGAATCATGCTCAGCGCCGCCGCCCGCGCCCGCCGCAGGTCCTTGTGCGGCGTATCCAGGATCACCTGGTCGTTCGTGTAGCTGTGGATCGTCGTCATGATGCCGCTCGCGATCCCAAAGCTGTCGTGGATCACCTTCACCACCGGCGCCAGGCAGTTGGTCGTACAACTCGCGTTCGAAATCACATTGTGCTTCGCCGCATCGTACTTCGCGTCGTTCACGCCCAGCACAATCGTGATGTCCTCATTCGTCGCCGGCGCGGAGATAATCACCTTCTTCACCGTCGGCCCCAGGTGCGCCTTCGCCTTCTCCGCGTCCGTAAAGAACCCCGTCGACTCCACCACAATCTGCGCACCTACCGACGCCCAGTCCAGCTTGGCCGGGTCGCGCTCCGCGAACACCTTGATCTTCTTGCCGTCTACCGCGATAAAGTCCGCGCCGTGCGTGATCTCCTGCTTCAAATTGCCCAGAATCGAGTCGTACTTCAGCAGGTGCGCCAGCGTGGCCGGCGTGGTCAGGTCGTTGACCGCCACAAACTCGATCTCAGGGTTGCCCAGCGCGGTGCGAAAGACATTGCGTCCGATGCGGCCGAAGCCGTTGATCCCTACCTTTACAGCCATTGTGCGCGTGCTCCAATCTTGGGGGTGGGTTTGGGGATGAGGCTCGCAAACGCGCTCAAGCGTCCGCGAAGCAGTCCAATTCGGATGCTACCACCGCACCGCAAGCGGCGCAAAACGGCGCGCCAGTTTTGGCCCCTCGCTCGCGTCCCGCAGTGGGCCGCTCTCTCGCCTGCGGCAACTGCGTCGCCTCCGGCCTAAAAGTCGAAGAACTTCTCCCGCAGCGCATCTTCATACCGCGTCTTCGCCGCCTTCGCCCGCTCGCGCGCCTCGGCCTCGCGGAACCCCGCCGCCTCCCAGCTGTCGATCTCGGCCTCGGAGTGGTTGCCGGAGGCCAGCGCCTCCTCCGCGCGGATCGCGGCCACCCAAAGGTCGACCGCCGTCTTGTAGGCCGCCTGCTTCTCATCGAGAACGTTGATTGCAATGGTCATGGCTTTCCTCTCAGAACATGAAGCTACCGCGGAAAGATGAATGCACGATGTCAACGGCGAAGAAAATGCCCGCCCGGCGGCCAGCCCCGCCAGGCCGCGAAGGGGAAACCCAAGGGTGTCGCAAGAGGTGCGGCGGTTTGCGGCGGGCTGGTCGCTGTGTTACAAGCGACCTATGCGCGATGTGCGCGATTGGATGCGCGACCTCATGAGAAGACGTTCCAGGCGTGGGCCGAATAACTCGGAGTCCACGGGCAAGAGCGGGCAGGAATTGCCCCAGAACCAGCCGGCCCCGCTGAGACCCTCGTATCCGGAGCCCTTGCATTCGACCCCCAGGGTCGAACCCGATCCGAAGCCAGCTGCCAGCTCCCCCGCGGCTCCGGCCAAGCCCCCGGTTCCCTCACGCCCGGAAAAGCCCGCCGCCGCGACCGAACCTCCCGACCGCCGCATGGTGGTCGAGACCCAGCCTGACTCCCTCGCCACCCCGCCCACCGAGCAGACCTCCGTCTCGCCCAAAGAGCCCCGCGGCTACGTCGTCCTCGCCATCGGCCTCCCCGGCTCCGGCAAGACCACCTGGTACAAGCGCCGTGGCGTCACCCCCCTCTCCAGCGACCTCCTCCGCACCCTGCTCTTCGACGACATCACCGACCAGCGCTACCAGGGCCTCGTCTTCTCCACCCTGCGCAGCCTCCTGCGCGCCCGCCTCATCGCCAAGATGCCCTGGAACTACGTCGACGCCACCAACCTCAGCCCCCACGAGCGCAAGCAGTGGATCAAGATGGCCAAGAGCTTCGGCTACGAGGTCCAGGCCGTCTTCTTCGACGTCCCCCTCGCCGTCTGCCTCGAGCGCAACTCCAAACGCGACCGCCAGGTCACCGACGAGGTCATGCACAAGATGGCCGAGCGCCTCCGCCCGCCCACCTTCAAGGAAGGCTTCGAAAAAATCACCGTCGTCCGCGTCAAAGGCCAGCCCGGCAGCGAACCTACCGCCTCCTCCGCCGAAGAGGGAACCGCGGAGCCAGCTTCCGCTGAGTGACCCAGCATCGCGCGCCTCGCCCGCTTACTCACCGCTGAAAGCTGATAGCTGACCGCTGGCATCTCAAACCGCCTTGGCCGTTGCTGTTGCCTCTGAGATATGCCGGGACTTCAGTCCCGGCATCACAGGCCGCCCCATATGGAAATGGGCTTCAGCCCCGCCCGCGTCCAAAGTCCATGCTGCATTTAGATTGGAGGGATGCCCGACCCTGCCCTCGAGTTCGCAGACGTCTCGTTACTGATCCGCAGCCTGTCGCGGACCAAGCGGTTTTACTGCGTCAGGCAATATGCAGATTCAGGAGAGGAAATTTTCGCTTGAGGGATGAGTTTGCCTGGAAAGGGTACCGGAGGGCGCTCTTCTTGCTATTTTTCTCAATTCTCCTGTGCGTTTGCCTGCCGGTTGCGGTGGTGGCGGCGCAGACTGCGCCCCCGGCAGGACTGTCTCCGCAGCGAGCCGAGCCAGCGAAGAGATGGAGCTACGATGCAGTTTCGGTGAAGCCGAACAAATCCGACACGGATGGCCTATTGACCATGAGGCCCGGCGATGTGTATTCAGGAAAGAACATGCGAATCATCAACCTGGTGTCGCAGGCCTATGACATCAAGCAGGACTTTATCTTCGGTATGCCCGGCTGGGCGGATGGAGCGCACTTTGATGTGGAAGCGAAGATGTCCCCCGAGGATGCGGAGGCCTTCAACAAGTTGAGCCGAGAAGAGAAGATCGCGGCCGGCAAAGTCCTATTGCGAGGCATTCTGGAGGAAAGATTCCATCTGAAGGCACATATCGAAACAAAGCAGCTCCCGGTATACGACCTGATGATTGGTAAGGGTGGAGTAAAAATGAGGGCGGCGACGGACGGCCCGGGGGGCCTGCTGCATTTCCAAGATGGGGTACTTACCGATCAGGGGATCGAGATTTCCACTCTGGTAGGTCAGCTTACCAACCTGGTGCATCGTACGGTGATTGATAAGACCGCTCTCAAGGGTAGATTCGATTTCACTCTGAAGTATGCTCCGGACCGCGATGCTGCTTCGGGTGCGGACAATGGATCGCCTCAGGATGATGCCCCTTCCATTTTTACCGCGCTGGAGGAACAGCTGGGCCTCAAGCTTCAGCCGGACAAGGGGCCGGTCGATACCGTCGTGATCGACCATGTGGAGCAGCCCACCGAGAATTGAGGAACCGGTGGCCTGTTGTCGAGCATATTCCTTCAAAACGCTCTCGTATGCACCCGCCCCGCGCGACCCAAAAGCACCCTGCGTTAGATTGGTGGAATGCCCGAAACCGGCGTTGAGTTCGCAGGTGTGAGCTATGCGCTCGTCGGCGCGCGCGAGCCCGCAGCCGATCCAGCCCAACCGCGCATCCTTCTTCGCAACATCAATCTCGCCCTAGAACCCCGCACCACCACCGCCATCCTCGGCCGCAGCGGCAGCGGCAAAACCACCCTCCTGCGCACCGTCAACGCCCTCGTCCTACCCACCTCCGGCGAAGTCCGCGTCAACGGCATCCCCACCCGCCAATCCGACCCCATCCAACTTCGCCGCTCCATCGGCTACGTCATTCAGGAGTCCGGCCTCTTCCCCCACATGACCGTCGAGCGCAACGTCGGCATGGCCCTCGAACTCGCCGGGCATTCCCCCACGCAGCGCCAACCCCGCGTCGCCGAAGTCCTCGCCCTCGCCGGCCTCGACTTCGCCGGCCTCCGCGCCCGCTACCCCTGGCAGCTCTCCGGTGGCCAGCGCCAGCGCGTCGGCCTCGCCCGCGCCCTCGCTGCCGATCCCTCCGTCCTCCTCATGGACGAGCCCTTCGGCGCGCTCGACCCCATCACCCGCGCCGAGCTCCAGACTATGCTCCGCGACCTCCTCGCCCGCGTCGCCAAGACCGTCCTCCTCGTCACCCACGACCTCGACGAAGCCCTCTACCTCGCCCAGCGCGTCGTCTTTCTCGCATCCGGCGCCGTCGTCGCCGACCTCCCCGCCGCCGAAGTCCTCACCTCCACCAATCCCCACGTCCGCGACTACGTTCGCGCCGTCCATCGCGGAGCACCCGCGTGAACGAAACCCTCCAATCCTTCCTCCACCAGCACGCCTGGGAGATCGCCCGCCTCACTTTCGAGCACCTCTGGCTCACCCTCAGCGCCATGCTCCTCGCCGCCGCCATCGGCCTGCCGCTCGGCATCCTCCTCACCAGCCGCGAACGCCTCGCCAAACCCGTCCTCGCCCTCGCCAACATCGTCCAGACCATCCCCTCGCTCGCCCTCTTCGGCCTGCTCCTCCCCGTGCCCTGGCTGGGCGAGAACGCCGCGCGCCTCGCCATCCTCGCCCTCACCGGCTACGCCCTGCTGCCCATCCTGCGCAACACCTACGCCGGCATCCGCTCCGTCGACCCCGCCCTCCAAGACGTCGCCCGCGCCCTCGGCATGACCGACTCCCAGCGCCTCTTCAAAGTTGAGCTGCCCCTCGCCGCCAGTGTTATCCTCGCCGGCCTGCGCACCGCAACCGTGACATGTGTAGGCGTCGCCACCATCGCCGCCGCCATCGGCGCCGGAGGTCTCGGCGAACTCATCTTCCGCGGCGTCGCCAGCGTCGACAACGCCCTCGTCCTCGCCGGCGCCATCCCCGCCGCCCTCCTCGCCCTCGCCGCCGACGCCGCCCTCGGCTTCCTCGAAAAACGCCTCGCGGTCCGCCGATGAACGCCGCCGCCACCGTCTCCCACGTCAACTCCTCGCGGCTTCGTCATCCCGACCGAAGGCGGCGCACTGTGCCGCCGCAGTGGAGGGACCCCCGCATTGGCCCTTGCGGTTGCTCTTGCCATTGCCACACGAAGCCCAGCCCCGAACCAAATCAGCCCTCAGAAAATCCCGCACTCCGTCTTATCCGCGTCCATCCGCGCAGATCCGCGGTCGTCCTTAGCCTTTGTCTCTTGCTAACAAGCTGCGCCCCGCCCCGCTCCTCCCACATCGTCGTCGGCGCAAAGAACTTCACCGAGCAAGTCGTCCTCGGCGAACTCCTCGCGCAGGAAATCGAAGCCGCCTTCGCCGCCGAAGGCCGCCCCCAAAGAGTCGACCGCCGCTTCTACCTCGCTGGCAGCTACCTCTGCCAGCAGGCCCTCGCCGCCGGCCGCATCGACGCCTACGTCGAGTACACCGGCACCGCGCTCACCGCTATCCTCAAGCAGCCGCTCCCCCCGCCCGGCCAACGCGACCCCGCCCGCGTCCTCGCCACTGTCCGCACCATCTACGCCGCCCGCTACCACGTCCTCGTCGGCCCGCCCCTCGGCTTCGAGGACACCTTCGCCATGGTCATTCGCGGCGACGACGCCCGCCGCCTCAACCTCCACACCCTCTCCGCCGCCATCCCCCTCCTCAGCGCCTCGCCGCAAAACCCCCAACCCTGGCGTCTCGGCGTCGGCTACGAGTTCGAGTCCCGCCCCGACGGCCTCCCCGGCCTCTCCGCCGCCTACGGCATCCACCTCGCCACGCCCCCGCGCACCATGGATCTCGGCCTCCTCTACCGCGCCCTCGCCAACCGCCAGGTCGATATCGTCGCCGGCAACTCCACCGACGGCCCCATCCAAGCGCTCGACTTCACCATCCTCGCCGACGACCTCCACTACTTCCCGCCCTACCAGGCCGTCCCCCTCGTCCGCGAAGACTCCCTCCGCGCCCACCCCGAGATTCAAATCGCAATAGCCCGCCTCGCCGGCCAACTCACCGCCGCAGACATCCAAACCATGAACGATGCTGTCGACGCAAAGCACGAAGATGTAACCGAAGTAGTCCGCGCCTTTCGCACCCAGAAAGGTTTGTAACCATCCCTGTCACATAACTGTTTTGGATAGGGCGGGACTTCAGTCCCGCCATCAACGGCCGCCCGGAACGCGGGCTTTAGCCCCCGGGACATGCTCTCCACATCGCGTCCTAATGCACCGTCTTCATCCGCCGCGACATAAAATCCATCAGCAGATAATTCCCCAGCGTCTGCGGCGTCGTAAAGTACGCCTTCCCACGGCACATCGCGCTCACCTTCTGCACGAACTGCATCAGCGCAAAGTCGCTCGCCAGCATAAACGTGTTGATCATGATGTTCGACCGCTTGCAGCGCGAGACCTCCTCCAGCGTCTCCGCGATCACCAGCGGGTCCAGCCCGAACGCGTTCCTGTAAATCCGCCCGTCCGGCAGCGTCAGCGCACTCGGCTTGCCGTCCGTGATCATCACAATCTGCTTCATGTCCTTGGTCTGCCGCGCCAGAATGCGCTGCGCCATCCTCAGCCCCTCGCGCGTGTTCGTGTAGTGCGGCCCCACCTTCACCCGCGGCAGTTGCCCAATCGGAATCTCTTCCGCCGTATCGTGGAACAGCACCAGGTTCAGCGTGTCGCCGGGAAACTGCGTGCGGATCAGGTGCGACAGCGCCATCGCCACCCGCTTTGCCGGCGTAAACCGGTCCTCGCCATACAGAATCATCGAGTGCGAACAGTCCAGCAGCACCACCGTCGCGCACGAAGACTGATAGTCCGCCTGATGCACATGCACATCGCTGTACTCAATATTCAGCGGCGAATGTTCCTCCCCCTCCACCGCCGTCCGTATCCCCTCGCGCGCAAACACGCTGCTCAGCGTCGCCGTAATGTCCAGGTTCAGCGTATCGCCAAACTCATACAGCTTGGAGCTCCCATTCGTCTCCACCCCCGCCGCCTCGTGCCGCGTATCGTGCCGCCCGATGTTCGATCGTCCCAACGGCCCCAGCAGCTCGCGCAGCGCCTTATACCCCAGGAAGTCCATCGATTTGTCCGTCACTTCGAAGCGCGCATTGGCCTCGCCGTCGCCCTGCTGCCCCTCGCCCTGCTCCGGCTCCTTGGCGTTGATGAAGTTCTGCTCCTGCAGCTTCTCCACGATCTGGTCGATCAACTCCTCCACCTGCGCCGCATCCAGCTGGTCGAACTTCTCCTGCGCCTCCTCGTCGAACAGCTCGCCGGACTCGAGCGCCTGCCGGATCGCCTCGCGCAGGTCCTCCAGCGTCTGCTCGCCGTTCATCTCCTGGAAACCGCCGTACGGGTCGTTGAACCCCGAGTCCAGCAGAAAGTCCGAGAGCGCCTGCATCAGGTCCTCCAGCCCAAACGCCGAGCTCAGGTCCCCCGTGAACTTCGTATACCGAATCCGCTTCATGCCCTGTCCTTAGTTGAAGCCCCGCCGCGTGCGCGACTTCGCATAATCGATCGGGTCCAGCTCGCGGTCGCGGATCTTCTCCGCGTACCGCGCCGCCTCGTCGTTGCGCGTCTTCTTCTCCCCCGCCGTAAAGCTGCGCTCCTCCGTCCGGCTCAACCGCTTGTGCGCGTACATCCCCTCCAGCAGAAACTCCGCCGCCGATACCGCAACCTCCGGCCGCGACTTCGCCGTAATCTGCAACGGCGTCAGCTTCTCAATCAGCCCCTGGATCTGCTGCAGCTCCTCGAGCGACGCCGCCGAGGGCTGCGCGTCGTTCAACTGCACCGTCCCACCCAGATTGAACCACTGCTCAATCTGCTGCGTGTTTGTTCCGCCAAAGTACTGGTCGAACACCTGCGCCACCGCCCCGCGGATGATCTCCCGCACCACCGTGTCCGCCCCGCGCATCTCGCCCTCGTACTCCAGCTCAATCTTCCCCGTAATCCCCGGCAGCGCCGCATAGATGTCCCCCACCCGCGCCACCACCAGCTCCTCGCCATGCAGCAGCGCCCGCCGCTCCGCATTCGAAACCACCAGCTCCATCGTCGTAATCGGCAGCCGCTGCGAGACGCCGCTCCGTTTGTCCACCTTCTTGTCCTCGCGCGCCGTGAACGCAATCTGCTCCACCACTTGGCGCACATAATGCGGTATCTCAATCGTCGACTTCGTCTTCGTCGCCCGCTTCGTCCACGCCTCCTGCGCCGTGATCGCAATCCCTTCTTCCACGCTCTCCGGATAGTGCGTCCGTATCTCCGACCCGATCCTGTCCTTCAGCGGCGTCACAATCTTGCCTCGCGCCGTATAGTCCTCCGGGTTCGCCGAGAAGACGATCGCCACATCCAGCGGCAACCGCACCGGGTAGCCCTTAATCTGCACGTCCCCCTCCTGCATGATGTTGAACAGCGCCACCTGGATCTTCCCCGCCAAATCCGGCAGCTCGTTGATCGCGAAGATCCCGCGGTTCGCCCGCGGCAGCAGCCCATAGTGCATGGTCAGCTCCGAGCCCAGGTCCTGGTTCGACCGCGCTGCCTTGATCGGATCGATGTCTCCCACCAGGTCCGCCACCGTCACATCCGGCGTCGCCAGCTTCTCCACATACCTGTCGCCCGGAGTCATCCACGCAATCGGCGTTGCGTCGCCCATCTTCGCAATCAGGTCGCGCGCATACTTTGAGATCGGCGCATATGGATTGTCGCGCAGCTCCGACCCCGCCACATATGGCACATGCCCATCCAGCAGCGTCGTCAGCGCGCGCAGGATCCGCGACTTTGCCTGCCCCCGCAGCCCCAGCAGAATAAAGTTGTGCCGCGAGAGCACCGCATTCACCAGCTGCGGCACCACCGTGTCCTCATAGCCAACAATCCCGGGGAAGAGCGGCGCCGCATCGGCCTGCCCCGCATTGCCGCGCAGCCGCGCAATCAGGTTCTCCCGCAGCTCGTCCTTCACGCTGCGTCCAACGCGGGCCGGGGTATATTCACTGGCGCGCAACGCGCCGAGGGTGGTGGGAAGTGCGGATGCCATGCTTAAGTATAAATGTTAGACGACGAAGCGAGGCTGGGAGCTTCAACAGCGGTCCAGGGTTCCCATCGGGCGGGAAACAACATATGCTTCTTCCATATGCCCAAACTCTCCATCAGGGACCTCGATCTCGCCCACAAGCGCGTCCTCATCCGCGTGGACTTCAACGTCCCCCTCAAGGATGGCCTCATCACCGACGACACGCGCATCCGCGAGACCCTCCCCACCCTCGAGTACGCCCTGCGCCACAAGGCCAAGGCGATCCTCTGCTCCCACCTCGGCCGCCCCAAGGGCAAGCCCGTCGAGTCCATGAGCCTGCGCCCCGTCGTCACCCGCCTGCGTTCGCTCCTCGACCAGGCGCTCAACTCCAGCGAGAACGTCGCCTTCTCCCCCGACTGCGTCGGCGACATCGCCATGGAAATGTCCCGCCAGCTGGAGTCCGGCCAGACCCTCCTGCTCGAAAACCTCCGCTTCCACCCCGAAGAAGAGGCCAACGACCCCAAATTCGCCGCCCAGCTCGCCGCCCTCTGCGACCTCTACGTCGACGACGCCTTCGGCAGCGCGCACCGCGCCCACGCCTCCACTGAGGGCATCACACACTTCGTCAAGCAATCCGCCGCCGGCTTGCTCATGGAAAAGGAGCTCAACTTCCTCGGCAAAGTCCTCACCGACCCCGACAAGCCCTTCGTCGCCATCATCGGCGGCTCCAAAATCTCCGGCAAAATCGACGTCATCGACAACCTCCTCGACAAGGCCGACACCCTGCTCATCGGCGGCGGCATGGCCTACACCTTCCTCAACGCCCTCGGCCAGGCCACCGGAAAGTCCCTCGTCGAAGCCGACAAACTCGACATCGCCAAGTCCGCCCTCGACAAGGCCAAGCGCAAGGGCGTCAAGCTCCTCCTCCCCGTCGACCACGTCCTCGCCGACAAGTTCGCCGCCAACGCCAAAACACAGACCTTCTCCGGCGCCGGCGCCTTCCCCGAAGACCTCATGGCCCTCGACATCGGCCCCGCCACCGTCGACCTCTTCGCCAAGGAGATCCTCGACGCCCACACCATCCTCTGGAACGGCCCCATGGGCGTCTTCGAGCTCGCCCCCTTCGCCCACGGCACCGACGCCATCGCCGAACTCGTCGCCGCCAACGCCGACGCCACCACCGTCGTCGGCGGCGGCGACTCAGTCGCCGCCGTCCAGCAGGCCGGCGTCGCCGCCAAGATCACCCACATCTCCACCGGCGGCGGCGCCAGCCTCGAATTCCTCGAAGGCAAAACCCTCCCCGGCGTCGCCGCCCTCACCGACAAGTAAATTTGTACTTCCAGCGATCAGCAGCCGGCAGTCAGCAAGAACCACATGCTGATAGCCGACAGCTGATCGCTGACCGCTGAACTCGAAAACCTACATCCGCCGAAGCAGCCCCGAGAGCATCTTCCGCACGGTAACAACATCTTCCCGCAGCGCCTCGTACGCCTCCGAAGTCAGATACCCTAGGTCTCGGCACAACAGCAGCAGATACTCGAGCTCAGACGAAGCCGCCCTTGCCTTGTGCAGTTGCGCCGCAAACTCCGCATCGCCCTCTCGCCCGCATCCGTCCGCAATCCGCGTCGGCACGGCAATCGCCGCACGGCGCAGCTGGATCGTAATCCCGAAGACCTCAATCTTCGGCAACGCATCGCTGCCCCGATACACATCCAACGCGATCTGGTGCGCCTTGCGCCAGACATCAACCCCTCGAAAGTCTCGCATCGCGGCAGATTAGCCGCCCTCAATCGGGCTTTCTGTACCAATCTGCCTTTCGTCCGCGCCCAGTATCATGGAATACTTGTCTCTTATGCCCAACCCCCGCAAGCTCCTCATCGCCGCTAACTGGAAGATGTACAAGACCCCCGAGGAAGCCCTCGCCTTCACCCGCGACTTCGTCCCCCTCGCAGCCCAGTGCCGCCACGCCGACGTCGTCCTCTGCGCCTCGCCCACCCTGCTGCCCACCGTCGTCGACGCCGCCCGCAACAGCCCCCTCCGCGTCGCCGCGCAGGACATGCACTGGATGGACCAGGGCGCCTACACCGGCGAAACCTCGCCCCTCATGCTCAAGGCCCTCGAAGTCACCCACGTCCTCATCGGCCACAGCGAGCGCCGCCAGTACTTCAACGAGACCGACGAAAGCGTCAACCTCAAACTCAAGTCAGCCCTCAAGCACTCGCTTGTCCCCATCGTCTGCGTCGGCGAACACCTCGCCGAGCGCGAGGCCGGCCAAACCGCCGAGGTCCTCGAACGCCAGACCGCCATCGCCCTCGAAGGCATCTCGCCCGCCGCCGCCCACTCCCTCGTCATCGCCTACGAGCCCGTCTGGGCCATCGGCACCGGCCGCACCGCCACCCCCGAGATCGCCGAAGAGGCACACAAGATCATCCGCGCCCAGATCGCCAGCTCGCTCTCCACCGAGCTCGCCGCAACCACGCGCATCCTCTACGGCGGCTCCGTCAAGCCGGAGAACGCAGCCATCCTCTGCTGTCTGGAGGACATCGACGGCGCGCTCGTCGGTGGCGCCAGCCTGGACGTCGCTTCCTTCGCGCAGATTCTCGCCAACTCCGCAGGCCAGTTGTCATCCTGACTTGTTCTGGAAATTGTCTGTGCTAGAAATTGTCATCCTGACCCTGACCCTGAGCTTGCCGAAGGGGAAGGGGAAGGACCTGCTGTTGGCCCGGGCGTTCCAAGCACTCCGCCGCCGCCGTCCCGCAGCTCAGCACGCCCTAGTGGCGATAGCGCCTGTGATAGTAGTGCCTGTGGTGCCGATGGTGCGCACCGATCACAACCACCACCTTCGCCTGCGCCTCTGGCGGCGTATAGACGCCCGCGAACACCAACAACATCGCCAATCCCAGCAACCATCGTCTGATTTGAACCTTCATGGGTCTCCCTGCTGCGCAAAATAGCGCTAACAACAGGTGAGATGCCATATCGCGCCGGCGCGGCCACACCATTTGCGCACGCACCCCTCCGATCGCCCGACCGCCCAAACCGCTGAAAGCTGAAAGCCGACCGCCGACCAAGAAAACCTTCCTACCGCACCGCGCCAATCTGCTCCACCGGCCAGTACACAAACGCCGCCTTCCCGTAAATCAGGCCCCGGTCCACCGGCCCAAAGTCCCGGCTGTCGCTCGAGATCGACCGGTGGTCGCCCATCACCCAGTACTCGTGTGGCCGCAGCACCATCTCCGGCTGCGAGCGGTCGTCTGCAAACCGCTCCGGCACATATGGCTCCGTCAACAGCTTGCCGTTCACATACACTCGCCCATGGTCGATGCGCAGTTTGTCGCCCGGCAGCGCGATCACCCGCTTGATGTAACTCTTCGAGGGGTCGCGCGGATACTGGAACACCACCACGTCGCCCGGATGGATCTCGCCCACCCGGTACGCAATCTTGTTGATGAACAGCCGGTCTTGATCTTCCAGCATAGGCAACATGCTTGTGCCCTCCACCCGCACCGGCTGGTAGAGAAAGATGATGATGAACGTCGAGATCGCCACCGAAACGATCAGGTCGCGCAGCCACGAGTTCATGCCCGCGGAGAAATGGCCCCTCCGCCCGGCTGCAGCAGCCTCTGTCGCCGCCGCGCCGGCCTCGCCTTGCTCCGGCCGCTCTGTCTGCCCTTCCTCGTTCACGCGCTCTCCTGTCCCTGTCCCCGTCCCTTAGACTTAGACTCGCCTCAGCATCACTTGGACGCGGCCGCACTTCCCTTGGCGCTCGCCGCCAGTCCCAACCCCGGTACCAGCGTCTTGCCGTCAATCCCCGCCGGCGACCACGCCTCTACTATCGCACGCGCCAGCTTCGCAATCGTCAACTCCCCCTCATTATCGGCCGTCCAACCCGTGTCCGCATTGTCATAAGTAAAAATCGAGAGCACCATCGGCCCCGTCTTCCCCGCCACAATCGCCACATCCGCTCGCACCGCATTCAGGCTGCCCGTCTTGCTCGCCGTCCCCGAACCCGTCTCCGTCGCGTCCAGCTTCTCCAGATAGCGGGGAATCGTATCGCGATAGAACTGGTTGCGCAGCATATGCATCGCCACCTCGCAAATGGCCGCGTCATTCGCGGACAATCCGCCCGCGCCCGTCCCACCCGCATTCGCGGCCGCAGCCTCACCCGGCCCCGCCAACTCGCACCTTCCAATCCGCTCCATCACCTCCGCCATCTCCCGCGGCGTCGTCTTGCCCAGCCCATACTTCGCCTGGTCCGCCGGCATCGCCTCCGTCGCCGGCTTGCCGATCTTCTTATATAGATGCGTATCCTTCAACCCCATCCACGCGATCCGCGCATTCACCGCATCCAGCCCAATCCGGTCGATCGCCAGGTTCGTCGCCGTGTTGTCGCTCATCACCACCATCAGCGTCAGCACATCCTTCAGTGTCAGCGTCAGCGGCGTATCCATAAACAGCAGCAGCCCGGAGCCCGGCACCGCATCGCCCGCCGCCAACGTCACCTTGTCGTCCCAGTGCGCCTTGCCCTCGCGCACCTGCTCCATCGCCTCAAACAAAATCGTCAGCTTAATTACCGACGCCGTCTGCACCACCGCGTCTGGATCCAGCCCCACCGTCTTGCCCGTATTCAAATGCGTGGCGTACATCGCCACCTTTCCATGGTGTGCCTTGGCAATGCCCGCCAGCGTGGCCTCCAGGCCGGCATCTAGAACGGCATCCACCCCCACCCCGGAACTCCCAGCGATCTCCCCAGCCACACCCACAGCCGCATCCCCAGCGCCGCCCGCCCTGGCCTCCACGGCCGGGGACGACTGCGCGCAGGCCACTCCGCCTGGCAGCTCAAGCCAGGCCCACCCAAGCCAGGCCAGTCCAAGCCACGCCAGCCCAAGCCAGCCCAGCCCAAGCCACGCCAGCCCGGCCGCCGCCCTGCAACTTTTTGGGCACACCCTCATCCTCCGCATGGTACATTGCGCCCCACTGCTGCTCCCCAATCGCCCCGCCCAGCCGCATTTCGCGCAATTTGTGCCGTATTTCGCTACAGAATGCCCGCGAATTGCTTTGCACGTTGCGCGAGGCATCGTGTATGCTTGGCGATGGCGGCCCTGGCGCTGTTACGAAAGTGCCTGGCTTCCGACTGCCCAAACAGTCTAAAATACAGTCAAATTACGGCGGCGGAATTCTATGGCCACACTTACCATGCTCGAGCAGACAGCCTCGCCGAACGGTTCCTTGCGCGGCTTCGATGTCTCCCAGGACATCACCACTGAAACCTCCAACACGGCGTCCGAAGGTCTCGACACCAAGTCGGCCCTGGAGATCGCCCGCATCGTCAACCACGAAGACGCGCGCGTCGCCGCGGCCGTCAAGAAAGCCCTGCCCGAGATATCCATCGTCATCGACATCGTCGCCCGCTCCCTGCGCGACGGCGGACGCCTCATCTACGTCGGCGCAGGCTCCAGCGGCCGCATCGCCGCCCTCGACGCATCGGAGTGTCCTCCCACCTACTCCACCTCGCCCTCGCAGGTGCAGTACATCATGGCCGGCGGCCCCAAGGCCCTAGCCTCCGCCTCCGACGTCAACGAAGACTCCCCCGAACTCGGCCAGCGCGACATCGCCCGCCGCCGCCCCACGCGCAAAGATATCGTCATCGGCGTCTCCGCCTCCGGCCGCACCCCCTACGTCGTCGGCGCAGTCGAGTACGCACGCGCCCGTGGAGCCATGACCGCCGCAATCACCTGCAACCTCCACACTCCGCTCAGCGAAGTCGCCGACACCACCATCGTCGCTGAGGTCGGCCCCGAGGTCATCTCCGGCTCCACCCGCATGAAGGCCGGCACCGCCCAGAAGATGGTGCTCAACATGATCACCACCGGCGCCATGACCCGGCTCGGCTACGTCTACGACAACCTCATGGTCAACGTGCACATGAAGAACGCCAAACTGGTCGAGCGCGGCATCCGCGTACTCATGCGCGTCTGCAACATCGACCGCGACGCCGCCATCCGCACCATCAAATGCGCCGGCAAGAGCATCCCCATCGCCGTCGTCATGCTCAAGGCCAACGTCGACAAGATGGAAGCCGTCCGCCGCCTCGCCAAGTCCGACGGCAACGTCCGCCTCGCCATCGACGACTCCCGCCTCGAACTCTAACCGCTGTCCATTCCACCCACAGTCTCTTATCGGATCAGGGCCACGCCTTCCAGAGGCGCAGCCCTCTGTAGCGCATCGTCCAGCGTAGCCAGTGGAAGCGCGTTGCGCTTTGCTAGCTCCAGATACGCTGCCAAGCTCAAGCCGTATCATGCTGGTCTGAGAATAGCATTTGGTCCCGCCACGGCACCGCCCTTGTGGACGCGCCCGCCTACGCTCGCATTCGCCTGCGTCTGCCTCCGCTCTCACGATTCTACCGCCCCGCCCCGCCGCCGATAGCAACCCCCCGCGCGAATCCGGGTTCTTATCCCCAGGGCGCACACAGCCCGGCGAGGTCTTCTATTCCTCGCAAGGGAGGTTTCACAATGAAGTCTCTTCGCTATCTGGCTTTGCTCTCAATCTTCTGCCTGCCCGTGGCCTACGCCCGCGCGCAGGTCGGCTTCGGCGTCGGAGTCGGCCCCGGCTACGGCGGCTACTACGGCCCGCCCGCCTGCACCTACGGCTACTACGGATACGCGCCCTACGCCTGCGCGCCCTACGGCTACTATGGCCCCGGCTGGTTCAGCGGCGGACTCTTCATCGGCGCCGGTCCCTGGTTCCGCGGCGGCTATGGATATGGCCGCGGCTACGGCTATGGCTATGGCCGCGGTGGCTACGCCTACGGTCGCGGCGGTTACGCCGTCGGCCGCGGAGGCTACCCTGAAGGCGCTCGCGGCGGAGCAGGCTACGCAGCCCGCGGCTACGCCGCAGCCCCCCGTGGCGGATACGCCGGCGGCGCAGCAGCCCGCGGAGGCTTCTCCGGCGGTGGCGCCCACTTCAGCGGTGGTGGCGGCGGCTTCCACGGCGGCGGCGGCGGCGGTCACGGCGGCGGCGGACACCGCTAAGCCAACCAATCAGCAAACAAAAACGCCCACCTCAACCCAGAGGTGGGCGTTCTATTTGTCTTGCGACTCCTGCGTCATCCCAGCCTCGCCGCGTGCCCCAACCAGCGACCAGCCCAACGACGAGGCCAGCGCCCGAAACTCCCCCTCCAGCGCCCCATACGCCGCCGCATACCCCGGCTCCTTCTTCCACCGCGCAAACGCTTCGCCCACCGCAATAAACCTGCGCTTCATCGCACCTCCTTCACCCGCTTCAGGGCCATCGCCTCACAGCAGATCCGGCGGAGTGAACGCGTCGCGCGAGTGGTGCCGCACATGCAAAATGTTCACTCGCTGTCTCGGCTCATCGACGAAATAGACCACGCGATAGATGTGCGGCTTGTTCCCGAAGAGAAGCTGGCGCAGCTCAGGGTCTTCGGGAGCCCGCGGATTTCGCAGCGGCATCCCGCTCAGGCTCTCTGTCGCCGCGATGAGCCTCGCGTACCACTTCAGTGCCGCCGGCGAGGTATCCGCTCCAATGTAGCCAAAGATCGCATCCAGGTCGCGCTCGGCGCGGGGCATCGTCCTAACCAGGTAGGCCATGCTTCTCGCGCATTTCGGCAAAGAACTCAGTGGCCGGGCGTCCTTCTCCGCGATGCATCTCTTCAAGTCCCTGGCGAATGCCCTCCCGCGCGTCAGCCTCGGCAGCAACGTCGAGCAGCCGCTGGCGCTCAGTCAGCGCCTCCAGCGCCGCCCGCGCAGGGTCCTTCCCCGCCGCAATCAGCTCCGCCGCCAACTCATCCGGAATCTCCACCGTCACCCGCATGGCTTGAGCATAGCATTTGGCCCGTTGACTCAAATCAGAGTGAATCCAGAAACAGCTGCATCAGGGACGACTTGACCCGGAAGCCCAATGCGAGGAGCTGACTCGTCGCGGCGCGGAAGTCCACCAGGCCCGCTCGGTGCGCTTCGAGGAGGATGCCGAGGGTGCCGATCGTCGGGAGGCCTCGCCTTGTCGCTTCATCGCGCCCCGCTGCCTCGTCGATGAGGAGCCAGTCGGCGTTCAGCTCTTCCGCCAATGCGATGGCGTCGGTCTCTCCGCGATCGAGTCGAGCGACCGGAGGATGCAGGCTCGTGGACGGTGAGAGGATTTCGAGCCATAGCGGCGGGTCCTTCGACCACGCTCTGACAGCCGCCGGCGCCTTGAGACTGAGCATCTCCTCGTGGACCGCGTGAGGGATAAGGATGCGTCCGTATAGCGCCTCCAGCACGGCGATCTGGTCGATGAGAATCAGGTAGTTGATCGGGGACGTGTCAGCCACGACGATCATTCGGCGTGGCTGGCCTGAAGCGCCCGCTGCGCATGCAGCTGGTTCGCCGCCGCAATGTCCTGCTGGGCATGTTGCAGGGTGTAGTGCAGGTCTACATCATGCTCGGCGAGCAGCGCATGAACCTCCATGCGCGTCTCAAACCCCAGCATCACCCGCACCTGATGCTCCGTGAGCCGCTGCGTCCGATACCCCTCCACCGCAAGCGCCTCCAGCGCCACCCGCGCCGGGTCCCTCCCCTCCGCAATCATCTGCGCCGCCAACTCATCCGGAATCTCCACCGTCACCCGCATGCCTTGAGCATAGCATTCGTGAGACGGGGCGGGCGATGGACCTAGGCCGCTTGTGGCAGACTATTCCTGCGGAAGTTATGCGCGGAAGAGCTGTATGCGTGTCTTTATCGTCGCCAAGACCTATCCTGAGTTGAGCTCCAAGTATGGCGAGACGGTCTGCACCGCCGGGGTTGACGAGGCGGGCAATCCACTGCGTCTTTATCCGATTCCATTCCGGTATCTCTCGGGCCCCCAGAGATTCCAACGCTATCAGTGGATTGAGGCGTCCCTCGCGAAGAGCCGACACGATTCAAGGCCAGAAAGTCACACGCTGAACGCCGAGAGCATCACGCTGGGTGAAAAGGTGGACGCAACACCGGACGAATGGGGCAGGCGTGCAGACATCGTCCTCAAGTCTCCTTCCTGGCAGTTTTCGTCGATGCGGACGCTGCTTGATGCCCAGCGGCAGAGCGGCCGGTCACTCGCCTTCATCCGGCCGACATCGTACATGGGCGTAAGCATTCGCAATCGCGCCGCAGATGATGCTGAGACATTCCAGGACAAGCTGGAGGAACTAAAGAAACGCAATGTGGCTGCTCGCATGCAGCTTGACTTATTTGAACGCACCGTCCCTCCCGCAATGAAAAATCTGCAATATGTTGGCGAGCGCATCTGTATAGACTGGCGCTGCTCTGATGAAGACTGTACTGGACACTCAATGCAGGTTCTGGATTGGGAAATATGCGAACTGGCCAGAAAGAGCGGCCTAGACGCTGCCAAGGCCAAGGCCGAAGCCCTTTTGGACTCAAACCGCTACAAGACCGCCCTCATGCTCGGGAACTTTCACATGTACCCCGGCTCTTTCGCCATAATCGGGCTCTGGTACCCGATGCGAAGCGACAGACTCTTCTAGCAAGTGGGTCCGTCCGTGTAGATGGCAAGCAATTAGATTTCGGCTCTGCGCGATCCTGTCTAAGATGACCTTTCGGTGACAGTCACAAGGCTCTTGTTCGAAGCACAGCAGGCACACAGCCCCTCGCGCTGTCACTATCAGCTCGTATATCTGATCTAGGCAGCTAGGATCCGCATCAAGATGCTTCCTGTAAAGCTCGATGACATCGTGCTGAGGTAGACCCATCTTCCGGTTGCGCGAAGGATTTCCGGCTGACTTGATGTGCAGATAGAGGATGCCTTCGGCTTGCAATCGCTCGGTAAGAGGCTTCTTCGAGAAACCGGGCTTGTAGCTCCACGGCGTCTCGCGGACGTCCACCACCACTGAGATGCCGTTTTCCCTAAGCACCTCAACATAGCGATCAAGGCTGATCCCCTCATAACCTAAGCTGTAAGCGCGAAGACTATTTCTCATAGACCGATCCTACAGAGGCCTTCTCTCTCCTGCGCCGCAATATGTGGGGGTACTCAGAGCATCAAGATTGTTTTGGGAGGTACCGCTGTAGCGAAAGCTCTAGGAAGCTACCGCCCAAACTTCTGCCTTCCCTGCATCTGGCTCATCATCCGCTGCTGAGCCTTCATCCCGCCCCCACTCCCCATCGTCTTGAACATCTTCCGCATCTGCGCGTACTGCCGCAGCAGATTGTTCACGTCCTGCACCGTCGTCCCCGACCCCCGCGCGATCCGCTTCCTTCTGCTCCCATTGATCAGCTCGTGGTCCGCCCGCTCCTTCGCCGTCATCGAGTCGATGATCGTCTCCACCCGCGCAAACTGCTTCTCGTCCACGTTCTCCGCCGCCTGCGCCATCCCCGCAAACGGCCCCACCGACGGCATCATCTTCAATATCGACTTCATCGACCCCATCTTTTTTATCTGCCTTAGCTGCTCGCGAAAGTCCTCCAGCGAAAACCCATCGCCCGAGAGCGCCTTCTTCGCAAACTGCTCCGCCTTGCCCCGGTCCAGCTTCTCCTCCGCCCGCTCCAGCAGCGTCGCAATGTCGCCCATGCCCATAATGCGCGACACGATCCGGTCCGGATGGAACGCCTCAAACGCGTCCGCCTTCTCGCCCGTCCCCAGAAACTTGATCGGCGCGCCCGTCACCTGCCGAATCGACAGCGCCGCCCCGCCCCGCGCATCGCCATCCATCTTCGTCAGCACCACGCCCGTAATGTTCAGCAGCTCGTGGAACGCCTTCGCCGACTTCACCGCGTCCTGCCCCGTCATCGCGTCCGCCACAAACAAAATCTCCGACGGGTTCATCAGCTTCTTCAGCGCGGCCATCTCCTCCATCAGCTCCGCCGCAATCTGGTTGCGCCCCGCCGTATCCACAATCAGGATGTCGCACCCAAAGCTCGCGGCCTCCCGCCGCGCCTCCTTCGCCAGCCGCAGCACATCGTCCGTGCCCGCCTTCGCCGCCCCGTCTTTCGATGAAGCCTCCAGCTTGCCCTCATAGATCTGCGCGCCCGTCGCCCGCGCCACAATCGCCAACTGCTCCCGCGCCGCCGGCCGGTACACGTCCACGCTCACCAGCATCGGCCGGTGCCCCGCCTTCTTCAGCCACGCCGCCAGCTTGCCCGAGGTCGTCGTCTTGCCCGACCCCTGCAACCCCGCCATCAATATCACGCTCGGCGGCTGCGACGACGTCTTGAACCGCGCATTGTCCTTGCCCAGAATGTTGATCAGCTCGTCATGCACGATCTTGACGATCTGTTCCGAAGGCGACAGCGCGGTCGTCACCTGCGTCCCCAGCGCCCGCTCGCGGATGTGGTCGACCACCTCGGTCACCACCGGCAGGCTCACGTCCGCCTCAATCAGCGCCAGCCGAATCTCGCGCAGCGCCTCGCCAATGTTCTCGTCGGTAATCGTCCCCTGCCCGCGCAGGGTCTTAAAAGATCGCTGAAGTTTGTCGCTTAAGTTTTCAAACATACTCACCCAAGCTTACCAGCGCACTGAGGGCAGGGAATTCGCGCCGCTCCCCACGCACCTCCCAAACGGCAACAAGCGCGTTTACGCAGGACCGATCTGAACACTGGCCTATACTCCAAGCTGGATGAGCGCATTAGGCTGTTCTCGACCGTCAACAATCTAGTCGTCTGGATCACAACGCAGAAGAAGTGAGCCTCTTACAGTGAAGGAGCGAGGGTGGCGACAATAAAGAGACTGGTACTGAGAAACTTCAAGCGTTTTAAGACGCTTGATCTCGAGTTTGACCCCGAGCTGAACATCTTGGTTGGCGGCAATGAGGCCGGCAAGAGCTCAGTTCTCCAGGCACTGGACATCGTGCTCAGTGCAAGTAGGAGCAAGGTGGAGGCGCTGGGTATCGAGACACTTTTCAATGCCGAGTGTATTGCAGAATTCATGGCGGGCGAGAAGAAAATCGAGTGCCTGCCCGAGCTTTTGGTGGAAGTGCATCTCGACGGGATTGACGGTCATCACGATCTGGACGGGCGCAACAACAGCAAGGGCGCTGACCTTCTTGGAATAAAAATGGTGTGCAAGCCCGTTGACGAGTACGGCAAGGAAATCCGGACTATCCTGGCCGAGAAGCACGATAGCTTTCCTTTCGAGTATTACCAAGTCCACTTCCTGACATTTGCGGACGACCCCATCTTTCCATACAAGAAGCCGCTCAAGCATCATCTCATCGACAGTTCCCAGATCAACAACGAATACGCAACACGTGAGTACACACGCTCTATGTACGCCGCGCATGCGTCCGTTGTCCAACGCAGCGGTCACAGCTTCGAGTATCGCAAAGCCAAATTGAAGTTCAAGGACGATATCTTTGGAGAGATGAATAAAGCGCTCGATACCTACAAGTTCGATGTGCGCAGAAGTCCGAAGGCCAGTGTCGAGACGGACATCATAATCACGGAGGGCGACATTCCGATCGACAGCAAGGGCAAGGGCCGCCAGTGCTTTATCAAGACGGAGTTTGCCCTACGCAACCGCAAGCACGCACTGGACGTCCTTCTACTCGAAGAGCCCGAAAACCACTTGAGCCATGTTCACATGCACAAACTCATTGAGCGCATCCGAGCATCTGCGAAAAAGCAGCTCTTTATCGCTACGCATAGCAGCTTCATCGCTACGCGGTTGAACCTTAAGAGGGTTTTGATATTAAGCGAGGAGAACCCACCCCAACCGGCATCCCTCAAGGGTCTTAGTCAGGGCACCGCAGATTTCTTTATGAAGGCTCCCGACAACAATCTTCTGGAGCTTGCGCTGTGCAAGAAGGCAATCCTTGTCGAGGGCGATGCCGAGTTCATTCTCATGGACGCCCTCTACAAATACAGCGCGCAGGGCGCCAGTACCGATGCAGATGGTGTCCATGTGATCTCCGTAGACGGGACGAGCTTCAAGCGCTATTTCGAACTCGCCGAGCTGCTCCGCATCAAGGTCGCGGCCATCCGTGACAACGATCACGACTACCAGGCGAATTGTGTCGATAATTATGCTGAAACTGCATCAGCTTCAATCAAGGTTTTCGCGGACGCCGACAATGCTCGGCACACCTTCGAAGTTTGCATGTATGAAGACAATAAGGAAATTTGCGACAGCCAGTTCCTAGCGGATCGCAAGACGCTGACTGTTCAGGACTACATGTTGAAGAATAAGACAGATGCCGCCTTCCATCTGCTCGATAAGAAGGGCGAGGAGCTTGTCGCGCCACGGTATATTCAAGAGGCGGTCGCATGGATAAGAGCGTAATTCTTGCCGTTGCTGGATCTGGCAAGACCACCCGCCTTGTCGCGAGCCTGGACGAGGAGCGGCGCTTTCTCATCGTCACGTACACCGGGTTGAATCACGACAACCTGCGTAGAAAGATCATGCAGCGGTTTGGCTATTTTCCAGCGAACATCACGCTCTATACCTACTTCGGGTTCCTGCATGGATTCTGCTACCGGCCGTTTCTCGGGTCGAAAAAGAACACCAAGGGCATGACATTTAAGCCTCCGCCACCATTTCCTCGGTACAAATTGACAGACGATCGCCATTACATATCCTCCAGTCGGCGGCTTTACCACAACCGGATCGCCAGGTTCATCGAGCAGTCCAACCTCCTAAGCGCCGTAATAACTCGCATGGAGAAGTATTTTGATGCGTTCTTCGTGGACGAAGTTCAGGACTTCGCAGGGCATGACTTCAACTTCCTGCTGGCCATCAGCGCTGTCAGGTTGAACTCCAAATTTGTCGGCGACTTCTTCCAGCACACGTTTGACACGAGTCGCGACGGGAATGTGAACGCCCGTCTTCATGATGACTACACCACTTACCTAGCCAAGTTCAAGGCGGCCAAGCTAAATGTCGATACGGACAGCCTCAAGAAGAGCCGCCGATGCAGCAAGAATGTCTGCGACTTCATCACTAAGAAGATCGGCATCTCGATAGAAGCCCATGATGATCGGGAGAGCGTCGTCAGGTACGAGGATGACCCAGCAACGGTGCACGCCATCTATGAAGATCCGAGGATAGTAAAGCTCTTCTATCAGGAACATCACAAATACGCCTGCCACTCCCAGAACTGGGGCGCGTCGAAGGGCATAGACCACTACCGAGACGTTTGCGTGGTCCTGAATCGGGCGAACGTGAACGCGTGGCACCTCGGAAGCTTCCGCGAGATCAACGTCCAAACACGTAACAAGCTCTACGTTGCTTGTTCAAGGGCGAGCGGGGACCTTACGTTCGTTCCTGAAGCGCTAATCAAAGCCCACAAGCGATCCTAAGCGAGCAAGGACCCGACGTCGCAAAGTCGGAGAAGCTGTGAGCTCAGTACCAACCTCGGAACTCCGCACCTACTCCTTCATCGCCTCATCCACATAGCACCACAACCACCGCTCATGCGGCTGCGCCGAAGCAATCACCGGATGCTGCGTCGCAAAAAAATGCTTCGTCGCATGTTTGTTCTTCGACGAGTCGCAGCACCCCACATTCCCGCACGTCAGGCACGTCCGCAGATGCACCCACGTGTCCCCCATCGCCACGCACGCCGCGCAGACGTGCACCTTCGGAGCCACATACTTCGCATGGACCAGATGCTGACAGAGCGCCATAGCCCGAATGCTATCAAACCGGATGCTGGCGAGATAGGTGCCGCCCCCGCGCGCACCCCGCCCACCGCCCCGCCCGCGCGGATAATAGACCCATGCGAGCCAGTCGAGACACGCCAGCAAGCGCCCGCCAAGCCGTCGCTCAACAACCAGCAGCGCCGCCCGGCAACCCCCGCCTCGTCCGCGAGTACCTCGCCTACCTGCAAGTAGAAAAAGGCCTCCGCCCCGCCACCTGCGAGGCCTACGCCCGCGACCTCGACCAGTTCGCCGAGCAGGTCGAGCGCCGCAACGCCCTCCTGCTCACCGCCGCCGAAGCCGACCTCAAGGACTTCCTCGCCAGCCTGCGCGCCAACCACGTCGACGCCCGCTCCGTCGCGCGCAAACTCAGCTGCCTGCGCGGCTTCTACCGCTGGCTCCTGCTCGACAAGCGCATCGCCCACGACCCCACCGTCACCATCGAGACCCCCGCCAGTTGGAAGGTCCTGCCCAAGTCCCTCGCCGAATCCGAAGTCGCCGCCATGCTCGACCGCAGCGCCGCGACCGCCGCCGCGCCCCAAACCGCGCACGCCGGCCTCAACGCCGCATCCCTCGCCCTCCGCGACCACGCCATCCTCGAGCTCCTCTACGCCGGCGGCCTGCGCGTCGGCGAGATCGTCGCCCTCCGCGAACAAGACCTCCACCTCGACCAGGCCCGCGCCCAGGTCCGCGGCAAGGGCGACAAGGAACGCATCGTCCCCCTCGGCCGCCGCGCCGTCGAGGCCCTCGAAGCCTACACCACCCGCGCCCGCCCCGCCCTCGCGCGCGCCGGCTTCGGCACACGTCCCGGCAACCAACCCCACGCCCTCTTCCTCTCCGCCCGCGGCCGCGCCCTCACCCGCCAGTGGGTCTGGGAGATGGTGCGCGCCGCCGGCAGCGCCTCCGACACCTCCGCCCGCCGCGCCAGCCCCCACATGCTCCGCCACAGCTGCGCCACCCACATGGTCGAGCACGGCGCCGACCTGCGCAGCGTCCAGCGCCTGCTCGGCCACGCCGACATCGCCACCACCCAGGTCTACACCCACGTCGCCATGGAGCACCTCAAGCGCGTCCACCGCGACCACCACCCCCGCGCAAAACGAAAAGCCGTGGTGAGTGACGAGTTGCTCGTTGTGAGCAGCGAGCTATCAGCGGCGAGCAACGCCAACGACCGCCCCACCGCAAACGAAAACCCCACCGGCCCCGCCTCATGAACCCAAAGAAGCCTCCCACCCCCACCGAATTCGATCGCCTCGCCCGCGCCTTCCTCGCCATGCTCGCCAACGAGCGCAACGCCTCCGCCCACACCGTCCGCGCCTACACCCGCGAGATCGCCACCTTCACCGAGTACCTCCGCGAGGTCCTCGGCGACCACGCAAAAATCACAGCGGTCGACCACCTCCACATCCGCGCCTACCTCGGCCTCCTCTATCAGCGCGGCCTCAGCAAACCCTCCGCCGCCCGAGCCCTCGCCGCCATCCGCAGTTGGTTCACCTGGCTCGCCAAGGAGCACAAGATCCAGCAGAACCCCGCAAAGCTCGTCAGCACACCCAAACTCCCGCAACACCTCCCGCGCGTCCCCAGCATGGAAGAGGTCAACACCCTACTCAACTCCATGGAACCCTCAACTCGCCCCAGCTCCGCGGAAGACCCCACCGCAAAAAAAACCACCGCAAAAAGCCCCACAGCAAACCCCGCCGCCTGGCCCGAGCGCGACCGCATGATCTTCGAACTCCTCTACGGCTGCGGCATTCGCAACTCCGAGCTCGTCGGCATCGACCTCGCCGACATCCAGTGGAAGAACGATGCCATCCTCGTCCGCGGCAAGGGCCGCAAGCAGCGCTACGTCCCCCTCGGCGACCAGGCCGCCACCGCCATCTGCGCCTACCTGCCCTTGCGCGAAGAAAAGGTCCGCGCCGCCGCCAAATCCGCCCTCCTGCCGCTCATCCACGAAGGCCCACTCGTCCTCAACCTCGCAATGCGCGGCACCTGCCGATTAACGACGCGCAGCGTCGCGCGTCTCGTCAAGCGCATCGCCCTCGCCCGCGGCCTCCCCGCCGACCTGCACCCCCACACCCTCCGCCACGCCTTCGGCACCCACATGCTCGAAGAAGGCGCCGACCTCCGCGCCATCCAGGAGATGCTCGGCCACCAGCGCCTCTCCACCACCCAGCGCTACACCCACCTCACCGCCGCCCAGGTCCAGCGCGTCTACGACCAAACCCACCCCCGCGCCCACTGACGCTTAGGCAAAAACCCCCGCATTCCCGCAGGTTTTATGGTGACAAATTCACCCGCCCTGGGAATACTGGGTGCATGAGCGCAAGCCTCGACTTGCGCGGAGCAGTGCGCGAGGCCAACACAATCTTCCGCCGCTACCCGGTGCGGCTCTCACTGCCCATGGTCCTGTTCGGGTTGCTGTCCAACGCATATCCTGCGGCCCTTCAGTCGGGGATAAGCCATCACATCTTCATCGCCCTGCTGGCGGCCTTCGCGGCGTTCTTGCTCAATTGTTACGTCGACGTGGGTGTCGCGAGCATGTACCTTCGCGCCCAGGACGGCGGCGAGCCCGGCGCGAAGCAGCTCCTTGATGTCCTGCACTATCGCGGCTTCGCTGCCGTGCTCTGGGGCCTCTTCCTCCGCTACTTCGGCTGGATTCTTGTCTTCGGGGCGGTCGGCACGTTCATCGCAGTGTTCCTTCTTATCATCTTCAACGCCGCAACCTCCGGTTCAAGCGGCATCGGAGCCATCGCCGGCGGCGTCGGCGCCGGGGGAATAGGGGAAGGCATAGCAGTCGTAGGGGTGGTCCTGGGTATGGGTGTGGCCGCGCTCGTCCTGTATCGCTATGTGCTTGTCTTTCCCATGTTCGCCATCGCGCGCGGCTCCGGCCCGGGCTTTCTCGAGGGCTGCATCGACCGGACCAGGCGCGTATGGAAGACCGCGGTCTTGGTGCTACTCGCTGCGGATATCCCGCCCTTGGCTCTGGCGCTGATGGAACCCCTGGCCTCGCGTCACCTGTCGCCGCCCCACGCGGCTCGCATCGCCATCGAACTTGCAGTCAGCATTCTGACCAGCTGCTACGCCACGTGGATCGTCGGCGTCAGGACCGGCCTTGCGCTTCAACTGACATCGGCCCAACCAGCCCCAACCCAGCAACTCCCCACCGAACCAAGCGGCAACCAACTCCCCGACGGACTCGTCTCCTAATACCGCGCCACCGTCGCATCCACCACCCGCGACCACCCATCGATCCCGCCCGCCAGCGACCACACCTGCTCAAACCCCTGCCCCCGCAGCCACATCGCCACCGAGAGCGACCGCGCCCCATGGTGGCACATCACCACAATCGGTGCGTCCGGGTCCAGCTCCGCATGGGCCCGCGAAGGCACATCGCCCATCGGCATCGCCACCGCGTCCGGCAGGTGCACATACTCAAACTCCCACGGCTCGCGCACATCCAGCAGCAGCGGCGCATCGCCTTTGGCGCGCATCTCCGCAAACGCCTGCGGCGCAATCTCCGGGTTCAGTGTGGTGCTCTGCAATTCAGTCATGTAACCAGAATATCGTCAGAGACCGGGTTACGGATTAGAGTGGACAGGGGGACAGGCAACACCTGCGCGCATCCAATGCAACGGCCGATGCCGGCCTTAAGATGGTGCTGAAAAGGTCGTGGTACTTGCCTTTCGGTGGGAGCGTAGGGCTTTAGCCCTACGAATAAGCCCTCCTCGCATGAGCGGGCTTTAGCCCCGGGCCTCTTGCGCGTCGCGACGCAATCACCTTTTTCAGCACCCCCTCAATCGCCGCCAAATGAGCTCCGCTTGCCAGTGACCGAACCCAGCGTCGATACTGGTGGGATGGAGTGGAAGTAGTGCTTGAGAAAGTCCTGATCGTCGAAGATGAACCCCACGCCCGCACCGGCCTCACCGAGCTGGTCGCCTCCTGGGGCTATCGCGCCGAGTGCGCCGCCGATGGCGTTGAGGCCCTCGAGCGCGTCCGCCAGTGGGCCCCCGGCATCGTCGTCACCGACCTCAAGATGCCCCGCATGGACGGCATGGAACTGCTCGCCCGCATCGCCGAGCTCCAGCAGCGCGTCGTCGTCGTCATGCTCACCGCGCAGGGCTCCATCGAGTCCGCCGTCGAAGCCATGCGCATGGGCGCCTACGACTACATCCCCAAGCCCATCGATCCCGTCCGCCTGCGCACCATCCTGCAAAACGCCGGCCGCCAGCGCGAGTCCGACGTCGAACTCGAAGCCACCCGCCGCCAGCTCCGCGACACCGGCGTCCTCGGCCCGCTCGTCGGCTCCTCGCCCCAGATGAAAGAGATCTTCCAGATGATCGAGCGCGTCGCGCCCTCCAACGTCTCCGTCCTCGTCACCGGCGAGAGCGGCACCGGCAAGGAGCTCGCCGCGCGCGCCCTGCACGATCTCAGCTCCCGCCGCCTCAAGCCCTTCGTCGCCGTCAACTGCGCCGCCATCCCCGAGACCCTCATCGAGAGCGAGATCTTCGGCCATGAGAAGGGCGCATTCACCGGCGCCATCGAGCGCCGCGCCGGCTGCTTCGAACTCGCCGAGGAAGGAACCCTCCTGCTCGACGAGATCGGTGAGATGCCCGCGCCCACCCAGGCCAAACTCCTTCGCGTGCTCGAAGACCGCCGCCTCCGCCGCCTCGGCAGCAAGGCCGAGACCCCCGTCGATGTCCGCGTCATCGCCGCCACCAACAAGGACCCCCAGCAGGCCGTCTCCAGCGGCCAGCTCCGCGGCGACCTCTTCTACCGCCTCAACGTCTTCAACATCCACATGCCGCCCCTGCGCGACCACATGTCCGACGTTCCCGCCATCGCCGCCAAAATGGTCGACGACATGAACGAGCGCCATCACTGCACCATCTCCGGCATCGCGCCCAAACTTCTCGACCGCCTCCTTAAATACGACTGGCCCGGCAATGCGCGCGAGCTGCGCAACACCATCGAGCGCGCCACCGTCCTCGCCGGCGCCGGCCTGCTCGGCATCGAGCACCTCCCGCCCCACTTCGGCCAGCCCGGCTACGCCACCCGCTTCGCGCCCGCGCCCACGCCTACGCCCGCGGTCCAGGTCCACACACCCGCCGCCCGCGACGACGACGACCGCACCGTGCACGTCGAGGTCGGCACCACCGTCGACGAAGCCGAGCGCCAGCTCATCCTCAAGACCCTCCACTCCACCCACAACAACAAGACCCGCGCCGCCGAGATCCTTGGCATCACCACCAAGACGCTGCAGAACAAGCTGAAGGAGTACTTGAGCGCCGAGCACGCAACCGCCGCCGCTGCGGAGGGCTCCGCGGGCAAAGCGCCGGCGATCGCCGCGGAGTAGGCCATGCGCCTTCGCACCAAGCTCGTCCTCACGGCCACCGGAGTCACCTTCGCCATCGTCCTGGTGCTCTCATTCCTCTTCCTCGGCGAACTCCTTCGCCAGCGCATCGAGCAGACCTCCACCGCCAACGAAGTCCTCGCCCACGAGGTCTGGCTCGCCACCCGTCAGGCCGTGGTCGCCGGCCTCCAGGCCCATCCCCCGCCCGCCGTCACCCCCGAGGGCTCCGACCCCGATGCGCCCCTGCACGATGCGGTGCTCGACGCCCTGCGCAGCAGCGACGATCTCTCCCGTGCCATGAACGGCATCGTCCGCTACTCCCTCTCCGTGCAGGACGTCAGCGTGACCGACGCCACCGGGATGACCCTCGTCTCCACTGACCCCGACGCATTGAACCAGCGCGCCGCCTACCGCACCAGCTTCGCCCGAGTGCGCGATGGCGGCCTCTTCTTCCAGATGAGCGAGCTCTTCGGCCGCCCCCGCGTGCTGGACATCGCCGTGCCCCTCGACCGCAACGGCCTGCCGTTCCTCATCGTCCACGTCGGCGTGCGCTCCACCTTCCTGCGCAACACCTACGCGCCCTGGCTGCGCGATGCCCTCTGGTTCGCCCTGCTCGCGACCCTCGCCTCCATGGCGGCGGCCGCCCTGCTCTCCACCGTGGCCCTGCGCCCCCTCGTCCGCATCGGCGACCAACTCGAGCGCCTCACCCTCGGCCGCGGCGAGGTGCTTGTGGGCGAGCCTCAGGGTCTCCTCGAAGCTCCGCGCCGCGAGGCCGACCCCGTCGGCCGCGTCAACCGCAGCCTCGACCTCCTCGGCCGAGAGATGCGCAGCCGCGAGGAGGGCTACACCGCGCTCCAGGCCAACATGGCCCAGATGCTCGACACCCTGCGCGATGGCGTCCTCCTCTTCTCCGCCGACCGCCGCGCCGTCATGGTCTCCGACGCCGTCGCCCACTTCATCGCCCGCGCAGGCCCCAACTCCGACCCCAACCCCGACCCCGACCCCGACCAGCCCGCCGTCGAAGCCCTGGTCGGCAAGCACCTCGAAGAGATATTCCTTCCCCAAACGGCACTCGGCGCGGCCCTCGCCGAAGCCTTCGAGCGCAAGGCCCAGGGGACCATCGAGGCCGTCACCCTGGAGGACGGCCGCCAGGTCCAGATCTCCCTCGACCGCATAGGCGACGCCGCCTTCGACACCCCGGACAACAGCGGCCCCCACGAGATGGGCACCCTCCTCACCCTGCGCGACACCGGCTCCGCCCTCGAACTCGAGCAGGAGCTCGAAGTCTCCCGTCGCCTCGCCGCCATCGGCCGCCTCACCGCCAACGTCGGCCACGAGGTCAAGAACCCCATCAACGCCATGGTCGTGCACCTCGAACTCCTGCGCGGCAAACTCGCCGCCGGCGCCTTCGATCGCGACAGCGCCCAGAAGCACGTCGACATCCTCGCCGATGAGATGCAGCGCCTCGACCGCGTCGTCGAGACCCTCGCCGACTTCTCCCGCCCCATGAACCTCGAACTCCGCGAGCACGACCTGCGCCGCGTCATCGAGCAGGTCCTCGACCTCTGCGGCGCCGAACTCAAGGAGCACGAAGTCGCCGTCGAGTATGTGGCCCCCACGCTGCCCGTCCCCGTCCGCATCGACGCCGAGCTCATGCGCCAGGCCCTCCTCAACCTCCTGCTCAACGCCATGCAGGCCATGCCCGCCGGCGGCATCGTCCGCGTCGCGCTCCGCCGCGACCAGCGCCAGGCCATCGTCGAGATCGCCGACAATGGCGCCGGCATCCCCGCCGCCCTCCTCCCGCGCATCTTCGATCTCTACTTCACCACCAAGCCAAAGGGCAGCGGCATCGGCCTCGCCATGACCTACCGCATCGTCCAGCTCCACGGCGGCGCCATGGAGGTGAAATCCGACGCCGACCCCGCATCGCCCCACCGAGGCGCCACCTTCACCCTCAACCTTCCCATCTCCGTCGCGCCCGCCAACGAGGGCCGCAGAGCACCCACCCGGCTCGCTGCCGGGGCCGACGCCGCCGAGCCCGCAGCCGGCCGCGTCGATTCTGCTGGCCTCGCCACCGTCCCTGCGCCTAACATCTCTGCCGAACCGTCTACCATAGGTTTATCCGCCAGAGTGGAGAAGGGAAGCGATTGATCGATCCGCGCCATCTCGCGCAGTACCATTGCCGCGCAGGCTCGCGAGCCCGCGCCGCACACCCCGCCCGCGCCGCCGCCGCCGCGCTGCTCTCGCTCACCGCCGCCCTCGGCCTCTCCGGCTGCCTCTTCCATAGGACCAAGCCGCTGATGCTCCCGCAAATCGCCCATGTGCCCATCCCGCTCGAGCCGCTCCCGCCCCCTCAGTCCCCGCCCATGATCGCGACCCTCCCTCCGCCCGATCTCGGCCCATTGCCCGAGCCGCCTCCTGAGCCCACGCCCCGCCGTCGCCGGCCCGCTCCTCTGCCGCCTCCCGCAACACCCCCCGCGCAGGTCGCCAGCGCGCCCGACCCCGCGGTCGTGGCCATCGGCGCGCTCTCCGCAGGCGGCGATGTCACCCCTCAGAGCGAGCAGCAGGCGAAAGACCTCATCGCCTCCATCCTCAAGCGCATCGCCGCCCTGCCCGCCAGGACCGCCGACGACCAGAAGACCCAGGTCCGCCAGGTTAAGCAGTTCCTCGACCAGGCCCAGCAGGCCCTCAACTCCGGCGACGCCGAAGGCGCAAAAAACCTCGCTACCAAAGCCAAACTCCTCATGGACGACATCGAGAAGAAATAGCCCCGCCCTGGGGTCAGTCCTGCGCCCCATGGTGCACGCGCAATATCGCGCGCAAATGACCGATCGAAGCTCCATAGACAGCCGCATCATCAGCGGCGAATGGGCTGGACTAACTACTCGCAGTCTCCCGTGCGGACCATCTCTCGCCTAGATGGCTCGAGGGTGAACGTCTCGCACTGCTGCATGACCGGCCTCCCATGTGCGGGTGGGCCTCCGCTGCCAGCCCACGGCTGAAGACCTCGCGCGCGAGCTCACCAGCCTCCTTGCCTTGCTGGGCCGCGACCTGCGAAAGCTGCGCCTCCTGCTCGTTCGTCAGCGTGATCTGCATAGCCTCAGCGTAGGCGCGGGCAAATGGGGTGTCAATCTCTTTAGGACACTCGCACCCTACCCCTGCGCCCCATGGCACTTCTTATACTTCTTGCCCGACCCGCACGGGCAAGGATCGTTCCGCCCCACCTTCTCCCCCGTCACCCGCGGCCCACTCCCATTCGTGCTCGGCGCCCCCGCCGCCCGCGCCTGCTCCAGCTCGCGCTTCTTCTTCTGCTGAAACTCCCGCTCCAGCGCATCGATCGTCGTCGAAGGCGCACGCGACGGCGCGGCCACCGGTACGGGCCGCTGGGCCTGCGCCGGCCCACTCCCCGGCATCTCCATCGGCAGACTCGCCTGCCCCGGCAACCCCGGCCGCGTCTGCCGCACCGGCCCCGCCGCCGGCAGCGTCGGCAGACTCTGCGGCGGCGCCGGCACATGCCGCTGCGCCTCGCGCATCTGCTCCGCCGTCTCAATCGGCGTCCCGTCCGGCCCGATAATCTGCATCCGGAACAGGTGCCGCGCCGTGTCCTCCTGGAAGCGCATCATCATCGCCTCGAACATCTCGAACGATTCCTTCTTGTACGCCACCAGCGGGTCCTGCTGCGCATACCCGCGCAGCCCGATGCCTTCTTTCAAATGGTCCATCGCCAGCAGGTGGTCCTTCCAAAGCCCATCCAGCACGGACAGCATCACAATCCGCTCGTGATACCGCATCGCCGCCGCGCCCAGGATCTCTTCCTTAATGTCATAGAGCGCGCGCACCTTCTCATAGATCGTCTCGCCCAGCTCATGCCGGCTCAGCTCGCCCACATTCTCAATCGCATCCGGCCCCCCAGCCTGGTCCGGGCCCAGCTTCGCGCCGAAGATGTCGTACATCTGCGCGTAAATCGCCTCCAGCTTCCACTCATCCGGGTGCGCCTTCTCCGGCGCATGCTCATCCAGAATGTTCGAGAGGATTGTCGAAAGATAGTCCTCCGTGATCAGCTGCTTCTGGTCCACCCCCTCCATCAACTGCCGCCGCAGCCCATACACCGCCTCGCGCTGCTTGTTCATCACGTCGTCGTACTCCAGCACGTGCTTGCGCGATTCAAAGTTCTGCGTCTCCACCGCCTTCTGCGCCGCCTCGATCCGCTTCGAGATCATGCGGCTCTCGATCGGCACGCCCTCTTCCATCCCCAGCCGCTGCAGCAGCGTCGACACCCACTCCCGCGCGAAGATCCGCATCAGGTCGTCTTCCAGCGAAAGAAAAAATCGCGACGACCCCGGATCGCCCTGCCGTCCCGCGCGCCCTCTCAACTGGTTGTCCACCCGCCGCGACTCGTGCCGCTCCGTCCCTAGGATGTGCAGCCCGCCCGCCTCCACCACCGCCTCATGCTCCTTCTGCGCCGTCGCTGCATGGGCCGCAATCGCCGCGTCCCACGCCGCCTGCGTCGTCTCAAACTCCTGGCTCGCGTAGTAGAACCGCACCATCCCCGGCCCCGCATTCGGCGAGATCGCCCCCTCCGCCGCCGACACCGCGCGCGCCTGCTGCTTCTTCACTAAATCCTGCCGCGCCATGAACTCCGAGTTGCCGCCCAGCAAAATGTCCGTGCCGCGCCCCGCCATGTTGGTCGCGATCGTCACCATCCCCAGCCGTCCCGCCTGCGCCACGATCTCCGCTTCCTTCTCGTGGAACTTCGCGTTCAGCACCACATGCCGCACGCCCTTGCGCTTCAAAATCTCGCTCAGCAGCTCCGACTTCTCAATCGACGTCGTCCCCACCAGCACCGGCTGCTTCTCTTCATGCAGCCGCGTAATCTCATCCGCCACGGCAAAGTACTTCTCCTTCGCCGTCCGGAACACCACATCCGAATTCTCAATCCGCCGCATCAGCCGGTTGGTCGGAATCACCACAATCTCCAGCTTGTAAATCTTGTCGAACTCCGCCGCCTCCGTCTCCGCCGTTCCCGTCATGCCGCTCAGCTTCTTGTACATGCGGAAATAATTCTGGAACGTGATCGTCGCCAGCGTCTGGTCCTCCTTGCGGATCGCCACGCCCTCCTTCGCCTCCACCGCCTGGTGCAGCCCATCCGACCACCGCCGCCCCGGCATCAGCCGCCCGGTAAACTCATCGACGATGATGACCTCGCCCTCCTTCACCACATACTCCACGTCGCGCTTGTACAGCTGGTGCGCCTTGATCGCGACCTCCACGTGGTGTTTCAGGTCCCAGTTCTCCGGGTCCGCAATGTTCCCAATCCCCAGCAGCTTCTCGATCTTCTCCCACCCTTCGTCCGTCACCGTAATCGCGCGCGCCTTCTCGTCCACCACAAAGTCGCCCGACCACGTCTTCGTCTCCAGCGTCTCAATCAGCTCGCCCAACTCCAGCTCCGGAATAATCAGGTTCACCCGCGCATACTTGTCCGTCGTCTGGTCCGTCGGCCCGGAGATGATCAGCGGCGTCCGCGCCTCATCGATCAAAATCGAATCCACCTCGTCCACAATGCAGTAGTACTGCCCGCGCTGCACCATGTCCTTTAGGTCGAACTTCATGTTGTCGCGCAGATAGTCGAACCCGAACTCATTGTTCGTCCCATACGTAATGTCCGATCCATAGGCTTCGCGCCTCTGCTCGTCCGAGAGATCATGCACGATCACCCCGACCGTCAGCCCCAGGAACCCATAGATCTTGCCCATCCACTCCGCATCGCGCTTGGCCAGGTAGTCGTTCACCGTCACCACATGCACGCCGCGCCCCGCCAGCGCATTCAGATAACACGGCAGCGTCGCCACCAGCGTCTTGCCCTCGCCGGTCTTCATCTCGGAGATCTTGCCGGAGTGCAGCACCATCCCGCCGATCAGCTGCACATCGAAGTGCCGCATCTGCACGGCACGCATCCCCGCCTCGCGCACCACCGCAAACGCCTCCGGCAAAATCGCATCCAGCGCCGCCTTCTCCGCCGCCAGCGTGCGCTCGGCCGCGTCCTCATCCTTAGGGTCGATCTTCTCCGCGGCCACCGCCTCCGCCACGCGCTGCTTGAACTCCGCCGTCTTCGCCCGCAGCTCCTCATCGCTGAGCGCGTGTACCTCCGCCTCCAGCGCATTGATCTGCGCCACCGTCGGCATCAGCCGCTTCACCGCGCGTTCGTTGCTGGTGCCAAAGACCTTCGCTAGTACTTGATTGAACAAACTCGCTGTCCTTCAGGCGGCTCGCGCCTCGCCATGCCTATTTTACTTTGGGATCGGAAGCTGGCCGCTTCGATACGGAACGCAATCCATCGATATGTTCGTGAAGATTCGCCGGAACCGGGTTCCACATAGGATCAAGGATGAAATCGATTCCCTCGCGTCTGGCCTGTTTCGCCGCCGGGACAAAGTCGGCGTCTCCAGCCACCAGAATGATCTGGTCGACCTGGCGTTTGAACGCAAGCGATGCAATATCCAATCCGATCTTCATGTCGACACCCTTTTGACGAAAGGCATAGAAGAAGTCGTCGTCGCTAAGGTCTTGTACCCGGATTTGCCCTGAAAGCAATGCCTTCAACCGCTCCGGTTTCAACTCCCAGTCCGCCAGCGAAGAGATATGGCCGAGACGAAGTGCGACTTTCCTGGTCCTCCGCAGTTCGTCGTGAAGCTTGAGTCGGAACACCGCGGAAGGAGACTGGGAGAAGTCGAGGCTTGTCCTGCTGATAGGGCGGTGGACCCGCTTCTGTAATGGCGGGCAATCATAGAAGAAAATGCGATAGAGTTGCCGCCTCCCGCTCTGCTCGTCCTTGTCTTCGAGATGGTCAAGCGCCATTTGGAAGGCCGTGCGCGCAACCACAGACGCATCGAAGGAGTCCTTCGCGGGGAAGCACCGCGCAAAACGCTTCAGATAAAAGCCCCCGTCGATAAGGATGGCAGTAGGCAAGATTCACGCGCTCCAAAAGAAGAGCCCGCGGGGTCGGCCTCCACGGGATTAGGTGTGGATGGCGTACTGCCGGGGCGCTATCTTACAAGTATAGCAGTGGCGGGAGCATTTCGCATCAGGGTGGGCCATGCGATTCCTACTACGGCAGCACCTCGAACTCATATGCCACCGTGCGCGGCGTCTGCCCGGCGCTTTCAAACTCCAGCCGCACCCTCCCCGGCGCCGCGGCCTTCAGCTCGAAGTTGCTCGTAAACACCCCTTGACTCCCCGACCCCGTCACCGCATACACCGTCATGCACTCCGCCGCTGGCGGCTTCATCGCCCACGCGGTCCGGGACGCCGCCAGCGACGCCACCGGCAGCGCGACCGCAAACCTATCGCCCACCCGCGCATGGATCGTGCTCCCGCTGTCCGCATCCGTCACCAGGAAATGCGGCTCCGGCGCCGGGACCACCCGCTCCAGCCGCACCGGCTTCATCGCCGCAATGTGGCTGCTGTCCTTGTTCAACACCTCCAGTGAGCGCCGGTGCTCGCAGTAGAAGTACCGCGCCGCCGCCGCCGCCCCATCGCCCGCCCGCGGCCGCAGTTCGATCGTCCCCGTATAGTCGCCGCCCTCCACTCACGCCACCGTGCTCCACTCACCCTGCGCCAGCACACTGGCCCCTCCATGCGCCCCGCCGGTAAATCGCTCCGTCATCACAAACGTCCCGCTGCCGCTGCCCCAGTCGGGCCCGCTGTCCGTCAGTGTGATCTCCATCCACACGCCCGCGCAGTCCGCGTACAGCACGCTCCCGGCGTAGTGGCCGCCCATACCGTACTCGCCCAGCGGCAAGACCGAAGCACTCGCCCGCAGCGCACCGAGCACGAGCACGAGACATCCAGCTTGAATCGAACGCAGCTTCACCTCCTGTTAGACGTTCGTCAATCGATACACGTACGCGTCGCGCAGCAGCGAATCTATTAATTGGAACCTCAAGCAACGTTTGCGCGTAAGGGCAGGGAAGACCCGCTGCGCGGACCACTGTGGAAAGTCCTGACGTGGAAAGTCTTAAAATGTCTCATGCATTAAATTTAAACTTCCTTGCGTCTTATCCAGCCTTGTTTACGTTTCTTCGACAAGAACCGAATGCAGTCGCCGCACGGGAGCAGGGCGGGACTTCATTCCACCAATCTGGAGGGCTCTATGAGATCGATCGCGAAGATGCTGGCAACCGGAATCATTGGCGCTGCTTTGGCGGCGGTTCCCTTAGTGGCGCAGACCGCCACCATCGACTATGACCACACCGTGAACTTCGCCAAGTTCAAGACCTACACCTGGGGCAAGATCCACGCCACTGACCCCAGCGTCGAGGACCGCATCACCATCGCGGCCAACCGCGACCTCTCGCAGGAATATATGACCGAGGTCGACAGCGGCAGCGACGTCACCATCACCGCCGTCGAGGCCACCCAGGACAAGGCCGAGTTCGGCAGCTTCTACGATGGCCTCAGCGGCTACACCTGGCAGCGCGGCTGGGGTGCCGGAGGCTTCCTCGACAACGCCGCCACCGTGCAGGACATCCCCGTCGATACCCTCGTCCTCGACATGTACGACACCAAGACCCACAAACTCCTCTGGCGCGGCACCGTCACCCAGCCCGTCGGCGGCAACCAGGATAAAAACGACCAGAAGATCGACAAAGCCGTCACCCAGCTCATCGGCAAGTATCCGCCCAAGTTCAAGAAGTAAGTTCAAGAAGTAGGCAGGATCGGCTCGCGTCGCCGGACAAATCCAGCCAGTCCAGCCGGACTCCAGATATCCAATCCTCCTTTCGCGCATCCAATAATGCCTGGGTGAAGTCTCCTGGGCCTCGCGGGGCTTCACCCAGGCGTCATCTGGAGGCACTATGAATTCGCTGGCGAAATTGGTTGGATCTGCGGCGTTGGGCGCGATGCTCGTAGGCGCTCCGCTGCTCGCGCAGGACATCAGCATCGACTACGACCACAACTTCAAGTTCAACACCACCAAGAGCTACTCCTGGGGCAAGGTCGAGACCTCCGATCCCCTCGTCGAGGCGCGCGTCACCGGCGCGATCGACCGCGTCCTCCAGGGCTATGGCTTCAAGGAGAGCGTCAAAAACAAGAAAGGCGACGTCATCGTCACCGCGGTCGAGGCCAACGCCTCACCGGGATACACCCGCTTCTATCGCGGCCTCACCCTCGTCGACTGGCATCGCGGATGGGGCACCGGCGGCTTCGCCGACGGCGTAACCTCTCTGCGCCAGGTCCACGGTGGCACCTTGGTGGTCGATCTCTACGATGGCGCCACCGGTAAGCTGATCTGGCGCGGCACCGCCGCCTCCGAGATGCCGCCCAGCGCAGGCGACACCGGCCAGCCCAAGCTCGGCTACAACACCCTCGACGTCGCCAAGGTCGACAAGACCGTCAACGCCATGTTCGCCAACTATCCTCCCAACTCCGGCGGCTCCATGCCTCCCAACCAGCACGAGGTCCGCCTCAGCCCCTCGTCCCAGGGATCGGACAGCCCCAACTAGTCTCCTCGATACACGCAAACGCCCCGCTCTTCCACCGAAGCGCGGGGCGTCTCATTCTTCAACCCAACCCAACCAATCTTACTGCGCCAACCCCCGCCCCTTCTCATTCAGATACTTCACCAGCGGCGACTTCGCCACCTTCAGCGCAATCGCCACCGACTGCGCATTCAGCTCCGCCCCCTCCGCGCTCGTATGCGTATGGTCGATCGGGAACAGCAGCGCCGCCTTCTCCTGCCCCGTCGCCTCCAGCCGCGCCGCCTCCACGCTCGCCATATCGATGAACGCCAGATGCCCGTCGCTCGCGATCTTCTGCATGATCGTGTTGAAGTTCGTCTCCCGCTCAATCCGCACCGCGCCCGTCGCGTCCGGCTTCCAGATGTCCCGGATCGTCATCGACAGAAACATCGGCGTCGCGCCCTTCGCCTCAATGTCCGCCACATACTTGCGGTTGTACCAGCCGTAGGTATGCACCGTCTCCGTCTTGCCCGCCATCGGCCCCGTCACCTGCGGCACGTCCTTCGTATCGTCGCTGTCGCCCGGCAGGTCGCCCCGCGGCTTGTTCCCGCCAAGGTCGCCCCCGTCGTTGTGCCCCCACTGCAGCATCACAAAATCGCCCGGCTTAATCTCCGCCAGCGTCTTGTCCCACAGCCCCTCCACCATGTACGACCGGCTGCTCCGCCCCGCCCGCGACCGGTTCGCCACATTGATCTTCGTCGTATCGAAGTAGTGCGCCAGATGATCGCCCCACCCCAGGTCCGCCCCATTCCGCGCCGTCGAATCGCCCACAATAAACAGCGTCGGCAGCTTCGCGTCCAGCGGCGCATCCACCGGCGTATTCACCTGCACCGGCGTCGCCGGCGCCGGCGGAGCAACCGCCGGAGCCTGCGCGCCCACACTCACAACCAACGCAACCGCAACAACGGGAGAGAGAAAGTACTGCAGTATTTTCATGCGCGCCAGCCTACCATCGCGCGCGCGCGCCTGTCATCCAGAAACTATTTCCCCCTCGAAAACCCGCGCGCAGACCGCTATTTCTTTGCCCCCTTCCGTGCAGGCGCCTTCTTCACCGCCGCCTTCTTCTTCGGAGCCGTTCCAGCGCTCGTCTTCTTAGCAGCAGCCTTGGTTGCCGCCGCCTTTTGCGACACACCCTTCGCCTTCGCCGCGGAGTTCGAAGCCGCCTGGGCAAAGCTCACGTTGGCCGGGATATTCTGCGTGTCCGTTACCACGCCGGCCTTCAGGTCCAGGCTGAACCCGTCCATCGTAGCGGTCTTCCCGGTGCCCGGGTCCACACCAATGAACGAGACATCCAACTCCGACGCCGAAACCGTCATGCGCAGGAAGCCGAAGGTCTGGTTGTTGAAATTCTCCAACTTCAGCGGGTTGCCACTCGCGTCCGTCCCTGTCTGCAGTTGCGGCACCGGAACCGGTTTGCCCTTCTCCAGCCCGGTCAGATTGGGGTATCCCGCCATCCCCGCCACAAGATAAGGAATCTGCCGCCCCTTGACCGTGCGCGTAAAGCGCTCGTAAAGGTGCGAGTGCCCGCTCAGGTGGATGTCCGGGTAGATGCCTACTTGCTCACACACCTGGTCAATCATCTTCAGCATCCCCGGGCTGGGCACATGGAACGGGCTCCCGGTGAACGGCGGATGGTGCGTCGCAAGTGCGATCGCGCGATAATTCCCCTGGCCCCGCTCGGCCTTCGCCTGCGTCAGCGCGGCGGTCAGAAAATCCAACTGCTTGGTCCCAATGTCCGCCCGCTGGGTAGAAGCGATCTCCCCGCTCTGCCCGCCTTCGCCGATGTTCGAGTAAAGACCGATGAACTTGATGAACGGCGCGTTGAGAGTAAAGTAGACGCCCGGCTGGTCCATGGTGGTGCGCGCGCAACCCTGGTTGTCCGGCGTATCGCTCGGCGCAGGGGAACAGAAATTCTCTTGAAACCCTTGCAGCGGCGTGGAGGTCTCATGGGCGTACATCGCCCCATCGTGATTGCCGGGTATGGCAAAGATCGGAGCGTTGTACTCCCGGTAAGGATCGTAAAACTGCTCGAAGTAGTAACTGTCCTCGCCGAAGAAATACACCACGTCGCCCAGGTGGTAGAAGAGCGATACCCCGTTCTCCTGGTCGATCGCCAGCGCGTCGGCAACCGCGAACTGCGGTCCCGGTGTTGCCACGCCGCCGGAGTCCCCAACCGTGTGCAGCACAATCTTGCCCGCGGCCTGGATCTTCGCGACCGCATCTGCCCCGAGAACGTCGGCCAGGTCCATCGGCTGTGTGCTGCCAGCAGTCGGCACCGGGCCCAGAGCACTGGCTGGGGGAGTGTCCTTGCCGGGCTCACCCGCCATCTCAGCTGCGGTGAAGCTCTTGAAATTGTCAGGGGTGCGCTGCGTATCTGCGAATGCACGTGGTGTCGCCATCATTGCTCCTCAGTGGTATGGCATATTGTGTGCTACAGATGCGGCAGTATACCGAAAAATTCTCCCCGATTCCAACCATTGCAAGCCAAAGAGAGATAGTCCACCCAACATTTTCATCATGTGCTAAACGGAACGCAGCGTCGTCCCGAAGCTCCCGCAAAACGCGGCGATAGATAATCTCGCCCGTCCCGAACTTCAAACCCGCCCACCACCTTAAATCCCCCTACCCCCGAACCGCCTCAAACCGCAACCTCACATAATCCGCCGTCCAATTCCCATCCCCATCGCACAGCATCGGCCGCAGCAACCCCACCGTCTCCGCCACCGCCCTCGCCCGCTCGCCCTCCAGCAGCAGATCCAGCACCCCATTGCGGAACGTATTCAGCCAACCCTCCATCCCCGCCGGCAGCGGCGTCGGCCGCGGTATCAATTCCATCGACCGCACCTTGAACCCTCCCGCCTCCAGCAGCCTTCGATAGTGCCCCGGCGAAGGATAAAAACTCGCCGCAACCCTCTCCGCATCGATCCCCTTCGCCAGCAGCACCGACTGCAGCGCCGCGCGGATCGCCGCAATATTCCCATGCCCACCCATCTCGGCCACAAATCGACCGCCCGGCTTCAGCGCCCGCCTCACCCCCGCAATCACCGCCTCCGGCCGCGGCATCCAGTGCAGCGCCGCGTTCGAAAACACCGCATCAAACTCGCCGTCGAACTCCAGCGCCTCCCCACTCCCCTCCACCACCGTCAACCCACGCGCCCGCGCCGCCTCCACCATCCCACGCGACGCATCGATCCCCGTCACCACCGCACCCACCGCCGCAATCTTTTCCGTCAGCGCCCCATCCCCGCACCCCAGATCCAGGATCGCCTCACCCGCCCGCGGCGCCAGCAGCTCCACCACTGGCCCACCCAGGTCCGCCACAAACCGACCCGTCTTCGCGTACGCCGCCGCATCCCACGCCTGCCCGGCAAACGTCGCCCCCGGCCGCAATCCTGTTCCTGCGCGCGCCTCATCCATAGCCATCATTGTTCCACGTCCGGCCCCGCACCCCAACGGCCCGCGCCCCACAAACAATCTAATGCGTCGCCATCGGCTGCTTGCCGTGGAACAGATCATGGTTGATGTCCGGCCAGAACTCACGCAGCATAAACCCCACCGCGTCCACGCCCACGTTCACGCCCCATTTGTTCGCCGTGTTGCCAAAGGTCCGCTCCGGCGTCGGATAGTAGAAGTTCGAAACCCCCGCGGCCGCCCCCGACCCCACCACCTCGCTGATGTTGAACGTGTCGCGCCCCGCAATGTCCCGCGTAATCACCACCCGGCTCAGCGCGTAGCCAATCCGCTTCAGCTTCCGCCCGCCGCCTGGCCCCATCGTGTAGTACCGCGTGTCCTCGTGCGTCACCGCCGGCACAAAGAACTCCACAAAATAGTTCTCGCTCGTCTGGTCCACGTAGGTGTGCCACAGGTAGCGCCCATACCCCACGCCCCCTTTGCCAAACTCCGGAGTGTCGTTCGCAGCCTCCTGTTGCACCGAAATCAGGACCGGCAGCACAAACGCCGAGTAATCGAAGCTGTCCTCCGACGCGGTCACCAGCTTCTCCCTCACAGACTGCGGAGGCAGGTGCGTCTGCGCGCTCACCGCAAGGAAGTTAGGAAAGATTCCCAATATCCGCTTCGTCTGCGGATCGCGATGCTCCCCCTGCGCAGGCGGCGTCGTCGTCGAGACCACCGGAGAACTCGGGGCATTGGGCAGCGCATCCTCGGCAGCCATCTGCTGCGCCGGCAACGCCTTACCCGCAAGCGCAAGACCGGCCAACACCAAGACAACCCAGAGCCTCCGCGACCCGTTCACCCCACGGCAATCCGCAAATTCCCTCATGCCAGTGAGATGCGGAATTCTTTGCAAAAGATTCACGCCCGCCCCGCCGCCCCATCCAATCCCGCCCAGTCCCGCTCCGCTGCCTGGGCAATGCCTATATTCCGTCCCCGCATTGCCTATACTCACTGTGTCGCATTTTGCACAGTCGCCGCGCGGTTTGCCATCCCGCACCGCCCCGCAGAAAACCGGAGAAGACATGCATGCAGGTTGAAACCGCCGTCGCCTTCGCCCGCAACAACCAAGCCCGCTTCGTCGAGGAGCTCAAGTCCCTCCTGCGCATCCCCTCCATCTCCACCGCGCCCGAGCACGCCCCCGACGTCCGCCGCGCCGCCGAGTTCGTCGCCGCCGAGCTCCGCCGCATCGGCATGGCCAACGTCCACCTCATCGAGACCACAACCCCCACCCACCCCATCGGCCATCCCCTCGTCTACGCGGAAAAGCTCGGCGCCCTCACCGCATCCGGCAAACCCGCACCCACCGTCCTCCTGTACGGCCACTACGACGTCCAGCCCCCCGACCCTCTCGACGAGTGGCACTCCCCGCCCTTCGAACCCACCGAGCGCAACGGCAACCTCTACGCCCGCGGCGCCGTCGACGACAAAGGCCAGATGTGGATGCACGTCAAGGCCCTTGAGTCCCTCCTCGCCACCACCGCCGGCCAGCTCCCCGTCAACATCCGCGTCCTCATCGAGGGCGAGGAAGAGGTCGGCGGCGAGGGCATCGCCGCCTTTGTCCGCTCCCACCCCGCGCAGCTCGCCGCCGACGTCGCCCTCGTCTCCGACACCGAGATGTTCGCCCCCGACCTCCCCACCCTCTGCGTCGGCCTGCGCGGCATGATCTACACCGAGATCGAGGCCCGCGGCGCGCGCACCGACCTCCACTCCGGCATCTACGGCGGCGCAGCGCCCAACCCCTTCGTCGCCCTCGCCCAAATCATCGCCCAACTCAAAGACCCCTCCGGCCACATCTCCATCCCCGGCTTCTACGCGTCCGTCCTGGCCCCCAGTCCCGCCGAACTCGCCACCTGGCGCGTCCTCCCCTTCGACGAGGAACACTTCCGCCAAACCGAAGTCGGTTCCACGGAGTTGACCGGGGAGCTTAGTTTTTCCGTTTTAGAACGCCTCTGGGCCCGCCCCACCCTCGACGTCCACGGCATTGCCGGCGGCTTCACCGGAGCCGGCGCAAAGACCGTCATCCCCGCCCGCGCCCTCGCCAAAATCTCCATGCGCCTCGTCCCCGATCAGGACCCCGCCCAAGCCTTCGCGCAATACAAGTCCTTCGTCGAATCCATCTGCCCGCCCGGCATCGCCCTCGACATCCGCCTCATCCACTCCGGCGACCCCATCGTCGTCCCCACCGATAACCCCTACGTCCGCGCCGCAACCTCCGCCATGCACACCGTCTTCGCCCGCGACACCGTCTTCGTCCGCGGCGGCGGCTCCATCCCCATCGTCGGCGACTTCGTCCGCGAGCTCCACATCCCCACCCTCCTCATGGGCTTCGGCCTGCCCGACGACAACCTACACGCCCCCAACGAGAAATTCCACCTCGCCAACTTCCATCGCGGCATCGAGTCCATCATCCGCTTCCTCACCAACGTCGGCACCTGATGCCCGGCCCTCTGCAGCCACCGTCGTCCCAGCTCAGGCTCGGCGGCTACGTCCTCGCCGGCGGCCGCAGCTCCCGCATGGGCACGGATAAAGCCCACCTCCAACTCGCCGGCCAACCCCTCATCGCCCACGCCACCGCCAAACTCTGCCGCCTCTGCGCGGAGGTCCACATCCTCGCCGGAGAAGACCCCGCCGCGTTCGCCACCGACGCCGCGCGCACCGCCCCCCTCGCCGCCCACGCCCCCCTCGTCTTCGACCTCCACCCCAACTGCGGCCCCATCGCCGGCATCGAAGCCGCCCTCGCCCACTCCCCCCACCCCTGGAACCTCATCCTCCCCGTCGACATGCCCTTCCTCCCCGCCGCGTTCCTGCATGGCTGGGTGCAAGAGGTCCTCCATCGTCCCCAAGCGCGCGTCGCCATGTTCGAGGTCGCCGGGCGCACCCAATCCATGCCCCTGCTCATCCACCGCGCCGCCCGCCCCCACCTCACCCGCGCCATCGAACGCCGCGACTACACTCTCCTCACCGCGCTCCTCGCCGCCGCCGCCGAGCTCGGCGCAGCCCCGGACACCTCCGCGTCACCTCAACCTGAGCGCGAACGATGGTTCGCCAATATCAATACCCCCGAACAATTCGCGGACGCCAATCAACGCGCCGAGACGCACATCGACGCCCTCGACCCGCTCTAACCCGCACCTCCTCCGCGCCGCCCCGTGCAATGGTGCATCATAAGAACACCCATGGCCGAATCCGACCCGAACCCGGCCCCCAACCCTGACCCCAATCAGGAGAAGCCGAAGGAGAACGGCGCCCAACCCGCGCCGCAGGATGGAATCGTCCCCGCGCAGCAGCCCGCAGAAGCCTCGCCCGAAGCCCAGGAGACCGTGCAGGACTTCATGGCCGAGGCCGCCCAGCAGAACGAGGCCGCCAACGACGCCGTCCCCGACCGCCGCAACCAGCCCGGCCCCTACATCTCCTTCGACCACATCTACAAGTCCTTCGGCGACTTCGTCGTCCTCCACGATGTCAGCTTCTCCATCCTGCCCGGCGAGACCCTCTGCATCCTCGGCCGCTCCGGCGTCGGCAAATCCGTCTCCCTCCAGATGCTCATGGGCTTCTACAAGCCCGACAAAGGCCGCATCATGGTCGCCGGCGAGGACATCTGCGGATACACAGAAAAGCAGATGCAGGAGGTCCGCCGCAAGGTCACCATGGTCTTCCAGAACGGCGCCCTCTTCGACTCCATCACCGTCGGCGAGAACGTCGCCTTCCCCATGCGCGAGCGCCGCGATCTCGCCGAGGACCAGATCCAGCAGGTCGTCCGCGGCCTGCTCGAGATGGTCGGCGTCGCCGGCATGGAGCACCTCCTCCCCTCCGACCTCTCCACCGGCATGAAGCGCTCCGTCGCCATCGCCCGCGCCCTCGCCGCCCAGCCCGAGGCCGTCCTCTACGACGAGCCCACCACCATGGTCGATCCCCTCATGGGACACCTCCTCGGCAACTTGATCGCCCGCCTGAAAACCCAACTCCACCTCACCAGCATCGTAGTTACCCACGACACGCGCCTGGCGCGCCAGCTGGCCGACCGGGTGGTCTTTCTCTACCAGGGCGAGGCGCGTTTCTTTGGCACCATGGAGGAGATGGATCGAAGCGACGATCCCGTGCTGATGGAGTTTCTGGACATGGACAAGCTGGTGATTCCAGCCTGACCGCCCGCGCCGCGCATCGGACCTTTCACGCACCCGCCGCCACGCACGTCTGGCCCCGAAATCCGCCCGCCCGCGCGAATCCGGCTCGCCCTCGGTACCAAATTTGGTTACCCGTCACACAGAAGCTGTACCCAGCCCCTCGGAAAAGCATTGCCATCTATATTTGTTTTCAGTATTCTCGTCTGGAGCAAGGTTTTCTGGCAGAGTCACTCCATTGTTCCATTTCCGACCCATCGTTTGTCCTCGATGCCGTCTTTCCGAGACAGAACCGTTGTTTGGTCGCGCATACTCATTGGAGCCGGTTCCATCCGGCGTAATCGTTTTCGGCGCGCGGTTGGCGCGTCGTGGGAGTGAAAGCCGATCGTTATGGCAACACCGGATTATTTAGAGCAGGTCGTAGTTTCGGGGCGGGGGCAAGCCGCATCTGGCGGCGCCCGGTCGGCGCGTTTCGGCATATTCCACCGCCCGTCGGTCGCCAGCCTCATCTGGGCTGCCCTCGATCTCCTCACCGTCGCCATCGCCACCATCATCGCCCTGCGCTTCCGCGAGAAGATTCCCGTGGAGGTCCACGCCACCTCGCTGCTCCAGTTCATGCAGCAGTCCGTCTCCGCCAGCCTGCTCGGCTATGTCGGCTGGTTTGGCCTCCTCATTGTCATTCTGGCAAGGTCGTTTGGCCTCTACGGCCCCATCCTGAACCGCAGCGGACTCCACGAGCAGAGGATGACCGTGCAGGCCGCCCTCACCTCCGGCCTGCTCCTCTTCGGCACCCTCTATCTCACCCAGGCAAAGGTCTCCCGCGTCGTCGTCGTGCTCATGGTGGTCTTCACCACTCTCCTGCTCTGCGTCCGCCGCGCCGTCTGGCGCAGGGTGGTCTATAACCGCTACCGCGAAGGCCTGGAAACCCGCAACGTCCTCATCGTCGGCGCCGGCCGCGTCGCCCACGCCCTGCGCAACCACCTCGAGTCCCTCCGCCACCTCGGCTTCCGATTCAAGGGCTTCGTCGCCCTCACCGAGCGCGAGGCCGAGTCCGGCGACGCAGACATCATCGGCGACGTGCGCAACTGCCTCTCCCTCGCCCGCTCCCTCTTCGTCGACGAGATCTTCTTCTCCGTCCCCGCCGAAAAAAGGCTGGTCATCGCCCTGGTCGAGGAGGCCCGAGCCATCGGCATCGACGTCCGCGTCGTCCCCGACCTCTACGACGGCCTCGCCTGGAACGCGCCGGTCGAGTACATCGGCCAGTTTCCCACCATCCCCCTCCATCGCCGCGACCTGCCCATCGGCGCCTTCCTGCTCAAGCGCGTCATGGACACCACCGGCGCCATCGTCGCCATGCTGCTTGGCTGGCCCCTCGCCCTGGTGCTGGCCATCGCCGTAAAGCTCGACTCCGAGGGCCCCGTCTTCTATCGCGCCCAGCGCATCGGCCGCAAGGGCCGCACCTTCACCTGCTACAAGTTCCGCACCATGGTCGTCAACGCAGACAAGCTCCGCGCCGACCTCATGCACCGCAACGAGCGCGACGGCATCCTCTTCAAGATCACCGACGACCCCCGCATCACCCGCGTCGGCCGCTTCCTCCGCCGTTACTCGCTCGACGAACTCCCCCAGTTCTACAACGTTCTGCGTGGCGACATGAGCCTGGTCGGCCCCCGCCCCCCCATCGCCACCGAGGTCGAGCAGTACGACCTCTCCCACCTCCGCCGCCTCGACGTCCTACCCGGAATGACCGGCCTCTGGCAGGTCGAAGCCCGCCAGGACCCCTCCTTCGACAGCTACATCTCCCTCGACACCGCCTACGTCGAGAACTGGAGCCTCTGGCTCGACCTCAAGATCCTCGCCCGCACCGCCGGCGTCGTCTTCAGCGGCACCGGCTCGTAAAGCAGTTGTGAGTTGTGAGTTGTGAGTTGCGAGTTCTGAGTTCCGGCCGCTGACCGCTGACCGCTAATAACTGACCGCTGACAATCAAAACCGACAGCCCTCCCACCGCCCCACCCGCAATAACACCGCCCGTTGCCATCTTTTCGCTAAGAGCTAAGAGCCAGAAGCTCACAACTACCAACTCACAACTACCAACTCACAACTCACAACTCACAACTCACAACTCACAACTCACAACTGTCTTAGACTGTTCTTGTGAAGATCGCGCTCGCCCAGATCAACCCCACCGTCGGTGACTTCGCCGGAAACAGCCGCCTCATCCGCGACTTCTCCGCCCGCGCCGCCGCCCAGGGAGCCCAGCTCGTCGTCTTCCCCGAGCTCTCCGTCTGCGGCTACCCGCCCGCCGACCTCCTCGAAAAACAGTCCTTCCTCGACCGCGCCGTCCAGACCCTCCACCAGATCGCCGCCGACGCACCGCATGCCCCCTCCATCGTCTGCGGCTGCGCGATGCCCGCCGAGGCCCCCGGCGGCAAACCCGCCCGCAACGTCGCCGCCCTCCTCTGCGGCGGCAAGGTCCAGTTCCTCCAGCAAAAAATGCTCCTCCCCTTCTACGACATCTTCGACGAGCAGCGCTACTTCGAGCCCGCCGTCCGCCAGTCCCTCACCCGCCTCGGCAGCCAGCAGCTCGCCATCACCGTCTGCGAGGACGCCTGGAACGACAAAGCCTTCTGGCCCCGCCGCCTCTACCCCGTCGACCCCGTCGACGAACTCATGCGTCAGTGGGACACATCCCCCGCGCCCCCGCCCCACCCCCGCATCATCCTCAACATCTCCGCCTCGCCCTTCTGGTGCGGCAAGCGCGCCCTGCGCCGCAACATGCTCGCCGCCATCGCCCGCGAGCACAACGCCTTCGTCGTCATGGTCAACCAGGTCGGCGGCAACGACTCCCTCATCTTCGACGGCACCTCTCTCGTCCTCGCCCCCTCGGGCGCGCTCGCCGCCCAGGCCGCCTCCTTCCGCGAAGACCTCCTCCTCTTCGACACCGCCGCCTTCGACCCCGCATCCCTCATCACCGCAACCCCCACCACACAACAAAGTGCCGCAATCGCCGCCGCCGCCCCACCCCTCGAAGACTGCCGCGACGACGACATCCCCGCCACCTGGGACGCCCTCGTCCTCGGCGCCCGCGACTACGTCCGCAAATGCGGCTTCCAAAAAGCCCTCGTCGGCCTCAGCGGCGGCATCGACTCCGCCCTCGTCGCCGCCATCGCCGTCGAGGCCCTCGGCGCGGAAAACGTCCTCGGCATCGGCATGCCCAGCGAGTTCTCCTCCTCCGGCTCCATCGACGACGCCCGCGCCCTCGCCGCCAACCTCGCCATCCGCTTCGAGGCCGTCGCCATCCACGACGTCTTCACCCAGTACCAGCGCACCCTATCGCCCCTCTTCGCCGGCACGCCCTTCGGCCTCGCCGAAGAAAACCTTCAGCCGCGCATCCGCGGCGCGCTCCTCATGGCTCTCTCCAATAAATTCGGCGCCCTCGTCCTCACCACCGGCAACAAAAGCGAGATGGCCACCGGATACTGCACCCTCTACGGCGACATGGTCGGCGCGCTCGCCGTCATCGGCGACGTCTTCAAGACCCGCGTCTACGCCCTCGCTCGCTACGCCAACCGCACCCGCCAGCTCATCCCCCAGGCCACCATCGACAAACCCCCCTCCGCCGAGCTCCGCCCCGGCCAGCGCGACACCGACTCCCTCCCGCCCTACGACATCCTCGACCCAATCCTCGAGGCCTACGTCGAGCGCTACGCCTCCGTCGAAGAAATCGTCGCCGAACGCGCCGCCGCCGGCCACCCCATCGCCCTCGAAGAAGTCCGCCGCGTCCTCCGCCTCGTCGAGCTCAGCGAGTACAAGCGCCAGCAGGCCGCCCCCGTCCTCAAAGTCACCCGCAAGTCCTTCGGCACCGGCCGCCGCTTCCCCATCGCCGTCAAAAACGAACTCTAAACCCGCAACCCAGACCGAACCGCACGGATAGAACCCCTGCGACAAAGACGCTGACCGCTGATCGCTGACCGCTGTCAACAAGAAAGCAGACAGCCCTCCTGAATCAAATCCGCCGCCGCACCGCCTTCGTCCTCGCCCGCCCAGCATTCGCTAGAATAGAAACGCAAACCGACCCACGCACCGCAGAAGAGGAAATTTTGAACCGCAAACCCATCGCCTCCACCTCGGCCGCCCTCGCCGCCGCCCTCGCATTCGCCCTCACCGCCGCCCCACTCCGGGCCCCAGCCCAAACCCCCGCCCAAGCCCCGGCCCAAACTCCATCCCGCCCGCCCGCCCCCGCCCCCATCCCCGGACAGCCAGCTCCCAGCGACTACGTCTCCGCGCCCACCCCCGTGCCAACCCCGCCCATCGACCCCTTTCCCAGCGTCAACCCCAAGTTCTTCACCGCCAAGTCGCCCACCACGCAGACCGTCAGCGCCTTCCTTCACCAGATCTGGGGATACGACACCAACCGTCTCTGGAAGGTGATGGCCATCCAGAACACCCCCGCTCCCGGCGTCGCCAAAATCACCGTCTTCATCACCGACAAGGGCCCCAACGCGCAGATCCAGTCAGCCGACTTCTTCGTCACCCCCGACGGCAAACACGCCATCGGCGCCGGCGCCGGCGTGGTCCCCTTCGGCGCCAAACCCTTCGAGGAGGCGCGAGACATCCTCCGCGAGCGCGCCAACGGCGCCAGCCGCGGCGCCCCCGCCAAGGACTTCGAACTCGTCGAATTCGCCGACCTCCAGTGCCCCCACTGCAAGGACGCCCAGGGCACCATGGACCAGATCGTCCACGACTTCCCCAAGGCCCACGTCGTCTTCCAGCTCCTCCCCATCACTGACCTCCACCCCTCCGCCTTCAAGGCCGCGGCCTACGGCGTCTGCGCCCAGAAGATCTCCGACGACGCCTTCTTCAAATACGCCGCCGGCGTCTTCGACACCCAGGACGCGCTCTCCCCCACCACCGACGACACCGTGCTCAAAGGCGCGGCCATGCGTGCCGGCCTCGACAGCGCGGCCATCGCCGCCTGCGCCGCCACCCCCGCTACCCGGGACATCGTCCTCGCCGACATCAAGCTCGGCGTGGACCTCGACATCCAGCAGACCCCCACCCTCATGGTCAACGGTCGCCCCCTTCCCATCGGCGGCGACCTCCCCTACGAGACCCTCAAGCAGATCATCCAGTACCAGGCCACCACGGACGGCGTCGACTCCGGCGCAACCCCCGAGACCCTCGCCCCCAAACCCGAGCAGCCCAAACTCGAAACCCTCCCCAAATAGCTCCCTGGCCGGGCAAAAACCCGCGCATCTTGCTATCGCCATCCAGCCTCACGCAGCACGACTCGCGCTCCTCGGCGACACACGGACGTGCGTGGCCGTGTTACCATCGGCGGTCAGTCGACGCTACTCACCCATCAAGGAGATGGACCGATGCCTGTCCTCATGATTGCTGAACAACCGAAGCTCGACCAGGGGACCTATGCTTTGGTGCTGGAGCAGCTGATGCCGTTGTTGCATTCGGCGAATGGCTTCATGTACCACGCCGGAGGTCCGAGTCCCGCTGGCGGGATACGCATGGTCGAGGTCTGGGAGTCCGAGGCGGACAGCCGGAAATTCTTTAACGAGAACCTGAAGCCGAACCTCCCGCCTGGAATTGTTCCTGAACTCGCGTACTACGAGCTTCATGCCGCATTCGCTAGGAAGGGGGCCCGAGCCCTCGCGAGAAACGCCCACCCCCGCCCCTTCCGATAAGATGGCCCCAGCATTCCTTAGGGGGTCGGATGAAACAGTTAGCTGCCTTCGCGTTGTTCGCAATCCTCACCGCCACGCCCTGCCTCGCCCAATCGGCAGACTCAGAAACCCTGCAGGCTATCCTCGCCGAGATGCGCGCCATCCACAATGACGTGCGCCTCAGCCAAACCACGCAGATCCTCCTTGCCGAGCTGCAGCTCCAGCAAGCCGCGGTGGACAAAGCCACCCAGCGCCGCGACGACCTCCAGGCCCAGGTGACCCAACTCCAGGCCAACCAGAAGAACATGGCCGCCCAACTCGCCAACTTCGAAGCCAACGCCGCCAACGCCGCCGACACCCCTCAGGCCAAGCAGATCCAGCAAACGATCGACAGTCTCAAAATGCAATCGGCCAACCAGAGGACCCAGGAGGATCAGCGCGCCACCGATCTTCTCGACGCGGAAGGCGTGTTGCGCAAGGCCCAGGAAGCCTTCATCGACATCCAGGACCAGCTCAACGCCATCGTCAAGAAACTCCAGCCCGCCACCAGCCAGCCGTGACCTTTCGCCAAGGGATAGCCCGGCCGTCGCGACCGGACGTGTCATTCTGTGCGCAGCACAGAATCCCCGTATTTGCCGTCGCTCTTGCCTCTTAGATAGGTCCGGGCTTTAGCCCGGACATCGGAGCGGCCACGACCGCGGGGCTTCAGCCCCCCGGGACAAACATTCGCGCCACAAGCCCAAACCCCCTGCCAGCGCCTCTTATCCCTCGCACTCCGCACCTACCGGAACGCAAGAATATCCGTCTGACCGCTATCGGTCTCCCCAAGCCGCGCAAACAGCCCCCTCACCTCCGCGATCGGCTGGCTCAACTCCGCAGCCCCGCTCGCGGTGTCGTAAAACCTCGTGAAGTTAGCCTCCAGCAGCGAGAGCAACACCTCGGAGCTGCCCGCCCGCCTCAGTGCATGGGGCCAGATCTCCATGTGGAACGGCACGCCCGCTCCCAAAATCTCCTTCGCCCCTTGCAACACGAACCCCTCAAACCCCTGCGTGTCCACCCACACCAGCGATATCTCTTCCACCGCAATCCCAGCCTCTCGAATGATCGAGTCGAGCGCAGACACCCGCACCGAAATGCTCTGCCGCTCCTCCTCCGCGCCGAAATCCCCGCCGACTGCCGCGCCCTCTGCCCGGACCCGATGGTCGCCCACATTGTCCGCGCACAACTCGAGACTCAGAATCGCCTCCTCCGCGCCAACCGCGGCGTTCACCGCCTTTACCTCAGCCTCCCATCCATTCAGAAATGCATTGGCCCGCAACAGCCGAAAGTTATTCGGCTCCGGCTCAATCGACAACGCGCGCGGGAAGGCCTTCGATTGCATGGCATACATCGTGTGCGTCCCGATGTTCGCGCCCACATCCAGAAAATAACCGCCCGTCCTGCAGCCCTCCTTTTCAAGGAGCGCCACGCACGCCAGCAGTTGTTCCTTTTGGAAGGCCCCGGTCGCCAGCAGCGATCGCGTGACGCTCCGGTCCTTGGCGAAGGTCAGGATGGTCAGTCCCTCGTCCTCAACCCCGAAGAGGCTCACATGCGGGTGCGCCCATTCAAAGATCGGCCAGGTGCGCTTGCTCTTTTGTTCGCGCCTGAACTCTGCCGAAGTGAGTAGCTGTGGCGACCTAAGGACCCAGTGTTTGAGCGACATTACAATCTCCGGCGCACGATACCCAGACTAGCATTCTCAATCCCGGCTCCCATCCGCGCCTGCCTCCGGATCGCCGCCCGCCTCTACCCTCACCGCGCCACATACACAAACCGCAGCAAAAATAGCACCGCCAGCAGATACAGCATCCAATGCTGCCTTCGCCCTCGTCCCGTCGCCAGCTCCAGCGCCGCATAGCTGATGATCCCGAACGACAGCCCCGTCGCAATCGAATACGTAAGCGGAATCGTTACAATCGTCAGAAAGCTCGGGATCGCCACCCGCGGCTCGTTCCAATCGATATTCGCCGCCCCGCCCAGCATCAGCGCCCCCACCAATATCAGCGCCGGCGCCGTCGCAAAGTCCGGAATCGCTCCCACCACCGGCGCCACAAAGATCGCCAGAAAGAACAGCACGCCCGTCGTGATCGCCGTCACCCCGGTCCGCCCGCCCGCCGCCACCCCCGCCGACGACTCAATATAACTCGTCACCGTCGAAGTCCCCGCCAGCGACCCAATTACCGTCGATGTCGCATCCGCAAAAAAAATCCTGTCCAGCCGCGGAATCGTGTGGTCCTCCGCAATCAGCCCCGCCCGCTCCGTCACCGCCACCAGCGTCCCGATGTTGTCGAACAGGTCGACGAACAGGAACACAAAAATAATCTCCAGCGCATTCATGCGCAGCGCCCCGCGAACGTCCAGATGGAACGCCGTCTCCCGGATCGCCATCGGATTGAACGTCGAGGGCGTGTACTGCACCTGATGCAGCAAAATCCCCGCCGCCAGCGTCGCCAGCACCCCAATCAGCATCGACGCCTTCACACGGTACGCCTGCAGCACCGCAATCAGCACAATCCCAAACACCGCCAGTTGCGTCGTATGCGCGTGCAGGTTCCCCAGCGTCACCGTCGTCGCCGCACTCGGCACAATGATCCCCGAGTTCCGCAGCCCGATAAACGCAATAAACAACCCAATCCCTCCCGCCACCGCCGCATGCAATTGGTGCGGGATCGCGCTCAACAGCCTCTGCCGGATCCCCCCAAACGTTAGCAGCAGAAAAATCACGCCCGACAGAAACACCGCGCCCAGCGCCGTCTGCCACGGCACGCCCATCCCCTTCACCACCGTGTAAGTGAAGTACGCATTCAGCCCCATTCCCGGCGCTAGCGCCAGCGGGTAGTTCGCCAGCGCCCCCATTAGGATCGACCCAATCGCCGCGCACAAACACGTCGAAGTCGTCACCGCCGCCAGCGGCATCCCCGTCTGCGACAAAATCGCCGGGTTCACGAAAATGATGTACGCCATCGTGATAAACGTCGTCAGCCCGGCAAGGATCTCCGTGCGCCACGTCGTCTCGTGCGCCGCAAATCCGAAATGTCGTTCCAGGCGTGTCAGCATTTCGTTCCGCGTCAGCTCCTGATGGGGCGCAATCGGCAAAATAGAATGGATGGATTCAGTAGAGCATAGCGCAGAGGAAAACCAATGACCGCAGCCGAAGTAAAGAAACTCCTCAACCTCACCCCTCACTTCGAGGGCGGCGCCTACATCCGCACCTACGAGTCCGGCGAGCGCCTCGCCCCCGCCGCGTTCGCCGACTCTCGCTACCCCACCCCCCGCCACACTGGCACCGCAATCTATTACTTCCTCGAGCCCGGCGCGTTCAGCGAAATCCACCGCCTCCGCTCCGACGAGATCTTCCACTTTTACCTCGGCGATCCCGTCGAGATGCTCCAGCTCACCGCACCCGGCGCCGGCCGCGTCCTCCGCATCGGCACCGACCTGGCCGCCGGCGAGCGCCCCCAGGTCGTCGTCCCCCGCGACATCTGGCAGGGCACGCGCCTCGTCCCCGGCGGCCAGTGGGCCCTGCTCGGCTGCACCGTCAGCCCCGGCTTCGAGTACGAAGACTACGACCGCGCCGACCGCGCCCAGCTCATCGCCGCCTGGCCCGCCTTCACCGGCCTCATCCGCGCCCTCACCCGATAAAGCCTCCCACCCCAACCTCTCGTCATCCCGACCGCGCGCAAAACCGGGGTCCCCGGCGAGCGGCGTTTGCTCGCTGGGGTGGAACGCGCGAGCGGAGGGACCCCCGCATTCGCCCTTGCCTGTCCTTGAAAATCCGCGTCCATCCGCGCCAACCCGCGGTCGCTCTCGATCGGTGCCCGTCGGTGTCGATCGGTGTTAAGCCTCTTTTCCGCACAACCTCCTCAGCCACGGAGGCCCGCTCCGCGCTCGCCTCTCATGTTTTCCCCACCCCCTCCGATAAGGGAACTAAAGCCCCAGCGCCCGCAAGTGATCAATCCACCCTCGCGCGCATCGGGGCCACCGCAACACCACAGGAGATAGACCAATGAAGAACCTCAAGCTTGCGTTTGCCGCCTTCCTCAACGACGAGTCCGGCCAGGACCTGATCGAGTACGCGCTCGTCGCCGGCCTCATTGGCCTCGGTGCGGTCGTCGCCATGTCCGGCCTCGCCACCAAAATCGGCGCTGCCTTCAACGCCGTCGGCGACACCCTCACCAAGTCGATCTAGTCTGGCCCTCCCGCATTCGATTCGCCGCGGACGCGACGCGAGACAGCCTCGTGCAGTGGGCCGCGGCTCACTCACCACCCTGCTTCCCATCGCATCCCGCGCCGGCCGCGCCCTCCCTTGGCTTCATGGCCGGCCACGCCGCACCGCGATGCGTGGAGGCAGTTCGCGACCCCAGGGGCCACAGATGGATGTTCTCGACCAGCAACTCGTGTTTACCGGAGGCTCTCTGCTCTGCGCCGCGCTCGGCTCCGTGCCGGACGTCCGCCAGCGCAGGATCCCCAACCGCCTCACCGGCCCCGCCCTGCTCGCCGGCCTGCTGCTCCACGCCGGCCTCGGCGGTTGGCACGGGCTGGCGGACTCCGCCGCCGCCGCGCTGCTCGCCGGCCTGGTCTTTCTCCTCTTCTTCCTCGCCGGAGGCATGGGCGCCGGCGATGTCAAGCTCATGGCTGCCGTAGGGTCCTTCGCCGGACTCTCGGCCCTGCCTCTACTCGTCATCTCCACCGCCCTCGCCGGCGCCGTCTTTGCCCTCGCCGTCAGCATCCTCCGTGGTCGCTTGCGCGAGACCCTGCGCAACGTCGGCGAGCTCTTCCTCCACCACACCAGGCATGGCGTCAAGCCGCATAAGGATTTGAACCTCGCCAACGCCCGCACCCTCCGTCTGCCCTTCGCGCTGCCCATCGCCGCCGGTTGCCTCTTCACCTTCTGCACCCTGGCGTGGGGAGCCCGGCCATGAACCCGAAACGCATCATCGTCGCCCTCACCCTCGCCCTGCTCGTCTCCGGTCTCTGCACCTGGCTGGTGGCAAAGCGCCTCAGCGTGCCGCTTCCGCCACAGCATCGGCAGGACATCCTCTACGTCGCGCCCTCCCGCCCGCTCGAGGCCGGCGAACTCCTCAAGCCGGAGAACACCGAACTCATCGCGTGGCCCGGACCGCTCCCCATCGATGGCGCCCTGACCGCGCCCGCTGCGGCCCTCGGACGCCCCGTCCTCTATCCCCTCGCTAAGGACCAGCCCATCCTGGGGCGCGATCTCGCGGCCGCCGGCTCCGGCGCAGGCCTCGCCGCTAAGATCCCCGACGGCATGCGCGCCGTCGCCCTCCGCTCTGACGAAGTCGTCGGCGTCGCCGGCTTTCTCGTCCCCGGCTCCCACCTCGACGTCCTCGTCACCTATCGCTCCGACCGTTCGCCCGAGCCCGTTACCTCCACCGTGCTGCAGAACGCCGTCGTCATCGCAGCCGGCCAGCAGGTCGAACCCGACCCCAATGGCAAGCCCGCCGCCGTCGCCGTCGTCACCCTGCTCCTCACGCCCCAGCAGGCCGAGCGCGCCGTGCTCGCCAGCACCCAGGGCGCTATCCATTTCGTGCTGCGCAATGGAAGCGACAAATCCCTCACCCCGGGCGAGCCTCTTCTGCTCTCTCAACTCTCCGGCCAGCCGCCCGCGGTCAGGCGCACCGCCCTCCCTCCGCCAACCCCAGTCAGCGTGGCCCCCGTCCGCCACGAGATCGAGACCATCCTCGGCGATGCCCCAGGGAAGACGGCGCCATGAGCCTCCCGTCCCTCCTGCTGTGGCTCGCCACGCTTCCCGCCAACCTCCTCGCGCAGCCCCTGCCCGCACCCCCGCCGCCGCCCGCCATCCAGTCCGCCTCTGCGGCGGACACCCTCCACATCGTCGTGGGCCGCTCTCTCGTGCTCACCGCCGGCGCACCCCTCAGCCGCATCTATGTCGGCAATCCCGCCGTCCTCCAGACCTACACCTCCGGCGCCGGCGAAGTCGTCCTCACCGCAAAGGCGCCCGGCGTCAGCAGCATGGTGCTCTGGGATGAATCCGGCAGGGACAGCCTCTACTCCGTCTTCGCCGACCTCGACCCCGCCGCCCTGCGCGCCTCGCTCACGGACGCCTTCCCCGGCTCCTCCATCCACGCCGCCGCCAGCGAGGGCCGCATCTACCTCACCGGATCCGTCGCCTCGCAGGCAGACTCCGACGCCGCCGCCAAAATGGCCTCCGCCTACACCAAAGACGTCGTCAGCTCATTGCAGATCGTCCCCATCCACGGCAAGCAGGTCCAGCTCAAGCTGCGCATCGTCGAGGTCGACCGCACCAAGCTGGAGCAGTTCGGCATCAACTTCTTCGCCGGCGGTCGCACCGCAGTCGGCGCCACCACCCAGCAGTTCTCCAGCGGCACCGCCAGCAGCGGCTCATCCATCACCGTCGGCGATCCCATGAACATCTTCCTCTACAACGCCAAGCTCAACGTCGGCCTCACCGTGCAGGATCTCGCGCAGCGACAGGTCCTCCAGGTCCTCGCCGAACCCACCCTCACCACCCTCAGCGGACTGCCCGCGGAGTTTCTCTCCGGCGGCGAGTTCCCCTTTCCCGTGGTCCAGGGCGGCACCGGATCAGCCACCGCCATCACCATTCAGTTCCGCCCCTACGGCGTCAAAGTCGCCTTCACCCCCACCGTCAACCCCGACGGCTCCATCCGCCTCAAGCTCTCCCCCGAAGTCAGCACCCTCGACTACACCAACGCCGTCACCATCGCCAGTTTCATCATCCCCGCCCTCTCCACCCGCCGCGCCGAAACCGAAGTCGAGATCCAGAATGGCCAGAGCTTCGTCGTCTCCGGCCTGCTCGACCACCGCACCACCGAGATCATGAGCAAGGTCCCCGGCATCGCCAGCGTCCCCATCCTCGGCGAGCTCTTCCGCTCCAAGAACTTCAATCACTCCGTCATTGAACTCGTCATCATCGTCACCGCCACCGTCGTCGATCCGCTCGCCGCCGCGCCCACCCCTCCGGACGAGCCCAAGTTCGCCTTGCCGAATCTCGATGCCCCCGCATTCGACGCGCCTGCCCGCTCTCTCAAGGCGCCTCCGCAGGCCCCGCCCCAACCCACCAACGAGGTAAAGCCATGACCCCCGGCAATTATTCGCTCGACCACCCCACCCAGGCCATCTTCTCCGTCTGCGCCGACGAAGCCTCCGTCAGCGCGGCAACCGCCGCCTCATTTAAGATCGGCGGCACGCTCTTTGCCGGCGAGTTTCGCGAGTACATCACCGCAGAGCGCCGCCCACAGTTCGCCCCCGTGCTCAAAAACGCCGCCTCCTGCATCGCCCTGGTCGACTTCGACCGCGACCCAGAGCTCGCCCTCAAAACCACCGAGCGGCTGCAGCACATCTTCCTCAGGAAAATCAACATCGTCGCCATCGGCGCAGAGCTCGACGCCTCCATCCTCCTGCGCGCCGTGCGCAACGGATGCACCGAGTTCCTCACCAAGCCCATCACCCCGGACGACATCGCCACCGCGCTCGTCCGCTTCCAGGCCGGCCTCTCCGTCGACCCCCAAGCCCAGAGCGGCATCGGCCGCATCATCGCCTTCTTCGGCGCCAAGGGCGGCGTCGGCACCAGCATGCTCGCCGTCCATCTCGCCACCCACCTGGTCCGCCAGCACGGCAAAAAGACCCTCCTCATCGACCACAAGCCCCAGCTCGGCCACATCGCCCTCTACCTCGGCCTCAAGGACACCCAGTACCACTTCGACGAACTCCTGCGCAACGCAGACCGCCTCGACTCCGAGCTGCTCAACGGCTTCGTCGTCCGCCATCGCAGCGGCCTCGACGTCATCGCCTCGCCCGAGCTCGCCGGCAGCGCGCATGAGACCAAGGCAGAGGACCTCGAGCAGGTCATGGACTTCCTGCGCCGCGAGTACGACTACATTCTCGTCGACTCTCCCGTCGCCTTCCAGGACTCCAAGGCCTCCGTCGTCGACCACTCCGACGAGGTCTACATCGTCTCCACCCCCGACGTCGCCAGCCTGCGCGACCTCGCCCGCCTCGTCGAAAACCTCTCCCTCACCGAGGCCGCCACCAGCAAGCTCCGCGTCGTCGTCAACCGCTCCACAGCCTCCGACTCCGTCACCCCCGAGCAGATTGAGAAGGCCGTCCGCTTTCCCATCTCCGTCGCCGTCCCCAACAACTACTTCGAGCTCCTCCGCGCCATCAACGATGGCGAGCCCATCCCACCCCAGCGCCGCTCCGAGTTCAATGCGGCCCTCGCCCGCTGGGCCAACCTCATCGCCAACGGCGCGGCCGCCGCAGACCCTCCCGCGCCCAAAAAGAAACTCTTCGCCTTCCTCGGCTGAACGACGCAAGGAGGACCACCGCATGGCCGAAACATCCCTCTTCATGACCGCGCCCCCCCGCCCCGCAACCGCCGCGGAGGTCCGCGTCACCGCCGTCCTCGGCGAATCCGCCCGCCACTCCCTCAAGGCCGCCGTCCATCGCGAGCTCATCCGCCGCATGGACCTCGAGAAACTCTCCGCCATCCAGTCCGACGAGCTCGCCGGCCGCCAGCGCCTCCTCACCGTCATCCTCCAGCTCATCGGCGAGCAATCCATCCCCCTCTCCACCGCCGACCGCGACCACCTCGCCCAGGACATCCTCGACGAAGTCTTCGGCCTCGGCCCCCTCGAACCCCTCATGCACGACCCCACCGTCAGCGACATCCTCGTCAACACCTACAAGACCGTCTACGTCGAGCGCCGCGGCGTCATCGAAAAAACCGACATCGTCTTCAAGGACGAAGCCCACCTCATGCACATCATCGACAAGATCGTCTCCGCCGTCGGCCGCCGCATCGATGAGTCCTCGCCCATGGTTGACGCCCGCCTGCTCGACGGCTCCCGCGTCAACATCGTCATCCCGCCCCTCGCCGTCGACGGGCCGCTGCTCTCCATCCGCCGATTCGGCAAGGTCCCCCTCACCGCAGACGATCTCCTCCGCTACCGCGCCCTCACCCCGCAAATGCTCGAAATCCTGCGCAGCGCCGTCCGCGCCCGCCTCAACGTCGTCGTCTCCGGCGGCACCGGCTCCGGCAAGACCACCCTCCTCAACGTCCTCTCCGGCTACATCTCCCACGCCGAACGCATCGTCACCATCGAAGACTCCGCCGAACTCCAGATCAAGCAGGAGCACGTCGCCCGCCTCGAGTGCCGCCCGCCCAACCTCGAAGGCAAAGGCGCCGTCCGCCAGCGCGAACTCGTCATCAACGCCCTCCGTATGCGCCCCGACCGCATCATCCTCGGCGAAGTCCGCGGCGAGGAAGCCCTCGACATGCTCCAGGCCATGAACACCGGCCACGACGGCTCCATCACCACCATCCACGCCAACAACCCGCGCGACGCCATCGCCCGCATCGAGACCATGGCCATGATGGGCTCCGTCACCCTCCCCGAAAGAGCCATCCGCGCCCAGATCGCCTCCGCCGTCGACCTCATCGTGCAGGTCTCCCGCCTCTCCGACGGCACCCGCCGCGTCACCCACATCAGCGAAATCACCGGCACCAGCGGCGACATCATCAGCATCCAGGACATCTACCTCTTTGAGAAGCTCGGCCTCGGCCCATCCGGCAACGTCAAGGGCCGCTTCTACTCCACCGGCGTCGTCCCCAAATTCGCCGAGCGCCTCCGCGCCGCAGGCATTCCCCTCGGCCTCAACCTGCTCGATCATTCGCTCGATATATAGAGATTGAGAACTTCGCATAGGAAGCCGCATCGCATGGGTCTGCTCGTTGTCACATTCGTTCTCGCACTCGCGCTCAGCTTCACCATCCTCATGCTCGCGCTCCGCCCCGAAGGCGCAAGCAGGTCCGCACAACAGCGCCTGCTCACCATTCGCCACTCCGTGCATGTGCAGAGCGCCGCAATCACCGGGATTGAGCTTGAGCAAATCCAGCAACGCGACTGCGTCCGCCGCCTCGGGGAAGCGCTTGAGCGATACCAGTTTGCCAGGAACCTCCAGCTGCTCCTCGTCCACTCTGGCAGCACCGCCACCGTCGGCTCAGTCGTGCTCGCCTCCGCCGGCGCCGCCCTGGGCTGCGGAGTCGCCGTCTTCCTCTACTCCCGCGCTATCGCCGCCGCCGCCGCGCTCCTCGCCGGCGCCTGCATCCCCTGGCTGCTGCTGCGCCAACAGCGCGCGCGCCGCGTCAAAAAATTCAACGACGCCCTCCCCGGCGCTATCGAGCTCATGGCCCGCTCCCTCCGCGCCGGCCACGCCATCGGCACCTCCATCGAGCTCATCGCCGACCAGTCCCCCCAACCCCTCGCCGCCGAGTTCGCCCAGGTCTTCCAGCAGCAGCGCCTCGGCCTCCAGTTCCGCGACGCCCTCCTCCAGATGGGCGGCCGCATGCCCTCCCGCGACCTGCAATTCCTCATCACCGCCATCCTCGTCCAGAGAGAGACCGGCGGCGACCTCACCGAGATCCTCGATCGCGCCTCCCACGTCATCCGCGAGCGCATCCGCATCGAGGGCGAAGTCCGCACCCGCAGCGCGCAGGGCCGCCTCACCGGCTGGATCCTCGGCCTCCTGCCCGTCGTCATGCTCGTCCTCATCAACATCGCCAGCCCCGGCTACTCCACCGTCCTCTTTCACGATCCCACCGGCCAGAAGCTCCTCATGGCCGGCGCAACCCTCATCGTTATCGGAGGCCTCGTCATCCGCAAGGTCGTCGACGTCAAGGTCTAGTGTCTAGTCCCTGAAGTTCGCTGCATGAAATTGTCATCCTGACCCTGAGCCTGCCGAAGGGGAAGGACCTGCTGTTGTTTTTTGAAATTGTCATCCTGAGCGTAGCGAAGGACCTGCTGTTTGTCCCGATTGGCGATTCAACTCAGCTCCGGAAATATAGAAGGAACTTAACTCGCTATGACCTTTCTCTTCTCCATCACGCTCGGCGCCACCGTCTTCTGCCTCTTCGCGCTCGCGTCCTTCTTCTTCTTCACCCGCACCTCGCGCGCCACTCTGCAGCGCATCTATGAGGTCACCTACGCCGGCCGCCGCCTGCGCCGCTCCGCCCCGCTCGCCCGCGACGCCGGCCGCCGCCTCTTCGCCCGACTCTTTGCAATCGTCCGCTGGCTGCGCGCCCGCCTCGGCCTCCGCGTCGAGGCCGGCCTTCCCGAGCGCCTCGCCAACGCCGGTTACAAAGGCACGCAACCCGCCGACGTCTTCAACTCCGCACGCATCCTCTGTCCCGCCCTCGCCCTCACCATTGGCGCCCTTATCCCCGCCAACCGCTTCTTCTGGATGTTCGCCCTCCCCGCCCTCGCCTTCACCGCCCCCAACATCGTCCTCACCCGCCTCATCGCCCGCCGCCGCGAGAAGGTCCGCCGCAGCATCCCCGACGCCATCGACCTCCTCGTCATCTGCGTCGACGCAGGCCTCGGCATCGACCAGGCCCTCCTCCGCGTCGGCCAGGAGCTCGGCGTCAGCCACCCCCAAATCACCGAAGAGCTCCTCCAGATTAACCGCGAGCAGCGCGCCGGCAAGCCCCGCATCAAGGCCTGGGAGGACATGGCCGCCCGCAGCCAGCTCCCCGACATCAACGCCTTCGCCGCCATGCTCAACCAGACCGAGCGCTTCGGCACCCCCATCGCCCGCGCCCTCTCCACCTTCGCCGACACCATCCGCACCAAACGCCGCCAGCTCGCCGAGGAAGCCGCCGCCAAAACCACCATCAAGATCATCTTCCCCCTCGTCCTCTTCATCTTTCCCAGCATCTTCATCGTCCTCCTCGGCCCCGCCGTCCTCAGCATCATGCGCGGCATGGCCTCCATGGCCCACTGAAGCTGGAGGCGCGGCAGCAGCCGGCCAGCACTGGGTCAATCCGTGCAGCTTTGAAGGGGCGCGACTTCAGTCGCGCCGTAAACAGCCCACTTTCAGCGTGGCTTCAGCCGGGTGCCCCATCCAAGCTCCGCTTGGGTGGGGTGGCGGCGACCACGTCCCCTCTGAGGGGTCTCACCGCCGCCCCTCGCCGCTTACCACTCCCCACTCCCCGCTGACCACTCACATTTTGCTGTCAACCCCCCAAAACCCTAAAAATCTCCCCAACCCCCACAAACCAAACGCTATCTTTCTTAAAAATAGTTGGCATACTAGTTTTACCCGCCTTGCTATAATTAAGTTAGAAGATCGGGCAAGACAAGGCGCCGTAAACAGCCCACTTTCAGCGTGGCTTCAGCCACTGACGGAACGCCCCCACGCCACAACTTCCTTCTTCAGCACTCCCTTCGACCCCTGAGGGAACGCCTCGCGGTCACAACTGATTTTTCCTCACCCCCCGCCGATAAAGTACCCAGCCGGACCCTTGTGCGCACCCCAAGCAACCCCGCAATCCGGCAAGTAGACCGAATGGAGAGATCGAATGCAGTCTGACACCGTAGTTCGCCTCGTAGCCGCCGCCCTCTTCCTGGTACTCCTCGGCGTCCTCATCTCCCGCCGCAAGCGGGCAGCCGGCCGCAGCTCCTACTAACAGCGCGGGCGGGAAGTCGCGCCCCACTCGGGATGCCGCGGCCGTAAAACCCCAAAATACCCGCCGCGCAGACTCCAACCCCGTGTGACGCAGATCACGCACAGTGCCTCCCGACGCCGCAAAATCGCATAATCCGCAACCGCAAAGGGTACAATTACACTATGAGCGAGCTCCAGGAACCGACGGCGACCGAATACGCGCAAGACGCGCCCGCAGCTACTGACCAGACTACCGAGTCCGCGAAATACACACGCAACAATCCCTACTTCTCCACCGTCGTCACCAACTACCTGCTCACCGCCAGGGACTCCGAGAAGCAGACCCGCCACATCGCCTTCGCCCTCGAGCCCGGCATGACCTACACCCCCGGCGACTCCATCGGCGTCAACCCCGAGCACCGCGCCGAATCCGTCGCCGAGGTCCTCACCGCACTCGGCTTCACCGGCGACGAGCGCGTCCTCGACCACTACAAAGTCGAAATCTCCTTCGAAGAAGCCTTGCGCACCCGCCTCGCCATCGGCAAGCTCACCCGCGGCTCGATCGGCCAGTACGCCAAGCTCGCCGCCGCGCCCAACGTCGGCGGCCGCGGCTACGCCGAGCTCAAGTCTCTCGTTGGCCCCGATAACAAGGTCCGCGCCGAAGAGTACTGCTGGGGCCGCGAGTTCATCGACCTTCTTCTGGACTTCCCCGGCGCCGTCATCCGCCCCCAGGAGCTCTTCAACGTCCTGCCCCGCCTCACCCCGCGCCTCTACTCCATCGCCTCCAGCCAGGCCGCCCATCTGGACACTGCCGAGACCTCAGTCCGCGTCGTCCGCTACGAGACCCACGGTCGCGACCGCCAGGGCGTCTGCAGCGGCCAACTCGGCGAGCGCGCCCAGGTCGGCGCCATCCTCCCCGTCTTCCTCCACTCCAACGAGCTCTTCCGCCTGCCCGAGGACCCCTCCGTCCCCGTCATCATGGTCGGTCCCGGCACCGGCGTCGCCCCCTTCCGCGCCTTCCTTGAGGAGCGCCAGGCCAAGGGCGAGTCCGGAGACAACTGGCTCTTCTTCGGCGACCAGCACCAGGCATCCGACTTCCTCTACGAGCGCCAGCTCACCGCCATGCTCAAGGACGGAACCCTCACCCGCCTCGACACCGCATTCTCCCGCGACCAGCCGCAAAAAATCTACGTCCAGGACCGCATGCGCGAGAACCAGGCCGAACTCTACCAGTGGCTCGAGTGCGGCGCCTACTTCTACGTCTGCGGCGACGCCACCCAGATGGCCAAGTCCGTCGAACTTGCCCTCCTCGACGCCATCGCCGCCGGCGCCAACTCCACCCCCGAGCACGCCGCCGAATACCTCGCCACCATGAAAAAGCAAAAACGCTACCAGCGCGACATCTACTAAACCCCTCGAACATCCGTCATCCCGACCGGAGCGAAGCGAAGTGGAGGGACCCCCGCATTTCGCCTTTGCCGTTGCTTCTGCTGGCGCCCGGCTCGCGACCCCAGGCCCAACCTCACACCCTCAAATAATCCGGCCGCCAATTCTCAATCGCCTCTTTAATCTGCTTCCGCGTCAGGTTCTCATCCAGCGTCTTCTTCACCAGCTTGGGCAGCTCCGCATCCGACGCAAACCGCAGCCCGATCAGTTGGTCCACCGTCAGCGCCTCGGCCCGCGCATACTCATCGGCCCCCAGCAGGGCCTTCATCCGCAGCCGCTCCTCCAGCCGGATCAAGCGGTCCTGCACAATAACCGAGTGCTGCCGCGCCCGCCCCACCGCCATCAGCGCCACCACCGACAGCAGCACCCACCACAGGCACAACACCCGATGCTCCGGCCAGTGATGGATCGTGTATCCGATCGAAAACAAAATATTCAGCAGCAGCACCGGCGCAATAAAGAAGTGCCACGGCGGATCGAAACGTGTGTGGTTCTTCAAATTCTGCGGTTCAGCCATCGTCGCTCTCTCTTTCTTGTCACTCCAAAATTGGCGCACGCCCGCGCGCTCACCGTCCCCGAAAACCTGCATTTGCTCAGCCCCGCGATCATACATCCCCCGCCCTCCCGCGCGCATAAACCCCCGCTGCGTTAAGCTCAAACCGGTGCCCGAGAAAACCCAGCCCGCCGGACCCCCCCCCCGCCGCATCGGCGTCCACGTCGGCACCGCCGGCGGCGTCTGGACCGCCGTCAACCGCGCCCTCGAGGCCGGCGCCAACACCTTCCAGATCTTCTCCTCCAGCCCCCGCCAGTGGCGTCCCTCCGCCATCGCCCCCGCCGACGCCCGCAAAATGCTCGACCTCCGCGCCCAGCACAACATCGCCCCCGTCGCCATCCACGCCAGCTACCTCATCAACTGCTGCAGCCAGACCGAAGCCGTCCGCGCCAACTCCATCGCCGCCCTCCGCGGCGAGGTCCAGCGCGCCCTAGCCCTCGGCGCAGAATACCTCGTCCTCCACCCCGGCAGTTGGAAGGGCCTCACCCGCGAAGAAGGCCTCCGCCTCGCCGCTGAATCCATCGAGCGCGCCATCGACGGCCTGTCCTTTCCTGAGCCAGCCTTCCCCACGCCCGCATCTGAATCCGCCCCCGCCTTCCACATCCTCATCGAAAACACCGCCGGCGCCGAGTTCTCCCTCGGCGGCAAACTCGAACAGGTCGCCGAACTTGTCGAAGCCCTCAAGCCCTGCGCCCCCGTCGCCGTCTGCCTCGACACCTGCCACGTCCACGTCGCCGGCTACGACATCGTCTCCGAGGACGGCTATATCGAGACCATGAAGCTCGTCGGCGCAACCGTCGGCTTCTCCGCCGTCCGCGTCTGGCACTGCAACGACGCCAAGGCCCCCTTCGCCTCCAGGCTCGACCGCCACGAGCACATCGGCGAGGGCACCATCGGAGCCGCCGCCTTCCAGCGCCTCCTCCACGACCCCCGCTTCGCCCACGCCGCCTTCATCGCCGAAACCCCCGTCGACGCCCCCGGCGACGAAGCCCGCAACGTCGGCGTCCTCCGCGCCCTCGCCGCCCGCTGAACCCCCACCCACCCTAAAACTGGGTGCCCCAGGTGCCTCGCCTGTGGGCACCTGGGAAAGTCCGCCCACCCCCTAGAGCTGGGTGCCCCAGGTACCTCGCCTTCGGGCACCTGGGAAAGTCCGCCCACCCCCTAGAGCTGGGTGCCCCAGGTGCCTCGCCTGTGGGCACCTGGGAAAGTCCGCCCACCCCCTAGAGCTGGGTGCCCCAGGTACCTCGCCTTTGGGCACCTGGGAAAGTCCGCCCACCCCCTAGAGCTGGGTGCCCCAGGTGCCTCGCCTTCGGGCACCTGGGAAAGTCCGCCCCACCCCCTAGAGCTGGGTGCCCCAGGTGCCTCGCCTTTGGGCACCTGGGAGACCCCCACCTCGGTCGCTCCGTCTTCCTCGACAACCGCGCGGCTTGCCTGTACTCTTCCGATCTATGCCGCGAGGCCTGGTCCGTTACGAACACACGGGAAGCTTCCACTTCCTTACGTTCAGTTGTCATCACCGCCTCCAGCACCTGGGCACACCAGCGGCCCTCAACCTCTTCGAGGATGCCCTGGAGCGTGTCCGGCAGCGTTACGGCTTCGTGGTGGCTGGTTATGTTGCCATGCCGGAACACGTGCATCTCCTCATCGGAGAGCCGCGCAAGGGCGCAGTCTCCGGCGTGGTCCACGCGCTCAAGCTCTCGGTAGCGATGCGCCGCGCGGAGCGGCCGTTCTGGCAGGCGAGGTATTACGACTTCCTTGTGCACAACGAAGAGAAGCGCGTCGAAAAGCTGCGCTATATGCACCGCAACCCTGTCAAGCGCGGCCTCGCCGCCAGGCCCGAGGACTGGGCATGGTCGAGCTTCCGGCATTACGCGACTGGAGCGGAAGGGACCATCGAGATCGAATCGCAGGGTAGGGCGACCCGGCAGGGCAACCAGTTGCCGGCCCATCTGCGTTACCGGGAAGAGGCCGGTTGAGGTTTGAGCACGTGCGGGCAAAGCTGGACACAGCCACGGACATGGGTGCCCCAGCCACCGAACGTGGGTGCCCCAGGTGCCTCGCCTTCGGGCACCTGGGAAAGTCCGCCCCACCCTAAAACTGGGTGCCCCAGATGCCTCGCCTTTGGGCACCCGGGAAAGCCCGCCCCACCCTAAAACTGGGTGCCCCAGGTGCCTCGCCTTTGGGCACCTGGGAAAGTCCGCCCCACCCTAAAACTGGATGCCCCAGGTGCCTCGCCTTCGGGCACCTGGGAAAGTCCGCCCCACCCTAAAACTGGGTGCCCCAGGTGCCTCGCCCTCGGGCACCTGGGAAAGTCCGCCCCACCCTAAAGCTGGGCGCCCCAGGTGCCTCGCCTTCGGGCACCTGGGAAAGTCCGCCCCACCCTAAAACTGGGTGCCCCAGGTGCCTCGCCTTCGGGCACCTGGGAAAGTCCGCCCCACCCTAAAGCTGGGCGCCCCAGGTGCCTCGCCTTTGGGCACCCGGGAAATGGCCCCATTCTTGGGTGGTCTCATCGCATGGGTGGGTTATCGTTTGCGGAAACAAACGACCGTCGTTTGTATCCCCCCAATTTTTCGCTGCTGAGATGTCGCGCAGCGCCACCCATCCACTTACGCTGAAAGGTCGATAACTGACCGCCGGGTGCCCCACATCTCGCATCCGAGATGTGGGTTCGCGCCACGAACACCCCCTTCCCCCATTTCTTTACAATCAAACCATGGCCGCTCCCGCCCGCCCCATCCCCGAAACTCCACGCTACAACCCCGCCGAGATCGAACCCAAGTGGCAGGCCCGCTGGGACGCCGACCCCGCCCTCTACGCCGCCGAACCCCACACCTCGCCGCGCCCCAAGTTCTACTGCCTGGAGATGCTGCCCTACCCCTCCGGCCAGCTCCACATGGGCCACGTCCGCAACTACGCCATCGGCGACGCCCTCGCCCGCTTCATGTGGATGCGCGGGCACAACGTCCTCCACCCCATGGGCTGGGATGCCTTCGGCCTGCCCGCCGAAAACGCCGCCCTCAAGAACAACGCCCCGCCCGCCCAGTGGACCCTCGCCAACATCGCCGCCATGCGCCGCCAGATGCGCCGCATGGGCTTCAGCTACGACTGGTCCACCGAGGTCACCACCTGCCTGCCCGACTACTACCGCTGGAACCAGTGGTTCTTCCTCAAGATGTTCCGCCGCGGCCTCGCCTACCGCAAAAAAAGCAAGGTCAACTGGTGCCCCGAGTGCCAGACCGTCCTCGCCAACGAGCAGGTCATCGACGGCCGCTGCTGGCGTCACGAAGACACCCTCGTCGAGCTCCGCGACCTCACCCAGTGGTTCCTTCGCATCACCGACTACGCCGACGAACTCCTCAACGGCCTCGACACCATGGACGGCTGGCCGGAAAAAGTCCGCACCATGCAGCGCAACTGGATCGGCCGCAGCGAAGGCACCCTCGTCGACTTCGCCGTCGTTGGCGCCCCCGAATCCGAACCCCCCATCTCCGTCTTCACCACCCGCGTCGACACCATCTTTGGCGCCACCAGCGTCCAGCTCGCTCCCGAACACCCCCTCGCCAAGTCCTTCGCCGCCACCAACCCCACCCTCGCCGCCCAGATCGACGAAATGCTCGCCCAGCAGAAGGCCGCCCGCGAGTCCGGCGACCTCGGCGCCATCGAAAAACACGGCGTCCCCACCGGCCAATTCGCCATCAACCCCTACAACGGCGAATCTGTGCCCATATGGGTTGCAAATTACATCCTCGCCGACTACGGCACCGGCGCCATCATGTCCGTCCCCGCCCACGACCAGCGCGACTTCGAATTCGCCAACAAATATGCCCTTCCCGTCCGCCGCGTAATTGTGCCCGCCGCAGTCACAAATCCACTCCCCGAGCTCCCCTACCTCGACGAAGACGCCTCCATCCTCATCGAATCCGGCCCCTGGACCGGCGAAACCTGCGCAGAAGCCCAGCGCAAAATGGCCGCATTCGCCGCCGCCAAACGATTTGGCACTCCCACAGTTACATATCGCCTCAAGGACTGGGGCGTCTCCCGCCAGCGCTACTGGGGCACCCCCATCCCCATGGTCTACTGCCTCGACGGACACACCGGCCCCGACCCCAAAGATCCCGCAACCGAACCCGGCGGCGCCGTCCCCCTCCCCGAATCCGCCCTCCCCGTCCTCCTTCCCGCGCAAATCGAAATCACCCAGCAAGGCGGCTCCCCCCTCGCCCGCATCCCGTCCTTCGTCAACACCACCTGCCCCGTCTGCAACGGCCCCGCCCGCCGCGAGACCGACACCATGGACACCTTCGTCGACTCCAGTTGGTACTTCTACCGCTACACCGACGCCCACAACTCCGCCGCCCCATTCGACCCCGCCCGCGCCAACTACTGGTTCCCCATCGACCAGTACATCGGCGGCGTCGAGCACGCCATCCTCCACCTCATCTACTCCCGTTTCTGGACCAAAGTCATGCGCGATCTCGGCCTCATCCAAAACGACGAGCCCGCCGACCGCCTCTTCACTCAGGGCATGGTCATCAAGGACGGCGCCAAGATGTCCAAGTCCAAGGGCAACGTCGTCTCGCCCGACGACATGATCGCCCGCTACGGCGCAGACGCCACCCGCATGTACGCCCTCTTCGCCGCCCCGCCCGACCGCGACCTCGAGTGGCAGGAGGACGGCGTCGCCGGCGTCAGCCGCTTCCTCTCCCGCGTCCATCGCCTCACCGTAAAATTCGTCCCCGAAATCCGCGCCCTCAAGACCCAGCACACCCACGCCCAGTTCGCCCCGCAAAGCCTCGAAGGCCTCGCCCTCCTCCGCAAGCTCCACCAGACCATCGCGAAAATCACCCTCGACTTCAGCGGCCGCTGGCACTTCAACACCTGCATCGCCGCCATCATGGAGCTCGTCAACGCCATCGTCGCCAACGAAGCCGCCCTCGACTCAGGCGAAGTCCCCGCCCCCACCATCGCCGAAATCTTCCGCTCCCTCACCCTCCTCCTCGCCCCCTTCGCCCCCTTCCTCGCCGCCGAACTCTGGGAAGCCATGGGCTACGCAGGCGCCGTCTTCCGCGTCCCCTGGCCCATCGCCGACCCCGAACTCGCCCGCGAATCCGAAATCGAAATCCCCGTGCAGATCAACGGCAAGCTGGCCACCGTCATCACCGTCCCCGCCGGCAGCGACGACGCCACCGTCCAAGCCGCCGCCCTCGCCGACGAAAAAGTCGCCGCCCGCATCGCCGGCAAGACCGTCGCCAAAGTCATCGTCGTTCCCGGCAAGCTCGTCAACCTCGTGGTGAGATAGATGCCCGCCGCCGCCAGCCCCGCAACCGGCCGCACTCCCATCCGCGGCACGCAGTCCTTCGTCTACACGCTCTCCACCTGCTGGCGCCGCCCGTCCCTCACCGCGCTCGAAGTCCTCTGGCGCTGGACCTTCGGCATCCCGGCCCTCGCCCTCATTTACTTCGAAGCAACCCGCATTCTCAACCAAACCCCCATCGACACCGCCGCCCTCACCCGCATCTCCCTCTTCGACCCCCTCGCCGCTGCGGCCACCCTCTCCGCCGCCGCCGCATCGCTGCTCCCTCCCGCCCTCCGCGTCGCCGCCTGGCTCGCCCCGCTCCTCCTCATCGCATGGATCGTTATCTCCGCCCTCGGCCGCACCGCCGTCCTCCGCCGTCTCCCGCAGAATCCCGAACCACCCCTCCACCCCCGTCCCCGCACCCTCATGCTGCTGCAAACCGCCCGCATCCTCGCCCTCGCCGCCGCCTTCGCCCTCTGGTTCGCCTGCATTCATGCCGCCGCGCACATCGCCGTCAACGCCCCCATCGCCCGCGGCGACGAACCCAACCTCGTCCTCTTCTCCGCCATCGTCATCGTCGCCACCCTCGGCCTCTTCACCCTCTGGGCCGTCCTCAGTTGGGGCCTCTCCATCGCGCCCCTCCTCGCCATGCTGCACAATGTGGGCGCGCGCGCGAGCCTCGCGCAGTCATTCCATATCGGCCCGCTCCGCTCCAAACTCGTTGAGATCAACCTCGTCATGGGCATCGTCAAAATCGCCCTCATCGTCCTCGCGATGGTCCTCTCCGCCTGCCCGCTCCCGTTCGAGAGCATCGCCACGCCGCAGTTCATGGCCTGGTGGTACGCGGCCGTCGCCGTGCTTTACTTCCTCGCGTCGGATCTCTTCCACGTCGTGCGCCTGATGGCCTATCTCCAGCTCTGGCGCTCGCGCAACTGCGAGATTCCACAGCCTCGCCCCGCCTGAAGGTTTTCCACAGAACGCCCTCTCCGATTTGCATCTACTGTAGAGGGTACCGCTGTCTCAGGAGGGCAAATATGTCCCTTGGATTTTTCACTCTTGGCTGCCTCTTCCTCGTCGCCGGTGTGGCATACCTCGCGCACCTCATGCAGGTTCCCCAGGGATACGCGATGGGCTCCGTCGTCATCCTCATCGCGATCGCCGCCGTCACCGGCCTCCAGCAGGCTCGCCGTCACCGCATCTAGCCGCGCCGTTTGCGCCGTCATTCTAACCCGCAAAGTCAGAGCCTCGCACGATGCCGCGTGCGAACCCTTTGACAGCTGACCGCCAACCGCTGACCGCTGACCGCGGACCGCCGACCGCTGACAGCCGTCTTCAAGAAAAATCCTGCCCACCCGCTACAACCCCGCCGCCCGGATCGCGTCAAGAATCCCCCGCAGCAACAGATGCGGCGCGCATCCCAGCACCACCACCCCCGCCGCAATCAGCGCAATCACCACCGCACTCACGCCCGGCACGCGAATCGCAGCCGCGCCCTCCGCCGCCTTCGCCACATACACCCGCTTCAGCACCTTCAGGTAGTAATAGAGCGACACCGCGCTCATCGCAATCGCCAGCACCACCAGCCACAGCAGCCCCGTCGACCGCGTCACCCCCGGCGCCGCGTCCAGCACCGACACAAACAGATAGAACTTCCCAAAGAACCCCGCCAGCGGCGGAATCCCCGCCAGCGACAGCACAAAAATCGCCAGGCACAGCGAGAGCCCCGGCGCACGCCGCCCCAGCCCATCGAAATTCGCCATCGCATCGCCGCCAGTCGCCCGCTCCACCACCGCAACCACCCCAAAGGCCCCCAGCGTCGTCAGCGCGTACGTCAAAACGTAGTAGAGCAGCGCCGCCAGGCTCAGCCGCGTGCCCGCCACAATCCCCAGCAGCATATACCCCGCGTGCGCCACAGCCGAGTACGCCAGCAACCGCCGCACGCTGGTCTGCCGAATCGCCACCAGATTTCCCAGCACCATCGAGAGCGCCGCCACCATCGCCAGCGCCGGCGCCCACCCGCGCAGCAGGTTCGCCAGCGAGACCGTCCCCGCCGCTCCCGCAAACCCCAGCGCCATCAACTGGAAAAAAATAAAAAAGCTCGCCACCTTCGAAGCCGACGCGATAAAAGCCGCGCTGGGCGCAGGCGCGCCTTGGTACACATCCGGCGCCCAGAAATGGAACGGCGCCGCCGCAACCTTAAATCCAAGCCCAATCGCCGTCGTCACAATCGCAATCGCCAGCAGCGGATTCAGCCCCGGCCCATGCATCGCAATCGCCGCCGCAATCCCAGTAAAGCTCGTCGAACTCGCCAACCCATACAGCAAACTGAACCCGAACAGCAAAAACGCCGCCGACATCCCGCCGAACAAAAAGTACTTCAGTGACGCCTCCGCCGACCGCGCGCTCCGCTTATCGAACCCCGTTAGCACATACAGCGACAAACTCAGCAGCTCCAGCGACAGAAACAGCACCAGCAGGTCCTCCGTCGCCACCAGAAACAGCATCCCCACCGTCGCCACCAGCACCAGCAGCACAAACTCGCCCACATGCTCCGTAAATTCCGAATCGATCGAAAGCAGCAGCGTCAAAATCGTCAGCCCCAGCAGCGCAATCTGCACCGCCTGTATCAGCGGATTCCCCAACAGCACCCCGCCCAGCACCGTACCCTGCCCCGACCCCTGCGCCCCCGCCATCGCCAGCCAAACCACCGCTCCCGCGCATCCCAGCGACCCAACTCCCGCCGCGCCTGCAAATCGCACCCGCTCCGCCCGCCCGCGCAGCCACAGCAGGTCCGCCGCCATCGCCACCAGCGCGGTCACCACCAAAATAATCTCCGGCATCGCCAGCCGCACCAGCTGCGCATAGTCCACCGCGCTCATCGCCAGCTCCCTCCGCGCAGCCCCGCAAACAGCGGCGAGTTCAGCGCCGGCTCAATCAAGCGCAGCAGCAGCTGCGGATACAACCCCACCAGGACACTCGCAGCGATCAGCAACACCGCCCCCACCCGCTCCGCCAGCGAGATTCCCGGCATCGCCGCCGGCTTCGGCGCGGGCGCAATCCCCGGCTCGCGAAAGAACGCCCTCTGCATCGCCCGCCAGATAAACGCAACCCCCACCACAATCCCCAGCCCAACCAACACCGCAAGCAGCGGATAGCTGCGCCACACCCCAATCACAATCATCAGCTCCGCCACAAATCCGCTGAACCCCGGTAGCCCCATGCTCGCCATCCCCGCAATCACAAACGTCGTCGCGGCAAATGGCATCGCCTTGTTCAGGTTCATGTCGCTCAGTTGCAGCAGGTCGCGCGTGTGCGTCCGCGCGTACACCATCCGCCCCACCACCGCGAACAGCAGCCCCGCAATCACCCCATGCGAAAACATCTGCAGCACCGCGCCCGAAATGCCAATCTGGTTCAGCGTCATCAGCCCCAGCAAAATAAACCCCATGTGACTCACGCTCGAGTAGCCAATCACAAACTTGAAGTCCTTCTGCACCAGCGCCACCATCGCGCCATACACAATCCCCACCACCGCCAGCAGCGCAAACACATCGCGCCACGATCCCAGCCCCAGCACATGGAACCCCCACGGCCCCAGCCCCAGCGGAAACAGCGTCATCGCCACCCGCAGGCACCCGTACGCGCCCAGCTTCATCACCACGCCCGCCAGCAGCATCGAGGCCGCGGTCGGCGCCGCCACATGCCCCGTCGGCGCCCACGTATGCAACGGCCACATGCCCGCCAGCACCGCGAACCCCACAAACACCAGTGGAAAAGCCGCCATCTGGAAGTGCAGCGAGAACGCGTGCTGCGCCACCTCGTCCAGCGCCATCGACTTCGATCCCGCCGCAACAAACGCCGCGATCAGCCCCACCAGCACCATCGCAGAGCCAACAAACGAGTAGAGCGCCAGCTTCATCGCCCCATACTCCCGCCGCGTCGACCCCCAGATCGCAATCAGAAAATACTTCGGAATAATCACAATCTCGTAGAACACAAACAGCAGAAAAAGATCGTAGCTCAGGAAAACCCCGTACACCGCGCCGATCAGCAGCAGATACAACGCAAAGAACTGCGTCGTGCGCTCCTCAATGTCCCACGAAAACAAAATCCCCGCGATCGCGATAATGCCCGTCAGCAGCACCAGCACCAGCGAAATCCCGTCCGCCGCCAGGTGATACTCAATCCCCAGCGACGGGATCCACGCAACCCGCGCAATCGTCTGCAACTCGCCCGTCGGATGTCGCGTAAACGCAACCACCGTAGTTGCAAATCCCGCCGCCGCAGTCGCCAGCGCCAGCCATCGCGCCGCCGCAACGCTGCGCTTCGGCAGCAGGAGTTGCGCCACGGCTCCAAAAAACGAGATGTAGATCGTCCAAGCCAGCATAAAAATCCACTACAAGTTACAAATCAAATCCGCGCCGTCAAAACCAGTTACAAATCAAAACCGCAAATGCTGCACCATCGCCGTCACCGTGCTGTTAATCGCGCCCAGCACCAGCTGCGGCCAGAGCCCAAGCGCAAACATCAGCGCAATCGCCGGCGCCAGCGCCATCCGTTCGCCAACGCTAAGGTCAGCCACGCCCGCCCACAACTCAATCGGTGGTCCCGAAAACACCCGCTGGATCACGCCCAGAATAAAGATCGCCGTCGCCAACAGCCCCAGCGCCGCCAGCGAAGTCGCCCACGTCGCCAGCGGAAACGACCCCTTGAAGATCAGGAACTCACCCACAAACCCATTCAGCCCCGGCAGCCCCAGCGACGAGAACAGCGCAATCCCCATCAGACCCGCGAACACCGGCATCGCCTTGCGCAGCCCGCCAAAGTCATCCACGCCGCGCAGTCCGCCGCTGCGCTTCTCCAGCAGCGCAATGCACCAGAACACCGTCGCCGCCGTCAGCCCATGGTTGAACATCTGCAGCATCGCGCCATTCATCGCCGCGTACTTCTGCGCGGCCATCCCCGCGTCACCGCCCGTCGCGCGCAGCACCGCAAAGATCGCCAGCATCGCGTACCCCAGGTGGTTCACCGACGAATACGCAAACACCCGCTTCATGTCCCTCTGCGCCAGCGCCGCATATGCCGAAAACACAATCGTCGCCACCGCCAGCCACTCGAGCGGCGTCAGCACCGCCCGCATCTGCGGCCCAAAAATCGGCAGCAGAATCCGCAGAAATCCATACACCCCCATCTTCGACATCGCGCCCGTCAGCAGGATCGTCGTCCCCGTCGGCGCCTCCGCATACGCCGCCGGCAGCCACGTGTGGAAGGGCACCAGCGGCACCTTCACCGCGAACCCCAGAAACGCCCCGCCAAACAATATCATCGCCACATGCTCCGGCGTCACCCCGCGCCACGCCAGCTTCGCCACCACCGCTGGCATCAACTGCCCGCTCTGCGCCAGCGCCGCCAGCTCCGCAAAGTCGAAAGTCTTCGTCGCCAGAAAAATCGCCAGAAACGCGAGCAGCATCGCCACGCTGCCCACCATCGTGTACACCAGAAACTGCGTCGCCGCCGCCGTCCGCCGTCTCCCGCCCCACAGCTTCATCAGAAAAAACGCCGGCACCAATCCCAGCTCCCAATACAAGAACCAGTGAAAAAAATTCAGCGCCGTAAAGCTCCCCAGCATGCACGCCTCGAGCCCCAGCACCAGCGCAGAATAGAGCCCCACCCGCTCCTCAATCTGCCACGATGCCGCAATCCCCATCGGCACAACGATCGCCGTCAGCGCCATCATCAGCAACCCCAGACCATCCACCCCCACGCGATACTCCACACCCAGCGCGGGAATCCACGCGTGCCGCTCCTCAAACTGCATCGCCCCGGCAGCAGCGCCAGCCCCCGCATCGAAGTGGCACCACAGCACCAGCGTCAGCGCCAGCACCGCAAAGCTAAACCCCAGCGCAATCCACCGCGTCATCGCCGCGCTCCGCCCACCCACCAGCAACACCACCACCGCACCCGCCACAGGAAGAGCAGTTATAAGGCTGATCATGCCTTCGCCCCCCACAGCAGCCACAGCACCAGCGCCACCAACGCGAACCCAATCCCACGCAAATATCCCTGCACCCGCCCCGCCTGCATCCGCGCCAGCAATTCGCCCCCGCGCGAGACCTCCCTGCACCCCTCATCGAAACCCGCGTTCACCACATACGTATCGAAGAAATTGTCGACCCACGCCAGCCCCACCACCGCAAACCGCACCGCCTGCACCACCCCGTTCCAAATCCATCGGTCGAACCAGTCGCACACCCGCGCGCTCCACCCATTCAGCCGCACCAGCGTCGCCGCATACAACGCATCCACAAAATACGCATTGCCCAGCAGCGTGAAAACCCGCGGCCCCACCCGCTCCAGCGCATCCGCTTCCTCCGCGCTCGCAATCGCCCTGCGCCCATACAGCCACCACCCCAGCCCCAACCCCGCAAACACAATCGCCGTCGACACCCCCATCACCCGCAGCACGCCCGCCTCCGCAAACCCGCCCCACGCGAACCCCACCGCCCGCCCCTCAAGAAACCCCTGGAACCACGGCCACGCCGGCGTCCCCACAAACCCCAGCAGCACCGCAAACCCCGCAAGCACCACCAGCGGCGCCGTCATCACTGCGGGACTCTCATGGGCGGCCGCATGATCGTGCGGCGTCGGGTCCTCAAACTCCGCAGCCTCCGGCGCCTCCGCTCTCGCCACCCGCCGCTTCGTTCCCGAAAACACGTAATACAGCTGCCGCGTCATATAGAACGCCGTCAGCAGCGCTCCCGCCGCGCCCAGGTAAAACGGCGTCTGGCTCACGCTCCATCCATGCGCCGCGCGCAAAATCTCGTCCTTGCTCCAAAACCCCGCAAACAGCGGAAACCCGCACAGCGCCAGCATTCCCGCCGCATACGTCGCAAACGTCACCGGCATCGCGCGCCGCAGCCCGCCCATCCGCCGTATGTCCTGCTCGCCCCCGCACCCATGAATCACCGAGCCCGCGCCCAGAAACAGCAGCGCCTTGAAGAACGCATGCGTGATCAGATGAAACATCCCCACCGCCACGCCGCCCACGCCCAGCCCCATCATCATGTACCCCAGCTGCGACACCGTGGAGTACGCCAGTATCCGCTTAATGTCCCACTGCGCCACCGCCACCGTCGCCCCAAAGATCGCCGTCACCGCACCCACCCACGCCACCACCTGCAACGCAACCGTAGTTCCTGCGCCTGCACCCCCACCCACCGAAACACTCATCAGCGGATACACCCGCGCAATCAAAAACACCCCCGCCGCCACCATCGTCGCCGCATGGATCAGCGCAGACACCGGCGTCGGCCCCTCCATCGCATCCGGCAGCCACACATGCAGCGGCACCTGCCCACTCTTGCCCGCCGCTCCGCAAAACACCAGCAGCCCAATCGCACTCGACACCGTCAGCCCCAGCACCGTGGTCTGCGCCGCCATATGCGCCAGCGCGCCGGCCTCCATCGCGCCCGCGCCGCCGTCGTAGAACAGCAGCGTCCCCGTCTGCGCGTACAGCCACACCATCCCCAGCAGCAGCCCCAGGTCGCCAATCCGCGTCGTGATAAACGCCTTCTTCGCCGCCGCCGCCGCCCGCGGGTTCTGGTACCAGAACCCTATTAATAGATACGAGGTCAGCCCCACAATCTCCCAGCACATAAACAGCAGCAGCAAACTGTTCGCAATCACCACCCCCAGCATCGCGCCCGCAAACAGCGCCAGAAAGCAGAAGAAGCGCGTGAAGTTCTCATCGTGCTCCATATACCCCACGCTGTAGATAAAGATCAGCAGCCCGACGAACGTCACCATCGCCAGCATCGCCGCCGTCAGCGGGTCCAGCATCCACCCCAGCCGCAGCCACCCATCGCCCAGCTGAAACCACCCAAAGCTGACCGTCTCCACCCCATACTGCCCGGCACTATGCCGCGCCAGCACGTGCGAAAACGCCCACACCGAAAGCAAGAACGACAACCCCATCGACCCGATCGCCATCCCCGCCGCCAGCGCGCGGCTCCGCTGCTTCAGCAGCGCACCCACTCCCGCGGCCAGCATCGGCAGCGCGGGAATCAACCAGAGATTTTGTACGATCCAGTTCATGATTGCTCTCGCGGATTCAGACCGCTGGAAAAGTCTCAGGCCGCGCTCAGCCTCTCATCGAATTCATCCGGTCCAGGTCAGTAGTGCGTGAATGTCGATAGGCCGCAACAATAATGGCCAGCCCAACCGCCGCCTCCGCCGCAGCAATGCTGATCGAGAAGATGGCAAACACCACGCCCGTCAGCGCCGCCGGCGCAGGCCCATACCGCCAGAACGCAATGAAGTTCAAATTCGCCGCGTTCAGCATCAGCTCAATCCCAATCAGCACCAGGATCGCATTGCGCCGCGTCAGCGCGCCGGCCAGCCCAATCGAAAACAGCAGCGCAGAGACCAGCAGGCAATCCTCAAGCGGCGTCACGGCTTCTCCTCCGTCCGCTCCGGCATCGCCAGCACCACCGCGCCAATCAGCGCCGCAGTCAGCAGCACGCCCGCAATCTCCAGCGGCAACACGTACCGATGCACCAGCGCATCGCCAATCTCCTGCACACTCGCGCTCGGCGCCGCACCCAGCGCCCCTACCGAAATACCGCTCGTACGAATCGCCCACGCCAGTACCGCAAACACCGCCGCCGCAATCACCCCGCCCGCCGCCCACATCGTCGAGAAGCGGGGGAGCGCCCTCGCGTTCCCGCCCTGCGTCATCATAATCGCGAACACCGCAAGAATCGCCACCGCGCCTACATACACCAGCACCTGCGTGAACCCCACGAACTGCGCGCCCAGCTCCAGATACAGCCCCGCCAGCCCCGCCAACCCAACCGTCAGCGCCAGCACGCAATGCACCGCATTGCGCAGCAGCATCGCCGCCGCTGCCCCCGTCGCCGCAATCGCCGCCAGAGCTAGGAAGGTCCCCGTCACCGCGCCATCCCCGTCCTCTCGAACATCTCACTTACTCTCATCTCGAACCAATCCCTCGCCGCGACCCTAACTCACAAATAACGGACCGCCGCCACCAAATAGCTGACCGCTGATAGCTGACAGCCGGCCGCCGAAAATCGACAAAATATAACTCCCCTCACTCCGCGAACTGATAACTCCTCACCTGCAACTTCTTCGCCCGCTGCAACCCCCGGCTCAACACCACACAGGGAGCAATCAATAGAACCGCACTCACCACCCACCGTCCCTCCCACGACGGCACAAACTTCCACGCCGCCGCCGCCACAATATTGATCAGCGCCATCGGCAGCATAAACCTCCACGCCAGCCCCATCAGTTGGTCCATCCGCAGCCGTGGCAAAGTCCCGCGAATCCAGATAAATCCCGCAATCATCGCCAGCAGCTTCGCAAAAAACCACACGTACGAAGGCACCCACGTCAACACTGACAGCGGCGCCGACCACCCCCCCAGAAACAGCGTAATCGCCATCGCGCTCGACGCAAACATCCCCAGATACTCGCCCAGAAAAAACAATGCAAACTTAAATCCGGAATATTCAATGTAATATCCCGCAATAATCTCCGACTCGCCCTCCGGCAGATCGAACGGCGACCGATTTGACTCAGCCGTCGCCGCAACCATAAACAGAACAAATCCCGCAAATCCCCACGGAGTAAACACAAACCAGTGCGGCAATATCCCGTAATATCCTGCCTGCGCCTCCACAATCCCCACCGTCGAAAGCGACCCCGCCGCCATAATCGCCACCACCGACGCCAGCACCAGCGGTATCTCATAGCTAATCATCTGCGCCACCGCGCGCATCGCCCCCAGCAGCGAGTACTTACTGTGGCTCGACCACCCCGCCATAAACACCGCCAGCTCCACCAGCGTGCCCACCGCAAAAAAGAACAGCACCCCCGCATTCAGGTTCGCAACCACCATCCCCCGCCCAATCGGCAGCACCGCATACGTCAAAAACGCAGCGACCACCAGCACCACCGGCGCCAGCAGATGCACCGCATGGTCCGCGCTCAGCGGCACAATGTCCTCCTTGGTCAGCGACTTGATCCCGTCCGCGATCGGCTGAAAAAACCCGAATGGTCCCACGCGGTTCGGCCCGTAACGGTTCTGCATTCGCCCCAGCCCCTTGCGCTCCAGCAGCGTCGTCACCGCAAACAGCGCAGGAAACGCCACCAGAACCGGCGCCACGGACAACACCGCCGACGCCACCGGCCGCGCCCACGCCGGCACATACCCCAGCGCCCACTGCTTCGCCAGCACAAACACCTGGTCCGCTGTCTGCGCCGCTCCCATCATCACGCCCCACCGCCCGAAGCCTGTACACTCGCCGCCGCAGCCTTCGCCTCAGCCGCCTTCGCATCCGCCGCCGCTTTCGCCTCCGCCGCCGCCCTCACCTTCGCCTCCGCTGCCGTCCGCTCCGCCGCCAGCCCCGCATCCACCGCCGCCGCCTCCGTCGGATGAATCCGGTGGTAATACTCATTCGACTTCGCCAGCTTCTCCTTATCCAGCAGCAGCCCGCCAAACCGGTCGTCCGTGCTCAGCTCAAACTCCGTGTCCATCTTGATCGCCTCAAACGGACACACCTCCACGCAGATCTGGCAGCTCATGCACACCGAAATATCGATGTCGAACTTCGCCGGATAAAACTGCGCCTTGCCCACCGCATCCGGCTTCTTGTCCGCGCTCTTCTCGATATAGATGCACTTCGGTGGACACTCCTTCTCGCAGATCTGGCACGCCACGCAGCGCATCCCCGCGTGCCAGTCCTCGCCGTCGTACACCAGAAACGGAAAGTCCCGCGTCCGCTCAATCGCCGGCAGCCGCTGCTCGGGAAACTGCACCGTCGTCAGCCGGTCCTTCTCCACGTAGCTGCCGAAAAAATTCCGCGCCGTCTCCGCCAGCCCCTTCAGAATCCCCTCACCGACCATCGCCGAGCCTCCCAACGAATCCGGACCGCATCACCCTCATCGGTCCACCTCGCCCAGCACAATGTCCACGCTGCCCAGGATAATCACCACGTCCGCCACGTTCCGCCCCAGGCACATGTCTTCCAGCACCGTCAGGTTGATGAGGCTCGGCGGCCGCACCCGGTAGCGATACGGGTTCGCCGACCCATCGCTCACCAGATAAAACCCCAGCTCGCCCTTCGGCGCCTCAATCCTTCCATACGCCTCACCCGCCTTCGGCCGGAACCCGCGTATCTTCGTCTTCGGATCGACAATCGGCCCCGCCGGCACGTCCTTCATCGCCTGCTCCAGTATCTTCACCGACTCGCGCATCTCCAGCACGCGAATCATGTACCGGTCGTACACATCGCCATGCGCGCCCAGCGGCACGCGGAACGCAAACCGGTCGTAAATCCCATACCGGTCCACCTTGCGCAGGTCGTAGTTCACCCCGCTCGCCCGCGCCATCGGCCCGCTCACTGCCGAGTTGATCGCCAGCTCCTTCGAGAGCACGCCAACGCCCTGCGTCCGCTCCATCAAAATCTCATTCGACTGCAGCAGCAGCTCAAACTCATCCAGAAACTTCGGAAACGCCGCCATCACTCCGCGCGCCTGCTCCAGCCAACCCGCCGGCAAGTCCACCCTGCACCCGCCGAATCGCATGTAGTTGCACATCATCCGCGCCCCAGTCAGCGCCTCAAACAGGTCCAGAATCTTCTCCCGCTCGCGGAACGCATACATCAGCGGAGTCCCGCTCGCGCCCATGTCCTGCAGCAGAAACCCAATCAGGCACGCATGGTTCTGCAGCCGCGTCAGCTCCGCCGTAATCACCCGCAGGTACTCCGCCCGCTCCGGCACCGCGATCCCCGCCAGCTTCTCCACCGCCAGCGCATACGCCCAGTTGTTCGTCAGCGAGCAGAAATAATCCAACCGGTCCGTATACGGCATCGACCCCAGATACGTCTCCTGCTCCGCAATCTTCTCGTGGTTCCGGTGCAGATACCCAAACACCGGCTTCAGCCGCATCACCCGCTCGCCGTCCAGCGCCACATTCATGCGGAACACGCCATGCGTCGAAGGATGCTGCGGCCCCATCGACACCTCAAGCAACTGCTCGCCAAAGTCATCCGCCGGCCGCACCGGCGCATCAACCCGCGCCGCCTCCGCCAGCTCCGGCGTCTCCATTACCTCGCCCGCAACCGCCGCAGCGCTCATACCGCCGCCCCTCCCGCCGCATGTTGCTTTGCCCGCTCCAACACCTCATCGTGCGCCGTCGGCTCGTACTCATAGTCATCCGGCTCCACATAGTCCCGCCGCATCGGATGGTCTGTGAACTCATCCCACATCAGCAACCGCCGCAAGTCAGGGTGCCCATCGAACACCACGCCGTACAGGTCGAAGATCTCCCGCTCCTGAAAATCCGCGCTCCGCCACACACTAGTGAGCGACGGCAGATGCACCCCATCCTCGCGGTCCCTTGTCCGCATCCGCAACACCACCGGCCCATCCCGCCGCTCCACCGAATACAAGTGGTACACCACCTCCAGATATCCCCCCACCAGCGTCTTCCGTACCTCGTCGACCTCCTTCTCCTCCGGCCCACTCGGCCCATCCACCAGCTTCTTTACCTTCACCTTCTCCGTCAGCTCCTTCGCCGGCCAGTCAATCCCTGTCACATTCGAGCAGTAGTCGAACCGCATCCCCTCCGCATCGCGCAGCCACGTCGCCACCGCCACCGCGTGCTCCGCATCCATTAATAGAGAGTGCTGCCCCGAAACGCTCGGATTCACCACCACCTCCAGCCGGCAGCCCGCAAGCCCAGAGCCGGCGCCCGCAGCAGCGCCCGCCGCCTCAATCGCCGCCTTAACTACCTCAAGCTCCATCCCCACCTGCCTGTCTTTCCTGCGCCTGCCCTTGCGCCGGCCCCGTCTCAATCTGCACCAGCGGCGCCCGCCACACCGCCGGATTCTGCGCCGGCTCCAGATCGTGCGCCCCAAACGCCGGCACTGTAAACTCGCTCGCCTCCGCCGCATTCAAATGCCGCGGCCGCCCCGCACCCGTCAGCTGCTGCGCATCGATCTTCCGTTGCAGCATCAGGAACGCGTCGATCAGCGCCTCCGGCCGCGGCGGGCATCCCGGGATATACACATCCACCGGGATGTACCGGTCGATCCCCTTCAGCACGTTGTACCCCTGCTTGAACGGCCCACCCGAGATCGCGCACGCCCCCATCGAGATCACGTACTTCGGCTCCGGCATCTGGTTGTACAGCCGCACCACCTGCGGCGCCATCTTCTTCGTCACCGTCCCCGCCACAATCATCAGGTCGGCCTGCCGCGGCGACGGCCGGAACACCTCCGCCCCAAATCGCGCCAGGTCGTAGCGCGCCATCGTCGTCGCAATCATCTCAATCGCGCAGCACGCCAGCCCAAAGTTCAGCGGCCACAGCGAGCTCCGCCGCCCCCAGTTGTACAGCTCCTGCAGGGTCGTCGCGAAGATCCCCTGCCGGCTCAGCTCGCTCTTTAGGCCTTCATCCAATCCGGAGATCCTTTGCCGTCCAATATTTTTTTTTTGAAAGCATCGCCGCGCTGTCCCAAAATGGCCCGCATCCGCCCTACGTCCACACCAGCACATTCTTCTGCAACGCCCACACCAGCCCCTCCACCAGCAGCAGCAGAAACACCAGCATCGCAACCGCCTCGCCCACGCCGAACCCATGGAATGCCACCGCCACCGGCAGCAAAAACACCGCCTCCACATCGAACACCAGAAACACAATCGCGTACAGGTAGTAGCCCGCCTTGAACTGCACCCAGGAGTCCCCGCTCGCCTCCAGCCCGCACTCATAGATCGCGTTCTTGCTCGGCCCCGACTTCTTCGGCGAGAAGCTCTTCGCCCACACCCACGCCAGCACCAGCGGCGTCACCGCAAACCCAACCGCCCCCAGCAGCAGCACAACCACCGGCATATATGGGCTGTTCGTCATCGCTCTTGGGTCTACTCTAGCAGACCGCCCCACCCGCGCCCCTGTGACCAAACGCACGGCATCCCGCTCCCCGCAGTTGCAAAACGGGAACGATTTCCACCGCGCCGCCCTCCCACGAACAACCGACAACGAACAACGCAGAATCGACAACGGAGAACGTAGACCGGACAACGCCGGACCCAACCCAGCAACCCGCAACTCCCCAAAAGTCGTACCCCTCCCATGACTCTGACTAGTTACACCCAGTGCTGCGCTGCGACGCAACGCGAGTAGAATCGACCCGTAGCCCACGCCCCCGATCGGTCGATTATCGGCCAATCCAGGCCGGTTTTCGGAGAATCCCAGGTGGACTACAATTAAGCGTTGATGGCATGGCGTGGGGTCTCCGATAAGGAATGGTGGGACGGTGAAGGTTTTCGGAGCAAGCACAACCCCAGGCCAGGCCAGCGAGCCAAAGTTGAAGCCACCTTCTCATCAATCTGTGGCCGTCCTGCAACCAACCAATGCCCGCGAGACGTATCTATACGGAGGGAAGTTTTCCTACAATGACTACAAGTGAGCTCTTGGTTCAGGCGCACACCGCGCCCGAACACGCGAGCGAGGTTAAGCCAATCGTCAACGACTTTTCGATTCAGATCGCCACCGTCAACGGGTCCGGTTCGCAGTCCGCCAACAGCGTGCTGCTGCGCAGCATCTTCCGCATGGGCGTCCCCGTCTCCGGCAAGAATCTCTTCCCATCCAACATCGCCGGTCTGCCCACCTGGTACACCATCCGCGTCTGCAAGGATGGCTGGGTCGCGCGCAAGACCGACCTCGATGTCCTCATCGCCATGAACCCCGAGACCGCCAAGGACGACGTCCTCTCTCTCGGCTCCGGCGGCGTCGTCATCTACGACGAGACCCTCAAGCTCTCCGGCCTCCGCAGCGACCTCACCTACTACGCCGTCCCCTTCGATCAGCTCACCGTCGCCACCGGCGCCGACGCCAAACTGCGCAAGCTGGTCAAGAACATGGTCTACGTAGGCGTCGCCGCCCAGCTCCTCACCATCGACATGGAACTGGTCGAGCAGACCGTCCGCAAGCAGTTCGCCAAGAAAGTCAAGGCCGCCGAGCTCAACCTCTCCGCCGTCCGCGTCGGCTTCGACTACGCCCGCAGCACCCTCACCAAGCAGGACCCCTACGTCGTCCAGCCCATGAACGCCACCAAGGGCAAGATCATCATCGAAGGCAACGCCGCCGCCGCCATGGGAGCCATGTTCGCCGGCGTCACCGTCGTCGCCTGGTACCCCATCACCCCCTCCTCCTCCGTCGTCGAAAACCTCATCGACAACCTCAAGCGCTATCGCGTCGAGCCCGGCGGCAAAGCCACCTTCGCCGTCGTCCAGGCCGAGGACGAGCTCGCCGCCATCGGCATGGTGCTCGGCGCAGGCTGGGCAGGCGCACGCTCCATGACCTCCTCCTCCGGCCCCGGCATCTCCCTCATGGCCGAGTTCGCCGGCCTCGGCTACTACGCCGAGATCCCCGGCGTCATCTTCGACATTCAGCGCACCGGCCCCTCCACCGGCCTGCCCACCCGCACCTCCCAGGCAGACCTCGCCTTCGTCGCCGGCATCTCCCACGGAGACACCAAACACGTCATCCTCCTCCCCGGCACCGTCAAGGAGTGCTACGAGTTCGCCGTCCAGGCCTTCGACATCGCAGAGCAGATGCAGACCCCCGTCTTCGTCCTCTCCGACCTCGACCTCGGCATGAACAACTGGATGTCCGAGCCCTTCGACTACCCCGAGAAGCCGCAGGTCCGCGGCAAGGTCCTCAACGCCCAGCAGCTCACCGAGCTCGGCGGCTTCGCCCGCTACAAAGATGTCGACGGCGACGGAATCCCCTACCGCACCCTCCCCGGCACCGACCACCCCGCCGCCGCCTACTTCACCCGCGGCTCCGGCCACAATGAGCACGCCCTCTACACCGAGCGCCCCGACGACTACGAGAACAACATGATTCGTCTGGCGCGCAAGTTCGAGACCGCCAAAACCCTCGTCCCCAAGCCCACCATCGAAGGCACCGGCCGCGAGCGCATCGGCATCCTCGCCTTCGGCACCAGCCACTTCGCCATCGTCGAAAGCCGAGACCAGCTCCAGCGCGAGCTCAACCTCCCCACCGACTACCTCCGCGTCCGCGCCTACCCCTTCACCCAGGAGGTCCACGACTTCGTCGCCGCCCACGACCGCGTCTACGTCGTCGAACAGAACCGCGACGCGCAGCTGCTCAGCATGTTGAAGGTCGACCTCGAAGCCGCCTACGCCGTCAAGCTGCACTCCGTCCTGCACTTCAACGGCCTGCCCATCGACGCCCGCTTCGTCACCAACGCTATCGTAGAAAAAGAAGGAGCAGCACAGTAGCCATGTCCACCACCCCCGTCGCCCCACTCACTCCCAAACCCGCCCCCAAGCTCAACCGCATCGGCCTCCAGGTCCTCGACTATCGCGGCGGCAAAACCACCCTCTGCGCCGGCTGCGGCCACAACGCCATCTCAGAGCGCATCCTCGAAGCCTTCTACGACATGGGCATCCAGCCCGAGCGCGTCATGAAGATGAGCGGCATCGGCTGCTCCTCCAAGTCCCCCGCCTACTTCATGTCCCGCTCCTTCAGCTTCAACTCCGTCCACGGACGCATGCCCTCCGTCGCCACCGGCGCCCTGCTCGCCAACAAAACCATGCGCTCCATCGGCGTCTCCGGCGACGGCGACACCGCCTCCATCGGCATGGGCCAGTTCATCCACCTCCTCCGCCGCAACGTCCCCATGATCTACATCATCGAGGACAACGGCGTCTACGGCCTCACCAAGGGCCAGTTCTCCGCCACCGCCGACATCGGCTCCAAGCTCAAGACCGGCGTCGTCAACGATCTCCCCGCCATCGACATCTGCGCCCTCGCCATCCAGATGGGAGCCACCTTCGTCGGCCGCTCCTTCTCCGGCGACAAGAAGCAGCTCTCCACCATGCTCCGCGCCGCCATGTCCCATCAGGGCACCGTGCTCCTAGACGTCATCTCCCCCTGCGTCACCTTCAACGACCACGAGGGCTCCACCAAAAGCTACAAATACATGCAGGAGCACGACGAAGTCGTCGCCGAAGTCGGCTTCGTCCCCTACTTCGAGGACATCACCGTCGACTACGACCCCAACACCACCGTCGACGTCCCCATGCACGACGGCTCCCACATGCGCCTGCGCAAACTCCACGAAGAGTACGCCCCCACCGACAAGACCCTCGCCGTCAAAATGCTCATGGAGCACCACGAGCGCGGCGAAGTCCTCACCGGCGTCTTCTACGTCGAGACCGGCAAACCCGACTTCTCCACCCTCCTCAACACCGTCGACGACCCACTCGCCACCCTCCCCGAGTCCCGTACCCGCCCCTCCCGCGCCGTCCTCACCGAACTCATGGAAGCCCACCTCTAGAGCAACCCCAGCTCTCGGGTGTCAGCTCATCTCTGGGTGCCCCACATCTCGCTTCTGAGATGTGGGTTTGCCGCCTCACACCCCGGGCGCCCCATTCATCGCATCGCGGCGAGTGGGATCCCGTGCCCCATTCAATTACCTGCCGCTGCCTCTTCCTTAGCCAGCGGAACCGTAACGCCAGGCCCCTCTTCGTCGATCGCCTCCACCACGTCGTCGCGGCTCGCAGGGCGCCCATCCCGAACGCTCTCCGCACCCAGCGCACCTTCGCTGCCAGCCGGCGCCGCCAGATCAATCGTGATATCGCGGGTATCGCGTCCACCCGCCGCCGTCGCATCGGTACCCTTCGTTTTTTCCTGATCGGCGTCCATGGTGCACTCTCCTCGTCCTGCCTCAGAGATAGGATGCAGGGAACTGGTCCCAGAACCCCGCGAAGCGAGAGATGTTCACCAGGAACCCCCGCCCCCAACCCGAACCCCTGCCCCCCCGGACCCGCCCCCCCGCCCCGCCCCACCCCAACCTCGCTATACTTCCCCCCCGCCCCCCGTCTACTCTGGGACGGGACGCCGCTTCAACCTCCGCGGCGCTAGGAGAAACCTCGCATGACCGCCGTCGCCCCACCCCGGGTCCTCAACATCGCAGACCTTCGCCGCGCCGCCCAGCGACGCCTGCCCCGCGTCGTCTTCGACTACATCGACGGCGGCGCCGACCAGGAACTCACCATGCGCCAGAACGTCAGCGCCTACGACTCCATCACCTTCCAACCCCGCTGCGCCGTCTCCATCCCCCAATGCGATCTCCGCACCACCGTCCTCGGCACACAACTCGCCCTCCCATTCCTGCTCGCCCCCGTCAGCAGTTGCCGCATGTTTTTCCCGCGTGGCGAGGCCGTCGCCGCCGCCGCCGCCTCCGCCGCCGGCACCGCCTACATTCAACCCACCCTCTCCGGCACCGGCATCGAGGAGGTCCGCGCCGCATCGAGCGGCCCGCTCTGGTACCAGCTCTATCTCGTCGGCGGCCGCGAGGTCGCCGAGGCCGGCATCGCCCGCGCCCAGGCCGCCGGCTTCTCCGCGCTCGTCGTCACCATCGACACCCCCGTCGCCGGCAACCGCGAGCGCGACATCCGCGACGGCGCCCACGTGCTCCTCAACGGCACCCTCTTCCAGAAAATCCCCTACGCCGCCCAGATCCTCACCCGCCCGCGCTGGCTCTACTCCTACCTCACCGACCGCGGCCGCGCCGGCCTTCCCAACATCGTGCTGCCCTCATCCGGCCCCATGCCCTACACCGACATCGGCCGCCTCCTCGCCGAATCCGCCGTCATGTGGGACGACCTCGACTGGATTCGCCGCCAATGGACCGGCCCCATCCTCGTCAAAGGCGTCCACACCGCCGACGACGCCCGCCGCGCCGCCGACCGTGGCGTCGACGGCATCGTCGTCTCCAACCACGGCGGCCGCCAGCTCGACAGCGTCCCCGCAACCATCAGCACCCTCCCCGAAATCGTCGCCGCCGTCGGCGACCGCATCGAGGTCCTCCTCGACGGCGGCATCCGTCGCGGCAGCGACATCGTCAAGGCCCTCAGCCTCGGCGCCAAGGCCGTCCTCATCGGCCGGGCTTACGCTTATGGCCTCGGCGCAGCCGGCCTCCCCGGCGTCACCCGCGCCATCGACATCCTCCGCGCCGACATCGTCCGCACCCTCAAGCTCCTCGGCTGCCCCTCCATCGCCGCGCTCGACACCTCCTACGTCCGCATCCCCCCCGACTGGCAGCCATAAAACCCCCACTCAGAAGCCCCGCCGCCGCCATCCCCCTACTCACCCGCCTTCGCCGCCTCCGGCCAAACCGGGCTCGCCAGCTGGATCGTCATCATCGGCCCCTCCGGATAAATCGGCCCCTGCTCCCTGGCGAACGTCGGCGCCGGCCCGCCGATGATCCAAACCTCTATATTCGGAGGCGCCTTCCCAATCAGCGGCGCCACCACCCCCGCCACCCCGCCCAGCTCAATCTTGATCTCATAGTGGATCGCCTTTCGCCCCACCCCACCCACCGAACAGCTCTCTTCGCCCCGGTTCGTGATCGCCAGCTTCACCAGCCGCGGCTTGGGCATCGCCACCACCATCGAAACCCTCGTCTCCCCCGCATCCGGCCGCAGGTTCTCCAGCACCAGCGGCACCATCCCGTTCGCCAGGTCCAGCGGCAAATTCATATGCTCCGCCCTCACCTCCTCCTTCCCATCCTTCCCCGTCGAATGCACCGTCACCTCGCCGCTGCGCGCGTCGATCGAGACATCCATCGCATCGGGAAAGAACGGCCCCTTCTGAATATGCCGGTCGCTGATCAGCCGGAACGCGCCCTGTTGCGAGAACACCGTCGTCTCATCGTCGATCGAGCCGTCCTTGAAGCTGAACACCGTGTGCGCCGTCAGCCGGTCGCCATGCACCACCTGCGTGCTGTCGCCCGAAGCCAGCAACCGCCCCTCCTCCGACCGCAGCTCCAGAAAGCCATGGAAAGTCCCCTGCACCAGCCGGACCGCGACCGGCTCCGCCTCGACACCCGCCCGCCCCCCGCACGCCAGCATCGGGATCAGCGCCCACGAAAGAGACCAGGCCTGAGACCAGAACCGCACGCGTCGCGTAAAGAAACTCTTCATCTTCCTTAAGTAGCAAATCCCCCATCCCGCGTTGCCAGCGCCCATCTTCTCAAGCGCCGCTTTACATCCCCGCGCCCATCGCTATCATGGAAACCGCTCCCCCTGAGGACCTCACCCCCGCCATGAAACCCGCCATCAAATCCGCCCACGCCCTCCTCTGCGCCACGCTCCTCGCCTCCGCCGCAGCCGCCCAAACCCCACCCCCACCCCCCGCCGCCCAGCCCCCCGCGCAAACCCCCGCGCAACCCGCCCGCGCCCCCCAACCACCCCCCATCGTCAACTCCCAATACCGCCTCGGCCCCGACTCTATGCCCCAGGACGGCGTCGCCAAAGGCACCATCCGCGGCCCCTTCACCCTCCCCAGCCAGGTCTATCCCGGCACCCAGCACACCTACTGGGTCTACGTCCCCGCGCAGTACGACCCCGCCTCGCCCGCCGCGCTCATGGTCTTCAACGACGGCCAGGCCTTCCTCGCCCCCGACGGCGACCTCCGCGTCGTCAACGTCCTCGACAACCTCATCTACCGCCGCGAAATCCCCGTCATGCTCGGCGTCTTCATCGACCCCGGCCGCACCCCCCAGCAGCCCGAGCCCAACCTGCAGGAGTGGGGCGACCGCACCACCAACCGCCCCGCCGAATACAACACCCCCGACGACAAATTCGCCCGCATCATCACCGAAGAGCTCATGCCCGTCCTCTACCGCGACTTCAGCATCTCTAAAGATCCCGACCAGCACGGCATCGGCGGCGTCAGCTCCGGCGGCATCGCCGCCTTCCAGGTCGCCTGGGAGCGCCCCAACGACTTCCGCAAAGTCTTCACCATCGTCGGCAGCTTCGTCGACCTCCGCGGCGGCTACGTCTATCCCGAGCGCGTCCTCGCCGCCCCCAAGAAGCCCCTCCGCATCTTCCTCTGCGATGGCCGCAACGACAACCGCGGTCAGGGCCCCAACGGCGCCTACAACCCCAACCGCGACTGGTTCTATCAGAACGTCCGCCTCGAAAAAGCCCTCGAGTCCAAAGGCTACGACGTGAACTACCTCTGGGGCCTCAACACCCACGGCTCCAAGTACGGCGGCATGGTCCTGCCCGACATGCTCCGCTGGCTCTGGCGCGACGGCCCCGTCTCCACCGACCCCAACAACACCGCCGAACGAGCCTTCCGCCCCCCCACCACCCCAAAAACCCCCTAACCCGCCCCTCCGCCACTACCCCGGGTGCCCCACATCTCGCCTCTGAGATGTGGGCTTGCCGCCACGTCACTGCACGCCACACCCTTGCCTTTGGGTGGGAGCGTGGGGCTTCAGCCCCACGAAAAAGATGCCGTGGAAGGAACGGGCTTTAGCCCTGGGCATTTTCTGGATGCACCCCAAATTTCCTTCCGTCTTGCTTAAGGGCACGACTTCATAGCCTGTCCCGAGCGCAGCCGAAGGATGCCGTAAAGGCGCTCGCAGCCCGGCTTTAGCCGCTGAGGTCACGCCCGGCGCCCCCACATTGCGCCCCTGAGAGCTAATAGCTAAGAGCTGCCTTTCTTCCCCTCCTCCGCCGCCTTCTTCGCCGCCTCAAACGCCCGCGTCGAGTGCTCATGCGCCTGCCGCGAAAGCTCATGCGCCGTCAGCGAGCCCGTCTGGTGCGCCGCCGCCGCGGCCTCATGCGCGTGTGCGGCAAGGTTGTGGTACTCGGCGGCTCGGGTGTGCGGACTCTGTGGCATGGCAATTCTCCTCTTCCAATAGCTTAGATGCGTCCCCACTCCCCGCGCGCTACCGCCCCATCCACCCGCCATCCACCGTCACCACCGTTCCCGTCACATAATTGCTCGCCGCCGAACTCAGATACACCGCCGCCCCCGCCAGGTCCTCCGGCTGCCCCCACCGTCCCGCCGGAATCCGCTCCAATATCTGCCGGTTCCTCACCTCGTCCGCCTGCAGCGCCTCCGTATTCGTCGTCGCAAAGTACCCCGGCGCAATCGCATTCACCTGGATCCCCTTCGCCGCCCACTCATTGGCCAGCGCCTTCGTCAACTGCGCCACCCCGCCCTTCGACGCCGCATACGCCGGCACCCGAATCCCTCCCTGAAAACTCAGCAGCGACGCAATATTCACAATCTTCCCCGTGCTCACCGCGCCCGGTTTCGCCCTTGCCATCATGTCCTTCGCCGCCAGCTGCGACAGTTGAAACACCGCCGTCAGGTTCACTTGCAACACCGTCTGCCAGTCCTCGAGCGTGACATCCTCCGCCGCCCCGCGCACAATCGTCCCCGCATTGTTCACCAGAATGTCAACCCGCCCATACGTCTGCTTCACCGCGGCAAACAGCTTCGCCGCCCCGCCCGTCGTCGACAAGTCCGCCTGGAACGCCGCCGCCCGCTCCCCAATCGCCGCCGCCGTCGCCGTCGCCGCCCGCCGGTTCCCATGGCAAGCCACCGTCGCCCCCGCCTGCGCCAGCCCCACCGCAATCGCCGCGCCCAGCCCGCTCGCCGCGCCCGTCACCAACGCAATCTTCCTGTCCAACCGAAACAACTCCAACACATTTTGCATAGCAGCACTACTCTACCGCAAGGACGCTACGCGGTCTTCTCTTCGCTCAAGAGCGCCTGATGCACCACCATCTTGACGTACGCCTGATAAATCAAGACCCCGCCTCTCCGCCAAGGCACGAGCGCGTGCCACATCTTCTGGATCGAGTGCAATCGCATTCGCAAGCCTCGACACCGTTCCGCGCCCTAGCCGCCCCTCGCGCTCGGCCAGCTCAAACTCGTCAGCCACATCCTCGCGATGCTCAAACAACCACCGCGCCTCGTCGGCCTCACTCGCGAACTTAGGGACCTGCAGCTTCTGTGCCATCACTCTCTCGTCTCCATCGTTCATACGCCAGGCGCTGTCGGCGCGGCGCATCGTAAGCCGTGACGACGCGAACCAGTGGCCCTCGAACAGTTGAAAACCACCACTAGTACTCGGCCCCGGCCGGTTGCGCCGACCTGAACGAACCGTTCTTCACCCTCGGTGACTTGGACCTCAACATCCCACGGATTGCTAGCCACGGCCTGCTCAGCTTCTTCGGGGCTTACTAGGTGCTCAGAGATGTGCCGGCGATTCGCCTCGTCCCAATCGAACAGCATTGCGTCCCCGCCTCAAGCAAGTGTATCAACTGCGCTTCAGCCCCCTCGCCCTTTGCCCCCATCCCCAACCCCCGCTACAATCGAACGGCACCTGTCTTCACCGCGCGAAGAGCGCGGTCCAGGACCGCACGAAGTGCAAGGAGACCCATGAAGCTCGTCCACATGGCGGACCCCGTCCGCTACCCGCGCATGACCACCGAAGAACTGCGCGCCACCTTTCTCCTCGAAGACCTCTTCGCCCCCGGCGTCCTCACCTGCGCCTACGTCGACCTCGACCGCACCGTCATCGGCTCCGCCGTCCCCCTCGCCACGCCCCTCACCCTCCCCACCTACCCCGAACTCCGCGCCGACCACTTCCTCGAGCGCCGCGAGCTCGGCGTCTTCAACGTCGGCGCACCCGGCACAGTCGCCGTTGACGGCGCCACCTTCGACCTAGCCAAGCTCGACTGCCTCTACATAGGCCGCGGCAGTAAGTCCGTCACCTTCGCCAGTAACTCGCCGGAAACTCCCGCCGCCTTCTACTTACTCAGTTATCCCGCCCATACCGATTATCCCACCAAACTCGCAAAATTCTCCTCGCTCGAAGGCCTCAAGCTAGGCGCACCCGAAACCTGCAACAAGCGCACCATCTACAAAGCCATCTACCGCGAAGGCATCCGCAGTTGCCAGCTCGTCATGGGCTTCACCCTCCTCGAATCGGGGAGCAACTGGAACACCATGCCCCCACACACCCACAACCGCCGCTCCGAAGTCTACTTTTACTTCGACGTCGACCCCGCCCACCGCGTCGTTCACCTCATGGGCCCGCCCGACGCCACCAGTCACCTCATCATCGCCGACCGGCAGGTCGTCGTCTCTCCCGGCTGGTCCATCCACGCCGGCGTTGGCACCAAAAACTACGGCTTCTGCTGGGGCATGGGCGGCGAAAACCAGGCTTACGACGACATGGACCCCGTCGCCATCAAAGACCTCAAGTAACTCGCAATAACTAAATTTCCCGTAGCTAGCAAACTAACTCGCCGCCGCCGCACTAACTCAGAATCGCCGCCCGCAACAACTCAGGAGTCAGTAATAAATGCCCTCCGCTAACAACCCCCTCATCATCCGCCCCAAAGAAGAATGTAAGTGGGACCTCATCTCCCTCGGCGAAGTCATGCTCCGCCTCGACCCCGGCGATGTCCGCGTCGCCACCGCCCGCACCTTCCAGGCCTGGGAGGGCGGCGGCGAGTATAACGTCGCCCGCGGCCTCCGCCGCTGCTTCGGCCTGCGCACCGCCATCGTCACCGCCCTCGCCGACAACCCCGTCGGCCGCCTGCTCGAAGACCTCATGCTGCAAGGCGGCGTCGACCAGTCCCACCTCCGCTGGGTCAAGTACGACGGCGTCGGCCGCACCACCCGCAACGGCCTCAACTTCACCGAGCGCGGCTTCGGCGTCCGCGCTGCCCTCGGCTGCTCCGACCGCGGCCACACCGCCGTCAGCCAGCTCCAGCCCGGACAAATCGACTGGGACCAGATCTTCGCCAAGGAAGGCGCGCGCTGGTTCCACACCGGCGGCATCTTCTGCGCCCTCTCCGAATCCACCCCCGAGGTCGCCAAGGAGGCCATGCTCGCCGCGCGCAAACACGGCGCCATCATCAGCTACGACCTCAACTACCGCGACTCCCTCTGGAAGTCCATCGGCGGCAAGGCCCGCGCCACCGAGGTCAACCGCGAGCTCGCCTCCTACGTCGACGTCATGATCGGCAACGAAGAGGACTTCACCGCCGCCCTTGGCTTCCAGATCGAAGGCGTCGGCGAGAATGACGCCCTCGGCGAACTCGACTCCGCCAACTTCCGCCGCATGATCGAGCGCGCCGTCGCCGCCTTCCCCAACTTCCGCGCCGTCGCCACCACCCTCCGCCACGCCAGGACCGCCAGCGTCAACGACTGGGGCGCCGTCTGCTACTACCAGGGCCAGTTCCACGAGGCCCGCCCCATGCCCGATCTCGAAATCTTCGACCGCGTCGGCGGCGGCGACTCCTTCGCCTCCGGCCTCATCTACGGCTTCCTCAATGAAAAAGGCGCGGACTGGGCCGTCAACTGCGGCTGCGCCCACGGCGCCCTCGCCATGACCACCCCCGGCGACACCACCATGGCCACCCTCGACGAAGTCCAGCGCATCATGAAAGGCGGCGGCGCCCGCGTCCAACGCTGAATCTGTAACATACGCAGTGGCATATCGATATGTAACAGCATCGGTGACGCACTGATTTGTAACAGCCGCAGTAGCGTATTGAAAACAATCGGTGGAATCGCTGCCCATCGGTGTTAAGCTTCTCGGCCCCCATCAACCGGAGACAACCCCCATGCAAAAATCCGCAGTCCTGGCAGAACTAAAAAACATCGGCCTCGTCCCCGTCCTCCGCGCCGAAAGCCACGCCCACGCCCTCGCCCTCGCAGACGCCATCGCCGCCGGCGGAGTCACCGTCCTCGAAGTCACCATGACCGTTCCCGGCGCCATCCACGTCATCCGCAAACTCGCCGAGTCGCGCCCCGGCATCCTCATCGGCGCCGGCACCGTCCTCGACCCCGAAACCGCCCGCATGTGCATCCTCGAGGGCGCGCAGTTCATCGTCAGCCCCGCCCTCAAAATCTCTACCATCGAGCTCTGCCACCGCTACGGCGTCGCCGTCCTTCCCGGCGCGCTCACCCCCACCGAAGTCGTCACCGCATGGGAGGCCGGCGCCGACGTCGTCAAAGTCTTCCCCGCCTCCGCCCTCGGCGGCGCCAAGTACCTCAAGGCCCTCAAAGCCCCGCTCCCCCAGGTCGAACTCATCCCCACCGGCGGCGTCTCCCTCGCCACCGCCACTGAATTCCTCGAGGCCGGCGCATTCGCCCTCGGCGTCGGCGCCGACCTCGTCAACCCCAAAGCCATCGCCGAAGGCCGCCCCGAATCCATCACCGAAAACGCCGTCAAATATTTCGCCCTCGTCCGCAAATTCCGCGAATCCACCGCCTAAAGATGTTGTCATCCCGACCGAGCGCAACGCGCGAGTGGAGGGACCCCCGCATTTCGCCTTTGCTCCGCCTCCGCCCGGTTGACTCCATCAACACCGCTGTAACCCCCTGTGCAATATTTTGCTGGCACGCCTCTCGCCCAGGGTTTACGCTGGAGGTCGTCTCTAGAAATCATCCGCCCCCAGTTGCCTGCGCAGAGGAGTTCCAATCGTTGGGGGATGGGTAGCGTTGGCGCCGATGAGCGAAGTCAGATGTCCCACCTGCAACGCCATGGTGGCGATGCGGATCAATCGCAACGGTTTCCTGCAGCGGCACGTGCTCGGCCATTTCGGCATCTATCCCTGGAAGTGCGGCGCCTGCGGCGTGGTCTTCATGTTTCGCAAACGCGGACACCGCCCCCGGCCCGGCAAGCCCGTCGTCGAACCCGCCGGCCTCAATCGCCGCGAAAGCTCCCACGGCTGACCCCACCCAAAGTTCGTGGCGTTTGTCTTTCGGTGGGAGCGTAGGGCTTTAGCCCTGCGAATAAACTCTCCTCGAACAGGGCGGGCTTCAGCCCCGGGCCTCTCGCGCGTCGCGTCACAATCGCCTTTTTCGGCGCCTCTTCAGCCCACCGGACACACCTTCCGCGGTCTTCTCCTCGGACCCCGACTTCCTCACCAACCTCCCAGCCCCACGGAACAATGCGCTCGCCCAATCCGTACCTCTCATTGCCTCTTCGAGAGTCTCCCATGAACCCTCCTCTTCCTCCTCCATCCTCATTCCGCCACCGAACCTCAGCCGCCGCCCTCTGCGCCCTCCTGCTACTCGCCCCAAGCTCACACGCCCAGAAGAAGAGCGACCCCGTCTCCTCCGCCAACGCGAAAGCGCTGGCCCTCCTCGGCAAACCCGCCCCGGACTTCACCCTCCCCGATCCAAAGGCCTCCCAATTCCACCTCGCCGACAGCCGCGGCAACGTCGTCGTGCTCGCCTTCTGGGCCACCTGGTGTCCTCCCTGCCGCGCCGAGATGCCGATGTTCAAAAAACTGCAAACCGAGATGGCGAGCCAGGGAGTCTCCGTCGTCCTGATCGCCAACGACGACCCCGCCAAAGCGTCAGCCTATCTCACCAGGAGCAAGCTCGACCTCTGGTCCCTCACCGACGGCGACCGCGCCGTATCCACGCTCTACGGCGCCAACGCCCTCCCCAAGACCTTCGTCCTCGATCGCAACGGCACGGTCGCAAAAGTCATCCTCGGCAAAGCCTCCGAGCACGAACTCCGCACCACCATCGCCGCCGCCCTGCAACCCGGAAATTAGCCCGCCAACCCCCTCCTGGCTGTCATTCTGGCCGCAGGCCAGAATCCCCGGATTGGCCCTCCGCCAACCCCCCTGTCCTGGTTGTCATTCGGGCCGCAGGCCAGAATCCCCGCATTGGCTTTTTCCTAACCCCTCCTTACCCATAACAACGGCTGATGCATCGGCACACTCCTCAAAATCTCCGCATCCGCCGGGTCCGGCTTCAACTCCTTCCACAGCGCCGCATACTCCGGCCTCTGGTATGCCCGCGCGCACAGCAACAGGCTCTCCCTCCGCCCCGGCAGCTCGCTGAAGTGGCTCACGTCCGCGCGAAACGGCCACAGATGCCGGTCCTTGATAAAAGGGAAGTGGTACGCAATCGCCGACCGCATCCCTGGCCCATCCTCCAGCTGGTACTCCCACACACTCTCAAACCGCGTCGTCAGCAGTTGGCAGATCCCCGCAAACAGATCCAGGTTCTCGAGCGAATTCCGGTACGGATACGCCGTCCGCAGCTCATTGGGAAACGTCCCATCCGCCTTCATCTGCGCCCGCAGCATCACCGTCCGGAACCGGTGCCGCAGCTCCGTCGCCGCGCTCGACTCATTCGCCGGCCCGCTCGCGTCCGCCACGCTCAAAAACGTATACGCCGCCACCTGCAGCATCCACGAGCTGCCGTTGCGGTCCTTCCGGTCCCGCGCCAGCGCCGCCAGCCGCGGCCCCGAATCCTGCGGCGCCGTCAGCCACTTCAGGTACGCCGCAAACCACCCCTTTACCCCCGCCAGCTCAGCATCGCTCAACACCCCCGCCGCCTCAACAAACGGCGCCGCCTTCGCAACCTCCACCAGCGGCAGCGTCTCCAGAATCCCCTCTGGCCTTCCCGATTCAGCCCTTCCAGATTCAGCCCTTCCACCCACCCCCGCCCCCGCCCCCACCCCCACCAGCACACTCCCATAATCCATCGCCGGCGTCATCCGCGTCTCCGGCGTCACAAACCACGCCCGCAGATGCCCCGCCGCCGCTTCCGCGTACCGCACCTCCTTCGTCAGCACATACGCCGCCGCCAGCCCCGGCACCGCCAGCCCCATCGCAAACAGCGCATCCCGCTGCGCCGTAAACGGAGGCGTCGCCGGCGCTGCCACCGGCGCCGCATCCGGATCAACCTCCGCCACCGCCTCCGAAAAATAATCGTGCGCCCCACCCGGCGACCGCGCGCAGGGCAGGGAAGTCACCGTCACCGGAGCCATCCCCACATACTTCGCCGCCTGCGCCAGGATCCGCTCCCGATCGATCACCGCCACATCCGGATGCGTGTCCCCCGCCGCAGTCCCCGCCGCGGTCCCCGCCGCAATCGACGCCGCCGCCTGCGCCCACACCCCACCCCAACCCGCCAGCCCCGCAACCCCCACCCCCGCCGCCCCCGCGCAAAACTCCCGCCGCGTCATCCCCACAAATCTCGCCCTTCTCTGCACCCATCGTGACATCGTTTGTCTCCGCGAATGCGCCGAAGCGACTCGGCCGCAAGCGCGCTCCTGCGATTGTGATTTATCTTAGGCCCAAGGAGCCTCCCCCGTTGCCCATCCCCATGGACACCGCCGCCAGCGCCCGCATCGCCACCACCATCCTCGCCGCCTTCCTCGCCTCCCTCGTCGAGTGCGTCGAAGCCCTCACCGTCATCCTCGCCGTCGGCAGCGTCCGCGGATGGCCCTCCGCCCTCGCTGGCTGCGCCACCGCCCTCGCCACCCTCGCCGCCATCGTCGCCGCCCTCGGCCCCGCGCTCACCCGCATCCCGCTGCATCTCATCCAGCTCATCGTTGGCGCCATGATTCTCCTCTTCGGCATGCGCTGGCTGCGCAAAGCCATCCTCCGCGCCGCCGGCCTCATCCCCCTCCACGACGAAGCCGCCGCCTTCGCCAAAAACACCGCCGCCCTCCGCGCCCCCGCACCCGCCAACATCGCCTCCGCACCCACCACCGCATCCGCCTTTCTCATGCCAGACAAACTCGCCTTCGCCGCTGCCTTCCACATCACCATGCTCGAAGGCACCGAGGTCGTCTTCATCGTCATCGCCCTCGGCGCAGGAGGCCTGCTCGCCCCCGCCGCCGCCGGAGCCGCCCTGGCCGCGCTCCTTATCGCCGCCCTCGGCCTCGCCCTCCATCGCCCGCTCGCCCGCGTTCCCGAGAACGCCCTCAAGTTCACCGTCGGCGTCCTGCTCTCCGGCTTCGGCACCTTCTGGGTCGGCGAAGGCATCGCCGCCCGCTGGCCCGGAGGCGACTGGGCCATCCTCTACCTCATCGCCCTCTGGCTCCTCGTCGCCACCGAGATGGTCGCCGTCTGCCACGCCCGCTCCAAACACCCCACGGTGGTCGGCTGATGCCCCAACCCGCTAACCAAACCAGCCCCACCACCCCCTCCAGCCCCGCCCGCCGCCCCGCGCCCCTCCGCTGGCTCCGCGCCAGCGCCCGCGAACTCTACGCCCTCTTCGTCGACGACGGCCTCTTCGCCGCTGCCATCCTCCTCTGGCTCGCCCTCATCCTCATCGCCACTGCCGCCGGCCTTGGCCCCCGCTGGTCCGCTCTCACCCTCCCCGCCGGCCTCGCCGCCATCCTCATCGAAAGCCTCCTCCGCGCATCCAGCTCCAAACCACGCCGCTGACCGCCGATCGCTGAAAGCTGTCCCCGAAACCCGTTCCCTCAGGCCAGCCCCACTCCACCCCTAAAACTCCACCCTCACCGCACACCCCTTCCCCGAACTCTCCCGCGCCATCTCCAGCAGCCGGATCACCCGATACCCATCCTCCGCCGTCACCGCCAACTCCGCCGCGCCCAGAATCGCGTCCCGCACATTCGCGTAGTACCCGCGATAGTCCCCCAGCTCCGTCTTCACCTGCCGCACAATCAGCATTGCCGGGTCCGCCGGCACCGGAGCCACCGTCAGCTTGCCCCACGCCGACTCCGCCTCCTGCAGCCACACCTCCTGCGACCCCATCGCCGGCACCTTCGCCCCGCCCACCAGCGCCGGCTCCTGCGGGTCCAGCCCATGCTTCTTAAAACTCCCCGCCGTCCCATGCAACAAAAACCGCGGCGCGTTATCGCACGCCAGATAACTCGTCCTGCAATGCGCCAGCAACCCCTTGCCGTTCGCCGCCGGATAACTCAGCGTGATATCGAACGCATCCTCAATCGCCGTCTCGTCCCTGTCCGCCCGCACACTCGCCGCAATGGTTGCCGGTGCCCCAAACAGCGCCAGCGCCTGGTCCACCAGATGCGGCCCCAGGTCGAACAGCATCCCATTCGCCGGGTTCGCCGCCTCCTTCCACGTATTCTCCCGCGGCACCGGCCGGAACCGGTCGAAGTGCGACTCATACGTCACCAGCCGCCCCACCGCCCGCTCCGCAATCAACTTCTTCACTGTCAAAAAATCCCCATCCCACCGCCGGTTGTGGAACGGAACCACCAGCACGCCCTTCGCCTTGGCCAGCACGCCCAGTTCCTTCGCCTCCTCGCTCGTCGTCGAAAACGGCTTGTCGATCACCACATGCTTCCCCGCCTCCAGCGCCCGCTTCGCCATCGCATAGTGCGTCTCATTCGGCGTCGACACCACCACCAACTCAATCGTCGCGTCCCCCAGCACCTCCTCCATCGTCCGCGAGATCTTCACCGCCGGATATGCCTTCGCCGCCTCGTCCCCCGTGCGCTGCAGGATCGTCGCCAGCCGCAGCCCCGGCACCGCGCTCACAAACGGCGCATGAAACACCCGCCCGCCCAGCCCATACCCAATCACCGCCGTATTAATCACTCGACCTTCAGCCTTAATCTCTCTCGCCATCGCTAACTCCCAATCTCCCTCAACGCAGGATACATCCGCCGGAACCGCCCATACGCCTCCGCCATCGCCTCCTTATTTTTAGGCGCAATCACCTCCGCCACATGCACCGTCTCCGCGCACGCCATCTCCACATCCCCCCACGCGCCCACCCCCACTCCCGCAAGCAGCGCCGCGCCAAACGCCCCACCCTCCTCCGCCGCCAACAACTCCACCGCCTGCCCATACACATCCGCCTGGATCTGCCGCCACAGCGCCCCCCTCGCCCCACCGCCACCCAGCCGGATCGTCTCCACCGGAATCCCCAACTCCGCAAACAGCTCCAGCGTGTCGCGCAGACTGAACGCCACGCCCTCCATCACCGCCCTTACAAAATGCCCGCGCCCATGCGACGCCGTAATCCCCGTAAACGCCGCCCGCGCCAACGGGTCGAGATGCGGCGTCCGCTCTCCAAACAGATACGGCGCCCACAGCATCCCATCGCTCCCCGGCGCAACCGCCTCCGCCTCCGCCGTCAGCGCCTCATACGCCGTCCCCGCCGCAAACGTATCCCGCAGCCAGCGCAGCGACAACCCCGCCCCATTGGTCACGCCCATCACATGCCACATCCCCGGCACCGCATGGCAGAACGTATGCAGCCGCCCCAGCCGGTCCAGCGCCGGCCGGTCCGTCGCCGCAAACACCACCCCGCTTGTCCCAATCGTCGCCGAAACCGACCCCGGCCCCACAATCCCCATCCCCACCGCGCCCGCGCCCTGGTCGCCCGCGCCCGCCGCCACCAGAGTCCCCTCGGCCAGCCCCGTCGCCATCGCGCCCGCCTCGCTGATCCGCCCGCAGATCTCCGGCCCCTCAAACAACCGCGGCAACCACCCCAGCGGAATCCCCGCCGCCTCTGCAACCTCCTCCGACCACCGCCTGTGCGCCACATCCAGCAGCAGCGTCCCGCTCGCCTCCTGCATGTCCATCGCATACTCGCCCGTCAACCGCAGCCGCACAAAATCCTTCGGGCACAGCACATGCTCAATCCGCGCAAAAATCTCCGGCTCATGCTCCCGCACCCACAGCAGCTTCGTCAGCGTAAAGTTCGGCAGCGCCGGGTTCAGCACCAGCTCAATCAGCCGCTCCCGCCCAATCTTCTCCTCCAGCCAGTCGCACTCCGGCTGCGTCCGCTGGTCGCACCAGATCAGCGCCGGCCGCAGCACCTCGCCCTGCGCGTCCAGCATCACGCAGCCATGCATCTGCCCCGTCAGCGCAACCGCCTCAATCCTGCCGCCCGCTCGCTCGTCCTCGGCCAGCACCCCCGCAATCGCCTCGCGCGCCGCCCGCCACCAATCCTCCGGCTCCTGCTCCGCCCACCCAATCTGCTCCGACCGGATCGCCCCATGCTCCGCCGCCGCCTGAGCCACCACCCGCCCCGCCCGGTCCACCAGCACCGCCCGCGTCCCCCCCGTCCCCACATCAATCCCCAAAAACATCTCGTCCGCTCTCCCCTTGTGCGCCTTGTGCCGCGAAAGAAGTGTAGCCGCTTTCCCCACCCCCCGCGAAAAACCTCATCGGGTGCCGGGTACCCCATTCATGTGCAGCGACCGAGGTGGCAATGCGCCGGGTGCCCCATGCATGCGCAGCTTCATCGCGCATGGGTGGGGACGTAAACTCCCTATCCCGCCGCCCGCTGATAGCTGACCGCCGGCCGCTGACGAACGAGAAGCCTCACCACCGGCGATCCGCTCCATCGCTCCCAAAAAGAAGAATCGGTGTCATCGACGGAAATCGGTGCTAAGCCTTCCCTATCCCGCGAACCCCCGACGACCCACAACCCACAACGCAGAACACCCCAAGACTCACAACTACCAACTCACAACTCACAACTATTTTTTGCACTCCCACCCCCACCCCCCGCATCCAACTCATATCGCTAGGGAACCCTCAACCGCACCCGATGCGCACCGCTCGCACGAACCAACCCCGATTGCAGGTACCATAAGAGAAATGAGTCTTAGGAAAGAAGCGTCGCCCGTTGCGACGGCCCTGGCAACCGCGGGCCCCCTTGCCGTCTTCTGCCTCGCCCTGCTGACGCTTGCCCCCGCCTCATCCCGCGCCCAGCCGCCCAGCCCCGCCGGCGCCAGCCCCAACGCTCCCGGCGCCACCACCCCCGCCCAGGGCCAGTTCGTCGAAGGCGCCCAGCAACAACTCCAGGGCACCAACGGCGTCAACCTCGCCGCGCCCACCAGTCAATCCTTCCAGGGCTCCCTCGTCGAAGGCGTCGCCAACGGCGCCGTCATGGACCTCTCTCTCGACGATGCCATCGCCCGCGGTCTGCGCGCCAACCTCGGCCTCATCCTGCAAACCACCGCCCAGCAAAACGCCCGCGGCCAGCAGCTCGAGCAGCTCCAGGCCCTCCTGCCCACCGTCACCGCCGACGCCTCCATCGAGGTCGAGCAGGTCAACCTCGCCGCCTTCGGCATCAAATTCCCCGGCCTCAACCCCATCATCGGCCCATTCCAGGTCATCGACTTCCGCGTCTTCCTCACCCAGTCCCTCTTCAACCTCACCAACTTCGAAACCTACCTCGCCGCCCGCCACAACTTCCGCAGCGCCCAGCTCACCGCCGCCGACGCCCGCGACATGGTCGTCCTCACCGTCGGCAACGCCTACCTCCTCTGCATCGCAGACGCCGCCCACATCGACGCCGTTAACGCCGAGCTCGCCACCAGCAAAGTCTCCCTCGACCAGGCAACCGCCGCGCACGACGCCGGCACCAGCCCTCGTCTCGACGTCCTCCGCGCCCAGGTCGACTACCAGAACGAGCAGCAGGACCTCATCTCCGCCACCAACCAGCTAGCAAAAGATAAACTCGCCCTCGCCCGCGTCATTGGCCTTCCCCTCGACCAGGCCATCCGCCTCTCCGACACCGAACCCTACAAATCCCTCGACAACATCGACCCCGCCGCCGCCTTCCAGCAGGCCCTGCGCAACCGCAAAGACCTCGCCGCCCAGAACGAACAAGTCCTCGCCGCGCGCAGCGAAAAAACCGCCGCCTTCGCCGACCAGCTCCCCACCGCAAAATTCTCCGGCGACTTCGGCGACATCGGCGAGACCGTCAACCATTCCCACGACACCTTCACCGCCACCGGCAAGGTCGAGGCCCCCATCCTCCAGATCGCCAAGACCCGCGGCGAAGAGGACGTCGCCCAATCCAACTACGTTCAGGTGCAGGACAAACTCGCCGACCAGACCCAGCAAATCAACGCCGACATCCGCGACGCGATCCTCGACATCCAATCCGCCGCCAAGCTCGTCGACGCCGCCAAATCCAACGTCGACCTCGCCAACGAAGAGCTCAGCGAAGCCCAGCAGCGCTTCCACGCCGGAGTCGCCGACAACCTGCCCGTCTCCCAGGCCCAGTCCCAGACCGAGCAGGCCGCCAACCAGTACATCGCCGCGCTCTACCAGCACAACACCGCCAAGCTCGCGCTCGCCCGCGCCCTCGGCGTCGCGGAGACCAATTACAAAGATTATCTCGGAGGGAAATAACCGTGGCCGATACCGTCCAAGAAAACCCAACCGCCCCAAGCGCCACCCCACCAGCCGACGCGCCCAGGCCGACCACCCCAACCGCCGCGCCCCCGCCGCCCGCCAACCCCAACCGCAAGTTCGTCGTCATCGGCGTCCTCCTCGTCCTCGTCCTCGGAGGTCTCTTCTTCTACTGGCGCTCCACCTTCATTCAGGACACCGACGACGCCGAAGTCGATGGCAACCTCTACCAGGTCAGCTCCCGCATCACCGGCCACGTCGTCAAGGTTTACGTCGACGACAACCAGACCGTCCAGGCCGGCCAGCTCCTGGTCGAGACCGACCCCACCGACTATCAGGTCGCCCTCGACCAGGCCCTCGCCGACCTCGCCAACGCCCAGGCCCAGCTCGTCCAGGCCTCCACCAACGTCCCCATCACCCAGGTCAACGTTGGCACCACCGTCCGCACCTCCGGCTCTGACGTCAAGGGCTCCGCCGACCAGGTCGCGCAGGCCGAGAAGCAGGTCGAAGCCGCCAACGCCCAGGTCGATGAGGCCAAGGCCAACGCAGTCAAGGCCCAGCTCGACGTCGACCGCTATACCCCGCTCGTCCAGAAGGACGTCATCTCCAAGCAGCAGTTCGACGCCGCCGTCGCCACCGCCGCCGCCACCAAGGCCGCCGTCGTCGAGGCCGAGTCCAACGTCCTCGCCCAGCAGAACGCCGTCGAAGCCGCCCGCCAAAAGCTCGCGCAGGCACAAGACCAATCCCAGCAATCCGTTATCAACGCCCCCGGCCAGGTCAAGGTCGAGCAGTCCCGCGCCACCGCCGCCGCCGCCGCCGTCAAAGAGGCCCAGGCCAAGGTCGACCAGGCCCGCCTCAACCTCTCCTACACCCACATCACCGCCCCCATCGCCGGCGTCGTCAACAAGAAAAATGTAGACGTCGGCGCCAACCTCTCTTCCGGCCAGGACCTCCTCACCATCGTCCCCCTCACCGACCTCTGGGTCACCGCCAACTTCAAAGAAACCCAGCTCGCCCAGATGCACGCCTGCCAGGCCGTCACCATCAAGGTCGACGCCTACGGCGGACGCAAGTTCTCCGGCCGCCTCACCCAGATCGGCGGCGCCACCGGCTCCATGCTCTCCCTCTTCCCCCCCGAGAACGCCACCGGCAACTACGTCAAAGTCGTCCAGCGCATCCCCGTCCGCATCGACTTCACCAACCTCGCCAACGAAGATGGCGACTACGTCCTCCGCCCCGGCCTCTCCGTCACCCCCGAAGTCCAGGTCAAAGCCCCCGACGCCCCCAACTGCTCCCCCTCCGCCCCCTCCCCCACCGCCCCCGTCCAATAACCCGCGTTTATCTCTCCTTTGGGTGCCCCCGGTAGGTGCCCCCGGTGCCTCGCTTTTGGGCACCGGGGATTGACGCCGGGTGCCCCCGGTGCCTCGCTTTTGGGCACCGGGGATTGACGCCACCAAACCATCCGGGGATCCACCCCCACCCCTTGTCATTCTGGCCCGAAGGGCCGGAATCCCGCATTTCGTTTCCCCGCTGACCACGGACCGCGGATAGAGCCTTGCGGGCTGAAGGCCCGCGCTAATGCCCCGACATACCCACACTGACCGCCGACCGCTGACCACCGAAAGCCGTCCTCCAAAAATATCCGCGCCCATCCGCGCCCATCCGCGGTCGGTCCCGTCCTACCGTATCGCCCACCCCACCATCAAAATCGCCGGCGCCTCCCCCACCGCCTCCGCATCCATCCCCCCCAGCCCCTCCAACGTCGTCCGCGTCACCCGCTCCTCCTTGGTCGACGCCTTCGACACCGCCACGCACGGCGTCTCCCCCGCAATCCCCGCCGCCCGCAGCTCCTCTGCCAGCAGCCCAAACCGCCGCCCCGGCATATACACCACCAGCGTCGCGTCCCGCGGAAACGCCCCCTCCCACTTCGGCGTCAACTCCAACCCACCGCCGCCCTCCTTCGCCGCCGCATGGTGCGCCGTCGCAAAGATGAGCTTCGACGCCGCCCCTCTATCCGTCAGCGGAGTCTTCAGAGCCGCCGCCACTGCGAACGCCGTCGTAATCCCCGGCACAATCTCAAACCGGATCCCCGCCTCCGTCAGCGCCGCAATCTCCTCGCTCGCCCGCCCAAACACCAGCGGGTCGCCCGACTTCAGCCGCAGCACGCTCCGCCCCGCCCCCGCGTGCAGCAGCATCAGCTCATGAATCCCCGCCTGCGTAATCCGCGGCTGCCCGCACCGCTTGCCCACCGGGACCACAATTGCCGGCCGCACCCGCCCCGGCCCATCCGCCAGCGCCAGCACCTCGTCTGAAACCAAATCGTCCGGCAGAATCACATCGCAGCTCTCCAGCAACCCCACCACCCGCACCGTCAGCAGCTCCGGATCGCCCGGCCCCGCCCCCGCCAGATACACCACCCCCGCCTCCGCCCTCACGGCTTCGGCTCTTTCGCGTTGCCGTCCTCAACCACTCGCGGATTCGTCAAAGCATGCGCCCTCGCCATCACCCTGGTCGGGCACCCATCAAACCCACAAACCTCGCGCGCCGCCAGCTGGTGCAGCAACTCCCGCCTTGCCTCATTCAGCGGCTCCCGCTCCAGGACCTCGCGCCGCAGATTCCCCAACTCCGCCAGCCAGTCGCCCGTATCGAGCGGCAACAACTCATTGATCTCCTTCCTCAGCCGCTGCGCCAGCGCCGGGCTCGCCCCACTCGTCGAGATGGCAATCTGCAACTCCCCCCGCCGCACCACCGAAGGGAAATAAAAGTCGCAAAACGGCGGATCGTCCACCGCATTCACCAGCACCCCCGCCGCCTCCGCCTCCGCAAACACCGCCCGATTCACCGCCGGCCTATTGGTCGCCGCCACCGCGAGAAACTGCCCCGCGCAATCCCCCGATATGTAACTTCTCCGGTGCCAAATCACCTCGCCCGCCTCCGCCATCCCCGCAATCCGCGCCGTCGCCTCCGGCGCCACCACCGTCACCCGCGCCCCCGCCCCCACCAGCGACTCCACCTTCGACTCCGCAAGCCCCCCCGCCCCCACCACCAGGCAGGCCCGCCCCGTCAACTTCAAAAACATCGGAAACAACGGCATCGTTTACTCCCCGCCGCAAACCGCCCCGCTTAACCCTACCCAACATTCGCAGGCACTCGCCCCGGCGGCGCATCCCGCTCCACCGCCTCCACCACCGTCCCCGCCAGCTGCCCCCGCAGACTCTCATCGTCCGTCCGCGCAAAGTAAGCCCGCAAATCTTCCCCCGGCTCCCTTACCGCCAGATAATGCCGCAGCAGCCGCTCAATCGCCGCTGGGCAATCCTCTGCCGCCGCCCGGAACCCCACCTGCCGCGCGATCCGCGCATACTTGCCCACCGCGCCGCCCACGCAGAAATAAAACGCGTCCACCATCTTGCCGTCCTTCTTGATCTTCTTCCCCTCGAGGCCTATGTCCGCAATCCAGCTCTGCCCGCACGAGTTCGTGCACCCCGTCACATGCAGCTTAATCTGCTGGTCGAACCCCGGCAGCCGCTCCTCCATCTCCCCCGTCAGCCACTTCGAGAAAGCCTTCGTCTCCGCAATCGCCAGCTTGCAGAACTCCGTCCCCGTGCACGCCACAGCCCCGCGCCAGAACGGCGTCGACTCCACCTGCAATCCCATCCCATGCAGCCGATGCACCAGCTCCCGCGCCCGCGCATTCGCCACATTCACCACCACAATGTTCTGCATGATGGTCGCGCGCAGCTGCCCATCGCCAAACTCCTCCGCCAGGTCCGCCAGCTCCACCAGCTGCTCGCCCGTCAGCCGCCCGCCCATCACACTCGCCCCCACCGCCGAGAGTCCAACCTGCTTCTGCGGCGTAATCCCCACATGGTCGCGATACACATCGTCCGGCACCGTATCCGCATCCACCGGGCTCGGATCGAGTTTGTAACCTAACTCGGTCTCAATCGCCGCCAGCATCGTCTCCGCCGTCCACCCATGCCGCATAAACAGATACTTGATCCGCGCCCGCGTCCGGTTCTCCCGCAGCTCCATCTGCTCACGGAAGATCCGCACCACCGCCTCCACCACCTCGTACGCTTTGTCTTGCGGAATAAACGCCGGAATCCGCACCCCGATATGCGGCTCCGTCGACAAGCCTCCGCCCACGCGCAGCGTATAGCCAACCTCTTCCAGCCCATTCACCTCGCGCCGGATCGCCGTCAGCGCTACATCATTGATCTCCGGGTAGCTGCACCACAGCGGGCAGCCCGTCACCGTGATCTTAAACTTCCGCGGCAAATTGTAGAACGCCGGGTTCGCGGTCAACCCGCGCGCCACCTCCACCGCCAGCGGACTCGCATCCACCAGCTCATGCCCCAGCAACCCCGCCAGCGGGCACCCTGTCACATTCCGCACTACGTCCCCGCACGCCCCCTTCGGGCTCAACCCAATCGCCGTCAGCGCATCCACTACCTCCGGCAGCGACTCGATCGTCAGCCAGTGCAGCTGGATATTCTGCCGCGTCGTCACGTCCGCCAGGTTGCGCGCATACCTCTTCGTCAGCTCGCCAATCACCCGCAGCTGCCCCGCGGTCAGCAGCCCATTGGGCAGCCCAATCCGCATCATGAAGTACTCCGTCGCCTTGCCCACCCCATCCTTGCCGCCCGTCACCCCCGCGCCATCGCCCTGCGTGTACACCCCCCACCACTTGAAGTAGAACTCCGCCCACTCCGGCAGCACCGCCCCGCGCCCCTCCCGCGCAAACTGCCGCACCTCATCGAACGCCGCCCACGGATTCTTCGCCCGCTTCAGCCGCTCCGCCTTCTGCGCCTTCGTCTCCTTCACCGCCTTCGCCGCCGCCGCCACCGCCGTTGTCCCTAACTCACTCATCGCGCCTGTCCAGCCTTCCCCAACTCATAGCTCACAACTACCAACTCACAACTCACAACTACCAACTCACAACTCACAACTACCAACTCACAACTCACAACTACCAACTCACAACTCACAACTACCAACTCACAACTAAAAAACGCCCACCAAAACATCGTGGGCGCTTCGACTCTTCTGCAGCTTCGCGGGCAAGTTCGTTACGAAACAGAGCAGGGGCGTCGGCGCACCTCAGCCCAACAACACCCCATCCGCACCTCGCCCCAAAAAACCAAAATCCTCATCCCCCAACTTTAATCCCCCACCCCCCACCCGTCAAGGCAGGACCAGCCAATCCGCACTCCGCACCGCCGCCCCGCAAGCTGAAAGCTGATGGCTGATAGCCGGCCGCTGTACGCATAAAGCTTCATTCAATCCGCCTCCTCAAGACAAGCCTCATTCCAAAAGTGCCTCTGCCCATTGCCAAAAGCCCGCATGGCACCTTTAGGGGATTCTCCTCACCCCTCCCCGTCGGCGATCCTCGACTCAGCCATGCCCGCCGCCTGCATCCACACCCCCCGACTTCGCCACCTCCTCACTGACGACACCGGCCAGGACCTCATCGAGTACGCCCTCATCGCCGCCCTCATCGGCCTCGGCGCAGTCACCGCCATCAAGGGCCTCTCCAACAAGATCGGGGACACCTTCAACTCCGTCGGCAGCACCCTCACCAACAGTGTCTAACTCCCACCCAGCGACCACTGATAGCCGCCAGCCGATCGCCGATCGCTGACAGCCGACAGCCCAAAGCCAGCAGCCGAAAGCCACAGAAGCTAAAAGCTGGTAGCTAAGAGCCAGCCCTTAACAATTCCCACCCAGAAACAATTTCCCTATCGCACCACCCACGGTGTATAAATCTCTCGCGCCCCCGCCGCGCCCGCGTCTTTCCCCCGCGCCCGCGCGTAAATCAACTGTGCCAAACCTGGGATAGCTTTTCTTGCTTGTCATCCCCGAAGGGGATCTGCTTCTCGAACCACCACAAAGTCGGGTGCCCCAGGTCTCGCTTCTGAGACCTGGGAGTGACAAAGCCCCGGGACACCGCCCACCATAAGGACACCATGCGCCACCAGATTCTCGCCCTCGCGACCCTCCTCACCCTCCCCCTCCTCGCCCAGGCCCCCGACCCCAACGCCCCCTCCCTCACCGGCGCCATTCCCCCCAAATCCTGGGTCGACAAAGACACCGGCCACCGCGTCCTCCGCATCTCAGACGAGCCCCAGTCCGGCGCCTTCTACTTCAACGTCAACGCCTTCACCCCCGACGGCCGCCAGATGGTCTACAACTCCCCCTCCGGCATCATGGTCCTCGACCTCGCCACCCTCACCTCCAAACTCCTCGTCCCCAACCTCCCGCAGCCCGCTGCCGCGGCCACTGACGCCGCAACCCCCGCCCGCGCCCGCCTCGGCTTCGGCGGCCGCGCCAACGCCATCGTCGTCGGCCACAAAACCAACTCCATCTTCTTCACCCGCATCGACCCCGACACCCACCTGAACGCCGTCTATAAGGCCGACACCAACACCGGAGCCATCCGCAAACTCATCGACCTCCCGCCCCGCGTCTCCATCTCCAGCGTCAACGCCGATGAGACCCTCGGCGCCGGCGTCTACAACGAGGCCGACGTCCCCGGCCACGATCCCAACGCCCCCAACGCCTTCCTCGCGGCAGCCCCCGGAGGCATCGGCGGCCGCGGCGGCGGCGGCCCCGGCGCCCCACCCGCAGCCGGCAACGCCGGCGCAACCCCCCAAACCAACGCCGCCCTCGGCGGGGCCAACGTCCAGTCCGACGACAAAGGCGCCATGATGGAGCGCCGCCTCGCCGCCCGCACCCCCGTCGTCCTCTTCACCATCCGCCTCGAGCCCAGTCCCATCGGCGAGAAGCCCGGCCTCATCACGCCCCTCCTCCACTCCACCGACTGGGTCAACCACCTCCTCTTCTCCCCCACCGACCCCACCCTCCTCATGTACTGCCACGAAGGCATGTGGCAAAAAACCGACCGCATCTGGCTCATCCACACCGACGGCTCCCAGAACACCCTCGTCCACAAACGCACCATGTACATGGAGATCGCCGGCCACGAGTTCTGGGGCCTCGACGGCAGGACCATCTGGTACGACTGGCAGTACCCCAAGGGCGAAGACTTCTTCGTCGCCAGCTACAGCCTCGAGACCCACAAACGCACCGCCTACCACCTCCAGCGCAACGAGTGGTCCATCCACTTCAACCTCACCGGCGACCTCTCCCTCTTCTGCGGCGATGGCGGCGACTCCGGCCAGGTCGCCTCCGCACCCGACGGCGCCTGGATTGAGCTCTTTCGCCCCCAACTCATCGTCGACAACTCACTCCCCGGCACCGCCCCCGCCATCAACCAGCCCGACTTCATCCAACCCGGCGTCTTCCACGCCGAACACCTCGTCAACATGGCCCACCAGAACTACCGCGCCGAACCCAACCCCCGCTTCTCGCCGGACAAAAAATACGTTTTCTTCACCAGCAATATGTTCGGCCGCAGTTACGTATTCGCCGCCGAAGTCGCCAAATCCACCGACCTCGCCAGCGCCGTCTCCACCCCCGCCCTCGCCACCCGCTATAACCCCATCAACCCCACCCCCACCACAACCCAAAAATGAAAAGTAGGAAAAATTTACGCTTGTCATTCTGCCCCGAAAGGCCGGAATCCCCGCATTTCGCCTTCGCCTTTCGCTTGTCATTCCGCAGCGCAGCGAAGGAATCTGCTTCTCGTACCACCAATACATTTCCGTCATCCCGACCGAGCGCAACGCGCGAGTGGAGGGACCCCCGCATTTCGCTTTTGTTTTTGCCGTTGCTCTTGCCTTTGAATTCGCCTTTGCCCAACTCAAGAGGAATATAACCATGCGACCCCTCACCCTCCTCGCCGCCCTCGCCCTCGCCCACACCCTCCTCGCCCAATCCTCCCCGCCCAAGACCTGGATCGACAAGGACACCGGCCACCGCGTCATCCGCCTCACTGACGAGCCCAACTCCACCGGCTTCTACTTCAACGTCAACGCCTACACCCCTGACCTCAAGCAGATGATCTACACCGCGCCCGACGGCATCCACGCCCTCGACCTCGCCACGCGCCAGACCCGCCTCATCGTCCCCAACCCGCCCCGCCCCGCCGCCGCCGCGGACTCCGATGCCCAGCAGTTCCGCTTCGGCGCCGTCCACGCCATCATCGCCGGCCGCGTCACCCAAAGCGTCTTCTACACCATGGCCGACCCCGCAACCCACGTCACCGCCATCTACAAGGCCGACGTCTACACCGGCAAGAGCACCAAGCTCACCGACCTCCCCAAAGGCATGTCCGTCTCCACCATCAACGCCGACGAGACCCTCGGCGCAGGCACCCTCAACGACGACCCCAACGCCGCCAACCAGTACGGCGCCAACCGCGTCAACCCTCCCGGCATGGCCGCCGGCCCCCTCGTCCAGCCCGCCAACAAGGGCGCCATGATGGCCCAGCGCCTCGCCGCCCGCATCCCCCTCACCCTCTACACCATCAACCTCTCCACCGGCAAACTCACCCCGCTCCTCCACTCCACCGACTGGATCAACCACCTCCTCTTCTCTCCCGTCGACCCCACCCTCCTCATGTACTGCCACGAGGGCGCCTGGCAGCAGGTCGACCGCATCTGGATGGTCCACACCGACGCCACCCACAACACCCTCATCCACCACCGCACCATCGCCAATGAGATCGCCGGCCACGAGTTCTGGGGCCTCGACGGCCAAACCATCTGGTACGACTGGCAGCCCATCAAGGGCGAGGACTTCTACCTCGCCGGCTACAACCTCTCCACCGGCCGCCGCACCGCCTACCACATGGAGCGCAACGACTGGTCCATCCACTTCAACCTCACCCGCGACCTCGACATCTTCACCGGCGACGGCGGCGATCCTGGCCAGGTCGCCAAGGCCCCCAACGGCGAGTGGATCGAGCTCTTCCACCCCCGCCTCCTCCGCGTCGACGGCATCAACTCGCCCGACTTCTTCCAGCCCGGCGTCTTCACCCCCGAGCACCTCGTCAACATGTCCGCCCACAACTACAAGCTCGAACCCAACGTCCGCTTCTCGCCCGACAAGTCCCTCGTCATCTTCACCAGCAATATGTTCGGTCTCAGTTACGTATTCGCCGTCGAGACCGCCAAAACCCCCAACCCAGACCCCGCCGAACTCCTCTCCACCCCGCAAATCGCCCACGCCTACTTGTCCGCCCACCCCCTCCCCACCACCCCATAAACATTGTCACGTCGGGTGCCCCAGGTGCCCCGCCTTTGGGCACCTGGGATCTGACGCCACCGATTCTCATAAAAACCCCAACCGCCACCCTCAACCCCAACCGTCACCCTCCCCTCCACCGTCATTCTGGAGCTAACTCTTCCTCGAACGGGCGGCCTTTAGCCCCGGGTTTCTTGCTTGTCGCAACCGAATCGCCTTTTTCAGCCGCCCGCGCTAAAAACCGCCCAACAACAGTTACAAATACAAACCAAAATGGTTACAAATCGCTGACCGCCGAAAGCCGACCGCTGAACGCCGTCCTCGGAAAAACAGACGCACCCCACCAGATCAACAACAGTTACAAATGCAAACCAAAATGGTTACAAATTCACCAAACCCGTCACTTCAGGTCCCCGCGCCCCGCCCCATCCCCGCGTAATACCGGTACCGTCCCCAAAAGAAATACGCCCCACACCCATACAGGAACAGGAACCCAATCTGCGGCGATCGCCGGCTCCCAACGTCATGGATCGCAATCAACCGGTAAAGGTTCAGCGCAAAAAACACCGCCCCCGCGCACGCCGCCGCAAGGTTCAATCCCGCCGCCACCCGCAACTGCGTCATCTGAGCCATGGCCCCATCCTCTCACAACCCCGTGCCCCATTCATGCGCAGTGTCATCGCGCATGAGTGGGTTGTCCCCAAATCCCGTGCCTCACCCCCATCGGCTCAGCCCGAATCGCACCCCATCACTTCCGCGGGATCTTCGGGATCCCCACCACAATCACCCCAATAATGATCGCCGCCACCCCCAGCGACCACGGCGACGGAAGATCATCCAACCCGCCCGCCAGCCCGAGAAACATGCTCAACCCAACCATCAAATCCCCCGGCCCCCATCAACCCCCCGGCCCCCATCAACCCCGCGACCTCACACCACCGCCGCCATCCTCACATCGTCCAGCCATCCTCTCACACCCCACCCCCCTCCATTCTGATATCCTTCGCCGCAACCGGAATCTTCTCCCAATCCGCGACCCCAACAAGGAACCCCATGCGCCGCCTCATCCTCATCGCCGCCGCCCTCGTCATTCTCCCGCTCTCGTCGGGTGCCCCAGGTGCCTCGCCTTTGGGCACCTGGGATCTCGCGCCAACCCCGGGTGCCCCAGGTGCCTCGCTTTTGGGCACCTGGGATCTCGCGCCAACGCTGCTCGCCCAGCAGACCACCCAGACCCGCGCCGTCCAGCCCTTCACCTCCGGCTGGCGCTTCCTCCAGGCCGACGCCCCCGGCGCACAGGACCCCGCCTTCAACGACAACGCCTGGACCTCCGTCACCCTCCCTCACGACTGGGCCATCGCCGGCCCCATCCGCCAGGACGCCCCCACCCGCGGCGCCGGAGCCTTCATGCCCGCAGGCATCGGCTGGTACCGCAAGACCTTCACCGTCCCTGACGCCGATGCCTCACCCACCTCCCCCCGCCGCACCTTCGTCGTCTTCGATGGCGTCATGGCCAACTCCGACGTCTACCTCAACGGCGTCCTCCTCGGCCATCGCCCCTACGGCTACGTCAGCTTCGTCTACCAGCTCACCCCCCACCTCCACCCCGGCGCCAATGTCCTCGCAGTGAGAGTAGACAACTCCCAGCAGCCCGCCTCCCGCTGGTACCCCGGCGCCGGCATCAACCGCCAGGTCCGCCTCGTCACCACCGGCGACGCCCACATCGTCCCCTGGGGCACCGTCGTCACCACCCCCACCATCACCGGCAACTCCGCCGACATCCACATCGTCTCCACCGTCACCAACGAGTCCGCCGCCGTCGCCCACCTCACCCTGCGCGTCCGCCTCACCGGCCCCACCGGCGCGCCCGTCACCCAGCAGGACATCGTCTCCAACCGCCCCCTCGACGTCTCCCCCGGTGCCACCGCCGACCTCGACATCGACACCAAAGTCCCCAACCCCGACCGCTGGGACATCGGCCACGGAGCCGTCTACACCGCCCACGTCATCCTCATGCGCGCAGCCTTGAGCGAGAGCACCCCCCAGCCCGTCGACTCCGAAGACGTCCCCTTCGGCATCCGCGAGTTCCACTTCGACCCCGACCAGGGCTTCTTCCTCAACGGCGTCCACCACAAGGTCCTCGGCGTCGCCATGCACACCGACGCCGGCGCCCTCGGCACCGCCGTCCCCCTCGCCGCCTGGCAGCGCCGCCTCACCATCCTGCGCAAGTACGGCGTCAACGCCATCCGCACCTCCCACAACCCCCCCGCCCCAGAGTTCCTCTCCCTCGCCGACCGCATGGGCTTCCTCGTCATGGACGAGATGTTCGACTGCTGGACCGTCGCCAAAAATCAGTACGACTACCACCTCTACTTCCGCGACTGGAACCTCCGCGACACCGCAGACACCGTCATGCGCGACCGCAACCACCCCAGCATCATCCTCTGGTCCGCCGGCAATGAGATCCACGACACCCCCAACCCCGCCGTCGCCATCCCCATCCTCACCGCCCTCGTCAAAACCTTCCACGCCAACGACCCCACCCGCCCCGTCACCCAGGCCCTCTTCCGTCCCAACGCCTCCCACGACTACGAAGACGGCCTAGCCGACCTCCTCGACGTCGTCGGCCAGAACTACCGCCCACAGGAGATCCTCGCCGCCCACGCCCAGAAGCCCACCCGCAAAATCATCGGCACCGAGAATGGCCACGACCGCGACCAGTGGACCGCCGTCCGTGACCACCCCGAGTACTCCGGCCAGTTCCTCTGGGCCGGCATCGACTACCTCGGCGAAGGCGGCGCCTGGCCCACCATCGGCTCCGGCTCCGGCCTCATCCTCTCCACCGGCCTGCCTCACGCCCGCGCCTTCGAGCGCCAGAGCTGGTGGTCCACCACCCCCATGGTCGCTGTCGTCCGCCGCACCGCCGCCGTCCGTCCCGCCCCCATCGACCCCGGCTACGCCAACGCCACCACCCTCAACCAGGCCGCCGACACTGTGCCAGCCGCCCTCCCCGCCCAACCCCCCGCCGCGCCCACCACCCCCGCAACCCCGCCCACAGCCGGCGCACCGCGCCCCCCACGCCCCCCCGCTCCACCCGCCGCACCCCGCTTCTCCGATCCCCTCCTCTCCGACTGGACCCCCACCGACCAAACCCCCCACACCGAAAACCTCGAAGTCTACACCAACGCCCAGGAGGTCGAGCTCTTCCTCAACGATAAGTCCCTCGGCACGCAAAAGCTCCACCCCGACGCCAGCCCCATCACCTATACCGTCCCCTTTGAGCCCGGGACCCTCAAAGCCGTCGCCCGCACCAACGGCCGCATCGTCGCCACCCAAACCCTCAAGACCGCCGGCCCGCCCGCCCGCATCCAGTTCGTCGCCGACGACATCACCCGCCCCCTCACCCCCGACTTCAACGACGTCCACTACTTCACCGCAACCCTCGTCGACGCCGCCGGCACCCCCATCCCCGACTCCACCACCCTCATCCACTTCGCCGTCACCGGCCCCGTCGCCATCGTCGGCGTCGACAACGGCAACATGGTCTCGCACGAGTCCTTCCAGGGCCCCGACCGCACCCTCTACAACGGCAACGCCATCGCCATCCTCCGCGCCACCGCCAGCTCCGGAGCCATCTCCGTCACCGCCTCTGTCGCTGCTCCCGCTGGCGCCCCCACCCTCCCGCCCGCAACCCTCACCCTCACCACCGCCCCGCCCACCCAGCTCGACCCCACCCTCGCCGCCTCCACCGCCCGCCGCTCCTTCTAACTCGCCACACCCCCGGGTGCCCCATCCAAGCTCCGCTTGGGTGGGATCGCACCCCCCCCCCCGGGTGCCATCCAAGCTCCGCTTTGGGCGGGGACGCAATCCGCCCGCACCCTCCCCACCCCGTCATTCGGCGCGACGCGCAGAATCTCCGTAGTTGCCTTCATGCTACCCACACCCCGGGTGCCCCACATCTCGCCTCTGAGCCCCGGCATCAGCCACCCCCACCCCTCGCCCCTCGACCGCGGGCCAGGTCCAATCATTGCGTGCTACCATTCCCTACCCGTGATACGTGCAACCCCGTCTGGAGGTTCTTATGAGATTCCTCGCGACCCACCGGCGCTGCCCCCTGCGCATTCCGCACGTTTGCTCTGTTCTGCTCCTGTCCGCGGCAGCCTCGCTGCACGCTCAAAACGTCCCCAACGTCACGGGCACGATGACCTCGGAAGAGATGAACAGCCAATACGGATTCAATCAGTCGATATCGATCCAATTGCAGGGCTCCAATTTCTCATTGAATGCATTTATCAGTAGCGACAATCTGGTCAGCTTCAGCCGCGCCACCCAGGTCGTAACATTGCGTGCGGGAGCCATGACCTCAGACAACATGCCCCTGATAATTGCCGCCAGCCCCGGCTACAACAGCGGAACGCTCATCTATAACGGAGTCACCTACACCAATCTCCAGATCGCCCTCAACATCAGCGCCGCGCCGGCCACGGTCGCCAACACAGGGCACTTGACCCAGGAATACTTCTTCAATGGCGCCGTTGCCAGCGTTCCGTTCTCCCTCAGCGGCGTGGTGACGGCGTACGGCGGGCCGCCAACAAATAACTCCCTGCAGACGAATCCTCCCCTCCTCTCCGTGAATTTCTCCGGGGGCGGCCTCTACAACGCAAGCGCGAGCGGTTACTCTAGCTCGCCCAGCACGGGCGGCCAATCGACCTATCAGCTTCTGGCGAACCCGATCGACTTCACCACCGATGCCGCCACCCAGGGCGCCTGGTCCGGAGCGTACGGCGGGGAAGGATATCTCATCGCCAACGGCCCGAGCTCCATTCCCGGCTACGCGGCTGTCTCTCTGTCCCAGGCCTCCACCTACACCTGGGCCCCGCAAACCTCCGATCCCCGAGCGTTGCAGAACGGCTTGGGCGCGCCCTCTCGCATCGCGTCGGCTTACTACGGCAGCAACTTCAATATCAATATCGATTTCGTCGACAACAACCCGCACCCGGTCGCGCTCTACCTTCTCGACTTCGACAACGCCGGCCGCACCGAGACCGTGACCGTCAAGAATGCCGCCACCGGAGTCACGCTCGATACAGAAACCATTAGCAGCTTCCAAAACGGTGTCTACGCGATCTGGAATCTGCAGGGAAATATCACCATCAACGTGCAGCGCGCCAATGGCGCCAGCGCGGTGGTGAGCGGCATCTTCTTCGGTCCCCCGGCAACCATCCTCAACCCCAACACCGCAATCGCAACCTCCAGCGCGGAATTCAACGGCGCCAACACCGCCATCCAGGGGGCCTGGGAGAACCACTACGGCACCGCCGGATACATGATCGCCAATGGCCCCAGCTCGACGCCAACCATCGCCACCATGAGCGTCAACGGGGCCTCAACCTACACCTGGGCCGCCCAGACCCCCGATCCCCGCGCCTTGCAGACCAATCCCCAGGCCACCGAAGGCATCGCGTCCGCCTATACCCAGTTCCCCTCCACCAGCTTCAAGTTCAACGTCGATTCGCCCACCAGCGTCAACGAGACGCTCACCCTGTATCTTCTCGACTGGGACCGCGAAGGACGCGTCGAAACAATCACCATCACCGATCTCGCCACCGGCGCGGTACTCGACACCGAAACAGCATCCGGATTTCAGGCCGGCACCTACCTTTCCTGGCAGATCTCCGGCGACGTCGTCGTAAACGTCACCCCATCCGGGACCTCGACCCCCGTGGTCAGCGGCGTCTTCCTCAACTAACCGCGCCACCCATCCTTGGGTGCCCCATGTCAGGCGAAGCCGGACGTGGGAAGTCACACCCCAAAGAACGCCGGGTGCCCCACATCTCGCCTTTGAGATGTGGGAATCGCGCCACCCATCCTTGGGTGCCCCATGTCAGGCGAAGCCGGACGTGGGAAGTCACACCCCAAAGAACGCCGGGTGCCCCACATCTCGCCTTTGAGATGTGGGAATCGCGCCACCGCCGCAGGCACCCCACCCCAAAGCCAACTTCTCCCGCCTTTGCTTCTAGGTACCCCAAGCCTTCAGGCTTGGGTCTCTATGCCTCCCCTTGGGCGAAAGGGGCTTTAGCCCCTGGGGCACGCTCTCGCTTCGCCCTCGGGAAACCTTGTCAACCCCCCAACCACCCCCAAAATCCCCCAACCCCCACAAACCAAACACTATCTTTCTTCAAAATAGTTGGCATACTAGTTATGCCCCATCCCGTACAATTGAATCAGGATAGAAAACGAACAACGTACTACGTAGAACGGACAACGCACCGCGCACCACCACCGCAGGCCCGGCCTAACCCGCCGGGCCTCCGCATTTAACCCGTCTGCCAGGGTCCACACCATATCCGGATCAACGCAGATCGAACCCACGTCCCATCAATATTTTGGGATCAAAAAAATCTCCTCCCGGAGGGGCCATCATGTCCGACACAAACCCGCGCAACCTCTGCCGTCACATCCACCTCGCAGGCCGCCGCTGCGGCTCGCCCGCCCTCCGCGGCGAAAACTTCTGCTACTTCCACCACACCACCCGCCGC
>JBEKDS010000003.1:0-200320 GCA_050014235.1 Acidobacteriaceae bacterium
CGGCATCACAGTCTCGTGGTCGACCGACGTGCCGGCCACCACGCAACTGGCGTACGGCACCTCGCCCTCGCTGGGTCTGTTGAGCCCGCTACAGACGGCGCTGACGGCCAGCCACGGTGTGGTGCTCACCACGTTGAACCCGGGCACGACGTACTACTTCGTTGCCCAGTCCACCGGCGCGAACGGAGCGACGGGCTATTCCGCGCAGTACAGCTTCACCACCACCGGCGCAGCGGTAGTGCAGCCGCCCGTGATCTCGAACGTGGCCGTCAGCAGCATCACCAACACCTCGGCGACGATTACCTGGACGACGGACCAGGCGTCTTCTTCGCTGGTGAACTTCGGCACGACCACCAGTTATGGCTCGTCTTCGATGCTGAACTCGACGCTGGTGACCAGCCACTCAGTGACTCTGACCGGCCTGACGCCAGGGACGACCTACGACTTCGACGTAGTCTCTGCAAACGCGGGCGCGATGTCCTCCACATCGCCCAACTCCAGCTTCCTGACGACCTCAACCACCTCGCCGCCAGTCATCACGAACGTCGCCACGACCAACGTTACGAGCACATCAGTGACCGTGACCTGGACCACCGACCAGCCCTCGACGTCACTGGTGAACTATGGCACCACCGCCAGCTACGGCTCGTCTTCGACCCTGAGTACGGCCCTCGTCACGGCCCACTCCGTGACTCTGACCGGCCTCGTCGCCAGCACCACATACGACTTCGATGTGGTGTCCGCCAACGCAACGTCGCAATCCACCACGTCGCCGAACTCGATGGTCACCACGACCGCGGCGAACGCCACTCCACCCTACGTCGGCTATGTCGCCTACTGGGGGATCAACAACACCGGCATCACCGTCTCCTGGTCCACCGACGTTCCCGCGAACACGCAACTGGCCTACGGAACCACTCCCTCGCTCGGCCAACTGTCTCCGCTGCAAACCGCGCTCGCGGCCAGCCACGGCGTGGTGCTCACCACGTTGAACCCCGGCACCACCTACTACTTCGTCGCCCAGTCTACCGGGGCCAACGGAGCCACGGGCTACTCCACCACCTACAGCTTCACCACCACCGGCACGCAGGTAACGCCGCCGCCGATGATCTCGAACGTGGTGGCCACCAGCGTCAGCAATACTTCGGAGACCATTACCTGGACCACCGACCAGGCCGCTTCCTCGCAGGTCAACTACGGCGTCACCACAACCTACACCTTGTCCAGCACGCTCAATCCGGCACTGGTGATGAGCCACTCGGTGACCCTGACCGGGCTGATGCCGGGCACGGTCTATGACTTCGACGTGATGTCGGCGAACTCTTCGGCGCTCTCCTCCACCTCGCCGAACGCCACCTTCACCACCACCGGTGCCGCGAACGGACCGGCGATCAGCAACGTCAGTTCCAGCGGCGTGACCAGCGGGACCGCGACCATCACCTGGACGACGGACCAGACCTCGACGTCGGTGGTCAACTACGGCACGACGTCCAGCTATGGCTCCTCCGCCTCCGCGGCCGGACTGGCAACCAGCCACTCGGTCATGCTGACCGGCCTCGCTCCAAACACGACCTACAACTTCGAGGTGGTCTCCGCCAACGCGGCAAACACATCCAGCACCTCCGGCAACTACACCTTCACGACGTCACCCAACACGGCGCCGCCACCGGTGATCTCCTACGTCGCGTTCTGGGGCATCACCAGCTCCGGAGTCACCATCTCGTGGTCCACCAACGAGGCCGCCACCACCGCGGTGGCCTACGGCACCACAGCCGCCCTCGGGCAACTGACCCCAGTGCAGACCGCACTGACCGACAGCCACGGCGTTACGCTGACCGGCCTCGCCGCCGGCACCACCTACTACTTCGCCGCGCAATCGGCAGACGGCAGCGGCAACACCGGCTCCTCGACCAACTACAGCTTCACCACCCTTGCCGGCCCGCCCACCATCTCGAACGTCACCGCCAACCCCGCAGCCAATCACACCGCCACCATCAGCTGGACCACCTCGACGCCCACCTACAGCTACGTGCAGTACGGCGCCTCGGCCGGCAACTATGGCGACTACTCGGCCCAGACCGCGCTGACGACCACCCCGGACTGCACGCTGCCCTATGTGCCCAGCGGCACCATCCACTACCAACTGGTCAGCACCGACGCCTACGGCAACCAGACCGTCTCAACCGACATGACCTTCCTCGAACCATGAGACAACAAAACCCGCTGCTGACCCGATTCGTCACCACAGACTGAATAAAACAGGATCAGCACTCTGCCCGGCGTCAGCGGACTGAGGAACAAATGCATTCTCAACCTCGCAGGTAAGGCTTTAGGTAGACATCCAGCGCATTGCGGATGTTTTCCTTCGCCTTGTCGGTAAGCGGTGCTGCTGCGGCTCTGCCACCACCAGCGCCCGCACCACCGCCGCCTGCCGCTGCACCACCGCCGCCCCCGGCTCCGCCTGCGCCGCGACCACCCTGCCGGGCCTCCGGCTCCATGGGCTGCGGGCGCGACTTCGTCCCCTCCGGGAACACGCCGCGCGCGACCATCATGTACTCGGTCGCGCCGGGGATGGTGGCAAAGCCCTGCACGCGGCTGAACATGTCGAAGGACTCGCGCTTCTTGCCCACCCAATAGAGGTCCATCGCCTGCTGCAACAGCTCCGCATACTGCGGCGTGGGACACAGGCCCACAATGCCCAGCGGCAGGTTCTCCATCAACTGCGCGCCCGTGCCGCCGCCCGCCGCCCACACCGCCAGCTTGTTGTCCGTTCCCTTGATCAACTCGGGTGCGCGCGCCAGCGTATCGCCCACCTCGTCCTTGGTGGCCTTCATGGTCGGGATCTGCTGGAACATCTTCAGCATCAGGTCCACGCTCATCGTCCCGCGCGTCTGCACGATTAGCGGCCGGTCGGTAGCCGCGGCAATGGTCTTGTAGTAATCCAGCACCGCATCGTCGGTCACGTTCCAACCGTTATTCGGCGGGATCGCCACAATGGCGTCGGCGCCATGCGCAGCCGCGTGCTTGGCGTAGCGGACGGAGGTGGGGATGTCCCACTGCATGTTCTGCACCGCGATGGCGATCGCCGATTTTCCGCCCTTGCCCGCGGCGAGGATCGCCTCCGCGCCCGCAACTCGCTCCGCATCGGAGAGCGCCGACCAGCTACTGGCAAACACCGGCCAGATCATCCCGTTCACGCGGCCGCGATTGAGGAACTGCACCTCCGCCGCCAGCGCATCGGTGTTGAGCTTGTCATCCGCAGTGAACGGCGTCTCCATGATCGGATAGAGACCGCGCAGCGGCTTACCGCTCGGCGTCTTCAGGTCAGCGCCCTTCACGTCGGGCGTGTCCGCGGCGGCTGCGGCCCGCGGCAGCGCGGCTGCCAACCCAAGCATCCCTACGGTCTGCAGGAACGTCCGTCTGTCCTGACCTCGATCCTTGCTCTGGTCCGGGCTCCGGCTCGGGCGATTTGCGGCGGTAGTGTCGTGCATGGTGGGCGTCTCCTGATTGGGGTTCTTCATCTTCGTCGTGCGCACGAGATCGCCTGCGGCTTGCCACGCGGCGAAGACTGGAGACGGCCACTAAGAGCTGTCCCCTGGCACGAGTTCGAAATTATACGCACCCAAAGATACGGAACGCGACCACCTCAGGTTTCAGTTCGCCGATTTCGAGCCGAGCCCAAAGGCCGGCCTACGCCCTGCTCCGGACGCTCACCCCTCCAGCGCCTCATACACATCGCGCACCAGGTTGCGCAGATAACTGCGCCGGTTCAGCAGCGCCACCATCGCATCGCGCGCCGCGGCCTTCGCCGCCGCGTCGTCCGCGTCCACGCCCGCGTCCCACTTCGCCCACAGTCCTTCAAGCTCCGCTTGCGCAGCCTGCATCTTGGCATCGAAGCCGGCCTTGGCGGCCAGTAAATCGCGGCGGAGCTGTGGATCGTCCTCGCCCATCCTCTTCGCCGCGCGCATCTCCTCCAGCTGCATGTTCAACTCGAATGCCTCCTCCAGCAGGTCCGGCGGAACGATCTGCTGCTTGGCTTTGCCGCTTGCTCGCGCGGCCTCGGTCGCGGCCTTCGACTGCTCCTCCAACTCCACGCCCTCAAGCTTCAGCAGATACTCCGTCCGCGCAATGGGGTCCTTCAGCGTGCGGTACGCATCGTTCAGCAGCGAGCTCTCTCTCAGTGCAGCCTCCTGCTCCTCTGCGGACTTGCCGGCGAAGCGGTCAGGATGCAGCTTCCGGCTGAGGGCGTAAAAGGTCTTCTCCAGCGCAGCCGTATCGATGGCGAGCTTAGGCGGGAGAGAAAAAAAGACGAAGTACGTTGGCGACTCTTCCGGCATCAGCCAAGCCTACGCGGGAACGGCAACGCGCGCCGCTCGGGTGACCGGCTCCGGTACGGGAAGACCGTCCTCAATCAATCCGGCGATGTGCAATGCGATCCCCTCGCGTATCAGCGACTCGGTCTCTTCGAGCGTCTCGCCAATCACCCCGAGGCCCGGGAGATCCGGCGCATAAGCTCCCCAACCCCCGTCGTCGGCGCGCTCGTAGATGACCGTATATTCCCGCATAACTCCTGTTTTATCCCTGCCTGCCGGAGGATGCTCTTGCGCGTACCCTCAGGCACATCCTAGCCAGGTTGCCCCGCGACCGTCGTGCGGCCAGGTTTGGTCGGATGCTTGAACTGGCGATGGCTGCCGGTTGTATTCACCAAGTACCAGCCGTCCTGCTCGATGAGCTTGATGACGTCGCGAAACTTCATCTACGCCGAAAAACTCGACCCGCACCCGCAGCTCTTGGTGGAATGCGGATTGATGAAGTTGAAGCCCTGCCGCATCAGCGTCTCCTCGTAGTCGAGGATCATGCCATGCAGATAGATGAAGCTCTTCGGATCGACGAATATCCGGATCGGCGGATCGACGAATATCCGGATCGGCGGCGCTTCCGTCGCCTCCGGATCGAGATGCGTCTGCGAGAACGCATACACCCGGTCACGCTCCCGCGGCTGCGTGTCGAAGCGAATGTTGTAGCTCAGCCCCGAGCAGCCGCCGCCGGTAATCCCCACGCGCAGCCCGCCCGCGTCCGGCGTGATGCCTTCCTTCGCCATCGCCGCGCGAATGCGCTTCAGCGCGCGCAGCGTAACCTGCACGCCCTTCGCCCCCGCCGCCTCGCCATCCGCTGTGAGGACCGCCTGGCCGGGAGCTGACGTTGCCGGTTCCAGCGGAGCTGCGACCGCGCCCGTGGGCGTCTCGGTTTGTAGAGTCACCATTGCCATACGGTCTTAGTGTGCCGCTCCAACTGCCACACCGGCCTCTTCGCCCACGCCGTTCTTCTTCTTCCAGTCGCCGATCGCCGCGCGAATCGCGTCCTCCGCCAACACCGAGCAATGGATCTTCACCGGCGGCAGCGCCAGCTCCTTCACAATGTCTGTGTTGGTAATGGTCAGCGCCTCGGCCACCGTCTTGCCCTTGACCCACTCCGTCGCCAGCGACGAGCTGGCAATCGCCGAACCGCAGCCGAACGTCTTGAACTTCGCGTCCTCAATCACCTGCGTCTCCGGGTTCACCCGGATCTGCAGCCGCATCACGTCGCCGCATTCCGGCGCGCCCACCAGCCCAGTGCCAACCTCGGCCGCGCTCTTGTCCAGCGTGCCCACGTTGCGGGGATTCTCGTAATGATCCACTACCTTGTCGCTGTATGCCATGTCATTTCTCCTGTTGTCCTGAATCTGATGATGCTGTGTCAGCCGAAACCGATGCATGCGGCGCATAGATTACGACCGTCGATAGAACAACGCCGACGGCCAAAACTATCACCGCGTACTGAAAAACGTGGGCCTTCAATAGCTTGCTGCCGCTGGAGAAAAGCCATGTCACGAAGCCAACTGATGCAACTAAAAGCGGAAAGAGTATCGAGAATTGCGACGCGTCGCGATGGGTTAGCTGGTGCGCGTGTGCCAACGCGAGAAGACGGTAAGCGCATGCCGCGATCCAGAAAACGTAAAGGCTCAAAACAACACGCATAAACCCTCTGAGAAATTCCTAACCTCTCTTTGCCTGTTCCAGATTGCCGATGCGAAGATCGTGACGCGCCTGCTCTCCATAGAACTCCCGCATGTCGCGATGAACGGCATCGAATCTCGCTCTCATCTCCGCCCGGAACGCAACCATCTCCGCTCGCAACGATTCAACCCCCTGCCGGTTTAGCAATATCCCGGCGAGGATGGCGACCAAAGGAACTCCGACAATCAATACATCTTGCATGTGACCTCCGCGGTCCGTTTCAACATCTCTGCGTTCTGCTCAATGCGCGGCCCACTCAATCTTGGTCAAATCAATCCCTTCCTTCACCATCTCGTACAGCGGACTCAGCTCCCTCAGCTTCAGCACTACATCGATCACCTTGTCCGCCACATAATCCACCTCAGCTTTGGTGTTGAAGCGCCCCAGCCCAAAGCGAATCGAGGAATGCGCCACATCGTCGCCCAGCCCCAGCGCCTTCAGCACGTAGCTTGGCTCAAGCGTCGCCGAGGTACACGCCGACCCGCTCGACACCGCAATATCGTTGATGCCCATCAGCAGGCTCTCGCCTTCCACATACACAAAGCTCATATTCAGATTGCCCGGCAGATGGTGTTCCATGTTGCCGTTCACGTGGACGTAGTCCAGCGCGTTCTCCAGCTTCGCGCGCAGATAATCTCGCAGCTCGCTCAGCCGCTTCGACTCCGCCTCCATCTCCTCGCCGGCGATCTCGCACGCCTTGCCCAGCCCAACGATCCCCGGAACATTCAGCGTGCCCGAACGCATCCCGCGCTCGTGCCCACCGCCGTTGATCTGTTCCGTAATCTGGACCCGAGGGTTCCGTCTGCGCACATACAGCGCGCCCACGCCCTTCGGCCCATAGAGCTTGTGTGCGCTCATGCTCATCACATCGATGTTCATCTTCTGCACATCCACGGGAATCTTGCCCACGGCCTGCACCGCATCGGTATGGAAGATCACGCCCTTCTCATGGCAGATCTTCCCGATCTCCGCGATCGGCTGGACCACGCCAATCTCATTGTTCGCAAACATGATCGAGACCAAAATCGTCTTGCCCTCGCCCTCGGTCACAATGGCGCGCTTCAGGTCTTCAAGGTCGATCAGTCCATCCGCCTGCACCGGCAGATAGGTCACGCGGTAGCCCATCTTTTCGAGCTTCTTGCAGGTGTCCAGCACCGCCTTGTGCTCGGTCACCTGAGTGATGATGTGGTTGCCCTTCTCGCGGTACATCTCCGCAATGCCCTTCAGCGCCAGGTTGTTCGATTCCGTCGCGCCCGAGGTGAAGATGACCTCCTTGGCCGTCGCGCCAATCAGCTTGGCAATCTGTCCGCGCGCCGTCTCCACCGCCTGCTCCGCCTCCCAGCCGAACTGGTGGTTGCGGCTGGCGGCATTGCCGAACTTGCCTGTGAAGTACGGCATCATCGCGTCCAGCACTCGCGGATCCAGCGGCGTAGTCGCATGGTTATCCATATACAGCGGCAGATGCACGCCCTTGGGCAGCGGCCCCGCCGCGCTCGAAATGATGACGCCGCTGTTGCTCATGTCGCTCTGCGACCCGTTATGGCTGACACCGTTGTTCAATTCCGTCGCAACACTCATCTGTCTCTCTCCTCAAACCTGATCCCTTGCAACTCGCCCCACTACGCCAGAATGCTTACCAGCCCGCCGGCCACAACCGCACCCTCGGGCCCGGCCTCCGCCATCTCCACCAGGTCGCTGATCTTGATCCCGCTCAGCAAGTCCTTGATCGAGTCGTTCACCTCGCGCAATGGTTCTTTGATGGTGCAATGGCCGGCAAGGTCGCACGTCCCATGGATGGTGATGCAGCTGGTGATAAACAGCGGCCCGTCGATCGCCCGGATCACCTCAAACGCCGAGATCGCCGTCGCCGGCCGCGCCAGCGCATATCCGCCGTTGGTCCCGCTATGGGAGACCAGAAGCCCCGCCCGGGTCAGCGTCTGCAGGATCTTGGCCAGCAGCGGCGGCGGGATGTGGTACGCCTCGGCGATGTCCTTGGCGCTGCGCGACTCGGTGCCCGCCGCACCCGCAAGGGCCGGCTGCTCCGCCAGATACTTCAGCGCCATCAGCCCGTAATCCGCCTTCTTGGTTAGTCGCAGCATTTCCTGGGTTCCCGGCCGAAGTTCGCGGTCGAACCGCGCCAATCCGACCTTTCTAGTCCTAGTTAGTGTACGGCGTCACAGATCGCCTTGCAAGCCCTCGACCCGACCACGCTGGTCGAGCCGAAACGCCTGCCCTCCGGAGCCACAGTACCCTGCGCGGTCCGCAATCTAGAATGCGGACATGCGACTCATCCCGGCGGCTGAGGCGGATTACCCCGCGATCGTGCAGCTTGCGAACCTGGCCTACCGCGGCGACGGCAAAGGCTCCGCGCCCAGCTGGAACGTCGAATCGGGCGTCCTCGCGGGACAGCGGCTGGACGTGTCGCTCCTTCGGGAGGAACTGGCGGCCAAACCAAGGGCCCACCTGCTCACCTTCCGTGAGGCCCCTGGGGACGAACTCCAGGGGATGGTATGGCTCGACCCTCAGCTGGGCCGCGGGCCCGATCAGACCTGGTACCTCGGCCTGCTGGCAGTTCGCCCCGAGTTGCAAATGAGAGGCCTGGGCCACCGGCTCCTGGCTGCCGCGGAGGACTACGCGCGGGAACGCGGGGCGCGCCGCATCCGCATGACCGTCATTTCCCTCCGCACCGCCCTGATCGCCTGGTACGAACGCCGCGGCTACCGCCTGACCGGCGAGACCGAGCCATTCCCATATGGGGACGAGCGCTTCGGACGCCCGCTGCGTGACGATCTGTACTTTGTCATTCTCGAAAAGGAGATCGAATTTCCCAGATAATCCTGATTGACAACCAGTTTGGGCAAAGGCAAACTGCTTACTAATCCAGCATCTCTCCCCTATGCCGGCATCGTGCAAACATCCCCAGGTTCGCGTCGTCGCCCGTGAGGAGGACGTCGAGTTCGTTGAGTGCCAGCTCTGCGGCGAGGTCTTCGACTCAGCCGAGTTTGCCGACATCCTCAGCGAAGAAGATCCTGCGCAGGACTCGCTCGAAGCCTGAGCCCGCCATCGCCAAAAAATGAATTGTCATCCTGAGCGCAGCGAAGGACCCGCTGTCGTGCATGCACGAGTCACCCTCGGCGGAGTTTGGCGCGCCGGTGTGCAAGCGTAATCGAAGGACCTGCGTTGCTCCCGCGTCCCACTCCCGGGCCGCCCACTCACACCTCGCCCGGCTCGGCTCCGCTCACCTTGCGGAAGACGATCCATGCATACTGCGCGGCGGAGACCGGCGCCAGTGCAGCGATCGCCCGCAGCAGCCACCCCCGCAACAACTCCCCATCCGCCGACGGGGCGATCTGCGCCACCAGCACCGCTGTCAGCCCCGCGATCTGCGCCACCGTGTTCAGCTTGCCCAGCAGGCTGGGCCGGAAGTCGCGCAGCGTACCCGTCGCGAACAGCAGGGTCGAGATCAGCAGGATCCCCAGATCGCGGCTGAAGACCAGCACCGTCACATAGCGCGGCACCAGCCCCATATGGGTCAGCACCAGGAACAGCGTGCTCAGCAGGAGCTTGTCTGCAATCGGGTCAAGATACTGCCCCAGCCGCGTGTGCTGCGAGAGCATCCGCGCCAGCAGCCCGTCGCAGGCGTCGCTCACCCCAGCCAGCACAAACAGAGCAAACGCCCCGCGGTACCGGCCATCCAGAATCGCAATCACCAGAAACGGGATGATAAACAGGCGCAACAGCGTCAGAAGGTTAGGTGCGGCGCGGAACTGCTTCAGGAAATTCATCGTTTGCGGCAAGCCCATCCTAGACCATCAGGGGGCTCACACGGAGACTCTGCCAGATGAGGGCGCAGCTAACCGGCCTGCTGATTGTCAGGCTCGATGTTCCAGACGTAGAGGTAATCGTCGTCAGCGGCCGTACCCAGAGACTTGCCGAACTTACGGCTCGCCCGGCTCAGCGCGGAGCGAATATTGACCTTGGTGTCTGGCAACTCGGAGAGCGGAATCTTCAAAGACATGCCCTTCTCCAGCCCGTCAAGGTCGTCCAGGATTCGGCTCGTGATATCTCGGTGCTTCCCATGGCGTCCCGTGGGAACGTTCGCCTGCTCCGTGATTTTGAAGTTCCTGCCTCGTCCCTGCATTGTGCACAGCTCCAAGCGTATCGCTAAAGCCATCCTTAAACAATCGTAAGCAAACCTTAACAAAACGCTAAAGTATTGCTAAATGGCTATTCCCAGATGATGACTCATAGACGGGCAGTATGGCAAGACTAAAAGTTTGGCAAGATTAAAGTAGTCTTCGCGCAGAAGCTGGCCTTGAGCGCAGACAAAGAAAATCTCCCCGTATCGCCGGGTCGGGCCTAGTCTCGCCCAAGGTGAGACATTGCAAAAGAAAACAGAATTCGAAGTCGTTCCCCTGGCTGACATACCTCAGAAGGCCCGTCGCATCGAAGACGCCGAACCCGCACGGAACCGTTTCGCGGCGTCTCCAACCCCAAAGGGCCGTTTGATCGAAAATGCTCCCTTCGACATGTCCAATCGGGACGGGCAGGCGATCGCGAAGCGAATCTTTGTGGTCGACGATGAAAAAATCATTGCCGACTCGCTCAGCGCCATCCTCAACAGAAGCGGATTCGATGCAAGCGCCTTCTATGACGCTGCGGCCGCGCTATCCGCCTGCGAGATCGCTGCGCCGGAGTGCATGATCAGCGACGTCGCGATGCCTGGAATGAACGGGATCGATCTGGCCATTCAGGTCACAGGAAGGTTCCCCGCATGCAAAATCCTCCTCTTTTCAGGTCACGCCGCCACGTTCGACCTTTTGCAAAATGCGCGGATGGGCGGTCACGACTTCGAGCTGCTCTCAAAACCCATGCACCCCAGGGACCTTCTGGCCAGACTGCGGATGGTCAACCCTGCTCCGTCAAAGGCCGCGCTCGCAACGACATGAATGGGAGAATGGACGAGATCGAGTCATCGCCTCTATGAACGCACCCACCCTCATCGCGCGAGCCAGGAACCCGATCGCCGGCAACAGCGAGATGGCCGCTCGCATTCGTGCGTTCAACTGGACAAGAACCCCGCTTGGGCGCATTGAGGATTGGTCCGAGACGCTGCTCGCCACCGTGAACCTCATGCTGCATTCCCCCTTCCCGACCATCCTCTCCTGGGGGACGGAGATGGTGTTCCTTTACAACGATGCAGCCATCTCCACCCTGTCTGCCAAGCATCCCGCGGCACTCGGGGCCCCGTACCGGGAGGTCTTCCACGAGGCCTGGGACCTGGTCAGCGGCGATCTGGAAGCCTGTCTCTACCGGGGTGAAACCGCCGTTCGGGATAACATGTTCATCCCCGTCCTCTTGAACGGTGTCCTCAAGGACCACTACTGGAACTACTCCCTCATCCCGGTGTATGAAAATGGCCGGATCGCGGGCGTTTACGACGCCTTCCGCAACACCACGGAGATCGTGATGGGGGCCCGGAGGCTCCGCGAAAGCGAAGCCAGGCTGAAGCTGGCGACCGGGGTCGCGAAGCTTGGGGTCTTCGTGTGGGACACCGCGGCAGACCGGGGGAGTTGGGAAAACGACCTGATGTACGAGATCTTCGGCCGGACTCCTGAAGAGGGACAGGTGAACGGGGCCATGTTCCTCAGCGAGGTCGTGCATCCGGACCACCGCGCGGCCTTTCAGCGCGCCGTGGAATCGACCCTGCACGAAGGCAAGCCATTCGACTTTGAAGGGAGGATCCGCCTGCCCGACCAGACGCTCCGTTGGATCGAGGTGAAAGGGCAGCTCCAGACCGAGGGCCCCGCGGGGCAGATCCTTGGCACCATACGCGACATCACGCAAACCAAGCTGGGTGAGGAAACTCTGCGCGAAAGCTCCAAGCGCGTCGGCGAACTCGGGGCCATCGTCGAATCCTCCGACGATGTGATCTTGAGCAAGGACCTGAACGGCACGATTACAAGCTGGAATGCAGCGGCCACGCGCGTATTCGGCTATTCGCCGGAAGAGATAATCGGCTCGTCGGTCCTCAAACTCATTCCCGAGCACCTGCATCCCGAAGAGAAAGCAATCATCGCAAGCATTCGGGCTGGGCAACGGGTTGGGCACTTCGAAACCGTGCGTCTTACAAAAGACGGTCGCTTGCTCGACGTGTCCGTAACAGTCTCGCCGGTCAAGGACGAACAGGGACGGGTCATTGGAGCGTCGAAGATACTTCGCGATATCTCCGGACGCAAGCGGATCGAACAGTCCTTGTTGCAGGCCGAGAAGATTGCGGCGACGGGCCGGATGGCGGCGACGATCGCGCATGAGATCAACAATCCCCTCGAAGCGGTGACGAACCTGCTCTACCTTCTTCGTCCCATGATCGCCGACCCGGAAGGGATCAATTACCTCAGCTCCGCGGAAGACGAGCTCGGCCGCGTCTCCCATATCGCCAAGCAGACCCTGGGTTACTACCGGGAACATGCGTCCGCCAGCCGAGTCTCCCTCACGGAGATTGTTCTGCACGCGATCACGATCTATGAGCCGCGGTGTGCGGCCGCCGGCATTCAAATCAGAAGGTCGCTGAACTCGTCAAGAACTGTCATGCTGCGTCGCGGAGAGATGATGCAGGTCATCTCGAACCTCATCGCGAACTCGGTGTATGCCACGCCGGTCGGCGGTGTTCTGGCCATCTCCGTCGAAGATACCCAGCTACCGGCGGATGGCATTCGCCTTACCATCGCGGATGATGGCGTCGGGATCGCCGCCTGCGATCTGCCGAGAGTGTTCGACGCCTTCTTTACCACCCGAACCACGGTAGGCACAGGCATCGGGTTGTTCATCGCCAAGCAGTTCGTGGAGGGCCACGGTGGCCGGATCGACATTGAAAGCAGAAACGGTCCGGAGGACCACGGCACCTCCGTTCGCGTGTTCCTGCCGATCGCCACGGCATACGAGACCCCCGGAAAATAGGCCTCCGCGTTTGCTCTCCATCCGCCGCACCAGCTACACTGGACTTGACGCACAGAGGCGCGTAGCTCAGTTGGTTAGAGCGCTACCTTGACACGGTAGAGGTCAGGAGTTCGAGTCTCCTCGTGCCTACCACTTCACGGCCGGAATGGCGCGCAAGCCGGAACGCCCGGCAGTATCCCGCTGGTTCCGATCTTCCATGTGAAGGGTCTCTGCGAATCAGGATTGGAGTTTCACCATGGCAGCCAAATGCGATCTCTGCGGCAAGGGTCCGCAGTTCGGAAACAACATCTCCCACGCCAACAACACCACCCGCCGGCGCTGGAATGTAAACCTCCAGCCCGTGAAGGCCACGGTCGGCGGCGTCGGCAAGCGCATCCGCGTCTGCACCAGCTGCATCAAGACCGGTAAGGTCGTCAAAGGCTAGCCCGCTCGGGACCGCCGGAGAATCGGGTGTCCGCGTCTCATGTTTGAGCCGCGGATCCCATGCCTCGCATTTGAGACATGGGATCCGCGCCACGCAAACTCGGCCCGTCCGCTACTTCTTCTCAAACGCCAGCGAAGCGCTGTTGATACAGTAGCGCATCCCCGTTGGCTTCGGCCCATCCGGGAACACATGCCCCAGGTGCGCGCCGCAGCCCGCGCACGTCACCTCGACCCGCCGTATCCCCAGCGACGAATCCTCATGCGCCTCGATCGAGTCCGCCGAGACCGGCAGCCAGAAGCTCGGCCACCCGCTCCCTGAGTCGAACTTCTTGTCCGAGGCGAACAGCGGCTCATTGCATGCCCCGCAGTGGTAGACGCCGTCCTCATGGTTGTTCACCAGCGCGCCGGTAAACGGTCGCTCCGTGCCCTTCTCGCGCATCACGTAAAACTGCTCCGGCGTCAGCAGCTCGCGCCACTCCGCCTCCGTCTTCTTCACTCTCTGCTTCGTCGCAACTGCCTCTGCCTGAGCCATCGTCAACTCCTCCATTCCAAGATTTAGATGCCGGCCCTGACCCAATTGCTTCCCATCTTCCAATCGCAACTCACAACTGTCCCTTCGCAATCGCCTCAATCTCCACCAGCGCGTCCTTCGGCAATCTTGCGACCTCCACCGTCGTCCGCGCCGGCGCCACGACGCCCTCGCCCGCCAGATAGCGCGCGTAAACCTCGTTCATCGCGGCAAAGTCTTCCATGCTCTTCAGGAACACGGTGGTCTTCACCACCTGCGCCATCCCCAGCCCCGCCGCGGCCAGCACCGCCTTCAGGTTCTCCAGCACGCGCTTGGTCTGCGCCTCGATCCCTCCCGCAACCAGCGAGCCGGTCGCCGGATCGAGCCCGACCTGCCCCGAGGTAAACACAAACTCCCCCACCCGTACCCCTTGTGAGTACGGCCCAATCGCCGCCGGCGCCTCTTTGGTCGAAACCTTCGTCTTCGTCTGCGTCATTGCCGCCCGGCTCCCTGGGAACACGTCGATTGTCGCCGCTGTTTCCTCCTTGTGCAACTCGCCCGGCGTCGCGCCCCCCAGCCAGGCCCGTATCCAAAGACATTCGTCCTCGGGTCGGCCTACTGGCTTTGCCGCCGAATCCGCCCCGTCCTGTGGTATACAGGATGCTCACGTCAGGTTTGGAGCCGAGCATTTGACCACCTTGCGTACAGCAGCCCCAGCGCGCCCGTTCTCCACGTCCCAAAGGGCGACTGCCAGAGACAGCGCTCCCTCGCCGCTCTCACTCCCGGTCCTCCTCCAGGAACGGTTCTTCCTTCCCCTCATCTTCGCGGCCCTCGCCGTCTGCCTCGCCCTCTATGCGGTCGAGACCACCCACTTCGTCCGCTACGGCTGGCAGAGCCCCGACAACGACGCCTGGAACCGCCAAATATCGGGCTGTCGGCCCGTGCCCGGCCGCAGCACAGACATCGAGTGCCCGGTGTGCGGCTACGGCCTCGCGCGCTACCGCTTCGGTCCTCGCCAGGCTACCGCGCACAAGGAGATCTTCTTCATCGATCGAATTCAGTAGGCCGGCCGCAGTCGGCCGGGAAACCTCCGCAGCACCTGAAAGGCAGCGATGCAACCGCCCTCTTCCCATCGAGAAAAACTGACGGAGCTCCCCGACGCTCTCAAGGTCTTCCTCCTCCTCAGCGCCGGCCTCACCATCCTCGCCTTCGCGTACACCCTCGTCTGCCGCGCGCGCGGCCTCGGCCTGCCCTACTCCTTCCCCTACTACTACGTCCCCGGCAACATGTTTCAGGACTTCTATGCCTTCCACGACAAGTTCCGCCAGTGGGGCACGCCTGCCTTCTTCGACCACAGCCAATACGGCTACTTCATGTACCCGGCGCCGCTGGTGCACGTCTTTCGCTTCCTCCTGGGACTCCACCACGCCCAGACCAACTTCCTCTGCCTCCTTCTGCTCACCTCGGCAGGGCTGGTTCTGGCCTTCGCGCGAATTCTGCGCAAACAAGGGTTGCAACTCTCGCAATGCCTCCTATTCGCCGGCGCGACCGCCCTGCTCTCCTACCCGCTGCTTCTTCTGCTCCAGCGATGGAACATCGAGGTCCTCATCTGGCTGATCGGCGCCATCGGCGTCTGGAGCTTCCTCACCGGCAGCACCAACCTCGCCGCCGTCTTCTTCGGCCTGGCCGCCGCTCTCAAGCTCTATCCCTTCATCTTCCTCGGCCTCTTCCTTCCGCGCCGCAGGTACGGCGGTTTCCTCCTCGGCCTCGCGACCTTCGCCGCCGTCACCCTCCTTTCGCTCCACGGCATCGGCCCCACCATCGCCGCCGCCGCGCATTGGGACTCCGAGCAGATCGCCGCCTTCTCCAAGTACTACGTCGGCGACGTCTGGGCGCTGGGCTACGACCACTCCTTCTTCGGCCTGGTCAAGGCCGCCACGCTGCACTGGCATCCCAACTACTTCGCCTGGGCGCGGCCCTTCAGCATCGCCCTCGCGCTCACCTCGGTCGCGCTCTACTTCCTGCGCATCTGGTCGCTGCCGCTGCCCAACCAGGTCCTCGCGCTCTCCATCCTCAGCGTCACCCTCGCACCTCTTTCGTTCGACTACACTCTGCTCAATCTCTATCCCGCATTCGCCATGCTCGCCGCGTTGGCGATCCAGGCCCAACGCCGCACGGCCCCAGTCCCGCAACCAGTCCCGCACCTCACCGCAAACATGGTCCTCTTCGCGCTCATCTTCACCCCGCAGAGCTACCTCATCCTCCATGCCGTCCGCTACGGGGCCCAGCTGCGCGCAATTTGCCTGATCGCAATCCTCGTCCTCGCCCTCACCACGCCCTTGCCCGAACTGGAAGCAGCCTCTGCTGAAACACCGGCACAAACCTCTTTACCCACTGAAACGACAACCGCAACCGCCTCACCGCAGCCCGCATTCGCCATCGATTGAAACCTACGTCCATTCCGGAGCCGAGTCTTTGCCCCCCTCCCATACAGCAGCCTTCGCCCGCACGCCCAGCACGGCAACCCACCCGGCTCTCTCCGCCCCAACCCACTTCCCCGCGCTCGATGGCCTGCGCGCCGTCGCCTTCCTCATGGTCTTCACCTTCCACTACCTGCAGATCCCCTGGGGTTGGGCCGGCGTCGACATCTTCTTCGTCCTCTCCGGCTTCCTCATCACCGGCATCCTCTTCGACGCCCGCGACCAGCCCCACCGAATCCGCGACTTCTACCTCCGCCGTACCCTGCGCATCTTCCCGCTCTACTATGGCGTAATCCTTCTGCTCGTCCTCCTCTGGCCCATCTTTCACTGGGAGTGGAACTGGCACTGGCTCGCGTGGCCTTTGTACCTCGGCAACTTCCTCCGGGGCTATCGCCCCTTCCTCGTCCGCTCCCCGCTCGAGATGCTGGCCGACTTCCAGCCCCTCAGCCGCACCTTCCCCAGTATCCAGCCCTACCTCGGTCACTTCTGGTCGCTCTGCGTGGAGGAGCAGTTCTACCTCGTCTGGCCGTGGGTCCTCTTCTGGCTGCGCGACCGCCGCAAGCTCCTCGCCCTCTGCCTCGCCTGCGTCGCCCTCTGCCCCCTCGCGCGCGTCGTGGGCAGCCATATGCTGCCCAAGTTCATGCTCGATCAGGAGGTCCTCTATCGCTGGACGCCCTTCCGCGTCGACGCCCTGCTGCTGGGCGGCGCCCTTGCCCTCGTCCGTCGCGGCCCCTCGCCCTGGCGGCTTCTCCTTCTCGCGCGCATCGGCTTCGCCACCCTCACCGCAGCCGTCCTGCTCTGGCTCGCGCTCAACCCCTCCGCGCGCCAGGGCACCCTCACCTACGTCTACCCCGCGTGGAAGATGACCTGGGGACTCTCCTTTATTGACCTCTTCGCCGCCTGCGTAGTCGTCATGGCGCTCGAGTTTGGGTCCATCACCTTCCGCCTTCTCAACCTTCGCCCCCTGCGCTGGCTGGGGCGCATCAGCTACGGCGCGTACGTCTTCCACGATCTCTTCAACCTGGAAATTCTCGACTTCGTCCAGCACCGCACCGGCCACTATCGCCTGCCTTCGACCGCCCTCGCGCTAGCCATCACCCTGCTGCTCGCGTGGGCCAGCTTCCGCTGGTTCGAAGCCCCCTTCATCCGCCTCAAAGACCGCCTCACCCAAGCCGCACCCCAAGCCGAACCCGAAGCTCCCACCAACGCATTCGAGCCAACTCCCAGCCGCGCGGTCGCCTAACCGGACCCGGCCATCTGTATCCTTATCGCATGTTCCATCCGCATTGCCGCCTCTCCGTTCTGCTCTCTCTCGCCATTGGTCTCGCCGCTTTCGGACAGACCCCCAGTGACTGGCCAACCTACGGAGGCGACCCCGGTGGCCAGCGTTACTCCAGCCTCACCGACATCACCCCCGCCAACGTGACCTCCCTCCACCCCGCGTGGGTCTACCACACCCACGCGCTCGACAGCGCCCGCCTCGGCCATCGCTCCGCCGCCTTCGAATCGACGCCCATCCTCTTCCGCGGCACCCTCTACCTCACCACCCCATTCGACGAGGTCATCGCACTCGACCCGCTCACCGGAGCCCAGCGCTGGCGTTACGATCCCCAGCTGCCACCGATCGGCGAAGGCAACCTCGTCACCTCGCGCGGCGTGGCCTCGTGGGATGGCGGCGGCCAGGGCATCTGCGCCACACGCCTGTTTGTCGGCACTCTCGACGCCCGCCTCATCGCGCTCGACGCCGCAACCGGCCGGCCCTGCCCCGGCTTCGGCGACAACGGCCAAATTTCTCTGAAGAACGGCGTCCAGCACCAGGAGGGAGCTACCTACGCCATCACCTCCGCCCCCACCGTGGTCGGAGAAGTCGTCGTCGTCGGCTCGTCGATCCCCGACAATCAGGCCGTCGACGTCGAGATGGGCACAGTGCGCGGCTTCGACGTTCGCACCGGAAGACTCCTCTGGGCGTGGGACCCCATCCCATGGGCGCTTGGAGGAACGCCGCGCACCGGCGCCGGCAACGCCTGGAGCACCATCTCCGCCGATCCGGCGCTCGGCCTCATCTACATCCCTACCGGCAGCGCAGCACCCGACTACTACGGAGGCCTGCGCCCCGGTGACAATCGCGACGCCGACTCCGTCGTCGCCCTCGACGCGGCGACAGGCAGGAAGCGCTGGGCCTTTCAAGTCGTCCATCACAATCTCTGGGACTATGACGTCGCCGCGCAGCCCGTCCTCTTCACCTGGCGCAACAACACCCCGGCCATCGCCGTCACGACAAAGATGGGCCAGATCTTCGTCCTCGACCGCCGCACCGGCGCGCCGCTCTTCCCGGTCACCGAATCGTCCGTACCCAAGACCGACGTGCCCGGCGAGATTGCCTCACCCACGCAGCCAATCTCCAGCCTACCCGCAGTCGGCCCAACCACCCTGGACTACCCCTCGAACGGCTGGCAGCGCGACGCCCGCAACGCCGCCTACTGCGCGACCCAGATGCGCGCCCTCCGCTATGAAGGCATGTACACCCCCCCAAGCCTCGGCGGAAGCGTCGAATTTCCCGGTCCGCTCGGCGGCGTCAACTGGGGCTCGCCCGCCTTCGATCCCGCGTCCGGCATTCTGTATGCCAATAACAACCGCTACGCCTACGAGGTCTGGCTGATTCCACGAACGGTCGAGAAACCCGGTAAAGCAACCCCCCTGATCGATTTGTGCCGGCTGGTCTTGATCGGACGCCGCAAGCTCAAGATAGCCCTTGTCGTGCTTCTCATCCTCGCGGGCTGCGCCCTCCGGCGAAGCTGGCTGCCCGGCTGGTGGTTTGGCATTGCCGCGCTTCTGGTCGTCGTAGCCATCGTTCTGGGAAGCCAATTGGCCGCTCGAGCTCGCTACGCAGCGGAGACCCGTTCCCTCCACGCACCCTTCGGCGACGACCTCTCGCCCGATCGCGGCGCGCCTTACCTCATGCATCGCAAGCCCATCCTCGACTACAACGGCCTGCCCTGCAGCAACCCGCCCTGGAGCGCCCTTACCGCCATCAACCTCAACACCGGCAAGAAGCTTTGGGAGGTCCCCGCCGGCACCCTCGCCGCCGGCGCGAAGACCGGCACCGTTGGACTCGGCGGCCCCATCGTCACCGCCGGAGGCCTCATCTTTACCGCGGCCACGAAGGACCCCTTCTTGCGCGCCTTCGACGCCAAGACCGGCGAAGAGCTCTGGGCGGGCCAGCTCCCCGTCCCTGCCCAATCGACGCCCATGACCTACAAGGCCGGAGGCAGGCAGTTCATCGTCATCGCCGCCGGCGGCCACGGCACCTTCGGCACGCCCCAGGGAGACTCCCTCATCGCCTTCGCCCTGCCCTGAGCCTCTGATCCAGGCTCGCCTCTGGCCGAATGCTTCGCTCCCTACGGCCGCGTCTGAATCAGGATCCACTGCTCCTTCCACAGCGCCGTAGAGTCGTACTCACTCGTATAGACCGCCCTCCACTCCCCATCCGCGAACTTCTCTTCCAGGAACTGGTCCAGGTACCGGTGCGGCAGCGGCTGGCCGTGGTTGTACTGCCGCTCGTGCGCCGCCAGACTGTCCAGTTGCCGCTCGTAGAGAATCCACTTCGGCGGCGCCTGCTGCAACTCATCCATCAGCCCGAAGATCGTCTCTGCCGTCGAGGTGTCGAAGTACGTCTGCACGTTCCCGCGCCACGGCGGAATATCGCAGAAGTAGTTTGCGTACGGGTACGGCAGCGACAGCAATCCCGCGTCCGCCCCGTCGGGCCCCACCCGGTCGCAGATCGGCTCAATAAACTGCAGCAGGCCGGTCTCGATCACCATCGGCCCGTACACCGGATGCCGGTACCACTGGCGCCCCACAAACATCGTCTGCGCCTGCGTGCTGTGCCACGCGTACGGCACGATAAACCGGTAGATGGCGCTGCACACCAGCAGAATCGCCCCCACCCCCACCAGCGCGGCCCGCGCCCGCTCCGACCTCAACCGCACAGGTGACGCGATGGGCAGAATCACAATCATCATCGCCCACGGCTCATACACGCCCCAGTGCACGCCCCCGGAGGACGCAGCCGTCGAGATCATCTGCCCCAGCGGCGTGATCATCAGGATCTCGCGGCTGTCCCACGCCCATGTGCGCCCGGAAATCTCCCAGCGCAGATAGCACAGGAACGCAAAGACGCCCAGCCCATAGATCGCAAACACCCCAAGGGTCGACATCACCAGCAGCAAATCGGGATTCAGCAGGCTGCGGTAGAAGTGGGGCAGCGGCGCCAGGATCAGCAGCGCGCCGAGGGCGTCCCGCTTGAACTCACCCGGTCCGCGCACTCGCCCCAGCGGCCGCAACAGAAAAGCCCACGCCGCCGCCGCGCCCACCGTGTAGACGATCAGCTCCGGATACCACGGGTTCCGCAGATAACGCAGCGCGTTCCACGGCAGCCGCAGCGGATAGGAGAGAACATTACCCGCCCCACCCTTGCCTCCCACCGCTTTAAAGAGCGTGAACGACAAATAATCGTGGAACGTGTCTCCCGTCAGATGCACCACGCCCACCACGGTCACCGCCGCCACCAGCAGAAACAGCGCCGTCGAGAGCAGCCGCTTGGCCGGCACCAGACACATAATCGAAATCGCCACACCGAACCCCAACGCCAGCCCATCGTTGATGCGTAGCGTAATCGCCAGCCCGGAAAGGATCCCCAGCGCTGCAACCAGGCCAAGCGCCCGGCGCGCAACTACCGCCTCGCGCAGCATCAGCAGCAGAAGCATGGAGTAGAGCACCAGGCAATCGCTCGGCGTGTGGTAGTCGTCCAGCCGGTAGGCAAACGAGCAGACCGAGACAAAGAACGCGCATCCCGCAACCACCGCCTTTTGCCGGTCGGGCAGCGCCGACCTCCGCGCCAGCAGCGCAAGCGCCGCGCAGTACGCGACAAGATGCAGCACCGCCGGGACCTTGGAGACGAGCCAACCCCTCCCCAGCAGCTTCAGGAACGCCGCCGCCTCCAGCACAAACAACGGCTGCAGTGCCAGGTGCAGGTCCGCATAAAGCCGCTGCCCGTTGTGCAGGCTCGACGCATACCAAATCCAATCGCCGTCGTTCGTCACCTGTACGTTGGCGATCATCGCCAAGCCGAAGAGGACGCAGAAGAGAAAGTTCAGGGTCTGGTAGCGATTGTCCTCATCGAACGCTCTGCCCAGCCGCGCGGTCGCCTTCCATGCCATGTTGTCTCGGGACTCTCCATCCGCCATATGCAGGTCGCACCCAGACTAGAGCATTTTCACTGTGGGCGATTACAAGCCCTCGGGTCTCAACTCGATTCTTTCCCAAGAAAAATGGTTCCCACAGATGTCCAGCCAAATTCGCAGTAACAGTGAAAATGCTCTATATCTTCTGCACCCGCTGCACATCGCGCACACCCTGCACCCGCCGCATCTTGTCCACCAGGCGGTTCAGGTGCCGCACATCCACCGTCTCAATCACAAAGTCGATCACCGCGCCGCCATCCGCCGTGCTGTTCGAGGCTGACGATCGGATGTTCGTTCCATCGTCGGAGATGATCGCCGTAAACTCCTTCAACAACCCCGCCCGGTCGTCGCACAGCACGGTCAGCTTCACCGGATAGGTCTGCATCTTCGCCGCACCCGCGGCACCCGTATCGCCCGGCAGTGGCGCCCACTCCACCTGGATCCTCCGGTCCGACTCGTACAGCAGGTTCTGCACGTTCGGGCAACTTCTCGCGTGCACCGCCACACCCTTGCCCCGCGTCACGTACCCGATAATCTCCTCACCCCGGATTGGGTTACAACAGCGCGCCCGGTAGACCAGCAGATCGTCCTGCCCCTCCACCTGCAGCGAGTCCGACCCCTTGCCGAAAAAGACGCGCTTGACCGCGTCGGACATCTGGCCCAGCGTGTTGCCGATCACGCCGCTGGCGCTCTCAGCCTCCGGCTCCGCTGCATTCGTCGAGCCGGGCTCCAGCTTGTTCAGCACCTGGCGCGCGGAGAACTTGCCGAAGCCGACGCCGGAGAGCAACTCCGCCTGGGTGCCCAGGCCGTACTCAGCGGCGACCTTGTCGTAGTCTGCCTCGCCGTACTTCGAGAGCGCCATCTTGTACTTCCGCGCCTCGCGCTCCAACAGCTTCCGGCCGATTTCGATGGCGCGTTCGCGCTGATGTTCATTGATCCAGTGCTTGATCTTATTGCGCGCCCGCGAGCTCTTGGTAAAGCTCAGCCAGTCGCGGCTCGGCGCGTGGCCGGTCTGCGTGGAGATTTCAACGATGTCGCCGTTGCGCAGCTTCGTCCGCAGCGGCACAATCCGCCCATTCACCTTCGCGCCCACCGTCGTGTTGCCCACCTCGGTGTGGATCGCATACGCAAAGTCGATCGGGCTCGCGTCCTTGGGCAGCACCACCACCTTGCCCTTCGGCGTGAACGTGTACACCTCCTCTGGATAAAGGTCGATCTTCAGCGTCGACATGAACTCGTTAGGGTCGGACATCTCCCGCTGCCACTCCATCAGCTGCCGCACCCACGCCAGCCGCGCCTCGTCCTTGGCCGTCACATTGTCTCCGGCCTTGTACTTCCAGTGCGCCGCGATCCCCTCCTCGGCCACGCGATGCATCTCCTCGGTACGGATCTGCACCTCGAACTGGTGTCCGCCCGGCGCGATCAGCGTGGTGTGCAGGCTCTGGTAGAGGTTCGGCCGCGGCATCGCGATAAAGTCCTTGATCCGCCCCGGCACCGGTCGCCAGACGGAATGCAGCAGCCCCAACACCGCGTAGCAGTCCTGCACCGTCTGGCAGATCACCCGGATCGCCAGCAGGTCGTACACCTGGTCCACCGGAATCTTCTGGTCTACCAGCTTCTGCTGGATCGAGTAGAGCCGCTTGATCCGCCACTCGACGCGCCCGTCGATCTTGTGCTCGCACAGCTTGGCCTCCAGCTGCTTCACAATGCTCTCGAGGAAGACCTCGCCCTCCACCCGCAGCGCGTCGACCTCGGTCGAGAGCTGGTCATACACAAATGGATCGGTGTAACGGAACGCCAGGTCCTCGAGCTCGCCGCGCAGCTTGCCCATCCCCAGCCGGTGCGCCAGCGGAGCGTAGATGTCCAGCGTCTCCTTCGCGATCTTCTGCCGCTTCTCCGGCTTCAGGTGCTCCAGGGTGCGCATGTTGTGCAGCCGGTCGGCCAGCTTGATGATCACCACACGCACGTCGGTCACCATCGCCAGCAGCATCTTGCGGATGTTCTCCGCCTGGTGGTCCTCGCGGTTGGCAAACTTGATCCGGTCCAGCTTGGTCACGCCCTCCACGATGTGCGCCACCTGCTCGCCGAAGCGCTTTTCAATCTCCTCGCGCGTAACGTCCGTGTCCTCCACCGCGTCATGCAGCAGCCCCGCCGCAATCGCCGTCGAGTCCATCTTCAGCTCCGCCAGCACCAGCGCGACCTCCAGCGGATGCAATACATACGGCTCGCCGCTGGCGCGCTTCTGCCCCTCGTGCTGCTCCAGCGCGAACGCCCACGCCCGCCGGATCACCTCCAGGTCGTCGCCCGGGCGGCTCTCATGCACCTCATGCAGCAGGCGGGCAAACTTCGCGTCCACCTCATCCACCAGCGCCGCGCTCGATCCACCCAGATGCTCGCCCGCGCTCTCGCCAGCGTCTTCATCCTGGGCGATGGTCGGCTCGGGCGCAGCGACCGCAATCTCAGCCGCCACCGCACGCAGCGGGGTCAGCGGAGCAGTGGGCGGCAGGGCTGCCTCCATATCGATGCCTGCATCCGTCGTGGTCGGCTCGGGACTCTTACCCTTCATTGGCGAAGGTACGGCCTTCCCCGGGTTCCCGGAGGCCGCGGGAGCGATTGCCATACTCCATTATAGAAGGCGCGTCGAATTCGCTCTCCGTTGCATCTGATTCAGACCGCTGTGCCCTGCTTCACCGCTTTCGCTCGTCACCTTTTTCTTTGCCGCGCAGCCCCAACCAGAGGATACTGTTGCAATCCAGTTCTCCAGCCAACCGCCAATCGGGCCATTTGCATCGAAAAGCAGACTTGTAACCCAAGGAGGGTCCGTCACATGCAACCCCAAGCCGTGCGCCCGGCCACCGGGCCTGCCTCCTCAGCGCTCCTCGATCGCTACCGCCTCGTCCGCGCTGCCTCGCTCGCCCTCATCGCGCCGCTCTCGCCCGAAGACCTGATGGTCCAGTCCTGCGCGGAGGCCAGCCCCGCCAAATGGCACCTCGCTCACACCACATGGTTCTTTGAGACCTTCGTCCTGCGCGACTTCCTCGCCGGCTATCGCGACTTCCACCCCGACTTCCACTGGCTCTTCAACTCCTACTACAACTCCCTGGGCGACATGCCCGCCAAGTCCCTCCGCTCCAGCTTCTCTCGCCCGCCGCTTACGGACATCCTCGCCTACCGCGCGCATGTCGATGCCTCCATCGCCCGCCTGCTCGAATCCCAGCCCGAGTATCCCGCCAACGCCGAGGCCGCCCGGCGCATCGCCCTCGGCCTCGAACACGAGCAGCAGCATCAGGAGCTCATCGCCACCGACATCAAGCACGCCCTCTTCACCAACCCGCTCCACCCCGCCTACCGCGAGCCCTCCGCCACCGAGCCCGCCGAATCCATCGCCCCACCCCTCGACTGGGTCTCCTACACCCCCGGCCTCACCGAGATCGGCTTCGCGCCGGATCCCGACTCGTTCGACTCCTTCTGTTTCGACAACGAGACCCCCCGCCACACCGCCTTCCTCGCGCCTTTCTCCCTCGCCACTCGCCTCGTCACCTGCGCTGAGTACCTCGCCTTCATGGACGACAACGGCTACGAGCGCCCCGAACTCTGGCTCTCCGAAGGCTGGACCACCGTCCGCACCGAGGCCTGGCAGGCCCCGCTCTATTGGCAGCGCGATCCCGCCACCCATTCCGGCTGGCGCATCTACACTCTGCGCGGCTGGCAGCCACTCGACGACCTCTCCGAGACCCCCGTCTGTCACCTCAGCCTCTTTGAGGCAGACGCCTACGCGCGTTGGGCCGCGCGCAACACCCCAGGTTGCCGCCTGCCCACCGAGTTCGAGTGGGAGTACGCCGCCACGCAACTCGGCTCACACCAGCAAGAGCCGTCATCTCGACCGGAGGCGGCGCACCTGCCGCCGGAGCGGAGAGACCCCCGCATTTCGGCCCCACCCGCAAACCTCCTCGAAAGCGGCGTGCTCCACCCCACCCGCGCCTCGGCCCTCCCCGGCCTGCAGCAAATCTACGGCGACGTCTGGGAGTGGACCTCCTCCGCCTACACCGGCTACCCTTGCTACCGCCCGCTGCCCGGCGCCCTCGGCGAATACAACGGCAAGTTCATGTCCTCGCAGATGGTTCTCCGCGGCGGCTCCAGCGTCACGCCCGCCACCCACATCCGCGCCACCTATCGCAACTTCTTTCCGCCGGCCACGCGCTGGCAGTTCTCCGGCCTCCGCCTCGCCCGCGACCCACAGCAGTAGCGCATCCAATCCGCGCGCCGCAACGCAACGTATTACGTCCAGAACCTAAGCCAAGAAACTGAGCCAAGAGGGGGAACCAGTGGCTTCGATCGCCGTAGAGCCTATCGTCAACGAAGCCGTCGCCGCCGAAGCCTACCGCGGCCTCACATCCGCGCCCAGGACCCTCGCCCCCTGGCTCTTCTACGACGAAGCCGGCTCCCGCCTCTTCGAACAAATCACCGCCCTGCCCGAGTACTACCTCACCCGCACCGAGCGCTCGATCTTCACCGCCCACGCCGGCGAGATATTCAGTGTCCTCGGTTCGAACTTAACGATCGCAGAACTCGGCGCCGGCACCGCGTCCAAGACCGGCATCCTCCTCCATGCCCTCGCCCGCCGCCAGCCCACGGTCTTCTACCAACCCATCGACATCAGCCCCACCGCTCTCGACGAGGCCAACCAAACCATCGAAGAGGCCATCCCCGGCGTCCTCGTCCGCCCGCAGATCGCCAACTACATCACCGACCCCGTCCACATCGCGCGCGAACCCGACACCAAAATCCTCGCCCTCTACATCGGCTCCAGCATCGGCAACTTCGCGCCCTCTGAGGCGCACGCCATCCTCACCCGCCTGCGCCGTCAACTCCAACCGGGCGACGCGCTGCTCCTCGGAACCGACCTCGCGCCCAACGCCTACAAGTCCGTCGCAACCCTCCTCGCCGCCTACAACGACCAAGCCGGGGTCACTGCCGCATTCAACCGCAACATCCTCGCCCGGCTTAACCGCGAGCTCGGTGCCGACTTCCGCCCCAGCTGCTTCGCCCACCGCGCCCTCTGGAACCCCGCCCACTCCCGCATCGAGATGCACCTCGAATCGCAGGTTCGTCAGGTCGTCCACATCCCCGCTGCAGGCCCGGAGGACGCAGGCCACTCCGGCCTCACCCTCCACTTCACCCCCGGCGAAACCATCCACACCGAAAACAGTTACAAATTCACCCGGAGCGCAATTGACGCGCTTCTTACTGCCTCCTCCTTCACTTGCGCCCACACCTTCACCGACCCGCAGGACCTCTTCGCCGTCACCCTCGCAGCGGCCTCCTGATTCAATCTGTGGTAAACTAAGTCCACTGGACTAAGTCCATCCGAGGCGCCATGCAGACCGTCAATATCCACGAGGCCAAGACCCACCTCTCCAAACTCATCGCCAAGGCCGCCAACGGCGAGCCTTTCATCATCGCCAAGGCCGGCAAGCCCATGGTCAAGGTCGTCGCCATCGACGCCCCTCCAGCGAAAAAGATGCGCCGCATCGGCTTTGGCGATGGCAAGTCCAAAATCCCCCGCGACATCAAGACGATGTTCAAGGATGAGATCGAAGAGATGTTCTACGGAAAGCCGTGAAGCTCCTACCCGACACACAACTCATCCTGTGGGCCTTCGACGATCCCGGCATGCTATCGGGCGCCGCTCTCGCACTGCTTAAGGACGACCGTAACGAGCTCATCTTCAGTGCCGTCAGCGTATGGGAGACGGCCATCAAGAGCGCGCTGCACAAGAGAGACTTCCAGGTCGATGCCCGCGAGCTGCGCAGCAGCTTGCTCAAGAACGGATACACCGAGTTGCCTGTCACCAGCGAACACGCGGTCGCAACCTACGGCCTTCCTGCAATCCACAAAGATCCCTTTGACCGCCTCCTCATCGCCCAGGCCACCGTCGAAGGCATCCTCCTGCTCACCGCGGACCGCCAGATCGCCCGCTACCCCGGCCCCATCCGCAAAGTCTGAACCTGGCAAACGGTAAACCTCCACCGCATCGCAAGCAAACGGGCCAGGGCACCCACGCCCCGACCCGCCGCCTTCACTCACCACTAACCACTAGCCACTAAATATGGCAGCTCACCATGCCCCGCTTCTCCAGATACCGCTGGTGATACTCCTCCGCCTTCCAAAACACCGTGGACGGCACCACCTGCGTCGCGATCGGCTTCCGATACGCGCCCGTAGCGTTCAGCTCGGCGATCTTCGCCTTCGCCTGCTCGCCCTGCTCCGCCGACTGCGCAAAGATCACGCTGCGGTACTGCGAGCCCCAGTCCGGCCCCTGCCGGTTCACCTGCGTCGGATCGTGCAGCGCGAAGAACGCATCCAGCAGCGTGTCGTACGAGAGCCGCGACGGATCGAACGTCACCTCCACCACCTCTGCATGTCCGGTGCGGTCCGTACACACCTCTTTATACGTCGGGTGCTCCAGATCGCCGCCCTCGTAGCCTACCGCTGTGTCGAGTACGCCAGGCATCTCTGCAAATCGGGCCTCCACGCCCCAAAAACATCCTGCTCCAAATGTTGCCTTTTCGATTGCCACTGTCACTGCTCCTTTACCGCCCCGTCGGGTCCGTTTGTTCCTGTTCGGCGCATTCCTGCTTCACCCGTTCGGCCCTCTTGCTCCGAAAGGCTCGCCCAAACCGCCTTGCTTCTGCTCCGAGTTTCAATTCCGGATGCTCGCTCTATTTGGATGCATGGCGCCCAAATTCGTCTTGCACCGCAGCGTTAAATCCGCGAGTATTTTTAGGCCTCCCGGGGCACCCCCGTCAATGACCAAATGGAGCTATGCGGCGGAAAAGGTAATTGAATGGGAATCGCCTAAGGCACCTGGCAGAGACGGCTCAGCCAATGGCATCCGGAGAACGGACAACGAAGAACGGTCTACGCCTTCCACTACGGCCTCCGCCGCCCAAAAACCGCCTTCTTCTTCACTGGCGCCTTCAGCTGTGCAAACTCCGGCAGCCGCTTCTTCGGCACCACCTTCTTGCCCGCCGCCGCCCGCTCCAGCGCCATCACCTCGCCCGGCGTCAGCTCCCGGAACTCCCCCGTTGGCACATCCAGCCGCAACGCGCCATACCCAATCCGCCGGATCTTTTCCACATGGTGGCCAATCTCCTCAAACATCTTCCTCAGCTGCCGGTTCCGCCCCTCGGTCAGCGTTACCTCATACCACGGGTTGTCGCCGCCCCGCACCAGTTCCACCTCCGCCGGCGCGGTCACAATCCGGTCGCGCCGCCCCGCCCGCACCTCATCCAGCCGCCCTCGGTCAATCACAATCCCCCGCCGGATCTGCTCCAGCCCGCTCTCCGCCGGCACCCCGCTCACCTTCACCAGATACGTCTTCTCCACCCCCGCCGCCGCCTTCGAGAGCGAGTTCGCCAACTCGCCATCATTGGTCATCAGCAGCAGACCCTCCGACAGATAATCCAGCCGCCCCACCGGATACAGCCGCACCCGGTCGCCATGCGGCCCCGCCTTAGGCTTCGACATGAGGTCCATCACCGTAGCCCGCTTCTGCGGATCGTCCAGCGTCGTCACATACCCACGCGGCTTGTTCAGCAGGTAGTAGCGCTGCCGCTCCGGTCCCTTCAGCAGCTTGCCATCCACGCGGATGTGGTCGCGCGCCGCGTCATGCTTCGTCCCCAGCTCCGCCACCACCTGCCCATTCACCTGCACCCGCCCGGCGAGGATGATCTCCTCCGCCTTCCGCCGGCTCGCCACCCCCGCCGCCGCCAGAATCTTCTGCAGCCGCTCGCCCTTCGGCTGCTCCTGCTCCTTGTCTTGTTTGCCATCCCCGAAGGGGATCTGCTTCTTCCCTTCGCCCGCCCTATCAATCGCCTTCATCTAAACTCCATCCTTCCGTCCGCGGAAACCTCTCATCGCGGTCGATCAACCGTTTACCCACCGTCATTCCTTTTCCATCGTACCGCGCCGGCCCAGACCCCCTCACTGCGGCGTATTCGCCTTCAGTATCGCCTTCCGCAGCTCGTCCTGGCGCAAGCCGCCCGACAGTACATAGTCATTGGCAGCAGCGAAAATCCTCAGCCGGCTGATCCCGATGCGGACACCCTCTAACTCGTCCGCCAGCAACGCCTCATATTCATCAAGCTGTTGCGGCGTCAGCCTCGACAGGTCGAAGACGGGCGGATAGGTACCGCCGGAAAAGCGGGTCTCAAAAGCGCCTTGCCGGATTCCAAGTTCGCGAGCGTGGTCGCGGGTCGCCTGGACCTGATCGACCTGGAGGTACACACGGGCGTAGATCTCCGCCTCATCGCGCGGCAGCAGGACCACCAGCGCGCTTTCTTTCGCCGTGGTCCAGGCTTCCGTCGCAAGCACGTGGTAAGCCGCGTAGCGAGGAGAATCCGGAATCCCATCCGGCCGCGCGGGATAGACGAACTTCGCCCGTCCCCCCGTTGCACGGGCTTCGTCCGCTCCCCGTTGAAGCTGGAGCAGCCACACGATGATCCTGTCGTACAGCCCAACATCGGTCACCGCAGAGTCATGGTTGCTCAGTGCCTCTTCGCGCAGGTCGGCCTCAAGCTGGTGCCGCTCATGTAGCCGGTGCAGCGCCTCCACGCCCTGCTCCAGGCTGATCGCGATCAGCAGCCCAGCCGCGATCGTCCCCAGATGTATCCAGAAATCCTTCCACGTATGTGCTCCACCATGCGGCACATGCACATCAATCACCGGCGTCTCCTCCTGAATCTCCTTGGCCTCCTCACGATCGGGACCCGCCGGGATGGATTCGTCCTCTGGCATCTGCGGCTTCCGACGAGTCTATCGCGAGCCGCACACTCGCCCCGCCCTAATCTGCGATACCCTACCTCTAACCGCACCCAACCCAAACCGCCCCGTCCCCGCCCCCCGGGACGAACCACGGAGCCGTCCCATGCCGCTCGAGGTGCTCACCCCAGACCCGGTCCCCGATGAAGCCCCACCCGACTCCGGCCTCCGCCACAACATCCTATCGCCGCTCGAAACCCTCTCGCAATCCATCTCCGCCATCGCCCCCACCACCACCCCCGCGCTCACCGTCCCGCTCGTCTTCGCCCTCGCCGGCAACGGCACCTGGCTCGCCTACCTCCTCGCCGGCCTCGCCACGCTGCTGATGGCCCTCTGCATCGCGCGCTTCGCGCAGACCTCCGCCTCGCCCGGCTCCCTCTACAAATACGCCACCGACTCGCTGCCCGCCATCGGCGGCCGCACCGCCGGCTGGGCGCTGCTGCTCGCCTACACCGCCACCGGTGCCTCCGTCGTCGGCGGCTTCATCAACTACGCCCGCGTCCTCATCCCCGCCGCCCACGCCCTCCCTACGCCCGTCATCGCCCTCATCGCCACCGCCGTCGCCACCTTCTTCGCCTACCGCGACGTCCAGGCCTCCGCCCGCATGATGCTCCGGATCGAGGCCGCCTCCGTCTCCATGATCGCCCTCGTCGTCGGCGCGCTGCTGCTCCGCAATGGCCTCCACATCGACACCCCCCAGTTCCGCCTCCAATCCGTCGGCCCTTCCGGAGTCCGCCTCGGCGTCGTCCTCGCCCTCTTCAGCTTCGTCGGCTTCGAGAGCGCAACAACATTGGGCCACGAAGCTAAAAATCCCCTGCGTACCATCCCCCGCGCCGTCGTCCAGTCCGCCATCCTCGCCGGCCTCTTCTTCCTCACCTGCTGCTACGCCGAAACCCTCGGCTTCCGCCAGCTCCACGCGGACCTCGGCCAATCCGAAGCCCCCATGCGCGCCCTCGCCACGCTCGCCCGCGTCCCCCTCCTCGGCCCGCTTATCGACATCGGCGCCTTCGTCAGCATGTTCGCCTGCACCCTGGCCTGCATCACCGCCGCCGCGCGCGTCCTGTTGCGCATGGCCCACGACGGCCTCGTCCCCGCCCACCTCAGCCGCTGCCACGCCAAGAACGAGACACCCCACATCGCCGTTCTCGCCGTCGGCGCCGTCGTCCTTCTCCTCGCCGCCGGCCTCGCCATTCGCGGGGCCTCCGGCGCCGACATCTACGCCTGGGCCGGCTCCCTCGCCGTCTACGGCTTCATCACCGCCTACGGACTCGTCGCCCTGGCCCTGCCCCTCTACCTGCGCCGCCGCGCCCAACTCACCCCCGCCGCGCTCGCCCTCTCCATCGCCGCCGCCCTCGCCATGCTCCTCGCCCTCGCCGGCACCCTCTACCCCGTCCCCCAGTCCCCGTACAACTGGCTCCCCTACATCTACCTCGCCTACCTCGCCCTCGGCCTCGCCACCGTCTCCCTCACCCCCCGCCGCCAAGACGACCCCGCTGCCTGATCCCGATGAATAAATGACTTGGCCTAAGTCGACCGCCCCAGAAACGACTTGCAGCCAATGGGGCTTGCCTCGCATGCCCAACGAATGCGAGGCTAGAGCAGAGTTCGCATGGCTATAGAGTTCGTCGTCAAGGGCCAAAGGCCCGTTACATACCAGCCTAGGCCGAAGGCCTAGGTTGGTGGCCAATGGACAACCCAGGGGCTGAAAGCCCGGCACAATACCTGGCTACACGTCACAAAGGATCCGCCCTAACAGAACCGGGAGCGTCTACCAAACCGGGAGAACTCGAAATGACAATCGCCACTGAAAAACCAGCTTCGACCTCAACCGCGCTGCCGAAAGAGCTGGAAGACCTCATCGACACGAGCATCGATGCCATGAGCAAGAAGGAACTACGCGCGTGGAAGCGTGACTGCGAAAGGATTATGAGCGATTCCAGGAATCGCTCGGGTGCTTCCTCCGTTCAGAATGAAACATCTTACCGCCAACTATAGAGAACACAAACCGCGCGTCCCCTTATTGATCACTACCGAACGGAATCTGCTTGTGTCTCGCCCTCTCTCTCCGCTTGCACCGCCGACCCCTTCTCATACGCCAGCAAATCCCCAGGCTCACACTCCAGCACCTCGCAAAGCCGCTCCAGCGTGCTGAACCTGATTGCTTTGGCTCGGCCGGTCTTCAGCACCGAGAGGTTCTGAGGCGTGATGCCGACCAACTCCGCCAGCTTGTTCAAACGCATCTTCCGCCGTGCGAGCATCACGTCGACGTTCACCACAATCGGCACAGTTCGTCTCCTCGTCGCATCAGACGGTCAGCTCGTTCTCTTCACGCATCTCAACCGCCATCGCCATAAACCACGAGATCGCGATAATGATTAGCCCGTTCACCATCAAATCGCCGCCATGAAATTGCACCACCATTCCGTTAACCATGAAGCCGCTGGGGGCTGGCCCTGAAATCATCGTCGCGTTGGTTTTGACCCCGCGAAGCGATAAGAGTCCCGGAACGAAGACCCAGAGGAACTTCGCGGTGCCCCACAGCACACAGGCGACGCCCCACTGTTGAATCTGCCTTCCCGAATCGCCGCTAAAGATCTCCCCGCGCGAGTAGTTGCCCAGCAGCCGATGCAGATGATAGACGCAGAGAAACATGGCTCCCCATCGCAATGTGAAATAGGTCCCCAGGACCAACCGTCCATAGATCGACAGGCTATGGACTAGGAAGGTGTAATCGTCGACCCCAATGCTTAGCATCCCGAAATCTGGGTAATGGCCGCCCCAATTAGTCATCAACGCCAATAGCATCAAGGCAGTTATCAGGACAGGTGGGACAAAAAACACGTTGCAGATCGTGCGCAGAATTCCGCTGATCCGCTTGATCTTCCTTAGCCTTGCTTCATTTTCAGGTCGCATGAAAACTCCTCGGAGAACGCTGGCTACGCACCTGATCCTACGCTGAAGACTTCGTTTGTCAATATTTATTTATCGATTATCAATATATAAATATTGCAATATAGTACATCAATCGATGCCGATGTCCTCGTTCCAGACTTCAGGGTGTGCGGCAATGTAGCGGGCGAGAAGGCTGACGCAGGCCTCCGACTTCAGATCCACCACCTCCACCCCATTCTCCCGTAGCCAGTCGATCCCGCCGCGGAAGTTCTCGCTCTCCCCCACAATCAGTCGCCGAAACCCAAACTGCCGTATCAACCCCGAGCAGTACCAGCACGGCGCTAGCGTCGTCACCATCGTCATCGCCTTATAGCTTCGCTGCCGTCCCGCCCGCCGGAACGCATTCGTCTCGCCATGCGCGCTGGGGTCGCCATCCTGCACCCGCCGATTGTGCCCCGCGCCTACCAGCCGCCCATCCGGCCCAAACACCGCCGCGCCGATCGGTATCCCACCCTCCGCCAACCCAACCCGCGCCTCCACTAGCGCAACCTCCAGCATCGCCGCATACTCCGAGGCCCCCACCCCAGCCTCGTCCCTCACGACCTGCCGCTCTCCCGACTCCCCGCCTCCTGAATCTCCGCCTCCTCTGCCGAAGGATCGTCCTCCGCATCGTCATACCGCGGCGGCAGCCCCGCCAGCCGCCCATCCACAATCACCTCATCCGACACCGGCTCCGGCGCCTGCGCCTCGCCATCCGACTCAAGCCTCTCCTCCGTCGTCTCCGGACCCTCGCTCTCCATCGCCATCTCCTCCTGCTCGGCCATCTGCCCCGCCATCTTCTCAAACTCCTCGATGCTCGGCAGCTCCGCGATCTCCTTCAGCCCGAAGCGCAGCAAAAACTCCCGCGTCGTCTTGTACAGGATCGGCCGCCCGATCACATGCTTCCGCCCCGCCGTCGTAATCAGCTTGCGCGCCATCAGCGACCCCAGCACGCCCGACGAATCCACCCCGCGAATCTCCGAGATCTCCGGCGCCGTCACCGGCTGCTTGTACGCCACCACGGCCAGCGTCTCCAGCGCCTGCAGGGTCAGCTTCAGCGGCGGCTTCAGGCTCTTCACAAACCCGCGCACCGCATCGTGATACTCCGGCTTGGTCGCAAACCGGAACCCGCCCGCGACCTCGCGAATCTCCAACCCCCGGTCGCCCGTCGCATACTCCGCAATCAGCCCGTCCAACACTCCGCGGAAATGCCCACGCAGCCGCGCAACCCGCGCTTTCTCCACCTTGGCCGCGTCAGTCTCCGCCGCCGCCGCGGCAGTCGCTTCGGTCTCAGCTACCGGCTCAAACTCCGGCCCCAGGCTCGGGTCCTCCTCCGCAGCCGCCTCAAGCACCGCTTCCGTCTCGTTGAGCGAGAGCCCCTGCTGCGCCCCCACGGCCCCGCGGTCTATCTCCGCCTGCGCCTCTTCGCCCAGCACTCCCACCAGTTGCGCCAGCGTCACCGGCTCTTCCGACGCATATATCACCGCTTCGATCTTTGCCTTCAGGCTCATGGATGTCAGACGTAAGCATACCAACCCGCAGCCCCGCGCGGGAGGTATGCCCCCACCATCGAGCTAAACGCCCAGAACAGGCACCCCGAGAGCAGCGCCGCCGCCGGCAGCGTAAACACCCACGCCATCGCAATGTCCCGAATCGTCGACATCTGCAAGCCGCTCTTGTTCGCCAGCATCGTCCCCGCAATACCCGAAGAGAGCACATGCGTGGTGCTTACCGGAAGCCCATACACATCGGCCAGCCGGATCGTGATCATCGCCACGATCTCAGCCGACGCCCCCTGCGCATACGTCAGGTGCGTCTTGCCGATCTTCTCGCCCACCGTGACCACAATCCGCTTCCATCCAATCATCGTGCCCAGCCCCAGCGCCAGCGCGACCGCCACCTTCACCCAGCTCGGGATGAACTTGGTGGAGTTGTCCAGCTCGGCCTTGTACGCGGCCAGCGCCTTGGCGTCCGGCCCCGCCATCTTGGGCCCGTTCTTCCCCATCAGCCGAATCGTCTCGCTCGCCAGGTACATCTGGTTGCGCACATTGGCCTGCATGTCCTGCGGCACGCCCTTTAGCGAGCCGTACAGCGTCACTTCGTTGCGGATGTCCACCACAATCTGCCGCAGCGCCAGCATCACTCCCGGCTCGTACTGCTTGGTGCTGACAAACTTCTCCAGCTCCGGCTGCTCGTCCGCCATCACCGCGCCCTTGTCGGTGTACTTGTCCAGCGTCTCCACCATCGCCGACGAGGTAGTCAGAAACTTGCCAAGCTGCCCCGGAGTCACCGCATGGTTCAGCGCATACGCAGTCGGCACCGTGCCCACCAAAATCAGCATGATCAGACCCATGCCCTTCTGCCCGTCGTTCGATCCATGCGCAAACGACACCCCGCCGCACGTCCCGATCAGCAGCAGCCGGATCCACAGCGGCGGAGGCGCCGTTCCCTCAGGCGCCTTGTACAGCCGCGGGTCCCGCGCCACCAGCTTGAACAGGAAGAACAGCAGAAACGCCGCGCCAAAGCCCACCACTGGCGAGATCAGCAGCGCCTTGAAGACCTTCGTCACCTGCTCCCAGTCCACGCCCGCCGTGCCCGAGTTCCCCTGCATCAACTGGTTGGCCACGCCCACGCCCAGAATCGACCCGATCATCGTGTGCGAGCTGGACGCCGGCAGCCCCTTGTACCACGTCGCCAGGTTCCACAGGATCGCCGCCACCAGCAGGGCAAACACCATGGAGAACCCCGCGCCCTTCGAGACCTTCAAAATCAGCTCCACCGGCAGCAGCGAGATGATCGCAAACGCCACCGCGCCCGAGCTCGTCAGCACCCCAACGAAGTTCAGAATCCCCGAGTACACCACCGCGATGTGCGGCTCCAGCGAGTGCGTGTAGATGCACGTCGCCACCGCGTTCGCCGTATCGTGAAACCCGTTCACAAACTCAAAGCCCAGCGCGATCAGCAGCGCCAGCCCCAGCAAAAGATACGGAAAAATGCTGGCATTGTGGACGACCGCAAGATCGCCCCACAGCTGCATCGTAATGTAGATCAGGCCGCCCACCAGCATCAGGCCGAACAGCACCATGCCGGCCGTTCCGGGCGAGGCCTTCTTCAGCTTGTCGTGGACTGGGGACGGTGCGGGCAGCGTGGCGGGAGTGGCCATGGGACGTTCACCTTGCGTGGCTGGAATTTGGCTAGACGTTGCCAAACTACTCGCCAATTGCGAAAGGAGTGTTACATCCCCAACAAAGAATCGCCCGCCCCACTCAAACCGATGCCCCCCCTGCATCCGCCGGCCCACGGCCTTGCTCTTCGACTCACAACTCACCACTACCAACTCACACTGCCCTACCGCCAATCGTCTCTCGTCCGCTCCTGCTCCGCAAACACCTGGTCGAAACCATCCGTCTTCTTGATCAGAATGTCCCCCAGCTGCGTCGGCTGGTGCAGTAGCACCGCCTGCAAACGCACCAGCTCCAGCATCGCCAGAAACATGCAGATCAGCGCCCGCTCCGAGTGCGTGCTGTGCAGCAGTCGCCGCAGGCTCACCGGCCGGTCCTCCATCAGCAGCCGCCGCTTCACATAGTCGATCATCTGCGCCACCGTCACCGACTCCTCGTCCACATCCAGCACCGGCCGCTCGCGCAGCCGCGCCAGCACGTCCTGGAACACCCGCACCAGGTCCACCGCGTCCGCCGCAATCTCTTGCTCCCGCCCGCCTCCGCCCGCCTCACCGCCCTCCTCCTCGCGCAGAAACTCCCGCATCCCCGGGTTCGACCACGTCGCCTCCTCCACCTGCTGCTTCTGCATCAGCATCTGCGCCGCCGCCTTGAAGCGCTCATGCTCCAGCAGCCGCTCCACCAGCTCCCTCCGCGGGTCTTCGGCGTCCGCGCCCACCACATCCGAAGGGTCCCTCGGCAGCAGCGTCTTCGACTTGATGTGGATCAGCAGCGAAGCCATATAAATAAACTCGCCCGCCGCATCCACATCCGTCTGCTTCAACTGCTGGCAGTAGTCCAGAAACTGCGCCGTAATCAGCGCAATCGGTATGTCGTAAATGTCGATATTCTGCTTCCGGATCAGGTCCAGCAGCAGGTCAAGCGGCCCGTCGTACACCTGCCCCACTGTCACCGAAAACGGCGACTGCGAAGCCTCCTCCCTCGCCGCATCGCGCCCACCCGCGCCCCGCTTCTCCTCCTCCTCACGCACCACCGGCAACGGCCGCAGCACAAACCGCTCCCCTACCGGCACAATCTCCTCATCCGCCGCGGCAACCCGCTCGACTTCGATCTCGTCTGCCATCTCTACCCCAGCCCTACCGCAGCGTAGACCTGCTGCATCGTCACCGCCGCGCGCTCATTCGCCCTCACCGCCCCATCGTCCAGGATCGCCTGCACCTCATCCGGGTGCGCTTCAAAGTACGCCCGCCGCTCCTGAATCGGCGCCAGCTCCTTCACCACCGCGTCCGACAGCCAGCCCTTGCACTGGATGCACCCGATTCCCGCCGTTGTGCATCCCTCCCGCACTTCCACTCGCATCTCCTCGCTCGAGAAAACCCTGTGCAGATCGAAGACCGGGCACACATCCGGATTCCCTGGATCGGCCCGCCGCACCCGCGCCGGGTCCGTCACCATCGTCTTCAGCTTCGCGCGCACCTCCGCCTCCGGATCGCTCAGCAGAATCGTATTCCCATAACTCTTGGACATCTTGCGCCCATCCGTCCCCGGCAGCTTCGGGCTCGGCGTCAGTAGCACCTTCGGCTCCGGCAGAACCTCGCCCGGATAAAGGTGATTGAACCGCCGCGCAATCTCCCGCGTGATCTCCACGTGCGCCGCCTGGTCCTGCCCCACCGGCACAAAATCCGCCTGGTACACCAGTATGTCCGCCGACTGCAGCACCGGATACCCCAAAAACCCAATCGTCGCCAGGTCCTTCTCCTTCAGCTGCTCCTGCTGGTCCTTGTACGTCGGCACCCGCTCCAGCCAGCTCAGCGGAGTAATCATCTCCAGCAGGCTGTTCAGCACGAAGTGCGCCGGCACCTTGCTCTGCAGAAAGATCGTGCATCGCTTCGGATCGAGTCCAGCCGCAAGGAAATCCAGCACCACCTCGCGCACATTCTCCGGCAGCTTGCCCGTGTCCGCATAGTCCGTCGTCAGCGCGTGAAAGTCCGCAATAAAGAAGTAGCACTCAAACTCATTCTGCAGCTCCACCCAGTTCTTCAGCGCGCCCACATAGTTGCCCAGGTGCAACCGCCCGGTCGGACGCATGCCGCTCAAAACGCGCCTGCGCGCCGGAATCGTAATCTCGTCACTCATCGTCGTGTCACACAAAAGGGTACAGGAATCGGGCTGCCTACAGCCCCAGAATCGCGCCGCTTACAGCGACATCAGCACGCCGTCGAAGACGCCCAGAAGCGGATAGTAGAACGTCCGGAAGATAAACCCGCCAAACAGCAGCAGAATCACCAGCAGCATGTATCCGCCGAACTGGTTGTACACCCGCTCCACCCCATAGGGCAGGAACTGGCGCAGCACATGGCTCCCATCCAGCGGCGGCACCGGAATCAGGTTGAACACGAACAGCAGCAGGTTGATCAGCACCGCAAAATAAAGCAGCAACGCCAGAGGAAACAGCGCCGGCAGATTGTCCGTCTCCACCCCCGGCACGTGGTTCGCAATCAGCATCGCCGCCCCCACCGAAGGCCCGCCGCCCGGCACCGCATGTTTGAACAGCAGCAGCAGAATCAGCGCGCCCGTCGCCATCGCCAGATTGCTCGCCGGCCCCGCCAGCGACACCAGAATGTCGTCCCGCTTGATGTTCTTGAAGTTCCGCGTCGTCACCGGGCACGGCTTCGCCCAGCCAATCAGCCAGCCACCATACACCATGGAAACAATCGGGATAATCACCGACCCCAGCGGGTCCAGATGCTTCAGCGGATTCAGCGTCACCCGCCCCAGCATATACGCCGTCGGATCGCCCAGCCGCATCGCCACATACGCATGGGCGCTCTCATGCACCGCAAACGCCATCACCAGCACCAGCACCTGAAACACGATCAAAACCACTTCCTGGTTCATCCCACCAGTCTACATTCGGCCGTCTCGCGCGGGCCCGGGTGCGACTTGCGCAGGTTGGCGGACGTATACTCCCTGTCGAACAAAATTGTCTCTCGGAGTGGATGCCATGAAGCTCGCGCTGAAGGTTGGTCTCGTCTCGCTATTTTCCCCCGTCGCGCCGCTGCTGGCGCAGCAGGCGGCTCCGCCACGCCCGTGGCAGGAGATCGTCGTGCCGTCGGTGAGCGAGGTTGCGGCCAACTTCAAGGCGCCGCCGCATGAGTATGGCGCGATCCAGCCGTTCCAGAGCTGGAACGGCGCGAATGCGGCGGCGCGGGCGCGCGGGATTCCGTATGACGCCGCCGAGGTGCGCGCGCGAATCTCGCGCGACCTCGACCGGCTCTCGGCGAATGGCGTCTTCATCATTAATTTATCGCCGGGGCGCCGTGCGCCGGGCGAGCCGGCGTATCTCTCCGACGGGCACATGGACCAGGTGAAGTACACGGTGGCCGAGCTGGCCAAGCGCAACATGCGGATGTGGATCCAGGATGAGTCGGATTATCCCAGCGGGTTTGCGGGCGGGTATATCAGCGAGCGGTATCCGCAGCTCGGCATGCAGGACATTGTGGCGGACATCAACGTGCACGTGGCGCCGGGGCAGACGCTGCAGATGCCGGTGCCCAGCGACACGCTGGCGATCTGGGCGACGGAGACCGACCCGACCGGGGCGATCAAGCAGGTGATCCCGATTCCGCTGCCGGCGGACGGGCAGCTGAAGTATCAAACTCCGGCCGAGGGAACCACGCCGAACGAGCCGCGGTACACGTGGGGGGTGCAGTTTTTGCGGCACGTCTACCTGAGCTCACCGACGCGCAACTTCAACCGCGCGGATGGGACGCGGGCGAAGGACGCGACCTACACGATCATCGACTACCTCGATCCCAAAGCCACGGACGCCTTCCTGCACACCGTGCATGAGACCTACTACAACGCGGTAGGCGACCAGTTCGGCAAGATTGTGCTCGGCTTCTTCGGCGATGAGCCGGACTACAGCAGCGGCATTCCTTGGACGCCGAAGCTGCTGGAGACGTTCAAGGCGCAGAAGGGCTACGACCTGGCGCCGTACCTGCCGTCTTGGTTCGACCGCAAGCCGATCGACGGGTCGGACCGGGCGCGGGCGGACTATTACGACGTCTGGAGCAGCGTCTTCCGCGACTCGTTCTTCGGCGAGCAGGCGGCCTGGGCGAAGGCGCACAGCGTGGAATACCTCGTCCATCTGAACCACGAGGAGACGATGATCTCGCTGGAGCGCAGCGAGGGCGACTACTTCCGCGACAACCGGCATGTGGAGGTGCCGGGCATCGACAACCTGAGCCAGCTGATTCCGAGCGCGGTGCACCGGCCGGACGGGACGTGGAACATCAACAACAACTTTCCCAAGCTCGCCTCCTCGGCGGCGCATCTCTTCGGCCGGCCGCAGGTTTGGGCGGAAGAGGGCGGCGGCACAGGCGTCGATGGCGTCTACCAGATGAACTTCCAGCTGGTGCGGGGGGTGAATGCTCTGGAGATCCGGGTGCCGGTGACGCGGTTTGGCCAGGCTGCTGATGCCAATGCGCCGCCACCGCCGGCCCCGCCGGAGGCCGCGGCAGTGGCCTGGTACGCCAACCGCGGCGGCTATCTGATGGCGATTGGCCGGCCGGCGGCACAAGTGGGGCTCTACCATCCGGGCAACACCATCTGGCTGGGCGGCGCCGACGCGCAGGAGGCCGACCAGAGCACCACCAAGCTCGGCTGGCAGCTGTTTGAGCACCAGGTGGACTGGGACTACTTCGACGACCAGTCGCTGAGCTCGGTGGCGACGCTGAAGGACGGCGGCTTCACTAACCTGAGCGGCCAGACCTACAAGGCGATAGTGTTCCCGTCGGAGACGGTAATCACGCGCGCCAGCCTCGACAGGCTGCGCCAGTTCGCCAAAGAGGGCGGCAAGGTGATCTTCGTGGGCAAGACGCCGTCGCTGATCGTCGACAAGACCTTCATGGACGCGAAGGAGGTCCCGGACCTGAGCTTCGCCACGCTGGTGGAGTCCTCGGGCGACATTACGCCGGCGGTTCTGGCCGCGCTGCCCAAGCCGGACGTGAAGCTCGATGCGCCATTCGAGCGGCTGACCTACACGCACCGGGCATGGCGCGACGGCGATATGTACTACTTCTTTAATGAGAGCGACAAACCGGAGACGCGCACGGTGACCATTGCGGGCCACGGCAAAGCGCAGGCCTGGGACCTGGCGACGGGCGAGATCCACCCGATGCCGGCGGCAGTGGTGGAGGGCGACGCGGTGAAGGTGCCGCTGGTGCTGGGCCCCTATGAGGCGAAGGTGATTGTGGTGGGGCCGCTGCCGGCCGGCGTTGCCGCGGCGGAGCCCTCCTTCGCCGCAGGCGCCGCCGTGGCGACCCTGGACGGCGATTGGAATGTGGACCTGGGCGGCAAGCAGGTGACGACCACCATCAAGCCGTGGGAGGAGCTGGGGACGACTGGCTTCGCCGGTCCGGCGACGTACAAGAAGCAGTTCACCGTGGCGGCAACGCCGAAGGGGCAGCGAGTGTATCTGGAGATCGCCGATGTCCACGACTACGCCAAGGTGACGCTGAACGGCAAAGAGGTGGGCGCGCGGTCGTTCCAGCCGTACCGGTGGGACGTGACGGGCGCGCTGAAGCCGGGCGCGAACGACCTGACGATTGAGGTACATGCGACCGTCGAGGGACGCGGCGGGCCCGGTGGGCCCCCGCCGGCTGCACCCGCTGCGGCTCCTGCGCCGGGGCTGGCGACAGTCACTGGCGGAGCTGCGGCCGGCGGTGCGGGAGCGCCCGGCGGCGGACGTCGGCGGCAGGGCCAGGGCGGCGCGGCAACGGGCGCGGCAGGTGCAGGTCCAGCCGCTCCTCCTGCGGGTGCTGGCCGCGCGGCTCCCACGGCGCCTCCAACGTCGGGACTGCTCGGCGAGGTGAAGCTGGTAGCCCACTAATCGTTGCCTGAGAGGAAGTTGAAACCTGCACAACGCCGCTGCGGCCTCCGGCCCTTCGTCCGGGAGGGTGCAGCGGCGTAACGCACCCGCCGCCCGGCTTCCGTAGAATGGGTGGGGTTGCAGCGAAGTCGATGACAGATTGAGGACGATTCGAGCATATGGCGAGTGAGGTTCTGGCAGTACAGGTGGAGTCGGCCGCGCGGGTGGCCGGGCTGGTGGTGGTCGCGAGCGAGGCGGGCGAGAAGTACTCAGGCGGCGCGACCACGAGATTTACCTTGGCGCTGGCGGCAGAGCCCGGCAAAACCCAGCTGCTGGAACTGAGCGAAGGCTTCGAGTTCGGCCGCCCCGACCTGATGGAGGGCGTGAAGGCGTACCTGGCCGAATCGGCCAAGCGGCTCAAGAACCCGCGCCCGGACTGCTACCTGACGCTGCACGGGCTGCCGCTGAGCTTTGGGCGGTTCGGCTGGCCGTTCCACGAGTCAACCTCGGGCGCGGACACATCGCTGGTGCACGGCGAGGTGCGGCTGGAAGATGGCCCCGAGAGCGTGCTGCACGCCAAGGTCGCGGTGTCGATGACCGTGACGTTTCGCGATGTGGTGCCTGCGCCCGAGCAGCCCCTTGCCGAAGGATTCATCTATAACGCGGTCCGCAAGACGATGGATCAGGGGCAGTTGGAGCTGGTGAAGAGCGGCAACCGCCAGCCCGTGCCACTGACCACGCGCTACTACAGCATCAAGCAGAAGAAGTTTGTCTTCAACGATACGACCGCAGAGCAACGGCAGGCATTCCTCGCCGGCAAGGTCTATTGGCTCTCCGGGGTGCTGGGCGGGGGCGCGCCCGTGTGGCTGCTGGACCCGCGCGACGCGCAGTATCTGGATGCGACGGTGGAGGAGCTGAAAGGTGCGGTGGGCGCGCTGCTGGGCGAGGGACTGCTGCGGCTGGCAGCGGACGAGGGCTATGCCGCGCCGACGCAGAAGCTGCTGGAGCGACGGGAGGGGTATGAGGCGGAATTGGCGCGGACGCTGGAGTTCATCAAGCCTGCATTCAATGAGGAGATGCGCGCCGGACACACCAATATGTAGCCAGCGCGTTACAGGCCCCGGGCGCAGAAGTTACGAGATCGAATCTTAGGTAACAAGATGGGACATCTCTGGGCAGCGCACTTGCCAAATGCGGGCAGACTGGCGTAGCGTTCGTCTGGCTTTCGGGAGGTTCGTCGCCCGCAAGCAATTCTTTAGAGGACACTATGAGCAAGATAACCCGTATTGCAACACCACTGATGGCAGTGGCGATGATGACCAGCGTGCCGTTTCTGGCGCTGGCCCAGAACTCCCTTACCGGGAGCGACAACAAAGCAAACACCGTAGCCGTGCCGGACATGCGCGCCCAGGCCGATGGCCCCCAGAAGCAGGCCTACCAGGATGGAGTCGAAGCAGCGAAGCTGGACAGGCTGGCCAAGCGCCCCATCTCCTACAAGACGTCCCACCTGTATCTTCACCCGCCTGTAAAGGGCGATGCGCGCGATGCGTATCGCACTTCGTTCCAGGCCGGATATGAAGCAGCGGTGGCGCAGGGAGCAGCCTCCTAGCGTCGGCCCGGTGGAACCGGTCGGCTCGCACGGCAAGACAGGAAGAGGCCCCGCAACGGGGCCTTTTCCTTTGCCCGCCGCCGATGCTCTATCGTGGAAGTGGCCGGCGGGATCGGTCCGAGGGAGTGGAATGGTCGGCATTCGGAGGAGCGTCGTGGCCGTTCTGTTGTGCCTGACGGCAGGAACCTGTGCAGGCGCGGCGCAGGATGTCGGCGGAGAAGAGATTCCCGGCGGGACCCGCGTCGTGCGCACACCGGAGGCGCCGGTGGATGGGCTGGCGAAGCGGGACGCGCAGACCGTGGCGTTTGCGCTTCCGGCAAAGGCAGCGGCTGCTGCGGGCCCAGCCGGAGCCACGCCAGAGCTCCTGCTGCACGACTTCGACTTCAACGGCGATCCGGTTGGCACCGACAAGCTGCATCTGCGGCAGGTGGCGCCGGCGGTGGTGGAGATCACCAGCGTCGCGTACGAGGTCGGATACTGGCGTTTCTACGTGCGCGACGCGGCCAGCTACTACGGCCTCGGTGAGCGCTTCGATACGCTGGACCACGCGCACACGGTGGTGAAGAACCTGTCGATGGACGACGCGGGCGTAAAGGGCACGTCCACCTACAAGCCGATCCCGTTCTTCATGAGCACGAGCGGCTATGGGATGTGGGTGGACACAACGGGCGAGGCGACCTTTGACCTGAACGCGAGCGACCGCGACGAGATTGTGGTGGATGCGACTGCGGCGAAGCTCCGGATAGTCCTGTTCACCGGGCCGAAGTTTCCCGGCATTTTGGAGCGGTTTACTGCGCAGGCCGGGCGTGCCGTGCTGCCGCCGTACTGGGCATTCGCGCCCTGGAAGTCCCGCGACTACCACCAGAACGACGCGCAGGTGAAGGAGGATGTGGACAAAAACCGCGAGCTGGGACTGCCGGCCAGCGTGGTCCTGATCGACTCGCCCTGGTCAACGACCTATAACGATTACAAATTCAACCCCCAGCAGTTTGCGGATGCGCCGGGGATGGTGAAGTACATCCACGCGCAGGGGTACAAACTGGTGCTGTGGCACACGCCGTGGATCAACTCGAAGTCGGACCCGCCGAAGGAGGCAGGCTTCGAGGGCAAGATCACGCCGCTGGCGGAGAACTACCAGTTTCCCGCGGACCAGGGCCTGTTTGTGAAGAACCCCGACGGAAGCCCCTATGTGGCGCGCTGGTGGAAGGGGATAGGTTCGCTGATCGACTTCACCAATCCGAAGGCGAAGCAGTGGTGGCAGGATCAGGTCCGCCAGGCGATCGCGGCCGGAGCCGATGGCTTCAAGGATGACGATGGCGAGGGAAGCTTCCTGGGCGATGCGCGTTTCTTCGATGGCACCGACCCGCGGATGATGCGCAACCAGTACGACGTGCTCTACAACAACGCAGTGGAGGAGCTGATCCGGAAGGACCTGAAGGGCAATGGTGTGCTGTTCGCGCGCAGCGTGAGCGTGGGGGCAAACGGGATTGGCTTTCTGTGGGGCGGGGACAACGAGGCAAGCTTCTCGCCGCTCAACGGGCTGCCGACGGTGGTAACGGCGGGGCTGGGCGCGGGGCTGAGTGGGATGCCGCTGTGGACGGCGGACCTTGGAGGGTATGAGGCGACGGCATCGACGCCGGATGCGCGGCTCCTGATGCGCTGGACGGAGTACGCCGCGTTCTCGCCGGTGATGGAGGTGATGTCGTCAAAGAACATCGGGCCGTGGGACTTCGATTCGAATGGGCCACCGGGCGGCCACGAGGCGCTGGATATCTATCGCAAGTACGCGGTGCTACATATGAGTTTGTTTCCGTACCGCTTCGCGGCGGCGCAGGAGGCGGCGAAGACTGGGATGCCGATCATGCGCGCGCTGGTGCTCGAGTATCAGGACGACGCGCGCGCGCGCACGGCGAAGGACGAGTATCTCTTCGGGCCGGACCTTCTGGTGGCGCCGGTCATCGATGAGGGGACGCAGCGCGCCGTCTATCTGCCGTCCGGCGAGTGGGTGGATTACTGGACAGGGAAGGCCGCCCCAGGCGGGCAGATCGTGGTCGCCGATGCGGGCGTAGAGACGATTCCCGTCTGGGCCCGCGCCGGCGCCGTAATCCCGAAGATCCCCGAGGATGTGATGACGCTGGTGCCACAGTCGGAGAGCGGGAATACGTCCGTCAAGTCGCTGGACGACCGCAGAGTGTATGAGGTGCTGCCCGGCGGTTCAAATGCGTCCGGTTCAGTCGAGGCTGGCTCCGCCGAGACCCGCATGACGGACTTTGAGGGGCGGGTCCTCGTGCGTGGGGCGCGGTCGCTGAGGATTTCGGGGAGCTCGGCGGCACGGGTGATCGTGCGCTGGCGGTTTGGGACGGTAGCCAAGGCCACGGTGAATGGGGTCCCGGTGACGCTGCAGAGCGGGACGGATGGGCCTTATGTGGAGTTCGACCATGCCGCAGAGAGCTTGGTGGAGTGGGAGTAGGGATGCTCAGCGCCGGTTGAGGCCCAGGAGGCTGAGGAAGAAGCTGGCGAAGATGACTTCGACGCCGAGCATGAAGAGCGTCGCGGAGGGGAGGGTGAGCCGGAGCATACGGGTTGCGGAGAGGTTGCCGAACCCTGCGGCGTGCCACAGATAGATGGCGTAGCCGAGGATCCCCGCCCCGGCGAGCAGAAGGAAGCAGCCGAAGAACAGGCCAACTTCAAGAGTGATGATCTTAAAGAGCCGGTCAAGCTGTGGGTTGGGCGGCAGAAAACCTTCCTGCGTCCCAAAGACCTTGGCCGAGACAGCAAAGACCGTGATGTGCGCCCCGATGAGGACCAGGCCGAGCGCGTAGGTGAGGGTGTCGACGTCCAGGGTGTGAGTGACGGAGCCGAAGTGGATGGGCAGCGGACCCGGCAGCAGCGCGGCGGAGAGCGTGACGCCCGCGGCGAGAGCGATAAGACCCGGGTAGAAGAAGAGCCAGCGCGGGCTGTAGAGAAGGAGGAAGCGCAGGTGACGCCAGCCGTCCCGCCAGGAGCGCAGGTGAGGCGGGCGGGAGCGGCCGTCGGGCGAGAGCGTGGTGGGCACCTCGGTCATGCGCAGGCCGGCCAGGGAGCTCTTGACCACCATCTCGGACGCGAACTCCATCCCTGTCGTCCGCAGATTGAGAGCCAGAATTGCATCGCGGCGGAAGGCACGCAGGCCGCAGTGGAAGTCGCGCACGGGGATGCGAAAGAAGACGCGGCCGATTGCCGAGAGGACAGGGTTGCCGAGAAATCGGTGCAGCGGCGGCATCGCGCCGGGCTCGATCGAGCCGGCGAAGCGGTTGCCCATCACAAGGTCGTAGCCTGCATCGAGTTTGGGCAGGAAGCGTGGCAGGTGCTCGAAGTGGTAGCTCGCGTCGGCGTCGGCCATCAGGATGTACCTGCCGCGCGCGGCCTCAATACCGGCGATCAGGGCCGCGCCGTAGCCCCGGATCGCGACGTCAACCACGCGCGCGCCCTCGGCGATGGCGATCTGTTGCGAGCCATCGGTCGAGCCGTTGTCGGCAACGAGGACCTCGCCTGAGACGTTGACGTCGCGGATCGCGGTGACGGCCTGGCGGACGCAGATCGCGAGAGTCTCGGCCTCATTGAGACAAGGCATGAGGATGGTGAGGTCGAGATCAGGCATGGGGAGATGGTACCAAGGGGAGACATTGTCCGTTCTACGTCGACCGCTCCCATTCTCAGTCCAACCCGAACGAACAACGGTCAACGCAGGACCGCGTTCAGGGGTTCAGCGGCAGGGCGTAGAAGGTAGTGTCGCCCAGCTGCCGCCAGTTACGGAAGAAGGGGTCGGCGTCGCTGACGCGGGTCACGCCAAAGTCCGCGACCAGCACCTTCGCCCCCTGGCCACGAACAGTCGCGATCGCCTGCTCGCGATTGGCAACGCCGGAGAGGAAGAGGTAGGTGTGCGTGTCCGGGTCATAGATCTCGGTGAGGATACGGACGCCGGCCAGGCGGGCCCAGTAGTGATCGGTGAGGCAGGCGGTGGCGCCCACGCAGGCCACGGTGTCGCCCGGCGCTACGCCGAGCGAGCGCAGGCCCTCCGCGGCGCCGAACAGGGTCGGCGAGTACCAGCCGCGCAGCGATCCGTCAACCAGTAGGTCACGGCGATCGTCCAACACAGTGCGCAAAGACTCGCCGGCCGCAAGCAGCGCCAACAGAAGCATTGAGACAGATGCGATTGAGCGAAGGTTGGTCTTTGGCCCGCCCGTCCCGGAGACACGGCCCGGCAGCCGGAGCGTGGCGAAGAGGGTGAGGACGATGGTGAGGTAGGCAACGGTGACGTAGCGCTCTTCGGTGTTGACGATCGCGTAGATGCCCCAGATGGCCGCGCCAAGCAGCAGCGGGGCAAACCAGAAAGGGTTGGCTGCGGCGTCGCCCGGCCTCCAGCGCAGGGTCGGACGCGCGCCGAGCGCGAGCAACAGCGCGAGCAGGATAAGCGTCTCGGGGTGGTTGAAGAGGTAGCGAAAGACGAGGACGCAGTTGCGCGCGCCGCGCCGCAGCTCGCCCCCCAGGTTGAGGTGCGGCTTGATCTGGTCGTTCCAGTAGGTGGCGTCGAACCAGTCCGGGTAGGTGCCGAAGGGCATCGCTGCGTAGCTGAGGATCAGGGGCGAGTGAAGCAGTTCGCGCTCGGGGTGTTTGAGGTGGACCTCGGCTGCGCCGAACTGCGAAGTCTGGTCGGGCTGCAGGTGCATCTTCTCGGTGCCGCCCACATACCAGGCGTAGTTGAGCGAGCCCGAGTCGCCAAAGTCCAGCCGCCCATGCTGGCGGGAGAGCGCGGCCACATACGGGCCCGCGACGGCGGCGAAGGTCGCGAGGGCCAGCAGGACGGCAGGCACCACCTGCGTCGGTTTGTGTTTCAGCCAAAACCAGCGGAAGCCGGCAAGCGCGAAGAGGCAGAGAAAAGCGAACAGGAAGGCAAAGGACTTGGTGAGGTACGCGCAGCCCAGCGCGAGGCCCATCGCCGCCGCGTAGCGCAGGCGATGGGTGGCGAGGTGAGCGAGCAGCGCGGCCAGCGCGAAGAGCAGAAAGACCTGCAACAGCGCGTCGGGACGGACCTTGCCCAGCGAGAGCTCCCGCTGGCTGGCGATGACAAGCAGCGCGAGCGCAAAGTAGCGGAGAGGATAGCGGCTGAGGAGAAAGTCTGTGGGGGCGGTTGAGGCGGGCTGCAGCTCAGCGCGCAGGCGCAGCAGCGCATCGCAGAAGGCGACGATGGCGATCATCTCCAGCAGGAAGACCGCGTAGTTGACGAAGTAGTAGGCGCGCAGCTCGGTGCGCAGCGTGGCGTGGAGGAGAATGTGGCCGGCCGAGAGGAAGGCCGGGTACATGGGGTGCCAGTAGCCGTTCACGATGCCGGCCCAGCGGTGGGCGCGCAGGTTGTCGCCAATGTCCATGTAGGCTACTGCGTCGCCGTCAAGCTGGAACCGGTCGTAGAGCGCATAGCCCCAGGTGGCGCCGGCAGCGAGGAGGCAGTAGAAGGGGAAGAAGCGGCGGAGGAGGGGGGCTGCGATGTCTTCGCAGGGGTCGGCGGGGGACAGCAGCTCCATGGGTTCGATTATCGCAGAGGGGTGTGCGACGAGATGCCTTTACACCCGCCAGGCGCCTCTCCTGTCGGAACGGCCTGTCCCTTGCAAGAGGGTCACAGCTCCGCAGCCTTTGGGGTGGGCCTCTAAGCCGGTCGGATGCGCGGCACCAGCGCCAGGTCGACGGTCACGACATAGATTGCAATGGCGGCGAACAGGAAGCACACGGCAACCCAGAATCGCCAATCGCGATGCGCCCGCTTCCAGTAGGGCACGCGATCCGGATCGAGCTTCGCATGTGGCCCTTCGTCAGGGTGATGGTAATGCTTGCTTCCATCCATTGGCTCGCTGTCTTTCCTGAATCGCCTTAGGCTTCATCCCTGGGGCAGAAGTTGGGGTAAAGGGGCGCGCGGCGTTATGCTCGGGCAGCTGGTCGTGCAGCACCACATTCAGCAGCGACTTATGCACCCGGATACGGCCGTTGTAATCAATGAAGCCAAGCTTGCGGAACCGGTTCATAAAGAAGCTCACCCGGCTGCGCGTCGTCCCAATCATCTCCGCCAGCGTCTCCTGCGTGATCGGCGGAATCAGGGTCTCCGGTTCACCCGCCGCTCCAAACTCCGCCATCAGCAGCAACACCCGCGCCAGGCGCTTCTCGCTCGAGTTGAAGAGCTGGTCCACAAGGTCCGCCTGCGTCCGGAGGCTGCGCCCCAGCAGGAACTTCACAAACAGGTCGGAGAACGCATGCTCCTCATGCAGCACGCGCACCATCTCCTCTCGTTCAATCTTCAACGCCGTGCATGCGGTCAACGTGGTTGCCGTCGCCAGGCGCAGCCCCATCGGTCCGGAGATCGTCTCCTCGCCGACGAACTCCCCCGGCGCCAGCAGCGTGATCGTCGCCTCCTTGCCCTTGCCCGAGACCACCGTCAGCTTCGCCCGCCCGGAGCGAATGTAATAGACGCAGTCGGCGGGACTGCCCTGCCGGAACAACTGCTCCTTCGCCTTGAAATGGACAATCCTTCGCCCGAGTCCGGCATTCGCCAGAAAAGCAGCCGTGTCAAATTTGGTCGTGCCCGTGTCGGTCATGGATCGTACCTCGTCCTTCCAGATACGCGTCCGAATCTCTGTGTCTCTGCGGCTGCCCGGAGGTCAACCGGCTCTGAAGCGCAGACACCTATCCATTAACGATCATCTCACCGTCGGCTAGCCTACACTGATCCATTTTGCTCATCCCAGAGGCATTTAAGCAATATCAAACCGAAAAGTAGCTCCACAATGGCCTCGCCCCGCCCGTGAGCACTATAGGACAGACGCCGGCATTGTGACGTGTGACCATCCCCTTCCACGGGACAAATCCATGCCGCCGCCCACCGACTGCCTCACCTGCCGCTACCGTTCCCATCGCATGTTCTGCAGCCTCGCGCCCCACGCCCTCGCCGATTTCAACAGCATCGGCGCGCTGGTCATGCACCCGGCGGGAACGACCCTCCTCCACGAGGGGGACCCCTGTAAGCGCGTCCTCGTCCTCTGCACCGGCCGGGTCATGCTCTCCTGCACCTCCTCCGCGGGAATGACCATGAACGTAAAAGTTGCCCTTCCCGGCGATGTGCTCGGCCTCGGAGCAGCAATCTCCAACAGCTGCTCCGAGACCACTGCCGTCACCCTGGAGCCCACCTTCGTCAAGATCGTCCCCCGCGCTCACTTTGTCGCCTTCCTCGCACGCCACGGCGAAGCCAGTCTCCACGCCGCCCAGTTGCTCGCGCAGGAGTACAAGTCCTCCTTCGAGGGCGCCCGCCGGCTCGCCCTCTCCAGCTCCGTCGCCGCCCGCCTGGCCGGCCTTCTGCTCGACTGGGGACGCTCCGCCTCCTGTGGCAGGCCCGACATCGTCTTCACCATGGCCTTCTCCCACGAAGCCATCGCAGGTTTCGCCGGCACCAGCCGCGAAAGCATCACCCGCGCCCTGAGCGCATTCCAGAAAAAGCAGCTCATCCGCATCCGAGGCACCTCGGTCCGCATCCTCTCTGAAGAAAAACTGGCCCGAATCGCCTGCTGACCCACCGGAAAAATCCCACCGGAAAAATAAATTGTGAGGCCTGAGCAATCCGGCACAGCAATAAAGCTGCCGTAGAGGCAACCTTTTTAACACTGGCAACAAAATCGGATCGGAGGTAACGAAATGCCCAATCTGAAAGCAAAAATGCTGATCGTTGACGACGAGCCCACCACAAGGACCCTCCTCTGCCAGGTCTTTCGCGGCCTCGGCCATGAGGTAAGGTCTGCCGAAGATGGCTTTACCGCACTGGAGGAGATACGGTCCGAGGTGCCGGACGTTCTGCTCTCCGACCTGAACATGCCGGGAATGTCCGGCTTCGAGCTGCTCTCCGTCGTCCGCCGCAGAATCCCAAGGATCTATGTGATTGCGTCCAGCGGCGCCTTCGCGGGCGGCGAGGTGCCGAACGGAGTTGCAGCGGACGCTTTCTACGAGAAGGCCACGGGGCTGGGCGGGCTGTTTCGCCTGCTGAAGACCGCCGCTCCGTATGAACAGGGCGTGCGGGTGGGGGCCGATGCATCGACCCCGATCTGGATCTCTCCTTCGCGGCGTGACGATACGTCGGAGGCGCGTGTCCTCATCACCTGCCCGCAATGCCTGCGGGCCTTTCCGCTGCAGGTGGGCGCTGCGGATTTTGTGATTCACGAGACAAGTTGCGTTTATTGCGAGACAGCGATCCACTATGCGACCGTGCAACCGATGAACCCGAAAGTTCCGCACAGATTTCATTCGCATTCGAGTAGGACGACTGCGGTTGGCGGAGAGGGACTTCGCGAGCCCGAGGCGGTGCGCGGCTAACAACTTCCGCGTTCGTGGGTTGCCCTTTAGCGGTGGTGACCTCCGCCGCCACCATGACTGCCGCCTCCGCGGCTGCCTTGGAATCCGGCGCTATGTTCAGCTGCCGGACTGTGGGCGGCGGTGCCCACGTGGCCATTGCCATCGCGGGCTTCATTCCCCTGGAAGTGGTTGAACGCGCGCGCTCCGCGGTCGGGCATGGGGCCGGCGTAGCCAAGCCGGGGATCGTAGCGATTGTCCACATGGCCGTAGAAGCCGCGCGGGCCATGGAACCAGGGACCGGCTCCGATAAAGAACCCCCCGTTAAACCAGTCGGGGCCATAGTAACCGTAGGGGGAACAGCTATAAGGTGCGTAATCGAAGTACCCATACGGGCAAACAGGAGCGACTCCGATGCCAACCACGACTTGAGCGGGTGCGACTGCTGCGGCACTCAACATCAGGGCCGCGGCGATAGCGGTAACGGCGAGAGATTTTAGGTGGGGCATCGGTTCTCCTTGATCCACTTGTTTGGATGCGCAAAGAGACCGGGCTGTTGTGCAACCGAAGAAACCCACATCCCGGCGGGCGAGATGTGGGCTCTTCGTTGCTCGTTTGGCTGCGACCTAGCGGGGGCGACCGCCGCCGCCGCGCATGCCCGAGAAGCCGCCGCTGTGCTCCGTGGTCGGGGCGTGGGTGGCGGTGCCTACGTGGCCGTTACCGTCGCGGGCCTCGTTGGGCTGGAAGTGGGTGAACGGCTTCGCTCCGCGGTCGGGCAGGGGGCCGTGGTAGCCATTGCGCGGATCGTAACGGTTATCGACGTGGCCATAGAACCCGCGCGGTCCATGGAACCAGGGACCGGCTCCAATGAACAAGCCGCCGACGAACCAGTCGGGACCGTAGTACCCGTACGGGGCGCAGTCGTAGGGCGCGTAGTCGAAGTACCCGTACGGGCAGATGGGCGCGGCGCCGATTCCAACGCCGATGCTCACCTGCGCGGGGGCGACGGAGACGGCGCTAAGGACGGCTGTAGCAATAGCGAAAACAGCGAGATATCTGAATAGACGCATCGAGTTCTCCTTGTTCCGCACGCTTGGATGCGGCCGCGGGCCAGAGAGGTTGGTTTCCGACTTGTGGAAAAGACGTTGAAAAGTGGGCCCGGGCCCCAGGCGAGCCGACGAGAGCCCGCGCTCTGTGCGGTGAACCGGCAAAGAGAAACCCCACATCTGGAGGTAAGATGTGGGGCGCCCGTTTCAAGGAAGTTGTAGGTCTCGTGCCGCCGGTTCGATATTGCCAGTTAGATGTCTTTGACGCCGTCGACGAAGGCCTTCAGCTTGCGCGACCGGCTGGGGTGACGCAGCTTGCGCAGAGCCTTGGCCTCGATCTGCCGGATGCGCTCGCGCGTCACCTGGAACGACTGGCCAACCTCCTCCAGCGTATGCTCGGAGCCGTCCTCGAGGCCGAAGCGCATCTTGATGACGCGCTCTTCGCGGGGCGTTAGCGTCCGAAGCACTTGAGATGTGTACTCCTTGAGGTTGACGGCGATCACCGCGTCGGCGGGCGAGACCGCCATGCGGTCCTCGATGAAGTCCCCGAGGTGCGAGTCCTCCTCTTCGCCGATGGGCGTTTCGAGTGAGATCGGCTCCTGCGCAATTTTCAGCACCTTGCGCACCTTCGCGACCGGGATGTCCATTCGGCGGGCGATCTCTTCGGACGACGCCTCGCGGCCCAGCTCCTGCACCAGCTGGCGGCTGGTGCGGATCAGCTTGTTGATGGTCTCGATCATGTGCACCGGAATGCGGATGGTGCGTGCCTGATCGGCGATGGCGCGGGTGATAGCCTGGCGGATCCACCACGTCGCGTAAGTCGAGAATTTGTAACCGCGGCGGTACTCAAATTTATCCACCGCCTTCATCAGGCCGATGTTGCCCTCCTGGATGAGGTCGAGGAACTGCAAGCCGCGGTTGGTGTACTTCTTGGCGATCGAGACCACGAGGCGCAGGTTGGCCTCGATCAACTCGCGCTTGGCGCGTTCGGCGTCCATATCGCCCTGGATCATCTCGCGCTGCGTGCGCTTGAGATCCGCGATGGGCGTGCCCGCGTCGAGCTCGATGCGCTCCAGGTCGATCCGGCAGTTCTTCTGCTGCCGGCGATACTCCTTGCGCAACTCTTCGGACTTGGAGGCCTCGAACTTCGCCTCCAGCGACTTGATCTGCCGCTCCAGGGTGCGCATGGCGTCGACCGTCTTGTTGACCTTGTCGAGCAGGCGCTTCTTCTCCGAGTTCGTGTACTTCAGCTCTCGGATGATGCGGTTGATGTAGACGTGCTCGCGGCCGATCAGCCAGCGCGTCTTGCGCGTGTCCCGCGCCTTGGCCTTGGCGTCCTTGCCGTGTGGCAAGGCTAGCTTTTCACCCAGCACGCCAATCTTCTTCTGGTGCTTGACGATGATGTCGATGCGGCCCACCGTCGAGCGCACCCGCGCCTGCAGGATCTCTTCGGTCAGCTCCTCCTCGTCGAAGGTGACGACCTCCTTGATGTTGCGCACGCCGCGCCGCAGGTCCTCGCCCAGGCCGACGATCTCGCGGATGACGATCGGCGAACGCGAGATGGCCTTCATCACGCGGTTCTGGCCGCGCTCAATGCGCTTGGCGATCTCAACCTCGCCCTCGCGCGTGAGCAGCGGGACCGTGCCCATCTCGCGCAGGTACATGCGCACGGGGTCGTTGGTTTTTTCCAGCGTGCCGGGCGAGAGGTCAAGCTCGACATCGTCAGACTCTTCGCCGGCCTCGGGCTCGTACTTGTCGCGCTCAGTGCGCGTGTCGCCGGCCAGGACATCGATGCCCTGCGTGTTGATGGTGGTCATCAGGTCATCAAGCTCGTCAGGCGAGGTGATGTCTCCGGGCAGCAGGTCGTTCACCTCACCGTAGGTGAGGTAGCCCTTCTCTTTCCCGGTGTCGATGAGCTTTTCCAGGTCGTCTTCGTACTTGTCGATTTCTTCAGCCACGGCTGTGCGCACTCCTGCGGAAATTAAAATATTTTGGGGTCGCCGGCGGTATCAGGCGAAGTACTCCCCTGGTTGTATCGAGGCCGGCAGGGATAGGATGCGGTTCGAGACCGCGGTGGCAAGCCCGGGAGACCTTCTTCAAGGTCAAGGGCATCAAGGCGCACGTCCCCAGCGGAAACTAGGATACCACAACCGTTAGACGCTTGCGGAAGGCGGAAAGATTCGGCGAAAGTGATTCAGACCGCCACGGCGTGGCGGGTGAGCCACGCGGTCAGTTCGTCCCCTCCAAGCGAGCCTTCGGCGAGCCTGAGGAAGGTCTCGTATTCTTCCGTCTTGGATGCTGTGATGTCCCAGCCATTCCGATTCAGAAAAAGGATACAAGCGACGAGTGCGGTGCGCTTGTTGCCATCAACAAAGGCATGATTGCGGGCGATTCCAAAGGCATAGGAGGCGGCGAGCCGAAAAATGCCTGGATCGTCGGCACAGGCGAAGACATTCTGAGGCTTTGCCAGTGCTGAGTCCAGCAGCGATTCGTCACGGATGCCGCTGGAACCACCGTGTTCCGCAAGCTGCTCCTCATGTAGGGCCAAAACAGCGCGTTTCGATACCCAGCACGGCTCGTCCACTTATTTCGCCAGCTTCCGCAGTACGTCACGATGCTTTCTCATCACCTTACGCGCTGCTTCCATCTCTTCAGCGAAGTCAGGATCGTAGGCGGTGAGCTTGATTCCGTCCGGAGTGTTCGAGATATAGAGCGTATCCCCCTTTTGAACATTCAGGTGGGCGAGGATATCCTTCGGTAGAACAATGCCGGCCGAGCTTCCAACGGTCAATACCTTCGCGGTGCTTCCGAGCTTCTCGGTCGTGGGCATACTGAGAACCTCCTCTCAATTATAACGAATATTATACTCGCAACTCCGGCCTAGATCATCGGATCCTCGAAGATCGGGTCGTCGGCGTGCGGTTCCGGCGGGAGAATGGGGTGGCGCAGGCGCGCGAGTAGCGCCGCGGGTTTCAGCGACGGCGGAAACGTGAACATGCTCGACAGGAAGGCCGGGAAAGTATCGTGCGCAATGCGCAATGAGGCAGGTAACACATAGAAATTCATGACGATCTCAGAGATCAGCAACGCCGCGGCCGCCCCATATAGCCCCTGCCATCGCGCCAGGAAGTAGCAGCCTACGCAGGTAAGGCTGGTCGCGGCGAGATAGATCGCGGCCATCTTCTGGTGCTGGTTGGTCGAGGTCATCAGGGTCGAGCTGGTGGACCACAGCGCGAACACCAGCACCACCACCAGCAGAATGCCCAACAGCCCCCGGCTGGGCGGCACATGGCCTCCCGTCCAGTGGCTCAGGAAGTACGGGCCGATCGTCATCACGCCGGCGACGATCATGATCGCCAGGATGAGCGCCAGTTGGCAGGCCCGCCGATGCAGCGTGCGCGTGACCTCGATCTTCTTTGCACCGTAGGAGATGGTGAGCTCCGGCTCGAACGTCGAGTTGACCATCTGCACGATCTGCAACGCGCCGCGCGACACCGTGCGCGCCGTGGCGAACACCACCACGGCGTATGGCCCCAGCACATAGTTCAGCGCAAGCTGCGGGCCGGAGGCGCTGAGCGCATTGCCGATGGGAAAGGCCATAAAGGCGATCGCCGGCCGCGCCAGCCGGCGAATCTCCGCCAGCCGCGCGTGCCGCGACCCGAACTCGATCCAGGGGATGTCGTGCTTCACCAGGATGGAGAGGAAGATGGTACCCAGGATGCTCGCGGCCGCGTAGACCAGCGCCGTCGTGCGCGGCCCGCGTCCGATGGCCACCGAGAGCAGCGTACAGGCGAAGGCCGTCAGCGCCATCGCGCTCTTCACAAACGCCCCGTACGGATAGCGTCCAATCGACCGGTACGCCGACTGCAACAGCTGTTCCAGCTGCGCCAGCAGGATGGAGATCGCCAGGTAGAAGATGATCCACTTGGTGTCGCTCTCGTTGATATTCGCGATCTTCAGCATCCGCGCCGCGGGCAGGAAGTAGAGCGCGGCGCACAGCAGCAGCGTAATCGTCGAGCAGATCGCGACGATCAGCCACCAGCAGCTCTGGAAGACCCGCAGCGCCCCCTCGCGGTCGCCGCCCGCCTCCATCATCGTCATCTCGTTGCCGGCAACGCTCCCGAAGCCGGAGTTCGAAAAGGAGAGATACGTCGGGATGGAGTTGAGGACCAGCCACTCGCCGTAAAGCGGCACGCTCCAGAAGTGCAGGAAGACCGGCACCTGGATGAACTGGATCAGCGTCTGGGAGAGCCGGGAGACAGTGTTCGAGACGAAGCTGAGGACCAGCCGCCTTTTTGTGTGGCTATCCATGAGCTTAGGGCGATTGTAGCAACCCGCCGGGGAAGCCTCCTCCATGGCGCATGCTCGCCGGCGCAAATGGAATCAATGGTTGCGAAGCTCGCGGTCCACCTCAAGCTTCTCCGCCATCAGCTGCGTGAGCATGGCCTGGTCACCGCGCCGGTCGGCCTCGGCGATCTGCGACCGCAGCTCCCGCTGCCGCCGCTCCAGCCGCCGCCGCTCTAGTGTGTGCAGCGCATTCTCCACCTGAATCACCAGGTCCGCCTCGTTGGCTGCGGGCGTATGTTCGAGCGCGTGCGCAAGATGCGTACGCAGCTCGACCGTCGACGCTGCGTCCAGCGGGTTGGGCGGCGCCGGCGCGTGGGCCAACGCGTCGAGCAGGTCGGCGGTCGCGAGGTCGGCAATCCACTCGGGGTGGTCCGCGAGCCGCATCGACGCGATGATCCGCGCGTTGTCGTCCTCCGGCAGCACCAGCGCGCGCAGCAGGACACGCTCGGTCTCCGTCAGCGGCTCAACCCGCTGTGCAGGCACACTCGCCATCCGCTGCGCCGCAGCCTGCTTCAGCTCCTGCCGCATCAGCGCCGAATCGATCCCCAGCTTCTGCGCTGCATCGGCCGCAAACTCGTCGCGCTGGATCGGGTTGGGCATGCGGCGAATGTGAGGCAGTAGAAAGTTGAGCGCCTTCACCTTGGCGTCCGCGGTCCGCGCAGGGAAGAGCTGCCGGGCGCGCTCAATAAGATAGTCGGAGTGGCGCTTGGCCGCGCGCAGCACCGCGCCGTACGCCTGAATCCCCTGCTCCCGCAAGAACCGGTCGGGGTCGAGCCCGCCCTCGAGCGTGATGACCTTCACCTCAAAATCCTCAGCGGTAAGCAGCCCGATGGATTTCTCGGCCGCCGTCGCGCCCGCTGTATCAGGATCGAAATTCACGATCACCCGTTTGGTAAACCGCCCCAGCAGCCGCACCTGGGTCTCGGTAAACGCGGTACCCGAGATCGCAAGCACGTTGTGAATCCCCGCCATATAAACCGAGATGCAATCCATCTGGCCTTCCACCAGCACCGCAAAATCCGCCTTACGCATCTCGGCCTTCGCCTTGTCCAGGTTGAACAGCACATTGCCCTTCGTATACAGCGGCCCCTCCGGCGAGTTGATGTACTTCGCCGTCTTGTCGTCCGGGTCGAGAGCGCGCGCGGTAAACGCGATCACCTTCCCCGCCTCGTTCGCAATAGGAAAGGTAATCCGCTTGCGGAAGCGCGCGTACATCGGCCCAGGCGAGCCGTCCGCCTGCTCCTTCGCGCTGAACAGGCCGCTGGCGCGCAGCACCTCCTCAGGAAAGCTCGTCTTTAGCCGCTCGCGCATGTCGTTATAGTTGTCCGGCGCGTAGCCGATGCGAAAGGTCTTGATCGTCTCCGCCGTAACCCCGCGGCCAGTGAGGTACTCGCGCGCCCGCGCCGCCTCGGGCGATTTCAACTGCGCCTCGAAGTACTGCGTCGCCGCCTCATGCAGATCGATCAGCTGCCGCCGCAGCCCCGCCTCGCGCGCCTCCTCCGGCGAGTGGAAATCCCGCTTGGGCAGCGGGACTCCGGCCTTGGTGGCGACCGCGCGCACCGCCTCCGGGAAGCTAAGCCCATCCATCTTCATTACGAAACTGAAGACATCGCCGTGCTCATGGCAGCCGAAGCAGTAGTAAATGCCCTTCGACGGATTCACCGAAAACGATCCCGTCTTCTCCTTATGGAACGGGCACAGCCCCGTATAGTTCTGCGCGCCCGTCTTGCGCAGCTTCAGGTATTCGCCCACAATGCGCACGATATCAGCCTGCTGCTTAACGAGTTGGGTGAAGTCGTCGGCCATTGGGAGCGGGCGGTGCAATCTAAGAGTGTAGAGGAAGCGGCGCTATGCCACGGGCGGAACGAGTGCCATTGGGTTGCCCGCCGCAGATAAACGAAAGTGGGATTTCTGGTTCCGCCCTCCTCGGCGTAATTTCAACTTCGGCACTTGGTGTGGAAACTATGTTGGGCAAGCTGGGTTTCAACCGGAGACAATCCATACGATTCGTCGGGAAGTTACGGCGGACGGCAGGATCGGTAATTGAGAAAAATTTGCCGGGCGGCGGGAGTTTTATACGCCTCGGCGGGATCAAGAGGACAGGATGATGGCAAAGCTCCTTTCGATGGGATCGTTTGGACAATTTGTTCGGAAATATCTAGTGGCGGCGGCGCTGGTCGCGGCGCCGTCGGCTTCGTTTGCGGGCGTGTTCATCTCCGTGGGGATCGCGCCTCCGGCGCTCCCCGTATATGTGCAGCCGATCGCCCCGGGCGACGGCTATCTGTGGAACCCAGGCTACTGGGCCTACGGGCCGGCGGGCTACTACTGGGTGCCGGGCGTCTGGGTGCGTCCGCCGCAGGTCGGCCTGCTGTGGACTCCCGGCTACTGGGGCTGGGGTGGCAGCGCGTTCCTCTTCCATGAGGGCTACTGGGGGCCACACGTCGGCTTCTACGGCGGCATCAACTACGGCTTCGGCTACGGCGGCGTCGGCTTCTTCGGCGGACGCTGGGTCGGCGGCAGCTTCGCCTACAACACCGCGGTGATGAACGTGAACCGCACCGTGATCCACAACACGTACGTGGAGAACGTGACAGTCAACAACGTTGGCGTGCATACCAGCTTCAACGGCGGCGCGGGCGGCATTGCCGCGCGTCCCAGCCTGCAGGAGCAGCAGTGGTCGCATGAGAGCCACATCGCCCCCACCGCCGAGCAGCAGCAGCATGTGCAGGTTGCTGGGGCGGACCGGTCGAACTTCGCTTCTGCAAACGGAGGACGCCCGGCCCATCTGACCGCGGTGACGGTGAACAACTACCGCTCGACGACCATCAACAACAACAATCGCAGCGTGACCAATAACGACACGAATATTCATAACGGGCAGACCAACGTGCATAACGGCAGCACCAATGTGGCCAACGGCAACCACGATACGGTGGCCGCGAACAACCATCCGGCAGCGCGTCCGCAGAAGCAGGGGCATCCTGCAAGTAAGCCCCAGGAGCGGGGCGAGGACCGGCCTCGGCGCTAGGCTCCGGTTGTAAGTTGTGAGTAAAGTGTCAAGGTGCGGCCGGCGAGGGTTTCTCGTCGGCCGCATTTTGTTGGCAGCACCAACCCTACACGCATCCCTACAATAGACCGATGCTGACCGCCAACCAACTCGGCCGGGTCTGCGTCGTGCTGGTGCGGGCGCGCAACCCGAGCAACATTGGCGCGGCGGCGCGAGCCATGCACGACTTCGGCTTCCACCGGCTGCGCGTGGTAAATGAATTTCCCGTGCCTTTCGAGGCGGCACGTTCGGCGGTGGACGCCTCGTCGGTGCTGACAGACGCCGTGGGCTATGCCAGCGTCGCAGATGCGGTGGCCGACTGCACGCTGGTCGTGGGCACCACAGCCGTTGGCGAGCGCAACCTGCAACACGAGCTGCTTCCTCTGGCCGAGGCCGCGACGCGAATGATCGCGGAGATTCGGCGGGGCTCGGACGTGAGCGACGCCACGGGTCAGGTGGCGCTGCTGTTCGGTTCTGAGAAGACAGGGCTCAGCAATGAAGAGATGAGCCACTGTCACTGGCTTCTGACGATTCCGATGCATGAGTACGAAGCCCGGCGGCATCTCTCAATGAACCTGGGGCAGGCCGTCGCGGTGTGTCTCTATGAACTCGTGCGCGACGGGGCCGATGCCGCGCCCCCTGCCGCCCGGCCCAGCGCCAGCCTGCCGGAGCCGGCCAACGCAGCCTCGCTGGAGCGCCTGACCGCCCTGCTGCAGGAGGTGCTCAAGGCGAGCGGGTACACCCGGCGGCACGCAGCCAACAGCGATCCGGCGCAGGTGCGGCGGCTGGTGCGGCGAATCGGAGTAGACCCGGTGGACGCGCCCGTATGGACGGGGATCTTGCGCCAGGTCCTATGGCGGCTGCGAGGGTCCCCCGAGCAGCAAACCGCCGAGCACCATGAATGGCAGGAGCGGACCGGCGGCGAGTAAGAGTTTCGACCCAGCAACTACTTCGCGTCGTTCCTGAAGATCTCTTCGGCGAAAAAGTTCTCGACCTTGGCCTGGTCGCGCAGCATCTCTAGGTACGCGCTCTTCAGCAACTGCGAGCGGCCGTCGCGCAGTTGCTGCCGGATCGCCTGCTGCACCCGGGGATCGTTGAGGTCGCGCTGGCCGGCCGGCTCGCGCGAGATGAGCTTGATGATCGTGTACGCCATGGGCTTCTTCGTCGCGGGGTCGAGCAGAGGCAGGATGTCGGTCATCTGCCCCGGCTTCAGCTTCGTCACCGCGGCGTACACCGTGGGATCGGAGCGCATCTCCGACTCATAGTGGAAGCCCATGTCCCCGCCGTTCGCGGCAGTCTCGGGATCTTCTGAGAAGTTCATGGCCAGCGCGCCGAAGTCCTCGCCCGCGTCCAGCCGGTTCTTCAGCGCCTGGATCTTCTTCTTGGCCTCGGCGTCCGTGGTCGCCTTGCTTCCCTGCAGGTTGCCCGGCTGCGCGGAGGGAACGCCGGTCACGCGGATCTCCGCGAGATGATACTGGGTCCCGATCAGGTTGAACTCGTCCTTGTGCTGGTCGTAGTAGCTCGAGACATCCGCGTCCGTAATCGTGACCTTGGAGTAGATCTCCTTGTTCAGCAGCTTGTCTAGCGTAAGCGAACGCCGCACGTCGCGCTTCACATCGTCCAGCGTGTGGTTCGACGCCTTCAGTTGCTGGGCGAACTGCTCCTCCGTGTAGGGGGCCTTCATCTCCGCGACCTTGGCATCGACATCTTCAGGCGTCGCGGTCAGGTTCATCTTGGCCGCGCGCTGCTCGACGATCTCCTCGTCGATCAGCTCCTTCACCACATTCAGGCGCAGCGAGTCCGCCTGCTCAGCCGAGGGCGGCGGGCCCTGCGCCTCGCCCAGCTGCGCGGCGTACATGCGGTCCATATCGGCCCGCATGATGGCGTGGCCGTTCACCGTGGCGACGACATCGGCGTTATGGGCGCGGTTGCACCCCGCCGCCAGCAAAAGCGCAACCGGAAAGATGCCCGCAACCGCGCTGCGGCAGACAACCGCCGCGCGCGCATGTGCAGTCCGCGTGGGCGGTTGGGCCTGCTTCCTTGCCTGACTCTTCTTGGGCGCTCCGGCCATGGTCATTCGCGACCTAACTCCCTGGCTTGGTTGCGGCCGGAGGGGTCGCGGTAGTTGGCATCGCGGCGGTTGGGGTGGCCGGCGGTGGCGGCGGCGTCTGGCCCGCCGCGATCAATGCGTCGTCGATGATGCGGTACAGGACATCCATCGGCTGCACGCCCTCTACCTTCTCGCCGTTGATAAAGAGTACGGGCGTTGAGCCAACACTGAGCGGAATGGCCTCCGCCTCTCTGGCGGAAGCCTCGACCTTGCTGCTGTCCTGCTTCAGGACGCAGGCGGCAAGCGCCGGCTGGTCGAGCTTCTGGCGCCCGCCCTCGTCCAGCGCGATTTGGTCGAGGTTCTTATCGGCAGCGGCGGCGGTCTTGTCGGTCCCGCCCATCTCCGCCGCGTGCGCATGTACGTAGTCGACGAAATCCCAGTAGCCCGTCGCGCTGGAGGCCGCGAGGCAGTTGGCGTCGACTGCCGCATGCATCGCCCAGGGATGGAGCTCCTCCAACGGAAGGTCGCGGTAGACCACGCGGACCTGGCTCTTATAGCGGTCGAGGATGGCGGGGAACAGCAGCGCGTTCATCTTGGCGCAGAATGGGCACTCCAGGTCGTCGAATCCGACAATCAGCACCGGGGCGTCTTCCGGGCCGCCGCGCGCAGGACGGCCGGCCGCGGAGACCTTGTCCCGGGGGTCCTGGCTGAGGTCCCATCGGTTGAACAGGCCCAGCGTCTTGCCGTCGGTCGAGATCAGGAGCGTCACCGGTTTGGTCGCGTTGGTGCTGGAGTTGAAGGTAACGGCGATCTGGTCGTAGCCGGGGAACTCGCTGGGGGCGGGCTTGCCGATGGCGATGACGTAGTCGGGTGGCACCTGCGACCGGCTGCGCACCATCACCTCAACGCGGCGCGCCTCCTCGGGGGTCAGGCTGACCCCGAGCTGGACAGTTGGGGCAGCGGTCGGAGCGGTCTGGAAGTTGGCCGGGGCGGCCGCCTGAGCATGGCAACCCGGAACGGCAACGCAAAAGATCAACGCGGCAACACGAAACGGCCTGACAACAATCAACACAATCTCGATTATCTCATGCAGGAGCGCCTGCTCCCCGGCTTGCGCGACGGCGCGCGAGCGCCGCGTGTGCGGCCCCTGAACGGTGCCGGACCAGGCTAGAAGATCTGGTCGGCGCGGCGCAGGTTGCCTGCGCTGCCGATGTTCGCCAGGGTGAAGTTGAACTTGTAACCGTTATCGTTGCGCGCGGTGCCAAGTTCGTACTTGCGGTACTCCACGCTGACGCCGCAACAGTTCCAGTTGTAGGTGGTCTGGATCGCCCCGTACTGCACCGTCCCAAGGTCGATGTCGATGCCCGCGTTCGCCGCCACGCTCAGGCCGGCATGGGTGGGCTTGCCGAAGCCGAACAGCACCCGCATCTGGTCGAAGTCCGCCACCGACGACAGCACGCCTCCCACATAGGAGCGCGCCGGGGCGTTGAGTCCGGCATAGCCCGCCCCGGCAAAGAGGCTGCCCTGATGCACGTCGATGTACACGTTGTTTGCCGTGAACTTATTCACGCAGGCAGTCGAGGGCGCCGCACCCGGCGAAAGCGCAGGCGCGGAGCAGGGGTCATAGTCGAAGTCCCACTCCAGATCGACCTTCTCCGACGTCCGCACCCGGAGCCGCGAGAGGATGGGGGAGACGTTGCGCGGCCGGGTGAGGAACGAGATCCCCGAGAAGTCGAGTGTTGTCTCGAGAATGTCGCGCGGGCCATTGGACACCACCGCGCCCCCAAAGTTCGGGTCGAAGAAGTACTTCTGCGCCAGGCGCCAACTGATCCACTCGCGGTTCCCGCACACCGCCTCGCCGTCCTCCTCGCGGCCCGCGGACTCGCCGGGGTCCTCCACGGCGTCGGCCTCCCTGCCCGCCGAGCCGAGGATCTCGGTTGCATCGGCGGCGGCCCCGGCAGTGCGGCACGGCTGGTTGCCACCGCGGCGCAAAAACAGCCTTTGGGTCACGCCGTACTCAATCTCGTTGGTGTCGCTGGCCACATCGACCGCGTCGAACCGCAGCACGTCGGGAAAGTTGCCGATGCCCGCGACGTAACGGTAGGTGAACTCCGGCTCGATGGTGTGCTTCACATCGTGGCGCAGCAGGTTCTTCACAAATCCCGATTCAAACGTGCGTTCCAGCACCGGCGGCCGCACGTCCAGATCGATCTCGATGTCGGAGCGGTTCAGTGGAGCTGTGTTCTCGACCGGCACCCCGGCGGAAGGAAAGCGGCTGCGGCTGTAGAAAGTCTCGCGTCCAGTGACCGAGGGACGCAGCCACCATCCGCCGCCGTGGATCGGGTAGGCAATCTCCGGACGCAGATCCAGCCGCTCGATCATGCCGCTGGTGACAAAGTTGGGCTGCGAGCGCTTCAAAGCCGCCGCCGAGCTGTCGAAGCTCCACTCCAGCCCGGTCGACCCAAGCCGATGGTCGGCGGTCGTGAACTCGATCGCCGGCGCATGGAAGATGTGCACCTGCTCCTCTGCCTGCGGAGGCACTGTGGTGGCGACCCGCTTCTCGCCCTGGTAGCGGTCACCTTCGAAGGAGGCTCCGAGGCCGTCCCACTCGCGCGTGGCGTAGAGGGTGGAGACAACGTCGCTCGAGACCGCCTGATTGAAGTTGGTCGAGAATGCCTCGCGGTAGGGGAAGGAGCTCAGATACTCCACGTCCGCCACCGCTCTCTCCTGGACCGGCGGGTCCGGAAGCGCGGTTCCCCCCGGGCTGATCGCATCATCGCCCGTGAGCAGGTCGTAGCGTCCGGAGAAGACGGCATCGGTGCCGCTCTGGTTGACGTAGACCCCGCCCGGGTAGTATCCGCGGTCCTGCAGTCCGCTGTACCGCGAAATCGCAAAGTCCCGCCCCAGCCCGCGGTAGCGGAAGCTCGCCGTCTGCTCCCAGCCGCGCGCTGAGTAGTAGATCGTGCCCAGCGTGAGATCGGTGCTGCGGTTGATCGCCCAGTAGATCTGCTCGCCCACCGTGTCGCCCTTGCTCGCCGAGTTGAACCCGATCTCGGGAATCAGCACGCCGGTCTGCCGATCGCTGGTGTCGACCGGATGGGTGACGTAGGGCAGCCAGAGCAGCGGCAGGTTGATCACGTGGAAGATGCTGTTGGTCGCGCTCGCTTTCCCCGAATCCATGTCCACGATGAACTTCGCGGAGGTGAGCATCCAGTCCGGGTTCGGCAGTTGGCAGGAGGTCACCGTGCCGCCGTAGACGTAGTACTCGTGCGGCCCCGTCTTCACCACCATCCTGCCGGTAAACAGGAAGGGATTACTGTTGGCGTACACCCGGCGCTGCGCAGCTGTCGGCGCGCCCCCCGCGGGCGTGGACTTGAGGCCCACCGACCCGGTCACATCGTAGAAGCGTCCGGTCTGGGTGTTGATATTGACGGTGCCATGACTGGCGTGCATGCTCTCGTCGTTCTCGCCGCCCGTCACCAGCACATGGCCGGTCAGTGTGACATCTCCGGTATCGCTGTCGTACTCCACGTGGTCCGCCTGCAGGGTGTGGTCCTTGTAGGTCACGACGACATTTTTGTCGGCGGTCTGGCGGTTGCCGACCACGGCCTGCGGCTCGTCCGACTCGATCGAAACCGGGATACCTGTATCGTTGGCCGGAATAAGGACCGCGTCGGGGTACCGTCCTTCGGACACCCGGTCAGGGAAGCTCTCCGCAGCCGTGGAGGAGGCATCTCCGGCTTCACCGCCGCCAACCATTCCCGCATTCTTCCCAGGTGCCGCAGTCGTCACCTGCTGCGCCCTCAGATGCGCAAGATTTGCGAGGGACCCCGTGATACTTATGAAGAAGCAGAGACTCCTGAGCGCCCTTGCAGGCGAGACTCGACCGCTTACGTTTGTCGCACGCACCACCATTTGAGGTTAGACGATTTCCCGAAAGAGAGTTTGAGTTTTGAGCAAGATGGGCTCCGCACTGCTGGACACCGCCTTCGACCCCGGCACACTTGGGACCCGCGCATCCCCCGACGCGTTGAAGCTGCTGGTGGCCGAGAGGCTCGCCGCGCATCGCAGCCGTCGTGGCCGCGCGCAAACCGTGCCGCTCGAAGCCGCCCGTTCAGAGGGCACACTGGACGAGCGCGCCGCGCGCATCGCAGCCGTGGTCGCCGAGCGCTATGCGCGCTCCCAGAGCTACCGCGCCTATCTCGCCGCCGAAGCCGAGCGGGCCGTGCAGCAGGCGCAGGCGGAGGCGGAGGTGGCTGCGCTCAAGGCCCAGGCGATGCTTGCCGCACAGCAGACGCTGCTCGAGACATTGAGCCGGGATGGCTTCGACGCCGAAGTTGCCAATGCCGAGCGCGAAGTCGCCGAACTGCAGGCGACGCTCGCCACCCGGGCAGCTGCAAATCGAGACGCCGCCGAAGACAGTCGCCCAGGCCGCCCTGGCGCCGAGATTCAGGAGGGGCCGCCGTGGGAGATGAGCCTGTGGCCCGAGCTTGAGCTGGGGACCGACGCGACGCCCAGGCCGCGGAGCAAACCCGGGACGGCATCCGCCGCGGCGCGGAACCCGGCGCACGCGAAGGCCCGCCATAATGAGACGGCAACGGCGAATGCGGACGGAACGGCAAGCGAGGAGGCGCACTTCGGCGCCTCCGGCCACGCCGCGCATGGCGGGCTCCGGGTGCGGCTCTTTGACCAGGCCGTAGCTGCGCGTTTGCTGCGCTCGGGGCATGGCTCGGCCGCGGGTCAGCCGGCCGAGGACACAATGCGGAGCAGGGAGCCGCGGGAAGATTACTGCGACGCCGAGGCGCTCGCGCTCGATGAGGAGATTGCCTTCCGCCAATCGCCTGTCTTCGAGGAGCGTCCCGGCCCTCCAATGCCGCTGCCCGCCAACCTGATTGAGTTTCCCCGCCAGTTGGTTGCGTCGCGCAAGGCCCGGCCCCGCCTGGCCGAGGGCCCGCTGCGCGACGACGCGGAGGTCGTTCCGGGAGGCAGTCAACTACGCATCTTCGAGGTCGATCCCGCGCAGATCAGCACCACGCCCGCCGCTGTCACAGCAACCACCCCCCAGTGGACGTCGATCTGGCTCGACGCGCGCGGTCAGGCGTTCGCGCAGCCAGACGCCCCCGGCGTTCATGCTTCGACCGAGCCCGCGCCCGGAGTTCCCGCAATGTTTGGCGCACACGCTTCGACCCTGCCACAGGTGGCGTCGATCGGCCGGCGCGTCGCCGCCGCCATGATCGACGGCGGGGTCATATTGGCCGGATTCCTCGCCGCTGCCGCCATGTTTGTGTGGACCTCATCCCGTTCGCTGCCGCCGCAGCCGGACGGTCCGTTCCGCGCAGCAATGGGCCATGCCCTGCGCACCACCATGGAGCAGGCTGGCTCTCACGGCGGAACGTTTCTGGCTGCAGGCGCGCTCAGCTTCGCCTTCTTGTATCTGCTCTATCAGGCGTTGTTCTTCTCGCTCTCCGAGGCCACCCCGGGAATGCGCTGCGTGCGCATCGCGCTCTGCACCTTCGACGACGAGAACCCGACCCGGCCCGCGATGCTTCGGCGCGCCCTTGCAGTGCTGCTCTCCGCCTGTCCCCTCGGCCTGGGCTTCCTGTGGGCCGCGCTGGACGAAGAACGCCTCACCTGGCACGACCGCGTCTCGCAAATGTACCAGCGCTGCTACTAGGTTCGAGGATCAGGGGCGAGCAGCTCCGCCCCTAGTCTTTCGAACCTCGCCCCTCGAACCTCGCCCCTGACTCTAGAACGTCGTGCTGACCGTAAGACGGAAGGTCTTGCGTGGTTCCCGCAGTTGGTAGGAGGCGCCATACAGTTGCAGCGCCTCCTGGAAGGTGTACTCCCCCGCGCCGGAGTTCGGGAACAGCGTGCGGAAGGTGCCATTGTCCACCGCCAGTTGCTGGGGAAGGTCCTTGTACAGGCGCAGCGGGTTATACGCGTAGTAGAGCCGGAACGGGGCATTGATGACCGGCATAAGGATCTGGAACTCGGCTCCGTTGGACATGCGCGGCACCCAGTCGGTGCCGGGAACCGTATTCAGGATCCGCTGCCCGAACGCGGGGATCGACTGGCCCCCGAAGCACGCGCCGTTGATGAACGTCGGGCAGCCATACAGCGGGCTCGCCAGCACCGAGGTGCCGGCCGCGCTCTGCAGCAATTGCCCATGCTCAAGGTTTCCTGTCAGGCCGAAGTCGGTGAAGAAGGCAAACGTCACCTGGTCGATGATCGGGATGCGGTATTCAATGTTCGACGTCAGCTGGGTATCGCCGCCCACCGAGGCCAGCCGGTAGATCGGGAGCGGAATCTGGATGTTGCCCAGGCTCGGGTTGGTCGGATCGCGGGGCACCAGCGTGCCGTCGGGATTGGTCAGGTTGTACTGCACCTTCACCGGCACGAACGTGTATGGCGACGAGGCGCGGATATCGAAGCCGCGGATGTCGTTCTCGCCGCCGCCATAGATGCGGTTGGTGGGCGGCGCAACCTGGCCCCCGAAGCCGTTGATGTGCGCCAGCTGCAGGCGCAAACCAAGCACGTTGCGCCCTTCCGGATTGATCCTCAGGCCCTTCATCGGATAGAACTGGCGGAAGCTCGCGACCGGAGAAATGTACTTCACATTGCCGCCCGCCCCAGCGATCTGAACGGAGACATTTAAGTCGCGGCCCGAGTGCGGTCCAACCGGGTTGCTCAGGCTGGAGTAAGAGAAGTCCGGCGAAATGGTCGAGGTAACAATGCCGTCCAGCTGGTTCAGCCCCTGCACCCCGGAGCGAAAGGCCAGCGATTGGAAGATATTGCGCGTGTTGTCGTTGAATGTGGTCACCGCCGACCTGGACAGCGCATAAGTCACGCCGATGCGGCTTACCCCGCGCCCCGCCCACAGATGCTTCAGCGGCTCGCTCATCGACACCGTAAATCCCGTCGTCGCCGTGTTGTAGTTGGTCAGCAGCGAGGACTGCGCCGTCGACACATTCTGGCTCGCGCCATTCGCGATGGAGTAGGCCTTGGCCGGGTTGTAATCGAACTTGCGATCGAAGACCTGCACCCCCAGCGAGACCGGCTTGTTACGTAGGTAGGGCTCATTGAACCCGAACGTCAGATTGCGCGAGAGGTCGCCGATGTTGGCGTTCGCCGAGAGCGTCTCGCCCAGCCCCAGAAAGTTGTTCGTCTGGTAGTTCAGCCCCACAAACGTCCCCGAGAGCCCGCTGATGCCTCCGTTCACGCCGATCGAGTTCTTGCCTTTCTCCTTCAGCTTCAACAGCAGATCGACCGTGCCGTCCTCCTCATTCTGCCGCGTCTCCGTGTCGTCCTCCGCCTTCAGCACGTCGAAGTAACCCAACTGGTTCAGGCGCAGGATGGAGAGGTCCCAGCGCTGCTGGCTGTAAACCTGGCCCTCCTCCAGCAGCAGTTCGCGCCGGATGACCTTGTCGCGGGTGACCGTGTTGCCGGAGAACTCGATGCGCGAGACATAGAACTGCTTGCCTTCGGTGATGTCGATGTCCAGGTAAATCAGCTTCTTCGCGTCATCCCGCCGCGGCGCCGGGGCCGCCACCATGTTGATGTAGCCTTGGCCGCCGTAGGCCTTGCGCAGGTTTTCCAGGCCCTTCTGGAAGAGCGTCGCGTTGAACCAGTCGCCGTCTTTCTGCACGAACTGCGCGCGCAGGGCGCGGGTATTGTTAAACGCCTTGTTCCCCGTAAAGGTGATCCCGCCCAGCTTGTAGCGTTCGCCCTCCTCCACCGGCATCAGGATGTCGATTCGCTTGCCGGTCGATGGCCGCAGGGTGAACCAGTTCAGCCCGCCTTCGTCGCGCACATGGGTCGTGGGGTCGCTGGTCTCGGCCATAAAGTAGCCGCGCTCGCGGTACGCCGCGCGCACCCGCTCGGTGTCCTCATCCAGCTTGCTGGCGTCGAAGGTCCGCGCAAACAGGTTCTCCAGAATGACGGAGTGCGGGATGCCAATGGGCTTCGAGTTCACCATCGCGTTGCGCAGGATGTGGTCGCTCAGGTTGTAGTTGCCATCGAACGCGATCTTGCCCACCTTGACCGTCGGCCCCTCCTTGATGCGGAAGGTGATGCCCACCGAGGACGGCGGAATCGTCTTCACCTCGGTCTTGATCGTCGCAAACTGGTGTCCGTGCTCGGAGAGAAGGTCCTTCAGCACGTCCTCAGCCCGCTTCACCCGCGTCGCGTCGTACTGGCTCTCCACCGTCAATCCGACCTTGGCCTTCTTGAGCCGCTCGTCCACGTCGGAGAGCGTCACCGCATTCAGTCCCGTGTAATCGATGGTGCGAATTGTCGGCTTCTCCAGCACATAGACCACCAGTTGGACGCAGGTCGGCGTATCCACGCGCTCGATCCGCACATTCTCAAAGTAGGAGGTGTTCCAGATGGAGTTGAAGTCGCGCTCCACTGTGGCCGCGTCGTAAGGGTCGCCCTGATGGCTGGACATGCGGGCGAGGATCGAATCCTTGGGAATCCGGCGGTAGCCGATCACCTGCGGCTGGCAAAGCACCTGGGAACCCGCATCCGCGGTCGCCGCAGGTTCCGCCTGGGCCCAAAGCATCCGTGCCGGCAGCAGGACCGCCAGCAGAGAAGCGGCTGCCGCCAGGGGGGCGATGCGGGAGCGGCTGGAGCGCGTGCGCACAGGTTGCAACTTGGTGCCTGGGATACTTCCGCTCACTCGCTTTACGGTAAAGATACGCACACCCTCATTGCTAGAAAATCGCGCCCCGCTCAAGTCCCCTGGGGAAAGCTCGATTATATGGGAGCGGTGCCGCTCCACGCGAGTTTAGACGGTCGATTGGAGCAGCGGTTTGACCCCGCGATTCGGCCTTCAACGCGCGCCAGGCCCTCAATGCGCGATCGGTGCGGCACTCGCGCGCCTCACCTCCACCAGAGTTGAGTAGAAGGTCGCGCCGCCGCCGATGTCAGTCAGCGTCTCGCTAGTCAACGCGTTCACGTTCGCTCCACCGTGGCCATTGCTGCCGGCGAGCTTGTTCCACTCCAGCCGGGCCGCGACCACGCCCTGCGGCACCATCTCACCCACCAGCGCGCGCAGCCAGATGGTTCCACGCCCGTTGAAGACCTCGACCTCGTCGCCGGTGGCCAGATCGCGCGCCGCCGCGTCCACCGGATGTATCTCCAGCGTCCCCGCGGTGCGCGCCTCCATCCTGCGATGCCGCGGGATGTTGGCAAACGTCGAGTTCATGTAGTTGTCCGCCTTGCGCGGCAGAAACTCCAGCGGATATCCGCCGCTGCGCGCGGCAGTGCCGCCGCGCGACTCCGTCGCAGCCACAAAGACCGGCACCGGAGTCAGCTCGCCCCGCCCGCTCGGCGTGCGGAACCACTCGGCTGTCGAGAACGGCAGCGCGTTCCCATCCGCGTTCACCGGCAGCGCCAGCGGCAGGTGGCCCTCGCGCTCCAGCCGTTCGCGAGTGATCCCCGCAAACCACGGGTTGCTTGTCGCGAGCGCCTGGTCGATCAGCTCGTCCTCCGTATCTTCGAAGCACGGCTCCGTGAAGCCCACCTTTCGCGCCAGATCCGCGAACAGCCGCACATTGCTCCGCGCCTCACCTAGCGGAGCGATCGCGCGATTTGAAACCTGCGCGAAGAGGTGCCCGTACGCGCCCTGCACATCCTTGACCTCGAGAAACGTGGCCGCCGGCAGCAGCACATCGGCGTAGTCCGCGGTGTCGGTGAAGAACTGTTCGTGGACCACCATGAAGAGGTCGTCGCGCATCATCCCGCGCAGCACCGCACTCTGGTTGGGCGCGATCGCGGCGGGATTCGAGTTATAGACGAAGAGCGCCTTCACCGGCGGACCTTCCTCCACGCTCCCGTCCACGCCAAGCTCCGTGAGCGCATGACCCAGCAGGCTCATATTGACGATGCGCGCATCGCGGCCGAGGGGGCTCGCCCGCGTCAGCTCAGGCAGTTGCAGCGCTTCACTATTAAACGGGAACGCCCCGCTGGTCGTGAGCTGCAACCCGCCGCCCTCGCGCTTCCATGAGCCCGTAACCAGTGGCAACATGCAGACCGCGCGCGCCGCCGTGCCGCCATTCTCGCTGCGTTGAATGCCATAGTTGAGCCGCATCGCCGCCGGCCGCGTCCCGTCGCGCCCCGCGCGGCCGTACACCACGGCCAGCCGGCGGATCGACTCAGCATCGATCCCCGTCACCTCCGCGGCGCGCTCCGGCGAGTGTTCCTCCTTCAACGCATGGTCCCGCAGCTCGTCTCCGCCGCGCGTGCATTCGGCAAGGTACGCGCGATCCTCAAGCCCCAGCCGGAATATCTCATGCATCATCGCCAGCGCCAGCAGGCCGTCCGTCCCAGGGCGGATCGCCAAGTGTTCATCGGCCAGCGCCGCCGTACGCGTGCGGTAGGGATCGATCACCACCAGCCGCGCGCCCTTGCGCCGCGCCTCCTCAACAAACGGCCACAGATGCACGTTGTTACCGTGGATATTCGCGGCCCACGCAATCACCAGTCCGGCGTGCGCGAAGTCCTCCGGCTTCGTCCCCAGCTTGATCCCATAAACAGACTTGAACGCCACTCCGCCTGCCTCCGAGCAGATCGTGCGGTCGAGCCGCGACGCGCCAAGCCGATGGAAGAACCGCCGGTCCATCGAACCAAAGCCAAGCTGCCCAATGGTCCCCGCATACGAGTATGGCAGAATGCTCTCCGGCCCAAACTCGGCCGCAACAAGCGCCAGCCGCTCCGCGATCAGACCCAGCGCCTCGTCCCAGGAGATGCGCTCGAACGCGTCCGCCTCGCGGCCCTTCACGCCGCCATACCCGGCCGGGCCTTTGGCCGCTCCCGGTCTGCGCCGCATCGGATACAGCAGCCGGTCGGGCGAGTAGACCCGGTCCAGATACTGCGCGACCTTCCCGCACAGAAACCCCCGCGTCACTGGATGGGCCGGATCGCCTGCGATCTTGGTCGCCCGCTCTGTCCGCGCGCCCTCCACGCCAGTCAGCGACTCCACTGTAACCAGCACGCCGCATGAGTCCGGGCAATCATGCGAGCACACCGCATGGACCACCCGCGTCCGCGCCTCAGCCGTCGCCATGCAGCGATTGTATCGCCGCAACGCGCCACCGGCGCGCGGAGCCCCGATGGCCGCGCGCGCTACTGCACGTCGGTCGTAGTCACCGGATCGCCCTGCTTCACGTCGATGGTCAACCCCTTCAGATTCACATCGCGCGCGTGGTCGAGCCGAAAGCCCCGGTTCGCCGTGATCTTGCAGTCTTCGAACACAATGCCTTGGATTGGGCTTCCCGGCAGGCCATGAATCACGCCGACATTCTGCACATCGCCGTTGACGTTGATGATCTTGACGTTGCGGACGACGGGCAGGGGATTGGAGTCGGGCTGGCGCGGCCCGACCATGCGCCACTCCATATTCATCTCGAAGGCCTGGCGGGTCTGGTGCAGGGTGATGTCCTTGTAGGTGATGTTTTCGACCACTCCCCCGCGGCTCGGCTGCGTCTTGAAGCGGATGGGCGCCCAGTTGTCGGAGTCGAAGACGCAGTTGAGCACGGTGACGTTGCGGATGCCGCCGGAGGTCTCGCTGCCCATGGCCACGCCACCCTGTCCATACGCAAAATGCGAGTTCTCGATCAGGATGTCCTCGGCGGGTTTGTTGACGCGCAGGCCGTCGGCGTCCTTGCCGGACTTGATGGAGATGCAGTCGTCGCCGTCCTCGATATAAACCTTGTCGATGTGGACGTGCTTGGAGGAGTCGATGTCCATGCCGTCGGAGCTGGGGATGTTGTGGTCGGCGACGATGCGCAGGTTGTTGATCTCTACGTTCTGGCTGTAGAGGACGAAGAGGCACCAGATGGCCTGGTTATGCAGGTTGAGGCCGGTGATAGTGACGTCCTTTGAGTTCTGGATGCCGATGAGACGGGGACGGCCGCGACGCGGCGGGCCTCCCGATCCGGCGACGATGGCGGGCTTGGGTTGCGGCTGAGGCGTAATAGGCGCAGATGCAACAGCGGCCGAATCGATGGCGGGCGAAGGTGCAGCACCGGCAGGGACAGTCCCGGGGCCAGCCGCGCCAGCGCCCGGAGTAGCGCCCACCCCACCCGCGGGACGCGGCCCCGGCGGGCGCCGGAAGGGATTGTTCTTGATCCACTCATCGCCCGAGCCGTCGATCGTTCCCTCGCCCGAGATCGTCAGCCCGGTCACGCCCTCGGCGTTGACCAGAGAGGCGGTGTACATCTCCTCCGTGCCCTCCCAGCGGGACTGGATCTGGGGATAGTCATCCAGGTTTGTGGTGCCCTTCAGCACACCATCCTTCTCCACCAGCAGGTTGACGCCCTGCTTCAGGAAGATCGCTCCGCTCAGGAACGTGCCCGCGGGGACCACCACCACGCCACCCTTCTTGTTCGCAGCGCACTTGTCGATGGCGGCCTGAATGGCCTTGGTGTTGACGGTCTTGCCGTCCGCGAGCGCGCCGAACTGGGTGATCGGGTACTGCTTGGTCCGCTTCGCGGGCGTGGCGTAGCTTTCCGCCACGGCCATGCTGGTGCAGAGCGTGAGCGCGGCAACCAAAAATATCTTCGACTTCATCTGTCTTTCCTCAATCGTCTCCGGCCGCGACGTGCGAGCGGCCGCAAGATCGTTCTTTCTTTGCGCCAGAGAATCGCCAATGCACTGCGCGCTCGAATCCTACAGCGTGGCGAGCATCGCGGTGAGCAAAGCTGTGCGTGGAATCAGGTGCTCGATCACAACCGACTCGTGCGTCGCGTGGGCGCCTTCGCCGACCGCACCGAGGCCGTCCAGGGTAGGGACGCCCAGCGCGGCGGTAAAGTTTCCATCCGAGCCGCCGCCAGTCGAAGCCTCCGGCAGCTCGAAGCCCAGGTTTGCCGCCAGCCCGCGCGCATGTTTGTAAAGCGCCACCGTCCCCGCCTTACGCTCCATCGGCGGCCGGTTCATCCCCCCGGTCACCTTCAACGTACAGTGCGGGTCGGCGCAACGCAGCCCCCGAAAGAGTCTCTCTACCGCCGCCGCGTCCGACAGTCTTCGGACGCGCACATCGACATCCGCCCACGCTCGCTGCGCCACTACGTTCGACCGCGTCCCACCCCCGATCACCCCCGGGTTCACCGTGCGCCCCAGTCCCGGCCGGGTAAATCCCGCCACCGTCTCAATCAGCCGCGCCAGCTCCACCACCGCCGAGTGGCCTCGCTCAAAATCCACCCCGCTGTGCGCCGCGACCCCCGTCACCTCCAGCCGGTAATCGGCAATCCCTTTGCGCGCCGTCTTGCACGCCAACCCCTGCGCCGGCTCCAGCACCAGCACCGCGGCGGAGGCCAGCGCTAGCCGCTCCGTAATCGCCCGCGAGACCGGGCTACCCACCTCCTCATCGCTGTTGAGCAGTAGGGTAACCGGCCGGGCCGGCAACCCGCAGGCGTCCAGCGCCCGAATGGCCGCCAGCGCCATCGCCACACCCGCCTTCATATCCAGCACGCCGGGCCCAAAAATCCGCCCGCCCCGCCCACCCTGCTCGCGATAGGGCATCGTCCGCAGCGTCCCCACCGGCCAGACCGTATCCAGGTGCCCGAGCAGCAGGATCGGCTTATCAGACCTCCGCGCCGGACCGAACCGAATCTCAAGAACATCGCCGAAGCGCTTTTGTTTGTAAATTTTAACCCTGCCACCAAGCCCTTCTGCAAGGTGCGCCACAAAACTCCCGGCCGCATCGACCGCACTCTTGTCGTCGGAGGGCGACTCGATCCCAACCAGATCGCGGAGGGCAGCCAGAAGCCAGCCGGACTCGGCGGCGACGGCATCAAGAAGTGGGTTCGGCTCGGACGGGCTCTCTGTCATCGGATGCTTGGATGCTACCGCAACCGCGGCCCCCTCAGGGAGTTTTGGCCGGAAACTGGGGTTCCCAGGCTCCAAAGTGTGGCTATTTTGCCACACTGCGTTCAGCGCGAACGCGTGTAATCTGACCGACACAAATCGAGCAGCGCCTCGAATTTGCCGGAGAACGCCTCTTGACCCAGAACGCCCACTGCGAACAGACAATCCGGTCCGGCATCGAGTTCAGCGGCATCGGTCTGCATAGCGGCGCGCCCGTCTCCATGCGGCTGGTTCCCGCGCCCGCCGGCTCAGGCATCGTCTTTCGCCGCACCGACCTGGACGGCTTCGAGATTCCCGCCACCGGACGCAACGTCGCCAAGGTCAGCTACGCCACCAGCCTCATGCGAGGTAGCGTGCTCATCTCCACGACCGAGCACCTCCTCTCCGCGCTCATCGGCTTCGGCGTGGACAACGTCATCGTCGAGGTCGACAACCTCGAGCTGCCCATCCTGGACGGCAGCGCGCTGCCTTACATCGAGGCCTTCCAATCCGTCGGCCTCAAGCAGCAGCGCCGCCGCCGCGAGTATCTCCGCATCCTCAAGGACGTCGAGGTGCGCGAAGGCACCAAGTTCATCGGCGTCTATCCCGGCTCCGGCTACGGCATCGACTACACCATCGACTTCCCCGCGCCCATCGGCGTCGAGCGCTTCCGGGGTGACCTCGAGAGCGGCGACTACGCCAGCCGCATCGCGCCCGCGCGCACCTTCGGCTTCAAGGAAGACGAGGCCAAGCTGCGCGATATGGGTCTGATCCGCGGCGCATCGGAAGCCTGCGCCATCATCCTCACTGCAAAGGGCGTGCTCAACGGCCCACTGCGCTTCCAGGATGAGTTCGTCCGCCACAAAGTCCTCGACCTCATCGGCGACCTCGCCCTCGCCGGCCGCCGCATCCAGGGCCGCGTCGTCGCCGAGCGCGCCGGCCACGCCATGCACACTGCACTGGTGCAGCGGCTCATGCGGGACCGCTCCGCCTGGGAGCTGGCCTACGGCTACGACGAAGAGCAGATAAAGCGCCCCGCAGCACCCGAGCTGACCGTGGGAACTCTGCCGGCCGCCATCTCCGCGCATGCCTGATCCACCCACGCGGACCGCGGCCATCGCCCTCGGTTCCAACCTTGCCTCGCCGTGGGGCGACCGCGAGGCAACCCTGCGCGAGGCCATCCATCGTCTCGGCCAGCTCGGCCAGGTCTTCGCCGTCTCATCGTTCTACGACACAGCACCCGTCGGCTACACCAACCAGCCCCGTTTCCTCAACGCCGCCGTCCTGCTTGAGTCTGCGCTGACCCCCGTCGACCTGATGCGCGAGCTGCTGGCCATCGAACGTTCCATGGGCCGCGACCGCGCCGCAGCGCCTCCAAAAGGGCCCCGCAGGATCGACCTCGATCTGCTGTTGATAGGCGATGCCGTAATCGCGGACCCCCGCGGCCCGGACAACCTGCCCGCACTCACCCTGCCCCATCCCGCAATGGCCCAGCGGCGTTTCGTGTTGGAGCCGCTCGCCGAGATCGCCCCCGGCATGGTCGACCCCCGCTCGGGGCTTACTATTCGGGAACTGCTGGCGCGGCTCCACGATTCAGATCAAGGATAATGACCTCAATAGCGGGTGAACGCGTTCGAAGAAGCTGAGACGGTCTTTGCAATCCAGCCGTCCTCAAGCCGGGGATCCAATGGCCGAGAGCACAGTGCGGATCACCCACGACCGGGCCGAACACGCCGAGGGTTGGGCCGCGCCGCCAGAACCCCCGCTCTGCGTCGATCTCGACGGCACCCTCGTCAAGTCCGACACCCTGGTTGACACCGTCGTTGTTCTGGCGCGCCAAAGCCCCGCCTCGCTACTCCGCTTCCCCGCCTGGCTGCTCCAGGGCAAAGCCGCCTTCAAGCACCACGTCTCCTCCATCGCCCCAATCGATGTCGTCCACCTGCCCTACAACCAGGACCTGCTCGAATACCTCCGCCAGCAACACGCCGGCGGCCGGCAGATCTTCCTCGCCACCGGCGCGGACACGCTCCTCGCCGAACGCGTCGCCGCCCATCTCGGCATCTTCAACGGCGTCCTCGCCTCCGACGGCAGCACCAACCTCACCGGCCACAACAAACTCGCAGCATTCCAGGCACGCTTTCCCGCCGGCTTCTGCTACATCGGCAACGCGCGGCCCGATGTGCCGCTGCTCACCCACTGCGCGCAACCCATGGTCGCGAACCCGCACCCTGGGCTGATGGCCGGCCTGCGTTCGGCTGGAATCACCCCAGTGCGAACCTTCCTCGATCGCACCTCGCCCGTGAAGGCTTGGCTGCGCGCGGTCCGCCTGCATCAATGGGCCAAGAACACGCTGATCTTCCTCCCGCTTCTGCTCGCGCATGTGCGTGCGCCAGGGCCGGTGGTTGCGGCGTTTCTCGCCTTCCTCAGCTTTGGCCTGGCCGCGTCCGCAACTTACGTCCTCAACGACCTCATGGACCTTGAGTATGACCGCCACCACCCCCGCAAACGTCACCGCCCCTTCGCCTCGGGAGACCTCTCGCCCCTCGTCGGGATCGCCACCATCGCCGCCTTCCTGGCAGCGTCCCTGGCCCTCGCATGGACGCTGCCCGGCGTGCTCGAGAGACTGTCGCCGGAGCTGGCGCTCGGCCAGCCCTGGAGATTCATCGAATGGCTCGGGATTTACGTGGCCTCGACCACCGCGTATTCGCTGCGCCTGAAACGCACAGTGCTGGTGGATGTAATCGTGCTGTCAGGGCTCTATACCATCCGGATCATCGCCGGCTCCGCGGCCACCGGCGTGCCGGTTTCGCCCTGGCTCGCGGCATTCAGCATCTTCTTCTTCCTCTCCCTCGCATTCGTCAAACGCTTCGCCGAGCTCGAGAGCCTGAAGATGCATAACGATGCCTCGGGCTCGATCGCAGTTAAAGGCCGCGGCTACCGCCTCTCCGACCTGGAACAGCTCCGCAGCTTCGGCACCGCCAGCGGATACGCCTCCGTCGTCATCTTCGCGCTCTATATCGGCAACGAGGTCGCGCAGAGCCTCTATCCCCACTACCGGCGCCTGTGGCTCCTCGTGCCGGTGCTGCTGCTGTGGCTCAGCCGCCTCTGGTTGCAGGCCTCACGCGGCGAACTCCACGAGGACCCCGTGGTCTTCGCCATCACCGACAAGCGCAGCCTCCTGCTCGGCTTGGTCGTCCTCGCAATTGTGCTTTCCGCGCTATGAGGCTGGGATAGACTGACGAGAGGCGAGAATGAAGACCCGAGACATTCTGCGCCTGGTCCACGAAGAAGGTTGGTACCAAATAGCGCAACGCGGGAGCCATCGGCAATTCAAACATCCTTCGAAGCCCGGAAAGGTCACCACCGCTGGGCACCCTTCCGATGAGATGGACGAGGGAACCCGTAAGAGCATCTTCAAGCAGGCAGGAATCAAGCCATGAAAGAGTACGCAGTCGTCTTTGAGAAAACCTCCACGGGCTGGAGCGCCTATGCACCGGACCTCCCGGGTCTAGGTGTCGCTGGGTCAACCTACGAAGCCACCGAGCAACTTATCCGCGAAGGGATCGCGTTCCACATCGAGGGTCTGCTTGCGGACGGCGAACCGGTCCCCGAACCCACGACGCGCGTTGCCCAAATGCCCCATCTCCGCCTGACGCCTTCATGAACGAAGCAATCCCCTCCCTCTCCAGTTACGACGAATCTGCGATCGACGCCGCATTTGCTGCCTTGTTGGCCGAGGTGCAGGTGGAAGCTTCATCCCTGCAGGAATCGGAGGCCTTTCGGCTCCGCTGGCTGGGGAGAAAGCAGGGCCGCCTGAAGCTGATCAGCGACGCATGGCTGAAGCCTGCTCCAGCCGACGCCCGAAAAGCCCTGGGCATTCGCTTCAATGAACTGAAGCAGCAGATCGATGCAGCTCTCGTAGGTGCCGCTGCAACTCCTGCCATGCCGGGCACGGCAACCGGTATCGACATCACCCTCCCCGGCGCCATCCGCGCCCCCGGCATCGAACACCCCCTCCTCAAGACCATGCACCAGATCGTCCGCGTCTTCCACCATCTCGGTTACTCCGCCGCCCTCGGCCCCCAGGTCGAGTCGGACTTCTACAACTTCGAGGCGCTTAACTTCCCCCCCGACCACCCCGCACGCGACACCCAGGACACCCTGCGCATCGCCGGCCAAAACGACCGCCCGCAGCCCGTCCGCCTGCTCATGCGCACCCACACCTCACCGGTGCAGATCCGCACCATGATCGACCAGGCCCCGCCCATCCGCATCGTCGTCCCCGGCAAAGTCCACCGCAACGACGCCGCCGACGCCACCCACTATCCCGTCTTTCACCAGGTGGAGGGCCTCTGCGTCGACACCGCCATCACCTTCTCCGACCTCAAGGGCACCCTCGACCACGCCATGAAGGCGCTCTTCGGCTCCGCCGTCAAGACCCGTTTCTTCCCCAGCTTCTTCCCCTTCACTGAGCCCAGCGCCGACGTGCAGATCAGTTGCATCTTCTGCGCCGGCAAGGGCTGCCGCAAATGCAAGTCCTCCGGCTGGATCGAGCTCCTTGGCTGCGGCATGGTCGACCCCGCCGTCTTTGTGAGCGTCGACCGGCAGCGCATCGCACAGGGCCGTGCGCCGGCCTACGACTCGGCAAAGATCACCGGCTTCGCCTTCGGCATGGGCGTCGAACGCATCGCCATGGTCCTCCACGGCGTCTCCGACATCGGCCAGTTCTACTCCGGCGACATGCGCTTCCTCGAGCAGTTCGCGTAGCCCAGCGGACTGCGCAGAGAAAGTAACCCGCTCAGTTACTTTTTCGTTGTTCCCGCCGCGTCGCCCTTCTCCGTCGTCACCGAAACGTCCTCCATCTTCACCATCGCATACGCAATCGCCAACCCCGTCCTCGCCGCAATATGCACGTTCTTCAGCGTCAGCCCCGTCACCGGAGACTCCGGCAGCCCCACAATCGTCCCCGCAGAATTACTCCCCGTCACGGTTACATTCTCAATCGTGATGTCGTGAAACTTCGGCGTCAGCCGTCCCACCGGCGCCGCCGGCACCTCGCCCTCCGGCGCCGCATGGGGGTAAAACTCCGTGATCAGGATCGCCGTCTTCACATCCACCATCGTGATGTCCTTAAACGACAAATTCGACACATCGTTGCCCCGGTCGCGCGCTGACTTGATGCGTATCCCCTGCTCCGTCCCCTTGAAGTGGATCCGCTCCGCATGAACATTCTGCACCCCACCCGCGATCTCGCTGCCGATCGAGAGCCCATGCCCATTCTCAAACGTGCAGTCCGTGATCGTAATGTTCATACTCGGCGCGTCCGGCCCTGGCGAGTTGATCGCACCGCTCTTGATCGCCACATTATCGTCGCCCACGCTCGAAAACACTTGGTCGATCACAATATTGCTCGAACTGAACGGATCGATCGCATCCGTATTCGGCGACTTCGGCGCCAGGATGCGAATGTTACGCAGCACCACATCGTCCGCATAGTAGGGCACAATCTGCCAGAAGCCGGAGTTCTGCACAGTCACGCCCTCCATGCGCACATGCTTCGTATGGTCGAAGACCACGCCCATCGGCCGCGGATGGTCGTTGCCCAGCACACCCGCATCCCTTGCGCCAACGATATAGTCCCACCACACCTTGCCGTTGCCGTCGATCGTGCCCTCGCCCGTGATCGCCACGTCCTCCGCATTCACCGCGCTCACCAGCGGCTGCACCGTCTGGTTGCGCGCAAACGTCACCATCGGGTAGTCCCCTCGGTCCGGCGAACCCAGCAGCACCGCGCCCTTCGATATCTCCAGCGTAATGTGGCTCTTCAACAGCACCGGGCCGGTCAGAAACGTCCCGCCGCTCAGCTTCACCGTCCCGCCGCCCGCGCTCGCGCAGTCCTCCACCGCCGCCTGGATCGCCTTGGTGTCCTTGGTCGCGCCATCCGCCTTCGCCCCATACGCCCGCGCATCGCACACCTTGCCCGCCGCGCCCCACACCAGTCCGCTCTGCATCGTCATCAGCGCACCAACCAACACGATCGACCGCACTCCGCCCGCAATCTTCATCCCGTCTCCTCGCCCGAAAGCACACTCGCAGCATCTTATTCCCCCCCGCCCGCCCTCGGCCAAAAGAACCCCCCGCCGCCTCCCCCGGCGCCCACAACGGATCCCGGCCCCCGCGGAACGCTCACCCTACCGCGCGTTCGCCTCGAATACCGCGAACCTGCGCTCCAGCTCCCACTCTTCAGCGGCCTTCTCGCTGGAGTTCAGGAAAGCCTGGCAGGCTTTCGTGGGCGCCTTCACCCCTAGGTTCGGCCCCAGCCTCGGCACTGCGCACGCCGGCTTCACCCGCGTAAAGACATCCCGCTTCGACCACAAACTCTCGCCCGGTAGAAAGCTGTGCTCAATCGACGTCCGCGCCATCGCCTTCAGGTCCAGATACCCCACATGATGCTCCATCGCCGCGCGCACATACTCATGCGTCAGGTCGATGCGCGACACGCCCTCGTCATCGGTCGAGAGCGCCACCGGCGTGCCCGCGGCCATATACCCCTCCAGCGGATGCTCCTCCCCCTTCACCCCCAGGATCACATCGTTCGAGGTCAGGTTGATCTCCACCATCACATGCCGCTTCGCCATCATGCGCGCGAGATAGAGCCCGTCCTTCTCCTCCATCACGTCCACGCCATGCCCAATCCGCTCCGCGTGCCCCACATCGATCGCCTCGCGGATATGGAACCTCAACCCCTCCGGCGGCACCAGCCCCAGCGCCAGCTCCCCCGCATGGAGCGAGATATGCACCTTCGGATAGACGCTGTGCAGATAGTCCAGCATATGCATCTGCCGGTTGTACTCGCTCATCGCCATGTAGGCATCTTCCGGCTGCACAAAGTTCAACCCCACCACGTTGGGGTCCGCGCTGGCAACCTCAAACGCCAGCAGCGTCTGCGCAAACACCTGCTGCGGCGGGAACGCGCGCAGCACCTGATACAGCACGCGTATCTCCACCGCGCACGCCGCCGCCGCATTCTTCTCGCCGCAGTGCTCAATCTGCTGGCGCGCAGCCAGCGCGCCGTCCAACTCCTGCGCGTCAACCGCAACCTCCGTGCGCAACCCTCCCTCCAGTAACTTCCCCCGCAGCGCGCTCAACTCCGCTCGCGATGTCCCCGTCGCGTCTCCCAGCGGGTCAGTCTGCGCGCCCGCCGGCGTCGCCGGCCAGCCCAGCTTGGTCCACAGCGGCGCGAGCTCGAAGAAGCTCGGCGTCATCATCACTTCCAGATACTGCTCGTTCTGCGTCGCTGCACGCGTCGCCACCTCATCCAGCCACTCGCCGTTGTGCGATTTGTTGATCCCGCCAAACCGGTCGAACGTCGCAAAGAACTGGTCGTGCCCACTCAACCCCGGCGTCGGGAAATAGCTGCGCATTGAGAAAGCGTCGATCAGCTCCTCCTCCAGCCGCTGGTTGGCGAAGACGCTGGCCGCCGCCACATCGTCCTTCGGACATTGCGGATTCGGGACACTGGCCTCACCGGGCCCAGCTTTACTCAATCCAGCCTTGCCCGATCCAGCCTTCTCCGATCCACTCCCGCCCGCTGCGGCCTTCCCCACGGCAGCGCTCTTCACCAAACGCAGCGCCTTCGGATCGACACACAACCCATCCTCCGCCGCGTCCCTGAGAAACGTCTCCGCATACACCGCCCCCGAGAGATGCATATGCAGGTCGCCGCCCTTGGGCATATCGCGCAGAAACGCATACAGCCCCGGCTCGCCCAGAGCCTCCGCGTCCGCAAACGCCTGCATCGCGCGGCGCTCGCCATTGCTGGGCGCCACCGTGTCGCTGCCCGGACCGCTTGACACCAGCACCACAACCGCCGCGAACAGAAGCACCAGCACGATCTCGGGCCAATACCCTCGTGCCGGTCTGCCCCCATCCGCTCTTGCCGGTTCGGCTCCGCTCTGTGACCCCGTCATCAGTCTTCGGTCCCCTCCCGATCCGCGCTTGCGCCTGCATTTTGCCGGATGCACAAGGATACTGCGAAGCGCGCGCGCCGTCAGAGGGCCGCCCACGGCCTTTGGCGCGTAGCGCCGTCGTTGCTATACTGGACTCCGGCGTTCTCGAAGATCGCGCGCGCCCTCTGCGCGGATCATATCCCTCCTCCAGGCAGGCGATTCGAAACGAACCAACGCACGGCGCACTTGGCGGCCCATGCGTTGCCCCTCCCTGCCAAGGCCAGATAGCTCAGTGGTAGAGCGCGGCCCTGAAAAGGCCGGCGTCGGCGGTTCGATCCCGTCTCTGGCCACCATATTTCAATCTTGCTCAAACTCTCCGCCGCGCTCGTCCTGAGCGGCACCTCAGTGGTATGCCCGCGGCCTGCAAAGCCGCTCGCGTCGGCGGTTCGATCCCGCTCTGGCCACCACCTCCCCACCGAGACAGAAATTGTCATCCTGACCCTGAGCTTGCCGAAGGGGAAGGGGAAGGACCTGCTTTTCCACCCGGGTGCCCAGTCCCCCATACCGTCGCGCCAAGGCCCTACCCCTTCAACGTCGCCATATCGATCACGAACCGGTATCGCACATCGCCCTTCACCACACGGTCATACGCCTCGTCCAGCTTATCGATCGCCGTCAGCTCAATGTCCGACACAATCCCCTTCTCCGCGCAGTAGTCCAGCATCTCCTGCGTCTGCTTCATCCCGCCGATGTTCGACCCCGCCAGCGCCGCGCGGTAGCTCGTCAACGCAAACGGCTCCACGCCAAGCGGCTTCTCCGGCAGCCCCACCAGGCAGACCGTCCCATCCAGCCGCAGCATCCGCAGATACTCGTTGACATCGTGCGGCGCCGAGACGCAGTCCAGAATAAAGTCGAAGCTGCCCTTCTGCTTCGCCATCGCGTCCGCGTCCTTCGAGATCACCACCTCGTCCGCGCCCAGCCTCTCCGCGTCCGCAATCTTGCTCTTGGACGTCGTGAACAGCACCACATGCGCGCCAAACGCGTGCGCAAACTTCAGCCCCATGTGGCCCAGCCCGCCCAGCCCCACCACGCCTACCTTCCTGCCCGGCCCCACCCCCCAGTGCCGCAGCGGCGAGTAGGTCGTAATCCCCGCGCACAGCAACGGCGCCACCCCCGCCAGCTTGTCGCCGAACTTCGCCGAGATCGTATGCACATACCGCTCATGGCACACCATGTTGTTCGAGTAGCCGCCCTGCATCAGCTCGCCGTCGTACGCCTGCGCGTTGTACGTCCCCACAAACCCCTTGATGCAGTACGCCTCCTCGTTCGCCCTGCAGTTGGCGCACACCCGGCACGAGTCCACCATCACGCCCACCCCCGCCAGGTCGCCCACTTTGAACTTGCTCACACCCGGCCCGACGGCCGTCACCCGCCCCACAATCTCATGCCCCGGCACCATCGGATAGATCGCGTTCGCCCACTCATCCCGCACCTGATGGATGTCCGAGTGACAGATCCCGCAGTACAGAATCTCCATCGCCACATCGCCCACCTGTGGCTCTCTCCGCTCAAATCGGAACGGCCCCAACCCCGACTTCGCATCCCGCGCAGCATATCCATGCGACTTCATGATTCGGTCTCCTTCGCCGATTCTACCGATTGCTGTCCCGGCTCGCCCGGCTGGTATCAAGGTGGATTTAGAACTAAAGGGAAGCGTATCCTAGTGTGATCTAACAGTGCTGGCAGCCATGGCGAGAACTAACAAACGAGGCTTCGTCGACAACGCGCTAACGATCCGCCTAAGAAACCTTCAGGACCGTATATCAGCCCTTAGACATTATGGCGGGTTCAAGTGTGCTTGTTGCGGCGAGAAGGAGTTCTCCTTCCTAACTCTTGACCATGTCGGTGGGGGCGGGAATACCGAGAGGCTCGCACTGTTTGGAAACAAGTTTATTGGAGGACACCACATGTACCGGAAGCTTCGCCTACTGGGGTTTCCAAAGGGCTACCAAGTCCTGTGCATGAACTGTCAAATCGGGCGGCGGGACAACCGCGGGGTGTGTCCCCACCAGAGTCCGGCCCTCGGCCATGAGGATCTGCTTAAAGCATTCGACGTCTTACGGGTTGGATCGGGCAACCACGCTGGCACCCTCACAGCGGAATATAAGACCGCTCTGGAGAGTGTCGCGCGTAAGAGTACCGCTGGCGCCGCCACGGCAAGGACGAGCGAGGACCCACTGGCGCGAACATCATAGAAGGAGGCGATATGTTTGAGCTTCGGCAATACGTCGTGGTATTAGAATCTGGTGCCGTCGGGCGTGTTGAGCAGTGGCATGAGGCCTCAGGCAAATTCCTGGTTGAGTTCAACCGGGATTCCAGCACACGCAAGTGGTTCAACCTGGACGAGCTGAAACTGGCCGATCAAGTTGAGGCGTGACCTTGCCAAGGAGATCGTCCGGCCGTCTCTACTCGTCATAATGCAGCAAACTAAACACGTCGTACTCCGGAAACTTCGCCCGCCCCTTCAGAAAATCCAGCTCAATCGCAAACCCCAGCCCCGCGATCTGCCCGCCCAGCTGCCGCACCAGTTGCACGGTCGCCTGCATCGTCCCGCCGGTCGCCAGCAGGTCGTCTACGATCACCACCCGCTGCCCCGGCTCAATCGCATCCAGATGGATCTCCAGCGCGTCCGCCCCGTACTCCAGGTCGTAGCTCACCCGCGCCGTTTTGGCCGGCAACTTCTTTGGCTTGCGCACCGGCACAAACCCCGCATTCAGCCGGTACGCCAGCGCCGGCCCGAAGATGAACCCCCGCGCCTCAATCCCCAGCACCAGGTCGATGTCGCGCTCAATATAGTGCGCCGCAAACGCGTCGATCAGCTGCGCAAACCCCACCTTGTCCTTCAGCAGCGTCGTAATGTCGTAGAACAAAATCCCCGGCTTGGGAAAATCCGGCACCGTGCGGATCAGGTCCTTCAGCGGCTCGCAGTCAATCTTCTTCGCACTCACTACCACGCTCCTTCGATCTCAAACGACTTCAGCTCCGCGCCTTCGCTCTCCGCCAGCTCGTGCTCCACCACCTCATCCACCCTGCTGCCGCGCGAGCCCCGCTCCAGCGCCAGCGTCAGGTCCTTCAGCTGGTCCGGCTCACCCGCCGCCAGCACCTCCACGTGCCCGTCTTCGGTGTTGCGCACCCAGCCGCGCAGCCCTATCTCCGCCGCCTCGCGCTGCACGAACCAGCGAAACCCCACGCCCTGCACCCGCCCCTTAACCAGAAAATGCTGCACCATGAGTTTGCTATTGGATTCGATAGACATATGCATTGGCGACGAACCCGTTACCGATGGTCTGGCCGCCAAGGCGCATTCCATTCACATTGCTGGCTTTCCCAAAGAGCCGGCGAAGCTCCTTCACAAACGGATCCTTTGTCGGCAGGATCAAAATCGGAGGCAACAACTGGCTGAATTGTGTCTGCAATATCTCAGCAACTTTCTCATACGCCTTAAGCAAGTGAGTTTGATCGAGCGAGGGAGACGAAAGGACCAGTCTCCAATCATCGTAGTCGGACGAAACCATGAGGAGAGCGACCACCACCTTGATCTGTGCCTCGTCGAGCGCACCCAGCACCCTGGCTCCTGCATCCACGTCGAAATTTACCAGCGTTGCTTGATCCATGGAAGCACCCCGTCCTTTCCTGCCGTTGTCGCGGCCAGCATTTCCTGGCATTCAGCCTTACCCCAGACCGAATAGCGGCTCTCCTCGGTCCAATTGGACACCAGAAGCCAGGCCCCTGACAGCCGCGGATTGCCTTTCGTTGCCAGAGCCAGCTCGGCCTCAACGTTTGCGAGCTTTGCCAATTCCGGGAGGCGATGGGTGAAGATCTTTCCCGCCCTATTCTTGTCCGGAAAATCGTGCCTTTGGACACCCTTGGCAAAACACGCCTTCAACGCGCACTCGACGGAGTACCCTGCCAAATAGTATGCACCGCTATATTCACCTGCGGCGAAGAGAATCCTCGCCTCGCGGATTCTCGCATTGGAAAGCCGTTGCAGATCGTTTCGATTCATTTCCCCTACCGCTCTGCGGGACAAATGGTTGAGTTGTAATGCTACGCCCGGCTCATGTACGCGCCTTCCGCCGTGTCCACGCGAATCCGCTCGCCCTCATTGATGAACGGAGGCACCTGCACCACCAGCCCCGTCTCCATCTTCGCGGGCTTGGTCACGCTGCTCGCCGTCGCCGACTTGATCCCCGGCTCGGTCTCCATCACCGTCATCTCCACATAGGTCGGCAGCTCGATCCCCACCGCCTTTCCGTCGTGAAAACTGACACTGATCGACAGGTTCGGCGTCAGATACTCCACCGCATCGCCCAGCGTCTCCCGCCGCAGCATCGTCTGCTCGAACGCCTCGTCCATGAAGTAATAGTCATCGCCATCGTTGTACAGGTACTCCATCTTGATCTCGTCCACCTTCACCCGCTCGATCGGGTCGGGCGAGCGGAACCGCTCCACAAACATCGCGCCCGTGCGCACATTCTTCAGCTTCGCCTGGATGAACGCCCGCAGGTTCCCCGGCGTCCGGTGCTCCACCGAGAACACCACATGCAGCTGGTCGTTGTGCTTGATAATCATGCCCGGGCGCATCTGCGTTGCAGGAATCGACATAAGAAAATAACCCTCTCGACGTAGAGCTGCGGCTCGCAATCCACTTAGGCCGCAACCCCCCGATTGTATAGCAGCTTGTAACGCAGCCAGAAGAGGCCCATCCAACCCGCACGTAGCCCACCCGTCAGGGCTCCAGCACTAACTCGCATACTCCGGAGTGGCAATTCACATAGCCAAGCCGGATCAACGTTACCTGAGACCCAGCAGGGAAAAAATCAGCAAACTTTGCCCTCGCCACAAGGTCGCGGGCCCCTGCAATCGTTGCAGTCCCAGTTGGTTCGAACTGGAGCAACCTCCCCTCCCTCAGCAACAGGCGGTATTCGGCAACCCCATTGCGTCCATTCGCTCCCCCCAACGCCAGCTTCCGCGGGTCGCCCGGTTGCGTCTTGCGACCGTTGGCCGCTGAAACTTCGCCGAGATGCCTGCTGGTCTGCGCGTCCTGCTCCGCGATCCATGACGCCTTAAGATACGATTCTGCCTCTTCGGACTTCCCTTCGCGGAACAATATCCAACCCAGCGTCCCCCATATCCCGGCAACCTGGTAGTTCTGGGCCTGGACGTCCTTGGCATCCTCCTCGAAGCTCGCTGCCTCGCTCTTCGCCGTCATCTTCTCGAGGGCCGCCCGAACCGCACTCTCGGCCTGCGGCAGATTGATCGACGCATCCGCCATGGCGAACGACGCCGCGTTGACCGTTGCTTCGGTCTGCGAATCCTTCACCAGTGCCTGCAACGTCGCGGTCCCCGCCTCCACCTCGCCCGCCTTCAGCTGTGCCCTGCCCAGCGGCAACTGATATGCTTCGCTCTTCTTCGCGTCTTCAGAAAGATGCGACGCAGCGGCTTCGCCGGCAGCCAGAGCGGACCTACCGTCGCCGTCATCCAGCAACATGTCCATCAACTTCTCGGTGGGTGTTGGATTGGAAGGCTCGGCGGCGGCCCATGCGCGCAATGTCTCCATCGCTTCCTTCCTCTCGCCGCGGTTCTTTTCCAGCTCAGCCAGCCCTGGGTAAACGCGATAGGAATCCGGGTGCAGCTTAAGCTCCTTCTGGAAGTCGTCGATGGCCTCAAAGACCTGCCCGCGTATCAATGCGATCGCCCCATACATGCTCCAAAGGTAACTCTGCGTAGGGTCGAGGACCTTGGCCTGGTCAAGCGCCTTGACGGCTCCGTCGACATCATGCTGCTGGTAGAGCGCCGAAGCCTTACGAAGCAGACTCGTCGCCTCGGCGTTCGATGAGGTCATCACCGGAGGGCCTTCGTCAGCCTTCGCCGCGGAGACCTTGGCACCACCGTCCTTCGCCGCATTGCCCGAAGTGGACGCCGCGGGTGTCGCAGCCGTGCGCGTCAACTGGATGTACGTGTCATTTCCCAGGTCCGCGTCGTCTGCCCACTTCTTGTAGACCTTCAAGTCAGCCACCGGGACCTTCGGCTTCAGCACCTCCACCCGCCGCTCCGCATACACAGTCCCCTTCTCAAAGCGGTACGTCTCGTCATAGCTCACATACGCGCATTTCAAGTGAACGGCCTCAGGCAGCACCACGCCCCAGCCCTCCGGCAGCTTCATGGCGGAGGTCGACGTGTCGACGCTGGGAGTGCCCAGATTCAGCACGCGCACCAGCGAATCGCTGTCCTGAAACCGCGGCAAACTCACCGGCGAGAGCTGCGGGATGATCTTGTAGTTGGCCCAGTCGCCCGCCTTCTCGCGCTCATAGTCGTAACTCATCTTGAACGGCTCGACCGTGTCCTCCGGTTTGCTCACCTCCGGATTGCTGGTGGTCCCCGCGTATCCAATCCCTTGAGAGATCTGCTGCACCATCTGGTTGTACTGCGCGGGAGCCACCTGCCGGAACGCGCTGCGCAGCACCAGCTCCCCATCGCCGCGGAACTCGAATGTCAGGCGCGAGTGCGACGTTCCATCCTTATCCAAAGTGCCGACCGCATTCATCGCCTGATAACTGGGAAACGGCGGGTCCGCCGGACTGCGGTCCAGATGCGCCGTCCCTGTCGCCGGCACCACCAGCGCCTGCCGGTCGCGAATCACCGGGTACAGCAGCCGGTACGGAGCGACCTCCGCTGTGCTGTCCAGCCACACCGGCTGCCCCGCAATCGTCGCGCGCGTGATGAGGTGATTGAATGCTCCCGGCGATGGCACCGCCGGATTAAACCGGATCCCAGCGCCAATCAACACCGCGTCCGCATTAATCCCTGCCGCCGAGAGCATCGCCGCCAGCAGCGTGTGCTTGTCCTTGCAATCCCCGTACTGGTTGGCCAGAATCTCCGCCGCACTATGCGGCTGGTACCGACCCACCCCAAACGCTACCCCGATATAGCGGATCTGCGTCGACACATATGCATAGATCGCCCGCGCCTTATCTTCCTCAGAAGTCTTGCCTGCGATGAGCTCTGCAACCTTCGCTTTGATCTCCGGGCTGGCCGCCGCGCGGTCCGCCTCCAATCCGCGGTACCACGCGCCCACCTCCTCCCAACTTTTGAACGTCGTCCAAGCCACCGAGGGCAGCTTGCCCTGATCCGCGTCCAGCTCCTCATCCGCCGTCCACACATGCTTCTTCTTTTGCTCCGCCTCGGCCTCCGCCTCCTTGCCGGCCGTTGGCTTCAGCTGCGACGAACTCCAACGATAGATATGCTGGCCATCCTCCACGCTCTCCGCCAGCTTGGACGCCGGGCTCCAGACGTTCACGTACATCCCCTGCGGAACGCGCAGCTCCAGCGTCTCGGAGAGTACGACCTCGCCCTCATCGGCGTACAACTGCTCCCAGAACTCGCCCGGCGCCTCCGCCTTCGTGCGCACAATGCGCGCCTTCCACTCCAGCGTGTCGCCCACCCGCAAGCTGCGTATCGGCAGCTGCTTCTCCTTAAGGTCGCTGTAAAATGGCGCCGCGCGCGTCACGTCCTCCGGCATGTCCAGCGCGTCCGAGGTCTGCGTATCCACCACCGTGCCGTCCGGCCGCCGCACCCGTGCATAGGCAAACTCCACCCGCTCGGAATCCCCCGCGTACGGCACGGCAACCACGCCCAGGCTGCGCAACGCCGCCTCCGACTGCACCCGCACCACCATGGTCCGTTCCCGGAATCCCGTGCCATCGGCGTTATAGCTGTACACCGAGTCGTCGTGCTCCCCCACAATCGACTCTTCGCTGTACGCCGGGGCCGCAGGCGCGGCCCTGGATGCCGGTGCAGGCGTGGTTGCCGACGTGCCCGCAGGCGACGCAGACTGTCCTGGCGCACCCAGAGAGAGCCAAGGCGCAATCGACAGCAGAATCGGAGCCAGGACGGAGCGGAGGTACAAGGCCGCGGGGCGCATGGGGTGTATCCGGTGTATAGCAGACGCGATGATCGGAGTCTAGGAGATTTGCTTGGAGTCCAGCAATCTCCGCACCGCCTCCTCCAGCATCGCCGCAACCTGCCCCGGCTCGCCCCGCTGCGCCTCCACCGGGACCGCCTTCCCCACCCGCACTTCCAGCTTGCCCGAGCGGAACCACCGCGCCCATCGTTTGAGCGGCAGCCCCGCCTTCATCTCCCCCAGCCCCACCAGCGCCACCGGAACAATCGGCACGCGCGACTCCTCGGCCAGCAGCCCGATCCCCGAGCGAAACGCGTGCATCTCGCCGTCCAGGCTGCGCGCGCCTTCCGGGAAGATCATCACCGAGTAGCCGCGGTCCATCGCCTCGCCCGCGTGGGCAAAGCTGCGCCGGAACCCGCGCGCCTGAGGCAGCGGAAACACGTTGAACAGTACCGTAATCAGCCAGTACGCAGCTGGCGCCAACAGATTCAGAAACCAGCTCCCCTGGTTCCGTCCACGCCGCAGATCCAGCAGCATCGCCCCCTGCATTGCAATCGCCACATGCCTTCGCAACCTCCCCGGCAGCGCATACAACACCAGCGCGCCGTCGTACGCCGTCGCATGGTTCGCCACAATCAGCATCGGCCCTTCGGGGAACTCCTCCGTCTCCCGCACCACGCGCGGCGCCCCCAGCAGCCACACCAGCGGCCGCATCAACATCTCAATCCACACCGCGCGCATCGCCTCGACCGGCCAGCTCCACGGCCATCGCGGATACACGTGCTCCGCCGCGCTCGCCGCAGTCGCACCCGCCTCTGCCGCGGCAATCTCCGCCGCCGTCTTCCCACCCTCCGCACCCGCTCCCACCGGCGCATTCCCCCCACCCATCTCCCTACCCACCATCGCTCGCAGATCGCCCAGCGTCCCCAGATTCGCAACCGCATCATCCTCCAGCTCCAGCCCCAGCCGCTGCTCCAGCGCCGACTGCAACTGCACCCTCCCCAAGCTATCCAGATGCAAATCCTCCGACAGCCGCAAACCATCACGATCGCCTGCGCCATCTCCCGCGCCCGCCGAAGCCACGGACTCACCCGTCACCTCCGCAATCATCGCCAGCAGCACATCGCGTTCCGGCGCCCCCGCCCCAACCCCCACGCGCCCGCCCGCCAGCGTCGCGCACGCCCACTGCGCCACCTGCCTTCGCACCACCTTGCCCGTCGACGTATAAGGAAACTGCAGCTCCGGCCAGCGCAGCACCCGCCGCATCTGCTGAAACTCCGCAAGCCCGCGGTTCGCCTCCGTCACCGCCGCCTGCATCTCCGCATCGCTTCCGACAAACAGCACCACCGCCACTGGCTCCGCGCCGCCCGCAAACTCGCATGCCACCACAACGCACGCGCGCACTCCCGGCTGCCGCGCCATCGCGCCCTCAAGATCGCCCGGATATGCATTCATCCCCGCGCCCGTCACGATCACATCGCCCTTCCGCCCCAGGAACCGCAGCTCGCCTGATTCGTTCTTTTCCGCGAGATCGCCCGTCGCCAGCCACTCGCCCTCGCGCGCGTGCATTGCCCCGCCCGACCACGTCGCCCCCGTCACCATGTCGCCGCGCACCAGGATCTCGCCCTCGTCCGTGATCTTCACCTCGCGCCCCGGCAGCGGCCTGCCAATCGACCCGCGCACAATGTGGAAGGGATGGTTCAGCGTCACTAGCGCCGCCGTCTCCGTCATCCCGTAGCCCTGGATCAGCGCGAACCCCAGCCCGTTCCAGAACGCCTCCAGCTCCGCCGGCAGCGTCGCCCCACCCGAGATCACCGCCCAGAACTTCCACCCCAGCGCCCCATGCACCTTGCGGAATCGCCACCAGCGCTTCGAGATCGAAAGCCCCTTCGATCCTTCAATCTCCTCCGTAATCCCGGGAAAGCGCCCTAGCAGATGCGCCCGCATCAGCTGCAGCACCCTCGGCACCGCAATCAGCACTGAGATCCGCTCCCGCCGGATCAGCTCCGTCATCCGCGACGGCTCCAGCCCCTCGGCAAGGTGCACCTCCGCCGCCAGCAGCCCCGGAATCCACAGCCCCATGAACTGACCAAACACATGGCTCAACGGAAGACTATGCAGAAAGCGCAGCGGATGAAACCACCGCTCATAGCGCAGGTACCGCTGCATCTCGCGCTCAATCGGCTCCAGCGTCACCAGCACATTGCGATGCGTGTGCACAATGCCCCGCGGCTCCGCGGTCGTCCCCGAGGTAAACACAATCTGAAACGCCGTCTGCGGATTCACCGCCGCGCTTACCGCATAGTTCGGCTCCGCCGGCAGCTGCGCGGCAATCCCCAGCAGCGCAAGCTGCGGCACATCGCCCGCCGCGGCGTCCTTCTTCAACTCAGCCAGCAGCCGCGCATCGCCCACCACCAGCTTCGGCGCTACGTCCTTCACCACCCGCGTTGCAAATTCGCCCGTCCCCGCCGCATCCAGAGGCACCGCAATCACGCCGCGCAGCAGGCAGCCGAAGAACACCCCAATCCACTCCGCCGAGTTCTCCCCCCACAGCACCACCCGCTCGCCCGGCGCAACCCCGCGCAGCTCCAGCTCCGCTGCAAATCTGCCGGCCAGCTCTGCTAGCTCGCCATAGCTCGTCGCATAACGCCGGTTGCCGCGGTGCGCCACCACCGCTGCCTCCGCCGCGTGCCGGCGAAACTCCTCCACCAGACTAGCCAGATGCTCGCGCACACCCCACATCATAGGGCCGCTGCACCGTCTCCTGCCGCTGGAATCATCTCCCGCGCACCCGCGCCAAATTGCCGCCGCCGTCAGTCAAAGCAAAATCCGTGTTCGTCCGCGCCAATCCGCGGTCACTCTTTTATCGGGGCCCGCCGGTGCAAATCGGTGTTAAGCCTCTCGCCTCGCCCCGGCATATATTCAAAGGACAACCCTGCATGACCACCCACTTCACCCCCGAAGCCCTCAAATTCCTGCGCGCCCTCGCCCGCCACAACGACCGCGAATGGTTCACCCCGCGCAAGCCCACATACGAGCGCGAAATCAAAGCCCCCATGCTCGCCCTCATCGCGGAGATCAACCACTCCCTCGCCCGCGTCGCGCCCGACCACGTCCGCCCGCCGCACAAAGCCATGATGCGCATCTACCGCGACACGCGCTTCGACGCCTCCCGCGGCATCGCATCGCGCCCCTACAAAACCAACGTCGCCGCCTGGTGGGGCCTCGCCGGACCCCAGGCCAAACTGCCCAAGACCTCAGGCGCCGGCTTCTACTTCCACTTCACCCCGAAAGAAACCGTCATCGCCGCCGGCATCTACATGCCCACCCCTCCGCAGCTCCTCGCCATCCGCCGCCACGTTGAGGCTCACCACGCGGAACTCCGCGCGCTGCTCGCTAGCCGCAAGCTCCACACCGCCCTGCCCGACTTCGAAGGCAACCCGCTCACCCGCGCGCCGCGCGGCTTCTCGCCCACGTCACCCGCGCTCGACCTCATCCTCTGCCGCAGATGGGGCCTCTCCGTCACCCTCCCCGCCGAGCGCGCAACCCAACCCAAATTGCTCAAGGAAATCGCCACCCGATTCGCCCTCGCCGCCCCGCTCGTCTACTTCCTCAACGCCCCACTGGTTCCGGCCAAATAAGCAGGAAGCCGGTAAAAATGACCGATTCTGTCCCACAAATCGGACAAATACCAAAGAAACCCGCAAAAAACCTGTGGAAACCCAATAAAACCCATTGACATTAACCTGGGAAAGGCCGAAGGTGAAATGCGGTAGTTCCTCGCACCCGCATAAACACCGGCGATTTCGCAGCACGGATCACTTCATGATCCACTTCAGCTTCGATTCTCCCGCGCGGAGTGAAGCAAGCTATCGGCAACAGGAACCGCACCACTGTAGCACGAATCCAGAACCACCAACTTGGAACGAAGGAGCAACACACATGGCAAAAGGAATGACCAAGACCGCGCTTGTACGCCACATGGCAGAGAAGCTGGAGATTACGAATAAGCAGGCCGCAGCCGGACTCGAGCTGCTCGCCGACACCGCCGTCAAGGAGACCAAGAAGAACGGCGAGTTCACCATTCCCGGCATCGGGAAGCTGGTCAAGGCAGAACGCAAGGCCCGCCTCGGACGCAACCCGCAGACCGGCGAGACCATCAAGATCAAGGCCAAGACCGTAGTCAAGTTCCGCGTCGCCAAGGTCGCTAAGGACACCATCGCGCCGCCCAAGAAGTAGTCCCTCCCCAGAACCAGTCAGAAGCATCGGGCCCCCGCTTCGAACGTTTCTCCTGTTGGTGTGCGTCGAAGGCTTATGCCGGAGCGCCGTCTTTTCCTCCAGAAAAAACGGCACTCGCATACGCTCTCCGGCGTCGCTGACAGGAGAAATCGTTTTCGCGCCTCTGGATCTCCCCGCAGACTCTAGGCGTCGCGTCGTCGCGTCATCGACGCTGCCCGCACCAGCAGCGATACCCCGAGCCACACCAGCACGCAACGCGTCAGCAGCAGTGCGTTGTACCGCCAGCCCAGCACCGCAAACGACGTGGTCATGCCCCACATAAAGACCTCCGCCAGCGCCGCCTGCCCCCACCTCGGCCGCGCCCCGGACGAGGCCACTTGCGGCCGCAGCGCAGGCAGAAGCCGCGGCACCCGCGCACAGTACGCCACATACGCCTCGCCCAGCTTCCCGCGCAGAAACTCCTCCTCACCCAGAATCAGCCGCATCAGAAACAGGGCCAGCAGCACCGCTGTAAAGATGGCTCCACTCACCGGCATCAGCAGCAACAGCGCGAGGGTATGCACCCACGCCCCCAGGTAGAGCGGGTTGCGCACATACCGGTATGGCCCGTCCCCCACCACCCCCTCCCCATGCATGGCCTGGTCCCTCACCACGTCCGCGCCCAGATAGGCCGAAGCCCACGTCCGCAACCACGCTCCGCTCCCAGCGCACAGAATCCCCACCAGCAACACCGCGTTGAACGCCGCCTCAATGCTCATCGCCCCCGGCTTCGACAGCAGCACCGCCAGCTGGCCCCACACATGCGCATTCGGCCCCGGCCCGTCCAGCGGCACCACCGCATCCCATGGGGCCGTGAACCCCAGCACATAAATCACCATCAATATCCAGAAGCGCAGGCGGAACTCCAGCGCGGAAGCCTTCATCGTCGGCAAGCGGCCCTCGTCCTTTCACGGCTCACAGCATCGCATCCACGGCCCACAACTCGCGCAGCCGGTAATTCGTAACAAAATTAGTGGCATAATACGGAAGTATGTAACCATCTTAGTATCATAATGCTCGGATGCCTCGCCAATCGCGCCTTTGCGCGACTGCCTACCCCTCCCCCAGCGCTCCCAGAATCGCATCGAAGTCCTCCACCCCCGCGTACTCGATAATTACCCGCCCCTTGCCCTTCCTGTCCTCGATCTTCACCCGCAACCCCAGCCGCCGCTGCAGCCGGTCCTGCGCCTCGCGCACATTGGGATCCATTGCCTCTGCCGCGGTCGCGGCGCGCTTGACCTTCGCCTTCGCCTCCGGATCGATCAGCCCCTGGACATGGCTCTCCGTCTGACGCACCGACATCCCCAGCGCCGTCACCTTCCCCGCCGCCGCTGCCATCTGCTCCGCCGACTCCAACCCCAGCAGCGCCCGCGCATGGCCGAAACTCAGCGCTCCCGACTCCACAAGCTCCTGGATGGCACCTGGCAACCTCAACAAACGAATGAAGTTACCTACGCTAGCCCGGTCTTTCCCCGTGCGCGTCGCCATCTCCTCCTGGGTCAGCTTGAACTCCCGGCTCAGCCGTTCGAACGCCCGCGCCTGCTCCATCGGGTTCAGGTCCACCCGCTGCAGGTTCTCGACGATCGTCATCTCCAGCGCCTGCTCGTCCGAGACCTGCCGCACGATCGCCGGGATCGTCGCCCTCCCCGCCATCTGCGACGCCCGCCAGCGCCGCTCGCCCATAATCAGCTGATAGCGCCCGCCCGCGATCTCCCGCACCACCACAGGCTGGATGACGCCCGTCGCCACAATCGACTGCGCCAGCTCCGCCAGCTTCGCCTCGTCAAATCGCGTTCGCGTCTGGCTCGGGTTCCGCTCGATCCGGTCCAGCGCAATCTCAAGCGGCTTGCCCGTCGACTCCAACGCCGTCGCCGCCGGCCGGGGCCCCAGCAGCGACTCGATCCCTTTGCCCAATGCCGCCCGCCGCTTCGGGTCGGCCACAGATGTTGACATCGTATCCATTTCCATCCTCGCTACCTCGATTCAAATTATCTGGCATAGGGCCAAAACCGTGGCGCCGGCTTCTCCGCCCCCGCCACAGTCTCTCCGCGGTCCATCGTTTCCCCTGCTTGCTCGACAAGGCTCTCTCGCACCGGGGCCCTCCGGCTGGCGATCCCATTCCGCCCCAAAAGTTCAACCGCAAGAGCACTATAGGCCTCCGCGCCCCTCGATCGCGCATCATACAGCTGCACGGGCTTGCCATGACTCGGCGCCTCGGCCAGCCGAATATTCCTCGGAATCGTCGTCGCCAGCAGCTTCTCCCCGAAGAAGCCACGCAGGTTTTCCGTCACCTGCTGCGACAAGTTGGTGCGATCGTCATACATCGTCAGCAGCACGCCCTCGAGCCCCAGCCCCGGATTGAACGCCTGTGCCACTCGGTCCAGCGTCTGCATCAGTTCGGAGATCCCCTCCAGCGCGAAGTACTCCGCCTGCATCGGCACCAGCAGCCCATCCGCGGCAACGAGTGCGTTGAGCGTCAATAGATCCAGCGCCGGCGGGCAATCCAGCACAATGAAGGAATACTGCCCGCGAATGGGTTCAATCGCCTCGCGGAGCCGGAACTCGCGCCGCTCTTGGCCCACCAGCTCCAAGTTCGCCCCAATCATGTTCTTACTCCCGGGTGCCAGAGAAAGCGACTCGACCTCGGTAGGCTGGATCGCCTCGGCCAGCGTGGCCGACCCCACCAGCACGTCGTAGACGCTCAGCCGCGTCTCATCCCGTCCAAATCCCAGCCCACCCGTCGCATTCGCCTGCGGGTCGCAGTCGATCAGCAGCGTTGCCAGCCCTTCCATCGCCAATGCCGTCGCCAAGTTGATCGCCGTGGTTGTTTTGCCCACTCCGCCCTTCTGATTCACCACCGCGATCACCTTCGTCGCGGCGGCTCTCTTCTGCTCAGAGAGCGTCTTCGAATGTGGGTGGAGAGTGATCACGGGCGTAGTCGAAGCCTACCGGCGGAGGCCCGTTCGTTGCAATGCCTGGCTCCTGTGCAGAAAGGCCATTCCCTGTGGAGAAACCTGTGGACGGTTGGCCATCCGCCCTACGGCAGCGGGGTTTGCAGGCCATCGGTGTGGAAATCTTTGTTTGGCCAAACTAAGCTTGTTCCACGTGGAGCATCCGATTCCACCCTCTCCTCGCCTCGTGCCAATTGTTCCACGTGGAGCATCGGCACACCCACCTCCACCTACTCCCGCAGGGCAACCCAAAGAACCGACCTCTCCGACCTCGGCAACTCGACCGCCTCTTCAACCCGGAACCCCTCAAGCCCTGCGCCGGCCCACGATCCTTCACCGCCAAGAACCATCACTCTGTCCTTCGCCCGTCGCCCCGCCTCGAGGACCGCCGCCTCCATATCGTCCACCGCCCGCATCGCCACCACGTCAAACTGTCGTCCGGCCGGCATCTCCTCCACCCGGCGCCCCCAAACCTCACTCCGCAGACCTAGGACACGCACCGCCTCACTCAGAAACGCAGCCTTCCTGCTCCGCGACTCGGCCAGCGTCACCACAACATCAGGCCGCGTTAGCTGAATCGGAACCCCGGGGAGCCCGGCCCCAGAACCAAAGTCCAACAGCGTCTCACACGCCCCGAGTCGCGCACCCACAAATAGGCTCTCCCCAAAGTGGCGCCGCACAATCTCCTCCGGAGCGCGAATCGCCGTCAGGTTGATCCGCGCATTCCACTTCAGGATAAGTTCAAGATAAATCGCCAGTTGATCATAGAGCCGCGCTCGATCCAGGCTCCCGGCGAACCCCGCCTCTGGGTCCGTACCAGCCCCCAGATCACTAGCTCCCAGACCACTAGCCCCCAGGTAAGGCTCGAGCAGCGCTGCAATGGCATCGGAACTCAGCGCCGGCAACTAAACCGTCGCCACGGACTGGCTGCGGGGCTTCCAGGCCGCCGCCTCTTTCACAAGCCGCGCAAACAGCGCCCGCGACGCTGCACTCTCGTCGAACGTCCGCTCCGGGTGCCACTGCACGCCCACCACAAACCTGCCGCCAACCCCATCTGGCGTGCCCTCAACCGCCTCGATCACCCCGTCCTCCGGACTCCGCGCGACCACCCGCAGCCCATCGCCCGCAGTCGCAATCGCCTGGTGGTGGCTTGAATTCACCGGGAGCCGAACAACTCCATCTTTTTCAATAACTTCCTTGCCGACGACCGCGCGCCCAAGCACCGAATCCGGCGCCACCTCCGCCTCATGCGCCTCCACCACCCCCCGCGCCCGATGCTTCACCGGCTGTTCGCTCAGGTGCTGGGCGAGCGTTCCGCCGCGCCAGACATTCAGCATCTGCGTCCCGAAGCAGATGGTCAGGATCGGCTTGCCCATGTTGTGCGCATCCTGCAGCAGCAACTCATCCACATTCTCCCGTGCCTGGTCCGCCGGCGCGCACTCCGCGATCGGCTCCTCGCCGTACTTGTGGGGGTTCACATCCGCCCCGCTTCCCGGCAGCAGGACCCCCTGGCACTCAGAAATCAGCCGTGCGGTCGCCGCTGGCGCATCGCCCAGCGGCACCTCCACCGCCTCGCCGCCGCTCCGCTCCACCGCCGAGGCGTACTGCCCCCACGACCGCTGATTGTACTCAGGATCGCCGCTCGTCGGCACCGGAATAGCAATGCGCGGTCGGCTCATGGCAGGGTTCCGGCCTCCTTCGTGGCCGTCTTCGGGGCAATCTCCCCATACTCGTAGTACATCTTAGCAATCTCCGCGTAAAGCCGCTCGGTCAGCGCATCCGCGTCCCTGGTCGTCAATCCCTCGGTCGAGATCGGTTCGCCCACAATGATCATCAGTGGCCGCGGGCGCAGGTGATACACATGGATCGGCAGCAGCTCATAGGTTCCCACCAGCGCCAGCGGAATCAGCGGGACCCCGGCCCGTAGCGCCATAAACGCGCAGCCCGGTGCCCACTTATGCAGGTGTCCGTCCGGGCTGCGCGATCCCTCCGGAAACAGCACCAGCGGCATCCCCGCCTTCAGCGCAGCCACCCCGCGCAACAAGCCCGCGACCGCCGACCGCGAACTTCCCTGATCGATCGGCACCTGTCCTGACCGCTCCAGGTACCAGCCGACAAACGGGATCTTCCACAGCGACTGCTTCGCCAGAATGCGAAACTGGAACGGCAGCTTGGCGAAAAGCACTGGGGTATCCATGTAACTCAAATGGTTTGAGGCGTATACGGCAACCCTGTAGCGCCGCAACTTCTCTTCGCCGACGATCCGCACCGGCGAAAGCGTGATCCGCAGCACGGTCGCCGCCCACATCCGCGCCACAAAGTGCTGCTGCCGCCCCGACCGGTCCCACAAACCACAGATCAGCGACACGCACCCAAACCCAGCCGTTGCCAGCGCCAGCAACGGGATTGCCACGAACTTCGTGAAGTACCGGAGATGCGCAGGAATCTCCTCCGGCAGCGCGGGAGCTGCACCCGGGCTGGCCGGCCGGCGCGGTTCGCCATGGTCGCCTTCGCTCTGCGCGGCCGCCGCCAGCAGCTCACCAGCGGCGCCCGGGTTTGCGTCAGGAACGTTCATGCTCCTGCGAGTGCTCCAACCGCCAGCTCCCGCACCGCTCCCACCAGAAAAATCGAGCCGGTCGCAACGATCAACCCACCCTCTGGCGTCAACTCGCGTGCCAAGGCCAGTCCCTCCGCGGCGTCGTTCGTCGCGCGTGCCGGAACATCCATCGCTCCCGCCACGCGCAGCATCTCGTCCACGCCCGCCCCCCGCGCATTGTGGACCGGCACAAACACGATGTGGTCCCTCGGCCGCCCGCCGGTCGCATCGAACAGCGGAAAAAGAATCCGCGCCATCTCCGTCAGGTCCTTGTCCCGCAGGCAGCTGAACAACAGCGTGCGCGGCTGCTCCTCCGGCAATTCGGCAATCGCCGCCCGCAGCGTCCACGCTCCCGCCGGGTTGTGCGCCACATCCAGCAGCAGGTCCGGAGGCAGAAATTCCAGCCGTCCCGGCCACGCAGTGTTAGCAATCCCCGCTTCAATCGCCTCATTCGTGATCTTGTAACCACCGTGGTTACGTAATTCAACCGCCGCCGCGATCGCCAGCGCGATGTTCCTCTGCTGGTGCTCACCGGCCAGCGGCGACCGCACCGCCAGCCGCTCGCCCTCCATCAAAACCTCATAATGGTTCGCGCGCAGAGGCGATCTCGCCCCACCCTCAGCAGCCAGGTATCTCCGGCCGCGGCCGGGAACAAACTCCGCCGCGCTCACCCCCCGCACATTCAACTCCACCGCCGCCTCGCCGATCGCCCGATTGGCCTCGGGATGCTGCGGTAGCGTCACCAGCGTCCCATTCGCCCGCAGGATCCCCGCCTTCTCCCGCGCAATCTCCGCAATCGTATCTCCCAGATACTCCTGATGGTCCAGCGCAATGTCCGCGATCACCGAAAGCGCCGGCTCCACAATGTTTGTCGCATCCAGCCGCCCACCCAAACCCACCTCAAGCACCGCAACCTCTACCCTTCGTTCCGCGAAATAGAGGAAAGCCAGCGCCGTCAGTGACTCAAAAAAACTCGGCGGGTGCGGCAACTTACCCGCAGCCACCAGCTGCTGCGCCGTCTCATCCACGCGAAAATAAAGCCGCGCAAAGTCCTCCTCCCCAATCTCCCCCAAAACACCGGCGCCACCCCCACCCTCCACTCGCCCAGTCGTCCGCACCCGCTCCGTCACCCGCGAAAGATGCGGCGAAGTATACAGTCCAGTCCTCAACCCCGCAGCAGCCAGAATGCTCGCGAGCGTCGCCGCCGTGCTCCCCTTGCCGTTGGTCCCGGCGATGAGTACAGAGCGAAACCCCCGTTGCGGCTCGCCCAGCGCGCGCGCCAGCACCCGCATATGCTCCAGGTCGAACTTCCGCCGCGTGGCCGTCGGCGCCAGCTCCTGGCCCAGCGCGTGCAGATGATCGACCGCCGCAACATAAGACATAGCCGTATTCTAGAGCCTCGCTCCGCACACCGCCGAGCTGACTGCGAACCGCCGGCCGCTGTTTGCTGGAATTGCCCTTGCCTCCGGCCTTGCTTCTCACATCGCTCCGCCTCCCTCACCCACTTGCACTCCGGAATAACACCAAAGTGGGACTCGTCTCCCACAAAGGTCTAAAACAAAGATCAAAGGTGGGATAGTGAACTAGGTTCCCTCCGCCGATCATTGGGGAGTGCCCAGTGGTGAGGATGGGTAACGGTACCGGACGATCTTCTCACCGCAGACTCGGCCGCCCACTACGGGCGAAGTCAATCAAGGAGAACCAGATATGCGGAATGCTATGGCGTATGCCTTTGTTGTTATTGCAGTTGCACCCCTGATCGGCATCTGGCGCGGACACGTATGGGCCAAGGCGCAAGGCCTCGTACTTCGCGACCGGACAACGTCCACCGCCCCTGACAGCCAGACCGCATAGATCCCCTGACATGAGTTGTAAGGAAGCGGGAGAGTCGCCAAACGGGCGCGCCCGCTTCTTCTAGTTTCCACCCCGAGTTTCCACCCTCAGCTCGCTCCGCTCATCCGCAGGACCGTGCCCTCCTCACGCCAATCCTCTCAGGACGAAGTATCCTGTAGAGCGTGAACCCAGACCAGTCGCCAAGCCAGATCGCAGTTCAGATCCAGGACCCCATCCGCATCCAGCTCCCCGACGGCTCCCAGCGCGAAGTCCCGCGCGGAACCACCCCCCTCGACATCGCCACCAGCATCTCCCCCCGCCTCGCCGCCGCCGTCGTCGTCGCCCGCATCCGCCCCCTCGCCGCCGCAGCCTCCACTCCCACAGACCCCACCGCACCAGAAGCCGCCTCCTCTGAGGACGCCATGTACTCCGGCGACCTCTCCGACCCCGAAGGCGCCCGCATCGTCGACCTCACCGCGCCCCTCACCGAAGACTCCGCCCTTTGGCTGCTCAAAGAGTCCGACGAGGCCGCCCTCAAGGTCCTGCGCCACTCCGCCGCGCACGTCATGGCAACCGCCATCCTCGAGCTCTTCCCCGAAACCAAACTCGGCCACGGCCCCGCCACCGACAACGGCTTCTTCTACGACGTCTACCGCGAGACCCCCTTCACCGAAGCCGACCTCACCGCCATCGAAGCTCGCATGGCCCAGGTCGTCGCCCGCGACGAGCCCTTCCTCCATCTCCACGAATCCCGCGAGGCCGGCCTCGTCGACTACTCCGCCCAAGGCGAGTTCATGAAGGTCTACTTCATCGAAAAATTCACCCACCCCGGCGACCAGATCTCCCTCTACCGCAACGGCAGCTTCACTGACTTCTGCCGCGGCCCGCACATCCCCTCCACCGGTCGCGTCAAGGCGTTCAAGATCACCTCCATCGCCGGCGCCTACTGGCTCGGCGACGAGCACAACCAGCAACTGCAGCGCATCTACGGCACCGCCTTCTTCAACGCCAAGGACCTCGACGCCCACTTCAAAAAACTCGAAGAGATCAAGGCCCGCGACCACCGCGTCCTCGGCAAACAGCTCGACCTTTTTTCAATTCAAGAAGTCGCTGGCGCCGGCCTCATCTTCTGGCATCCCAAGGGCGGCCTCGTGCGCAAGACCATGGAAGACTGGATGCGCGAGGAATGTATCCGCCGTGGTTACAATATGGTCTTCACCCCGCACATCATGCGCCGCGAGCTCTGGAAGATCTCCGGCCACGAGGGCTATTACTCCGAAAACATGTACCCGCCCATGGAGCTCGACGACGCCGAGTACCGCCTAAAGCCCATGAACTGCCCCGGCCACATCCTTATCTACAAGAGCAACCCCCGCAGCTACCGCGACCTTCCCCTCCGCTACGCCGAGCTAGGCAACGTCTACCGCTACGAGCGCAGCGGGACAATGCACGGACTCCTCCGCGTCCGTGGTTTTACTCAAGACGACGCCCACATCTTCTGCACCCCTTCCCAGATCGAAGACGAGATCGTCGCCTGCATCGACTTCGCCCACGCCGTCCTCAAGACCTTCGGCTTCTCCGAGTTTAAAGTCGAGCTGTCAACTTGGGACCCCGCCAAGCCCAAGGACTACACCGGCTCCGCCGAGCATTGGAACCAGGCCACTGACTCGCTCCGCCACGCGCTCGATCGCCGCAACATCCCCTACCGGACCATTCCCGGAGAAGCGGCGTTTTACGGCCCAAAGATCGACATCAAACTCGTGGACGTCCTCGGCCGCCTCTGGCAGCTCTCCACCGTGCAGTTCGACTTCAACCTTCCCGCCCGCTTCGAGCTCGAATACAAAGGCGAGGACGGCGAACTCCACCGCCCCGTCATGGTCCACCGCGCCCTCTTCGGCTCCGTAGAACGCTTCTTCGGCGTTCTCATCGAGCACTACGCCGGCGCCTTCCCCCTCTGGCTCGCGCCCGTGCAAGTCGGCCTCGTCCCCATCTCCAGCGAAAAGCACCTCGCCTACGCCGGCCAGGTCAAGGCCGCCCTCGAAGCCGCCGGCCTGCGCGTCGAGCTCGACGCCCGCAACGAAAAGATGAACGCCAAGATCCGCGACTTCGGCCTGCAAAAAGTCCCCTTCATCCTCATCCTCGGCGACAAGGAATCCGCCACCGCCTCCGTCAGCGTCCGCACCCGCGGCAAAGGCGACCAGGGCTCCCTCCCCCTCGACCTCTTCCTCACCCGCGCCACCCAACTCATCGCCACCCACTCCATGGAGCTCTAGATAACAAGTCCGATTCTTCGACTGCACCTCCGGCACAGTCGACATGTCCCCACTCATCCACTCCGCCAACGCCGGAGTCTTCTCCTCGCTCGCCGATCCAGATCGCTTTTCGCAGGTCGGCATTGAGCTTGGCGCCGTCACATGGCCCGGTGGCCTCGACCTCGCACCAGACTCAATGTATGCCGCACTCAAGACCCACGGCACATGGCAGCCGGAATAGGTCACATTCTCCCCTTCGGCTGCAATCAAGCACATCGCCGAAAGCCCGCAAGAGGAATAGAAGTCATACTCTAAAAGGGTCATAACTCCGCCCGCTCAACCGCCGCCCCTCTCGACCTCCGTGCAAAAGAGACCATCTCAGCCGATTCCTGTTGCCAAATGTGGTGTCCCACTGCTACTAATACACCAGCGGGCGCCTTCCCGCAGGCAGCGAATCCTTACTGAACCGCGCCACCCGCCTGATTTACGATATAAATCGTAGTTAACCGCGGTCGCCGCGGTCGCCCGGCCGTCACGATCCCACAACCCGGCGCCGCTTGCGCAACCGGTGCATGAATCGCTCTTTTAGTAGTACACTACATAGTAGTGTTCCAGACCGGGCCACCCGGCGAACAGACCGTGAAACACCCAAGAAAATAATTCGCAGCCCTACGATGCCATCGCAACTTCCAAACGTCTCACCTTGAAATCACTCGGAACCTCCCGGCCCGTCTCCCCGTACCTGCGTAGAGCAATCTCTATACCTAAGGATTGGTGCCAACACATGCCCGAGCGAAGCGCCCGCCGTCGGAGTTCCGCGCGCACCCCCCGTTTCGCCCGGCACAGCGGCCTCGCTCGGAGGCTCCTCATCTGCTGCACTATCGCGTGGCTCGCTCTCTCCAGCCTCGCCATCGCCTCTGAGTACCACGGCCAGGTCACCTTCGGCGGCGTCCCCGTCCCCGGCACCACCGTCACCGTCACCGCAACCCAGGGCAGCAAAAAGGTCGTCGCCGTCACTGACACCCAGGGCGTCTTCACCTTCCCCGACCTCGCCGACGGCGCCTGGACCCTCACCATCGAGATGACCGGCTTCGCCCCCATCAAGCAGGACATCACCATCGCCCCCAACGCCGCTCCCGGCGTCTTCGAGATGAAGCTCCTCAGCCTCGACCAGATCCGCGCCGCCTCGAAGCCGGTCAAGATCGACGTCGCCGCCCCCACAGTCGCCGTCAGCGTCCCGGCCCCGCAACCCGGCTCCCCCGCCGCCGGCACGCCTGCCGCAACCGCCAAAGCCGCCGCCGCCAAACCCCAGACCGCCACCACCGCCGCCGCGGCCCCCACAGCCGCTCCGCCCGAGACCGCCAGCGCCCCGGCAACTCCCGATGGCCTGCTGATCAACGGCAGCGTCAACAACGCCGCAACCTCGCAGTTCTCGCTCGCGCAGGCCTTCGGCAACACCCGCAACAGCCGCTCGCTCTACAACGGCGGCTTCAGCCTCGTCCTCGACAGCTCCTCCCTCGACGCCCGCTCCTACCCCCTCAGCGGCGTCGAGTCGCCCAAGCCCGACTACAACAACATCACCGCCGGCTTCAACTTTGGCGGTCCCATCAAGATTCCCCATCTCCTCATCCACGGCCCGGACTTCTTCGTCTTCTACCAGCGCACCCAGCGCACCTCCGAGAACACCGACACCGTTCTGGTACCCAGCCAGGCCCAGCAATACGGCGACCTCACGCCCGCCTACCAGGCAGGATACCTGGCGGGCAGGGCCATCACCGGCGCCATCTACGACCCCAACCACCCCGGCCAAACCTACGGAGCCACCAACTGCTCTCCCTTGCTCGCGGCGATCGATCCCACTCCCACCGCGTGCATCCCCAACTCCGAGCTCACCTCCCAGGCCCAGGCCCTGCTCGGCTACTATCCGCTGCCCAACATCTCCTCTCCCACCTCGCCGTACAACTACCAGATCGTCGTCCCCGGCAGCACCCACCAGGATGTCTTCCAGACCCAGTTGCGCAAACAGATCGGCAGCAAGAACAATGTCTACGGCTTCTTCGCGCTACAGGACTCGCGCTCCAGCAATATCAGCGTCTTCAACTTCCTCGACACCACCGATTCCCTCGGCATGAACACCAACGCCAACTGGTATCACCGCTTCACCCAGCGCCTCTCATCCACCGCCACCTACACCTTCAGCCGCTCCCGCAGCCGCCTCACTCCCTTCTTCGCCAATCGAATCAATGTCGAAGGCCTGGCCGGCATCACCGGCGCCGACACCGCCGCCCCCTACTGGGCGCCGCCCTCCCTCAGCTTCTCGCAGAGCGGCATCGCCGGCCTCGGCGACGCCACCACCTCCAACAACCGTGGCGAGACCAATGCGCTCACCTTCCAGATGTATTGGAACCGCCTCCGCCACAACATCACCGCCGGTGGCGACTTCCGCCGCCAGGAGACCAACAACTTCAATGAGGCCAATCCCCAGGGTCAGTTCAGCTTCACTGGCGCCGCTACCCAGTACAACGGCGCCGGCGGCTCGGACTTCGTCGACTTCCTCATCGGCATCCCCGACACCAGCAGCATCGCCTACGGCAACGCCGACAAGTACCTCCGCCAGTCCGTCTACGACGCCTACTTCACTGACGACTTCCGGGTCAACCCTGAGCTCAGCATCAACGCCGGCTTCCGCTGGGAGTACGGCGCGCCCGTCACCGAGCTCAAGAACCGCCTCGTCAACCTCGATGTAGCCCCCGGCTTCACCACGGAGGCGCCCGTGCTCGCCAGCAACCCGCTCGGCTCGCTCTCCGGACAGACCTACCCCACCTCCCTCGTCCGCCCCGACCGCCTCGGCCTCGAACCCCGCATCGGCATCGCCTGGCGACCCATCTCCGGCTCCTCGCTCCTCGTCCGCTCCGGCTACGGCATCTATGACGACACCTCTGTCTATCTCGCCACCGCCCTCGCCATGGCCCAGCAGGCCCCGCTCTCCACCAGCTTGAGCGTGCAGAACAGCGCCGCCTGCCCGCTCACCCTCGCCAAGGGCTTCCTGCCCTGCGCCGCCATCTCCCCCGATACCTTCGCCGTCAACCCAGGCTTCCGCGTCGGCTACGCCCAGGTCTGGCAGCTCTCCGCGCAGCGCGACCTGCCCGGCTCCCTGCAGATGGTCGCCACCTATCTCGGCGTCAAGGGCACCCGCGGCGTCGAGGAGTTCCTGCCCAACACCTACGCCCCCGGCGGCACAAACCCCTGCCCCTCCTGCACCTCCGGCTACGTCTACCGCACCTCCGGCGGCAACTCCACCCGCGAGGCCGGCAGCCTGCAGCTCCGCCGCCGGCTGCGCAGCGGCTTCACCGCATCGCTCCTCTACACCTACTCCAAATCGCTCGACGACGACTACTCCCTCGGCGGCCAGGGCCCCGTCTCCGCCGGCGCCATCGGCGGAGGCTCCAGCCTCAGCGGCCAGGTCGCACAGGACTGGCAGGACCTCACCGCGCAGCGCGGCCTCTCCACCTTCGATCAGCGCCATCTCCTCACCGCATCCGCGCAGTACACCACCGGCATGGGCATCGGCGGCCACACCCTCCTCAGCGGCTGGCGCGGCGCGGCCTACAAGGAGTGGACCTTCCTCACCAACATCACCGTCGGCAGCGGCCTGCCCGAGACCCCCATCGACCCCGCCGCCATCGGCGGCAGCGGCTCCTCCGGTATCCGCGCCAACGTGACCGGCCAGCCCATCCACAGCTCCTCCACGCCCGGCGTCTATCTCAACTCCGCCGCCTTCACCCTCCCCGCCCCCGGCCAGTGGGGCGACGCGCGCCGCGACTCCATCACCGGTCCCGACCAGTTCAGCCTCAACGCCTCCATGGCCCGCACCTTCCGCCTGCACGATCGCTACAACCTCGATGCCCGCATCGACTCCTCCAACGCGCTCAACCACGTCACCTTCGGCAGCTTCAACACCACCGTCAGCTCCAACAACACGCTGTTCGGGACCCACGCCGGCCCCAACGGAATGCGCTCCGTCACCATCACCCTGCGCCTGAGGTTCTGAGGTATGCGACTGCTTCGCTCACTGCTCCCCGCGCTTCTGCTCGCTGCCGCCGCCACAGCAGCAGTCACGCCCCTTCGCGCCCAGCTCACAGGTCAGAACAAGTCGGCCGACGAAACCCCCACCATCCACGTCACCCGCAGCCTGGTCATTGAGACCGTCGTGGTCAAGGACAAGAAGGGCAACCCCATCGACGGCCTCACCGCCAAGGACTTCACCGTCACGGAAGATGGCGTGGTCCAGGCCATCAGCTTCTGCGAGCATCAGTCCCTCCCGGACACCACGACGCCGCTCACCGTCACCCCCACTGCCGGCGCCGAAGACATCAAGATTTACAACCGCCTTGGCCGTACCCAGATCTCCACTGAGACCCCCGGCGAGCTCCGCTACAAAGACCGCCGCCTGCTCGCCCTCTACTTTGATATGGACGCCATGCCGCCGCCCGACCAGTTGCGCGCCCTCAGCGCCGCCGAGAAGTTCATCCGCACCAACATGACCCCCGCCGACCTCGTCGCCATCATGCGCTACAACGGGGCCTCCGTCGACGTGTTGCAGGACTTCTCCGACGATCGCAGCCGCCTGCTCAGCATCCTCGAGACCATGATCGTCGGAGAAGGCCAGGGAGACACCAACTCCAACGACGATTCCGCCGCATCAGACACCGGCGCGGCCTTCGGCCAGGACGACAGCGAGTTCAACATCTTCACCACCGACCGCCAGCTCTCCGCCCTGCAGACCGCCGCCGAATCGCTCGAGCACCTCAATGAGAAGAAGGAGCTGGTCTACTTCGCCAGCGGCCTCACCCTTAACGGCCTCGACAACCAGGCCCAGCTCCACGCCACCATCGACGCAGCCATCCGCGCCGGAGTCTCCTTCTGGACGGTCGACGCCCGCGGCCTCGTCGCCCAGGCCCCGCTCGGCGACGCCAGCCGCGGCTCCGCCGGCGGCTCCTCCATGTACACCGGCGGCGCGGCCCTGGCCATGACCTCGCGCCTGCAAACCTCGCAGGACACCCTCTACGCCCTCGCCGGAGACACCGGCGGCAAGGCCCTGCTCGACAACAACGACCTCTCCATGGGCATCATCAACGCACAAAAGGCCGAATCCAACTACTACATCCTCGGCTACTACACCTCCAACAACGCCCTCAACGGAAAATTCCGCAAAGTCAAGGTCTCCGTCGCCCCCGAGCTCTCCGCCTCCCTCAGCTACCGCGAGGGCTACTACGCCGGCAAAGAGTTCGACAAGTTCACCACCGCCGACAAGGAGCGCCAGCTCGAAGACGCCCTCATGCTCGGCGACCCCATCACAGAACTCACCATCGCCATGGAAATCAATTACTTCCAGCTCAACCGCGCCGAGTATTACGTCCCCGTCATGATGAAGATTCCCGGACGCGAACTCGCCCTGGCCAAGAAGCGCGGCGCCGACCACACCTCCATCGACTTCGTCGGCGAAATCAAGGACGACTACGGCGGCACCACCGTCACCAACATCCGCGACCACGTAGAAAAGAAGCTCACCGACGCAACCGCCGAGCAGTGGGCCAAGGTGCCCATCGAGTACTCCACCGGCTACACCCTGCTGCCCGGTAAATACACCATCAAGGTCCTCGCCCGCGACGACGAGACCGGCCGCATCGGCACCTTCCAGGCCACCTTCGTCATCCCCAACCTCAACAAGGAGGTCAAGCAGGTCCCCATCAGCTCCGTCGTGCTGGCCAACGAGCGCGAGTCCTACAAGGACGCCGTCTACAACGTCGCCAAAGAGAAGGACCAGGTAAAGCAAGCCGCCGCCGACCCGTTGGTCCAGAACGGACAGAAGCTCATCCCCAGCGTCAACCGCGTCTTCAACAAAGGCCGCAATCTCCTCGTCTTTCTCCAGGCCTACGAGCCCGCCGCCACTTCACCCGCGCCGCTCATCGCCTTCGTCAGCTTCTACCAGGGCCAGACCAAGGTCTACGAGACCCAGCCCTCTGAGGTCACGCCGCCCGCCAACACCCACCTGCAGACCGCGCCCATCAACTTCACCATCGACCTCAGCCAGCTCCCGCCCGGCAAGTACGATTGCCAGATCACCGTACTCGACCCCACCAGCCAGAAAGGGACCTTCTGGCAGAACCCCATCGTGATCGTCCCCTAGGCTGGAAAAGAGTTCTCATGCGTGACCCTGGCGGGCTAAAGGCCCGCGTTATCCTAGCCTGGGCCAACGGCCCAGGTAGCCGCCACAAAGAGGACAAGCGGGCTGTAGGCCCGCGCTACAAACCCCGATAAACACCATCGAGAAATCCGCTCAACTGCTCACAAGCGCCTGCAGCCCCTCGTCCTGCGGCTCCATGTCCACCCCGACTTTCAGCGTATGCGCGCCGCCGCCCAGCACCAGCCCACGCAGCGGACTCACATCGCCATAGTCGCGCCCCCACGCCAGCGTCACGTGTCCATCCGACGGCACCACGTTGTTGGTCGCGTCCACATCCAGCCAGCCCCGTCCCGGGCAATACGCCGAGACCCACGCATGCGACGCATCCGCCCCAATCAGCCTTGGCTTCCCCTCCGGCGGGTAGGTCCGCAGATACCCGCTCACATACCGCGCAGCTAAGTTGATCGATCGCAGGCACGCGATCTGCACATGCGCAAAATCCTGGCACACCCCGCGCCGTCTGCGAAAGACCTCTTCCGCCGGCGTGCGCACGTTCGTCACCCGCGAGTCGAACCGGAAGTCGCTGTGGATGCGCGCCGTCAGGTCCAGCAGCGCCTCCGGCATCGCGCGTCCCGGCGTGAACGACCGCAGCGCATACGCCGCAAACTCCGGCCGCGCGCGGATCCGCGGCGATTCAAACGCAAACTGGTAGGCCTCCAGCCCCGCCGCGCTCAGTTCGGACGGCAGCGACTGCGCCACCTCCTCCCACGTGGGGGCCGGCTCGCCCGGCGGATCGGGCTTGGCCTTGGCCAGCACCTCGCTGCGCGCCTCCACCACCAGCTCCTTGTGCGGCTCCTGCACCGTAAAAAAGCACAGCAGGTTGCCGAAGAAATCCGTCCGCTCGGTGCGCGTCGCCGGCGCCGGCTGGATGTCGAGGTGCGTCTCCATCAACTGCTGGTGGGAAGAAGACCGCGGTTTCAGGCACGCCACATGGTTCCCCACCGACACAGGGTGCTTGTACTTGTACGTCGATCGGTGGACGATTTTATAGACCATGGCAAATCCTGCTCATTGGCTGATCGTAATCGGCAGCGTCCGCGCGTGGCTGAAGTACCGGTTCGAAAGATTATTCGACCACGACGGCAGCAGCGCTTCCAACTCCCGCAGAAACTGCTCCAGCTTGGCGAGCCCTTCGCTATCGTTCGTCGCCATCGCCGCCCCCGGCAGCGGATACTTCAGCCGCCGCAGATCGAAGCTTCGCAGCCTCACCAGCACATCGCGCATCGTGTGCAGGTCCTCCGGCAGGTTGCGCGGTATCTTCTCGTACAGGTCCCGCAGGTGCCGTATCTGGAAGTCCAGCGCCCGCGGGTTGGTCTCATCCGCCATCAGCACATCCAGCACCGCAATCGGCTGCAGCGTCGTAAAGTAGCGCGTGCGGTAGGTCATCGAGCTGTCCGCAACCTCCAGCAGGTACTCCAGAAACGACCAGTCGCACTCCGCCAGCGGCGTCGTCAGCTCGCGCAGTTGCCGCGTCAGATAAATCGCCCGCTCCAGCCGCCGCCCGATGCTCATAAACAGCCAGCCCGACCCGCGATTGATGTTCTCCCGCTCCATCCCGGAAAACGCCGAGAGCAGCTCCAAACACGCCGTCAGAATCACCGGATACTCCAGAAACTGCACTCCAGGCTCAATCTTCACCGAGTCGCGCAATTGCCCGATCAAAAAGTTCATATCGTTCGAGAGACGCTCGCGCACATTCCCGCCCACCCGCGCCATCTCAGCCAGCGTGGAGGCCAGACTGTCCGGCCGCTTGGCGTTCACCAGCACAGAGATCAGTTCGCGCTCAAACTCCTGGGCCGTCGGCCGTTTGCCCTTGCCCTTCGGCAGCCGGCTGTGCCGCGACTCCAGGCACCCATGCAGCCGCAGCAGGCAGCCCAGCTCCGCCTCATCCGCGCGCCGCACCCGCGAGATCATCGTCCGTACGATGCGCGCAATGTTCTCCGCGCGCTCCACATACCGCCCCAGCCAGAAGACATTGTCCGCCACGCCGCTGGGCACCGCGCGCCCAATCCGCCGCAGCTCCACCGGCTCGCTGCGCGGGCGCAACAGGCTAAAGGTGTCCACCGGCTCATCCCACTGCACCCACGCATCCTTGCTGTGGCCGCCGCGCTGCATTGAAACCACCGGGCCCTCGGACTCCGCCACGCGCACCAGACCGCCCGGCAACGCAATCCAGTCGCCGCCCGTGTTCAGCACATAGGCCCGCAGCACCATGCTGCGCGAGATGAAGTGCCCATCCTCCCACACCGGCGTCGAGGAGAGCGCAATCTGCTCCTGGGCCACATACTCATGCGGCCGCGTGCGCAGTTGCTCGGCAAACTTCGCCTTCTCCGCGCGCGGTATCTCCGCGCCAAACACCGGCTCCATCCCCCGCGTCGGGAAGGCCGGCTTCACCACCACCGAATCCAGATGCTTCAACACCCAGTCCAGTGCGTAGTTCTGCCCGCACCACCACGTCGCCACCGAGGGCAGCTTCAGCTCCTCGCCCAGCAGTTGCCGCGAGAGCCCGGGAAGAAACGGCATCACCGCCGCCGTCTCAATCAACCCGCTGCCCAGCGCATTCGCCACCTTTACGTTCCCCGCAATGATCGCGTCCACCAGCCCCGGCACTCCCAGCAGCGATTCTCCGCGCAGCTCCAGCGGATCGCAAAAGCTGTCATCCACGCGCCGCAAAATCACATCCACCTGCTCCAGCCCATCCACCGTCTTCAGAAAAACGCAGCGGTCGCGCACCGTCAGGTCCGCGCCCTCCACCAGCGTGAACCCCAGATACCGCGCAATATACGAGTGCTCAAAATACGTCTCGTTGTGCGGCCCCGGCGTCAGCAGCACAATCCGCGGGTTCGTGCGCTCCGTCAGGCTGATCAGCGCCTCCCGCTGCGCGCGAAAGAACGGCGCAAGCCGCAGCACGTTCGAGGTGCGAAAAAGGTCCGGCAGCACATCCGCCACAATCGTCCGGTTCTCCAGCGCATACCCGCTGCCCGAGGGAGCCTGCGTCCGGTCCGCCAGCACCCACCACTGCCCATCCGGCGAGCGCGCCAGATCGACAGCCAGCATATGCAGGTAGCTGTGCGCCGGCACCCGCACCCCAACCAGCGGCCTCAAGAACGCCGGGTTCGCATACAGCAGCGCAGCAGGGAAGTGGCCGTCGGCGACCAGCTGCTGCGGCCCATACAGGTCCTGTAGCAGCAGACTCAGCAGCTCCGCGCGCTGGATAATCCCCTGCTCCAGAAACCGCCACTCCTCCGCCGAGAGGAGGTACGGAACAATGTCGATCTTCCACGGCCGGTTCGCGCCCAGCGGATCGCCGTAGATGTTGTAGGTGATCCCATTCTCGCGAATGCGCCGCTCCGCCCGCGCCCAGCGCCGCCCCAGCTCCTCCGGCCCAATCGCCCCCAGCGAGTCCATCAGGTGCGCCCAGTGCGCGCGCGGCGTCACCCCATCGCCCGAGAGTTCGTCGTAGGCCGGCCCATACCGCAGGGGCGTCTGGTAGAGATCGACCGTCATTGCACCTGCCCCTGCGCCGCGCTCTTCCGCCCCGGCGCCGGCAAGCGCAGGTCCAGCGTCATGGGAAAGATCGGGTTCGCCTCCTCTTCCGGCACTGGCATCGCGCCGTCCGGCGCAGGAACGATCTCGAAGCGCTCCATCCGCCGCGCCTCAGCCTCGGCTGCGTTGGCCGGTCGCGTCAGGTAGACGCGCCCGTCCGGCGGCGTCACATGGTAGACGCACCGCCCCACGCTCCGCTGCTTCCAGCGGTCGATGACGTCGAAGGTGAGCGGCGCATGCACTGGGACTGTAGGATGCAGCGTTGCCGAAAACTGCCGCGCGCGATAGCGTACCCCGGCCAGCGTCTCTCCAGCCGCGCCCGCAGCATGCAGCGGCACCGCGCGCCCGTTGCACGCAACCGCATAGCGCGACTCAGCCGTCACCCCCGAAAGCTTCACCTGCATCCGCTCCAGCGACGAGTCGACGCTGCGCACCGTCCCGCCCGACACCGTCTCCTCCGCCAGCACGTTCCACGGCTCCAGCGCGTGGCGTAGCTCCAGCTCCACGCCGTCCGCGCCAATCGCCCCAATCTTCGGAAAGCGAAACTCGAACTGCGCCGCGAACCACCGCTCCTCAAACCCATATCCCGCCTCACGCAGATGACCCAGCACACCGTGAAAGTCGCTGCGCACAAAATGCGGCAGCATAAACCGGTCGTGCAGCTCCGTCCCCCAGCGGATCAGGTCGCCCTCATACGGCCGCTTCCAGAAGCTCGCCACCAGCGCCCGCACCAGCAGCGCCGTCACCAGCCCCATCCGCACATGCGGCGCCATCTCAAACGCCCGCAGCTCCACCAGACCCAGCCGCAGCCCCATGCCCTCCGGCGGATACAGCTTGTCGACGCAGAACTCCGCCCGGTGCGAGTTGCCCGTCACATCCACCAGCAGGTTGCGAAACAGCCCGTCGATGATCCACGGCTCGCAGCCCGCCGCAGGCAAACTGCGGAACGCAACATCCAACTCGTACAGCGCATCCGTCCGCGCCTCATCCACCCGCGGATACTGGCTCGTCGGCCCCACATACATCCCGGAGAACAGATACGACAGCGACGGATGGTTCTGCCAGAACGCCACCATACTCCGCAACAGCTCCGGCCGCCGCAGAAACGGACTCTCCGCGACCGTCGCCCCGCCAATCACAATATGGCTGCCCCCGCCCGTCGCAATATGCCCGCCGTCGTAGTTGAACTTCTCCGCCGTCAACCGGTCGCGCCGCGCCTCCTCAAACAGCATCGTATGGATCGCCACCAGTTGGTCCCACGTGCTCGCAGGCGGCAGATTGATCTCCAGCACGCCCGGATCGGGAGTCACGCTGAACGAGCGCAGCCGCGGATCGGACGGCGGCGCATATCCCTCCAGCCACACCGGCGTCTGCAGATGCTGGCACGTCTCCTCCACCGCCGCCAGCAAATCCAGATAGTCCGCCAGCTTCGACGCATACGGCAGAAACACATGCAGCCGTCCCTCGCGCGCCTCCACGCACAGCGCCGGCCGGATCAGCTCCTTCGCCGTCTCCGCCGTTTCGGAGAGCGGCGGCAGCGGATCGTCCACCGGGTCCCTCGCAAAGAATGCCGGCCGCCGCGCCGGCGCCGGCGGCAGCCGCACCCGTTCCTCAAACGGCTCAGCCTCGAACTCGTACTGGAGCTCATCCGGCGCAACCCACGGCACCGCCTCCATCGGAATACGATAGCCAATCGGCGAATCACCCGCCATCAACACCAGCCGCTCCGGCCGCGGAAACCACAACTGGCTCGACCAAGCCAGCCGCCCGCCCGGCTGCCGCCTCCGCAGCGGCAGAATATACCCCGAAACCTCATGCGCCTCCGCGCCCGCGTCGCCGCCCGGGTTGTGCGCTGCCAGAACATTCTCCGCGCTCACCTGCAGCCGCCGCGCCAGCGCGTGGCTGAACTTCAACGCGTCATGCGCCGCGAATCCGTAATCGTGGCCCGCGCGCGCAATCAGCCCCACATCCTCCCACACCGGCACGCCATCCGCCCGCCAATAACAACTCAGCGCCCAGCGCGGCAGCGGCTCCCCCGGATACCACTTCCCCTGGCCGTAGTGCAGCATACCGCCCGGTGCCGTCTTCTCGCGCAGCCGTTGGATCAGCGCCAACCCCCGCGCGCGCTTCTCCGGCCCCAGCGCATCGATGTTCCACTGCGGGCTCTCCGGATCGTCCACGCCCACAAACGTCGGCTCGCCTCCCATGGTCAGCCGCACGTCCTGCGCCAACAGGTCCGCATCCACCCCGTGCGCCACCTCCTCCACCCGCGCCCACTCCTCATCGCTGAACGGCCTGGCCAGCGTCGCCGTCCCTTCCAGCCGCCGCACCGCCATCGAGTGGCTGAACTCCACATGCCCCGGCTCCACCGTCCCTCCAATCGGCGCTGCCTTCGTCGCGTTCGGCGTACACACCAGCGGAATGTGCCCCTCGCCGGTGAACAGCCCCGAGGTCGAGTCCAGCCCAATCCAGCCCGCGCCCGGCAGGTACGCCTCGGTCCACGCATGCAGGTCGGCCGAGTCCTTCTCCGGCCCCGCCGGCCCCTCCAGCGGCCGTTCCTCCTCCGCCAGTTGGATCAGATACCCCGACACAAACCGCGCCGCAATCCCCAGATGCCGCAACACCTGCACCAGCAGCCACGCCGAGTCGCGGCACGATCCCGTCCGCATCTCCAGCGTCTGCTCGCAGCTCTGCACACCGGCCTCAAGACGCGTCGTGTACCCCACCGCATCGCGCACCTTATGGTTCAGCTCGCTGAGAAACGCAATCGTCCCCTGCGGCTCGCGCGAGATCCCGCCCAGAAACCCCTGCAACCGCGGCCCCGCCGGTTCTGCGCTTAGATAAGGCTCCAGGTCCTTGGCCAGCTCCACCCCATACGCAAAAGGAAACGTCTCGATCCCCGGCTCAAGAAAAAAGTCGAACGGATTGATCGGCAGCAGATCCGCGACCAGCTCCACCTCAATCACAAAGTCGTTCGTCCGCTCCGGAAACAGCACCCGCGCCAGATGATTGTGGTGCGGATCAAGCTGCCACTTCAGAATGTGGTTCGCCGGAGCCACCGTAAGCGAGTAGCTCAAAATCGGCGTCCGCGAGTGCGGTGCCGGACGCAACTGGATCACCTGAGGCCCCAGCAGCACGGCCTTGTCGTAGTGGTACTCCGTGCGGTGATTGAGAGCAACTCGTATGCCCGTCCCCCCTCTGATGCGCCCGCGCACCCACGCTGAATCGTCTTCTCTTGGCCAACTGCCCGGCGCTTCAACCCCTCAGCTCCCTGAAAGGCCACAAGCGTCTTGCACAAGTTTTTCGCTGTAAGCCTACCTTAACATACCAACCCTGCGCTGGCCTCTCGTGACCAGCTCGCCGCTCGACCGCCGGCCTCATGCAGGAGCTCTCCGGTATCTCCGCCTCCCGCTCGGGGCCCATCGCAACTCCCACACGGCGGCATTCCCCGCAACGAAACCGAGTAGAATTGGCTCGCTTCTCAAATGAAAGCCCGGCGCCACGGCCCGGGCATCGACGTGCGGCTGGATACCCACATCGTATGCTCTTCCCGCGCCGGCGGAACGGTGCGCATGGACTCCGCCCGGCCCAGCCTCGATCTGGAAACCCTGTACCAGATTGACCTGGTACAAAACCAGGCCGACGCTTGGCTGCGCGGGCAATTGACCCAGCTCTTGGTCCCGGTGCATGCCCCGGAACAAAGGCTCCGCATGGCGCATCCGGCGCAATACAGCGTCCTCCGGCCCAGGAACCCCATGCAGTTGTGCTCCTGCATCGTGGACTATGCCAGAGAGCTCTATTTCGCCGAGGGGAACCACTATCCGCCGGACCCACAACTGGAAGTCTGGCTCCAGAAGCTGGGAGAGCGCATCGTCGAAAGAGCCGTCGCGATCGTCGCAGGCGTTGACGAGGCGGGCCGGGAGACCGCCATCAGCCTTGAACATCACGGCGTCACGGAGGAGCAGATGCGCGCCGCCGCCTCGAATGAGGTCGAGAGGCTGATCCGCACTCGCATAGCACCCCCTCCGCTCCCACCCCCGCCCGCCGTTCAGGACCCGATGCCCAGCCCGCCCGATCCTCAACCGAAAATAGCGCCGCCTGTGCGGACGAAGCAGCGCATGACCGGCAGCATTCATTCTCCCAGGGCGGTCGCAAGGCTGGAGAAATACTTACAGGATCACGGGCTTGGGGCCGCCGAGTTCGCAACTCGCGCGCAAACCACAGATCGAACTCTGCGCAGCTTCCGCAGCACAGGAAAGGTCAGGAGGTACATCTTTGATAACATTGCCAGGGCGATGGGAACCACCCGGGATGACCTTCTAGGAGATTGATTCTAAACAACTCTTCCGGCCACATTCCGCGGATCTTCCGCGGGTCTTCCGTCCACCTTCCGAGTCTCTGTTCCGTCGGAGGCTCCTTCGCACGCCCTCGGACATCCCCCTATTTCCCGATGCAAAACCGCGAGAAGATCAGCCGCAGAACATCCCCATTCGTCGTCACCCCGGTCAGCGCATCCAGCCCCTCCAGCGCCGCGTACAAATCCAGCAGCACCATCTCATGGGGGATATCATGCCGCACCGCCTCCAGCCCCTTCTCCAGCCCGGCCAGCGCCCACGTGACCGCCTGGTGCTGCCTCAGATTCGTCAGCATCCCCGCCTCGCCCACCGCCCCACCCCTCCCCCCCACCGCCCGAAGAATCGCCTCCCGCAACTCCTCCAACCCCTCCCCCGTCACCGCCGACGTCCCCACCTCCGCCAAACTGGGTGCCCCAGGTCCCGATTCTGAGACCTGGGATGTGACGCCACAATCATCGGGGCCGGCCGCCACCAAATCCCTCTTGCTCCAAGCCACAATCACCGGGTACCCCTCCATCACCCCTCGGTCCTCTTCCCCCACCCCCACCGTCGAATCCACCACCAGCAGCACCACATCCGCCTCCGCCATCGCCTCCCGCGACTTCGCAATCCCCTTCCGCTCCGCCTCGTCCATCCCCTCACGAAGCCCCGCCGTATCCACCAGCTCCACCGGAATCCCCCCAATCGCAACCGTTTCCGTTACAAGATCGCGCGTCGTCCCCGGCGCCGCCGTCACAATCGCGCGCTCCCGCTCCACCAGCCGGTTGAACAAACTCGACTTCCCCGCATTCGGCCGCCCCACAATCGCCAGTCGGAACCCCTCGCGCACCACCCGCCCATACGCAAAGCTCCGCTCCAGCTCCGCCAGCGGCCCGCGCACCTCCGCAATCTTTTCCGCAATCCTCTCCGCCGCCATCACATCAATGTCGTCCTCCGCGAAATCGATCCCCGCCTCCATCGCCGCAATCAGCCCCACCAGCAGCTCCTTCGGCCCCGAGACCTCACGCGACAAAGCCCCGCCCATCTGCCGCGCCGCCACCCGCGCCTGCTCAATCGTCGACGACCCGATCAGATCATCCACCGCCTCCGCCTGCGTCAGATCGATCCGCCCCGCCAGAAACGCCCTCTGCGTAAACTCCCCCGGCTCCGCCAGCCTTGCCTTCACTGAGCCAGCCCCACCCTCGCAGCACCGCCGCACCACCCACTCCAGCAGCACCGGAGCCCCATGCATCGCAATCTCCACCACATCCTCACCCGTATAGCTCCGCGGCCCCGCAAACCACGTCACCACCGCCTCATCCAACACCCGCACCTCACCCGTCTGCCCACCAGCCTTCTCGTTTGTCATTCCCGAAGGGAATCTGCTTCTGTCCTCCGCCTTTTTGTTTGTCATCCCGCAGGGATCTGCTTCTGCACTTTCCCCGCTCCCCAAGTCCACAATCTCCCCCACCCGCGCCCGTCCCGCCGTCCACTCCCCCCTTAGCCGCACCAGCGGCCCCACCACCTCCCGCGCCCGCGCCCCACTCACCCGCACAATCCCAATCCCGCCCCGCCCCACCGGCGTCGAGATCGCCACGATCGTATCCTGCTCCACCATCCCCATCGCTACCAAAGTAGCAGCACGCCCCACGCCCTAGCCGACAGCCGACAGCCGACAGCCGACAGCCGACAGCCGACAGCCGCGAAGCCATAAACCAAATAGCCCCACAAAACAAATCGTCCCCTAGCTCTTCGCCGCCCCCACCGCCGGAACCCCCGCCCCATACGCCGCATTCATACTCCCCCGCAGCCCACCCAGTATCTGCGTCATAAAATCGTTCGCCGCCCCCGGATTATTCGGCAGAAAGATCGTATTGTTCCCCGCCTTCGTCCCAATGTCCTTCAGCGTGTCGAAGTACTGCGTCAGCAGCACCAGCGCCATCACATCCTCCGGCGTCGCCCCCGGCACCGACTCGCGAAAGTTCTCAATCGACGCCCTTAGCCCTTCGATAATCGCCTGCCGCTCCGCCGCAATTCCCTTGCCCTGCAGCGCCTTGCTCTCCGCCTCCGCCTCCGCCTGCTTCACCTTCAGGATCTTGTCCGCCTCTCCCCGCGCCTGCGCCGCCACCTGTGCCCGCTGCGCCGCGTTGATGTCGTTCATCGCGTCCTTCACCTTCGCGTCCGGAACGATGTCCGTCACCAGCGCCGTCAGAATGTTGAACCCGAACCCGCTCATAATCGCGTCCAGCTCCGTCTTCACATTCACTGAGATCCCAGACTGCTGCTCAAACGTCTCATCCAGGCTCAGCTTCGGCACATGCCCCAGGATTGAATTGAACACAAAGCTCTCAATCTGCTTCTGCGGCGAGCTCAGCTTATAAAACGCGTCGTAGATCTTGTCCGGCAAGATCTGGTACTGCACGCTCACCGGGATCTGCACAAACACGTTGTCCCGCGTCTTCGTCTCCACCTGGAACTGCGCCTGCTTCACCTGCAGGTCCACAAAATAAACGCTCTCCGCAAACGGCACCAGCGTATGCAGCCCCGGCTGCACGATTCGGTTGAACTTCCCAAACCGCTCGACGACACCCGCGGTAGCAGTACGCACTGTGTAGAGCGTCTTCATCACCAGCACCAGCGCCACCAACGCCAGCACCCCAAACACCACCAACCCCGCCGTCGTCGTGCTATCCATCGCTCACTCCTCCGCCAATCCCCGTCATCCACAATCCGCCCAAGCATACATCAACCATTGCGCGCGTTGACTTACTCGAGTGCCCAGCCGTAGCGTTATCGCACGCGCTCCGCGGCCAACCGATGAACCACCGCGTCAATCAAGTTCTCTCCCGTAGAACCTTCCTCTCTCACGGCGCCGCCGCGCTCGCACTAAGCCGTGCTTCCTTCGCCCACGCCGCCCCCACCACCCCCACCCAAACCACCCCCACCCCGATCCCCTTCGGCCAAATCACCGCCGGCGGCGACCTCGCCCACCGCGCCGCCCAGAACTTCGCCCGCCTCCAGACCCCCCTCTACCGCTCGCCCCAACTCTTCAACGGAGTCAATGTCCACTCCTGGCCCGGCGACTTCGAGGGCCGCGCCCTCCTCGCCCTCACCCTCATGTCCCGCGCCACCGGCCAGCCGCCCGCCTACCTCCCCGCCCTCGTCGCCGAGTATCCCGCCCACCTCAACTCCCAGGGCTACTTCGGCCCCCCGCTCGACCTCCACGCCATCAACGAGCAGCAGCTCTCCGGCCACGGCTGGTACCTCCGCGCCCTCTGCGAGTACTACGACTGGCAGCGCGACCCCGCCACCCTCGCGCAAATTCAAACCATCGCGCGCAACTTTGCTCTGCCCCTGCGCGGCAGCTACGCCACCTACCCCATCGATCCCGCCACGCGCCTCCAAGCCACCGCGCCCACCGCGCCCGGCGCCGTGGACGGTCACCTCAACGGCCAGCACGGCGACTGGGCCGTCTCCTCTGACACCGGCTGCGCCTTCATCTTCCTCGATGGCCTCGCCCACGCCTGGGTCACCCTCAAAGCCGCCAACGACGCCTCGGCACCCGCCCTTCGCGCCCTCATCGGCGAGGCCATCGCCCGCTTCCTCCAGGCCGACCTCGTCGCCATCCAGGCCCAGACCCACGCCTCCCTCACCGCCATGCGCGCGCTCCTCCGCGTCTACAGCCAGACCGCCGCCGATGGCCATCCCGACCCCACACTCCTCGCCGCCGCAGAGTCTCGCTTCGCCCTCTACAAGTCCGTCGCCATGACCGAGCACTACGCCAACTACAACTGGTTCGGCCGCCCCGAGACCTGGACCGAGCCATGCGCCATCATCGACTCCTTCATGATCGCCACCCAGCTCTGGCAGCACACCGCCAACCCGGCCTACCTCGAGGACGCCCACCTCATCTGGGCCAACGGCATCGGCCGCGGCCTGCGCGGCAATGGCGGCTTCGGCACCGACCTCTGCGCCGGGTACAAAACCCCCTTCCTCAAGGTCCGCAGCTACGAGGCCTCCTTCTGCTGCACCATGCGCGGAGGCGAAGGCCACGCCCGCGCCATTCAGTCCCTCTATTTCACTTCGCCCTGTCAGCAATCCATTCCAGTGCTGCCCAACAGCCCAGGCACACTCTTCGTACCGTTCTACGCAGACTCCGAAGCCACCGTCGACCTCGGCCACGGCCCGATCCTTCTGCGCCAAACCACCACGTATCCCTACGGCGGCAAGGTCAGGATCGAGATCGTCTCCGCGCCCAAGGCGCCGATCCTGGCCTGCTTCTTCACCCCGCCGTGGACCTCCAACCAGCGCCTGACCCTCAACGGCCGCCCCCTCGGACCGCACCCCGATCTCATCGAAAACCGGTTCATGATAGGCGGATTCACGCCGAGCCCGGGCGACGTTGTCCAGCTCGACTTCGACCTCCGCGTCGCCCCACGCGACACCATTAACCCCCGAAGCATCGCCGGCTACTACGCCTTCCAGGCCGGCCCCCTCCTCCTCGGCTACCAGGCCCCGGCCGTAACCGCCCCGGCCGCACAGCCCACCCCGGCTCCCGCCGCAGCGTCCGCATCGCCCGGCCCAACCTCACCTCCAACCGCCCGCCCACCCCGCCCCACCCCACCACCCGACCCCGCCGAGCTCTTCCTCCCCCGCAACGCCAAACTCATCCCAACCACAACCCCCGGTGCCTACCGCGTCGAAGGCGCCGAAATCCTCCTCACCCGCATCAACGACCTCAACGACGCCAACGCCGCCCCTCGCGACCCCTGCACCCGCCAAATCCTCTTCCGCCAAGCCTGAAGAAACCTCTCGCCTTCGCTGCACCCACCCTGCTACCATTGATACAGCGAAGCCGCCGCAGAGGCCGCACGGTGAGCGCCCACGCGAGCGCGCCCGAAGCAGGCCCACCCGCCCCGCAGGCATCGCCCAACACCAACTCCGTCATTAAAAACGCGCCGTATAACCCATTACGGCTCAGCGACTTGGCTGTAACCGATTGATTCTAGGGATTTTATTATCACCCTGTAACCCATTATTTTGGAATATTTTAGCGAAAAAAATAATCTGCGAGAGGGAAGGCCATTTTGCTATCCCAGCGACCGCGCCGCCTCTTGGGCAAAGTACGTCACAATAAAATCCGCGCCCGCCCGCCGGATCGACAGCAGCGACTCGAGCATCGCCCGCTCCCGCTCCAACCACCCCCGCTGGAACGCCGCCTGCAGCATCGCGTATTCGCCCGACACCTGGTACGCCCCCAGCGGCACGTCGAACCGCTCCCGCGCCGCGCGAATCACGTCCAGGTACGGCCCGGCCGGCTTCATTAGCACCATGTCCGCCCCCTCCGCCACATCCAGATCGATCTCGCGCATCGCCTCGCGCAGGTTCGCCCCATCCATCTGGTAGCTGCGCCGGTCGCCGAACTGCGGCGCCGAATCCGCCGCCTCACGGAACGGCCCATAAAACGCGCTGGCAAACTTCGCCGCATAACTCAGAATTGGCGTGTCTTCTAACCCACCCGCATCCAGGGCCCCCCGGATCGCCTCCACCCGCCCATCCATCATGTCGCTCGGCGCCACCACATCGGCGCCCGCCTCCGCCAGCGACACCGCCGTCTTCGCCAGCAGCGCTAAGCTGGCATCGTTCTCAATCTCAAAGTGATCGCCATCCCGCGCCACCACCCCACAGTGCCCATGCGACGTGTACTCGCACAAACAAACATCCGCAATCACCACCAACGAGTCCAGCGCCCGCACCTGCTTCAGCGCCCGCAGCCCACGCTGCACAATCCCGTCCGCCACCCACGCGCCGCTGGCCTGCTCATCCTTCTCCGCCGGCAATCCAAACAGCAGCAGCCCGCCCAACCCCAGCGCCGCGCAAGCCTCCGCCTCCTTCACCGCCTCATCGATCGAGAGGTTGAACACCCCCGGCATCGACCCAATCTCCCGCCGCACCCCCTCGCCCGGACACAGAAACACCGGCGCCACCAGCGCCCCCGGCCGCAGATGCGTCTCCTGCACCAGCGACCGCATCGCCTCCGTCCGCCGCAACCGCCGCATCCTCGTCGCCGGAAAATTCATTCCAACAGTCTACGTCGACCCCACCCGCAAGCGGATGTCACTCAAATGGTTTTGAATTTTGCGCCGAAGGCGCCTTTCGCCCTCCGCGAAGGAGTCAGATGCGCATGGGCATCAGGATGTAGCGGTACTTCACATCCTCGTTGCCGTCTTCGGGACGCATCTGCCCAGCGGACTGCGCGTCCTTGAACTCCAGCCGCACCTCGCCGCCCGTACCAATCGCCTTCAGGAAGTCGATCAGGTACTGGCTGTTGAAGCCCACCACCAGAGCCTCGTAATTGTAAGGCGTCTCGATTGTGTCCTCGGACTCGCCCGAGTCCGTCGAAGAGGAAGAAAGCTTCAGCTCATTTTGCTCCAGCCGGATCTTGATCGCTCCCGAGCGCTCGTCGGCAAACTGAGCCACGCGCTGGATCGAGCCCATCAGGTCCTCCGATCGCACGATGACGAACTTGTTGTTGTCCCGCGGCAGCACCGCCTCATAGTTGGGGAACTGCCCGGTCAGCTTGCGGCTGGTCAGCACCCGCCCACCTACGCGAAAGTAAAGCGTCTGCTCGTCGTCGGCGAACTCCAGTGTCTCCTCCTCGGTGCTGTTCAGCAGCGAGAGCAGCTCGCTCAGCGCCTTGCGCGGGATCAGCGTCTTTTTCTCGCCCGAAAGGTTTTCCAGAGACTCACCGAGCTTCTCGATGTGCGCCAGTCGATGGCCGTCCGTCGCCACCATCGCCATCGACTCCGCCTTCAGCACCAGCAGCGCGCCGTTCAGCGTGTACCGGCTCTCCTCGTTCGAAATGGCGAAGATCGTCTTCGAGATCATATTTCTCAGCGAGGAGACCGACAGCTTGAATCCGCCCGCGGCAGGAAAGTCCGGGACCAACGGGAAATTCGCCCGCGCCATCCCCACCATCTTGGTGTTCGAGCGTCCGGCGCGGATCTGCACCCAGTGGTTGTCCATCAGCTTGATGCTGATGTCGCCGTCCGCCAGCAGCTTGATGTAGTCGTAAAGCTTACGCGCGGGAATGGTGCATGCGCCGGGCTTCTTCACCTTCGCCGCGCAACTGGTTCGCACGCTTTGGTCGAGATCCGTCGCCGTAATCGTCAGCCGGTCGCCAGTGGCCTCGAAGAGGAAGTTCGACAGGATCGGGATGGTCGTCTTGCGCTCCACGACGGACTGGGCCGCAGTAAGCTCCCGCAGCAGCTCCGCGCGGGAGACTGTGATCTCAAGGTTGCCGGTTGGCGCGGTTGTCGTCATCTCGGACTCCTGGCTCTTTGCGTCTTCGGTTGCGGTCGTCAAGGCGGTCTTCTCCGGTTGCTTCGAATTCGAACGGGTGCTGGCAAAACTCTACACCGAACCCTGCACGGCGTGCATCTTCGCCAGCCAATGCCTTCACGATTCTATTGAATCGAGGACTCACGGAGCGACATCTTCATCTGTGGAAACCGTAGTCATTTGTGTGGGATCGGAAACCCGTCCGGAGACGAAGGTCTCAAAAGAACGTTTAGATAGGAAAAGAATCTAGTAGCCGTAGTCGTTACGGACGGAAATGTGGATACCGCGCCGAAGTGCTGGCGCAAGAGCTTCCCGGCTGCGGTTGCGATTTAGATAATCGACAACCGAAGACAGTACATAGAGGAAGATCGTCTTGGCCTCGGGCCGGGACAGTTGCCTAATCGGCGTTCTTCACACGGCTGCCTTCATTGCATTCAAGAAACAACCAACGGAATCGAGGGAATCGGGTTCAAACTACCCAGACGCAGCAGTATACGCCGTCCTATTTTTAGACAACTTGCGCACTTAGACCACGGAAAATGAGATATTCAGCCGCGAGGAGATCGCCATGAAAATTTCCATCTTCGGAGCCAGCGGCGCTACGGGATTGCTCCTCACCGAGCGTTGCTTAGCTGCGGGTTACGATGTCACGGCACTCCTGCGGACGCCCGAGACCTTTCGCTATCGCGACAAAATCCGCACCATCCAAGGCAACGTCTTCGATCCGTCGGCTGTCCGCAAAACCGTCGAAGGCGCCGACGTGGTCCTCTCCGCGCTTGGCGCGCGGTCCCTGCGCAAGGAGGATGTCCTTGAGCGAGGGGTCCCGCTCATCGTCGGTGCTATGCAGCAGGCTGGGATAAGGCGATTGATCGCATTAGGCTCCGCCGGCGCCCTGAGCGACTCTCTCAAGAAGCAGCCCGCCTGGCGCCGCTGGTTCGTCCAGAACATCGTCTACAACACATTTCTCAAATGGCCGGTTGCCTCGCAGGTCGCGCAGTGGAAGACGCTCTCGGCGAGCGGTCTCGACTGGACGATGGTGATGCCGCCCATGCTTACCAATGGGCCGGCCCGCGGCATCTACCGGGTTGACGGGGAAGCCTTGCCGAGGCACGGCATGCGCATCTCGCGCGGTGATGTCGCCGACTTCATGATGCAGCAGATTGGCAATCCGCAATGGGTAGGCAAAGGCGTTTATATCGCGTGGTAGCCGGGAATGGCGATCGGCGCGGCATCCTCGCGCATGGACGCACAGCGTAAAATGGGAACTCTGGAAAACGGATTACACGATTGGAGCTTTCATTGGCAGAGACGATATTCGATGTGGCCGTAGTCGGCGGAGGCCCTGCCGGCTACACCTGCGCCATCCGAGCCGCACAGTTTGGACTCAAGGTCGCCTTGATCGACGCGAACGACCGGCTTGGAGGAACTTGCCTGCTCTGGGGCTGCATTCCCACCAAGGCCATGCTGTTTACAGCTGAGATTTGGGACCACCTGAAGCACGCCGACCGTTACGGCATCGACGTCTCCGATCCCAAGCTGAACTGGAAGAACGTTCTTGCCCGCAAGGACGACGTCATCACGCGCCACACCAAGGGCCTCGACTTCCTGATGAAGAAGAATAAGATCACCACCTTCAAGGGGTTTGGGCGCCTCACCGGAGGCGCGAAGGATGGCGTTCATTCGGTCGACGTTAAACTCGCGGACGGCACGGCTGAATCCATCAAGGCGAAGAAGGTCGTTCTGGCCACGGGTTCGGACGCGCGCATGCTGTCAGGATACCAAGCGGACGAGACGGTCCTGACCAACTACGAGATCCTCAAAATCGTGGAGATGCCGAAGTCGCTGGTGGTGATCGGTTCTGGCGCTGTCGGAGTAGAGTTTGCCTCGATCTTCAAGAGCTTCGGCGCCGAGGTGACGATTCTGGAGGTGCTGCCGCGGGTGGTTCCGGTGGAGGATGAGGAGATCAGCAAAGAGCTTTTGCGCCAGTTCAAGAAGCGCGGGATCGATGTGAATCTGTCGGTGAAGGATACGAAGATTGAGAAGAACGCGGACGGCGCGCTGGTGTCCTGGACCGACGCCAATGGCAAGCCGCAGAGCAAACAGGCTGAGAAGGTTCTGGTTGCCGTTGGCCGCGCGCCGCGGACCGCTGGCATTGGGCTGGACAAGACGAAGATCGTGCCCGACCGCGGGTTCATCATGACCAACGAATGGATGGAGACTACCGAGCCCGGAGTTTTTGCCATCGGAGACATTGTCGGCGGACTGCCTCAGCTGGCCCACGTCGGCAGCATGGCTGGGCTGGTGGTGGCTGCGCGGCTCGCCGGCAAGTTCGCCAAGCCGGTCAACCGCAGTCGCGTCCCCGGGTGCACGTATTGCGATCCGCAGATCGCGAGCGTGGGGCTGACCGAAGCGCAGGCCAAAGAGAAGGGATACCAGGTGAAGGTGGGCAAGTTTCCGTTCGTCGGCAACTCCAAGGCGACGATTCTCGATGCGCACGATGGCTTCGTGAAGGTCGTCTCGGATGCGAAATACGGCGAGATCCTCGGCGTGCACATCATTGGGCCCTATGCGACCGAGATTATCGCCGAGTGCGTCACCGCGCTCGAGCTTGAAGCCACCGTCGAAGAGATGATGTTCACCATCCACGCCCATCCGACGGTCGCCGAGGCACTACTCGATGGCTTTAGCAGCGTCGAGGGCCTGGCAGTCAACGTCTGATGTGCTCAACGGCGGCGTTTCCGATTAGTCTTCCGGGTGCAGGCCATTTTGCGAGCGTCTTCGAGTGTTTAGGGACAAAACTTGTTTGTGGAGCTTCACTATCTCGGCCGCGTTCCCTATGCTGAAGCGCTGCAGATTCAGGCGCGGGTGGTCGCGGCGAGGAAGCGAAATCTGATTGAGGACACGCTCCTGCTGCTCGAACATCCGCCGGTCATCACACTCGGCCGCAACGCGTCTCGTTCGAACGTGCTGGCCGGCGATGAGTTTCTCGCCAGCAAAGGGGTCGAGTTGCACACCGTGAACCGTGGCGGTGACGTGACCTACCACGGCTCGGGTCAACTCGTCGGCTATCCCATCATCGATCTGAGGGGCGATCTTCCGGGGAAGCGAGGGCCGCATCTCGGACCGGTCGACTTTGTCCGTCTTCTGGAAGAAGTCCTGATCCGAACCTGCTCTGAATTTGGCGTGATGGCCACGCGCATTCCAAGGTGCACAGGCGTCTGGACGTTTGGGGGTGGCGGCGCCAACGCAGGCGGCCCGGAGGAGCAGACTCGTGAGAAGAAGCTAGCGGCGATTGGCGTGCATGTGTCGCAGAGCATAACGTCGCACGGCTTCGCTCTGAATGTCACAACCGACCTGCGCGACTATGACTGGATTGTTCCGTGCGGTATTCGCGACCGCGGCGTAACCAGCCTAGAGGTTGAAGCCGACTCAGCAGCGAATGTGAGTATGGAGCGGGCTGTCAATGCAACTGCCCGCAACTTCGGGCGGGTCTTCATGCGTCAGATGGTTTGGTGCGGCTCGATTGAGGACTTGCTCGCACCGGCAGCGGAAGCGATCTCCAAGATACAAGCCTTATAATCCAAAGGCGCACGCTGCGTTTGCGTCGACCAGCTCCGGAAGGAAATCAATGGCGACTGATGTTGTTATGCCCCAGATGGGCGAATCGATCACCGAAGGCACGCTGACGAAGTGGCTAAAGAGGGTTGGCGATCCCGTCCAGCGCGACGAACCCCTCTTCGAGATCTCAACTGATAAGGTGGACGCGGAGATTCCGTCGCCCGCTGCCGGCACCTTGCAGGAGATCAAAGTCGCGGAGGGTGCGACGGTTCAGGTCAACACGGTGGTGTGCGTGCTGGGCGAGGGAGCCGGCGGCGCGGCTACTGCGGAGACTGCCTCCGCCCCGGCGGACGACAGCGTTACCCCCGCTGCCATTGACGCTCCCGACACTCGGGAGGTCGAGCTGGAGGCAGCCGGCTCCGGCACCGAGGTGCCAATGCCTCAGATGGGAGAATCCATCACAGAAGGCACGATTACCAAGTGGCTCAAGAAGGTCGGAGACAAGGTTGAGCGCGACGAACCACTATTCGAGATCTCCACGGACAAGGTGGATGCGGAGATTCCTTCGCCGGTCGCCGGGATCCTCACGGAGATTAAGGTGCCGGAGGGATCGACGGTTGGCGTCAACACGGTGGTTGCCCTGATCGGTGGCGCAGCCGGCAAGATGGCATCCGCGCCGGCCGCGGTGCCAACGACCCAGCCGAGTCCGGCTCCACCAACGAAGGCACCAGTGGCTGAAGTTGCGACCTTGGCGCCGGGTGAGCGTCCGCGTTCGTCGCCACTGGTGCGCAAGATTGCCAAGGACAACAATGTCGACCTTACGCAGGTCGCGGGATCGGGTTCCGCGGGAAGAATCACCAAGGCTGACATCCTCGGCCATTTGGAGAAGCCTGCGGGGAAGGCTGTTTCCGTCGCGGCCGCGCCGGCAAAGTCTGCCGCACCAACTCCGGCGCCCGGCGAGCTCGTTCCCATGTCTAAGATGCGAAGCATCATCGCCCGGCGGATGGTGGAGTCGAAGCAGATTAGCCCACACGTCCATACCGTTTTCAAAGTGGACATGACCCGCATCGTGCGGCTGCGCGAAAAGGAGAAGGCGAAGTACGAGCAACGGAACGGAGTGAAGCTGACCTACATGCCCTTCATCACTCGCGCTGCGATCATGACGTTGCGCAAACATCCCATCGTCAATGGGTCTGTGGAGGGCGATGCGATCCGCTACAACAAGCACATCAACATCGGCATCGCGGTTGCGCTCGATTGGGGCCTCATTGTTCCAGTCATCAAACAGAGCGAGGAGAAGAACTTTCTGGGCGTTGCGCGCGCCATCGCCGATGTCGCGGAGCGCGCGAGGGGCAAGAAGCTAGCCGCTGACGAGATCTCGGGCGGCACCTTCACGCTGACCAACTCAGGAATCTTCGGCGAGCAGTTTGGCACGCCCATTATCAATCAGCCGCAGGCGGCGATCCTTGGCATCGGCGGCCTAAACAAGGAGGCCGAAGTCGTCACCGACAAGGATGGTAACGATTCGATTGCGATCCGGTCGATCCAAAGATTCACGCTGGGATTCGACCACCGCATCGTCGATGGCGCGGATGCTGGGAGGTTCATGTCCGACTTCAAGGCTTATCTGGAGAACTGGTCGGAGGATATTGGCTGACCCCCACCCCCCATACTTAATGTCTCAAAATATTCCATCCAAATGGGTTATACGCGTGGAAGTACGATAAGATTCTGATTCGTAATGGCTTGGATCAAACTAACGTTGATTCGCCAACTCAGAGCATTGACTTTGCTTTCAGCACAGCAGCCACTGCGTCTTCCGCGCTTGCTGCCACCGCGGAGAGATGTCCCATCTTCCGGCCTTTGCGTGGCCGCAATTTTTCATAGAGGTGAAGTCTCGCGCCTGGTACGGCGAGGGCCGCGTCGAAGTGCGGCACGCGCGGGCCCTCCGGGCCTAGCCACAGGTCGCCGAGGAGGTTGGCGATTGCGGCGGGCTGGACGACCGCGACATCTCCCAACGGAAGGCAGCAGACTGCGCGGACGAGCTGTTCAAACTGGCTGGTGACGCAGGCGCGCTCGCTGGCGTGGTAGCTGTTGTGCGGACGAGGCGCGAGTTCGTTGACCAGGATGCGACCGTCGGAAGTGACGAATAACTCCACAGCCAGGATTCCCTCCAATTGAAAGGCGTCGGCGATCGCTTCGGCGATCTCCGTTGCCTCGGCTTCGAAGTGGCCCGGCAAGGGAGCTGGAATGACGCTCCATGCCAGTATCTGTTCCTCATGATGGTTCCATGCGGCGGGGTAGATTTTTACGTCTCCGTTTGGGGATCGAGCTACGAGGACCGATATCTCGCGGTCGAGGTCAACGGCGCGTTCGACGATGCCGGGGCCTTCGCCAAGCGCCTCCCATGCACTGCGAATCTCGTGCTCCGAAGGCACGACCGAGGCCCCGGGTGAAAAGCCTACCTTGCCCTGACCACGTCCGTCGTACCCTCCCGTTGCGCTCTTGCAGAAGCATCTGCCGCCGAGCGCGATCAAGGCCCCACGGAGTTCATCGAGCGAGCGGACGGCTCGATAGTCGCCGACGGGAAAGCCATTTCGCCGCAGCCAGTCCTTCTGCTCGAGCCGGTCCTGAATGATCCCCAGGATAGAGGCGTTCGGCCGCACCGGTGCGAACCTCGCTGCAGCGTCCAAGCTGGCGCTCGAGATCTGCTCGATCTCGAGCGTCACAACATCGCAACCGCGCGCAAGGTTCGCCGCTTCGCGGCTGTCATCCCAGCCTGCTTCGATGCATCCATCCACGACGAAGCGGGCTGGGCAAGCTGGGTCAGGGTCGAGCACAAGGATGCGATAGCCCATTCCGCGCGCCGCCATCGCAGTGAGCCGTCCGAGCTGGCCGCCGCCGAAGATTCCTATGGTTGCGCCCGGCAGGATTGGCGGGTAAATCCTTTTCCTCACGCAGGGACTCCGTCACCCACAGTCTGCGCGAGGACCTCATCACGCCGCGCGTCGCGCCAGGCCAACAGCTTCGCCCGCAGATCGGGATCGGTGGTCGCGAGAATCTGCACTGCGAGCAAGCCGGCGTTGGTTGCGCCGGCGGCGCCGATGGCGAGCGTGCCCACAGGAACTCCTCTGGGCATCTGGACGATGGAGAGCAAAGAGTCGAAGCCCTGCAGCGCGGTGGCCGCGATCGGAACGCCGAGGACGGGAACGACGGTCCGGGCCGCGACCATGCCCGGCAGGTGCGCAGCACCGCCAGCGCCAGCGACGATAACACGGAGTCCGCGGTCTACCGCCGTGTCGGCGTAGCGAAACATCAGGTCCGGCGTCCGGTGGGCCGAGACAACCTTTACCTCATGGGCTACGCCGAACTCGCGCAGCACATCGACTGCCGCGCTCATCACCGCAAAATCGTTGCGGCTTCCCATGATGACTCCAACGACAGGACCAGTCTTCGATTCCGCGGGCATGCGCCCGATTATACGATTCGGGACCGGTGGTTGCTTCGTCTCACTGGGCTGAGCCGGCACGGGCCCAAATGCTCGCGTTGAGGCACGCTACCACGCCATCCACGATCAGATTGAGGCCCGCGGTGAATTTAGCTGAGTCGGCGATCTGCTTCGTGCTGACTGCGTCGGCCATATTGATGCTGGAGCTGACGATGGACAGCGCGGCTTCCTTCTTTTGCGCGCCGGACTTCGCGCCGTAAAGCGCCTCGACACCCTGCACCAGGCTAGGAAGCAGTGAAAGGCTTCGCAGAAAGAGCTTTAGAAATTCCATGGTTTCCTCCAAGTCGTGCCCATGCGTTTGTGGCGTCAGCGCCGTCCAATTAGGAAGTCGATGGCGAAGTGGGCCACGGTGAGAAGGCCGCCAAACGCTCCGGCCATACCCTTCAACCGCTGCACCGTTTTTTCGTGTTCGTACATCCGGCTTTCTATCTGCGAGAGCCTGCCTGGCTGCCCGTTTCCGACCACCTGTTCCATCTGGTTTTTTAGGACCTGCAGGTCTGCAAGGACCTGGGCCTCGAAGTCCGTCATTCGATCCTCCTTTTTCCCGCCCTAGCTGACCGGCAGGTTTGTGAATACTGCGCTGGACAGCCGCGAGTAGAGCGGCGGGTTGGATCCGTCATACATTCGCACGTAGTAACGCTCGACCTGGGCGGAGCGGGAGATCGAAAAGCTGCGGACGGGGCTGCGCAGGACGAGGTTTTGGTCCACGCCGGGGCCGAAATCCCAATCCCGGACGCGGACCTCAAAGCCTCCAGCTACCGGAGGGTCGGTCCCGGCATCCAGCTGAAGGGCGGTCGCTGTTGCGCTCACCACTGAGAGCTGCTGCAGATTGGTGAGGAATTCTCCGGGGGCGGTTAAAGCCGTGGTTGGAAGGAACGCATCGGGCGCGATTGCCTGGGAGAGTGCGACACCCAACGCCTCGGCCCAGTCGTTCGCGAAGGCTATGGCGTAGGTGAGGAGTTCCGGCAGCGCATTGCCGTCAACGATCGAGACCTTACGAACGACGACGTTCAGCGTCTGTCCGTTCGCGGTGATCGCCAGGACGTCCCCCGGCCATATGTCCTGAACGGGATTGACTGTGGCGTAGCTTCCTTCGATCGCCGCGGCCCGGCTTGAGGCCAGGCTCAGCACGGCTTGCGCGGCGCTCTCGCAATCGGCGCTGCATCGGGCAAGGGGCCTCAGCACCTTACCCAGCCAGCGCGCAGTCCCGGGAAACCCGCCGGCAGCCTCGGCGGCGATGCTGGCGGCGTCTTCCAGCCGAGCAATTGCGCGGTCTCGCGTGCGATACAAGACGGTTACAATTTCTCCGGGCACAGGCACTCTGCCGGCAAAGAAAGTGACCTTTCCGGTTTCAGTCAGGCGGCAGTCCACGCCCTCGCCCGCGACCCCGATCAGGCGCGTCTCGGTGGCGCCGCCCGGGAGCGTGCTCACGATCCAAGCCGAACCCGTCTGCGTTATGGTGCAAAAGCCCATCGACCCCGTGAGCTCCACGCTGTTCACTGCCGCGAAGGAGCAAAACGCGGGTGAACTCGCGCTCGCGCCGTCATAAAGGACGGTCGCCGGGGTGTTCGAGCCATCGCCCAGGTCCTGTAGGTCGAAGACGAGTGACATGGCCGATGCCACAAGGCCGCCTCCGAATGCCTCAATCACGCCGTCGACCCGTGCATAGTAGGTTTGCAGGACCCGCTGCATTTCCACGCTGTGCAGCCGGATGCGCAACGTGTAGATGTGTCCAGGGAGGATGGTGTAGGAGGTTCCCGTCTCGGCGCCATTGACGTAAGGCGTAATGATCGTGACGCCGCCGCTCTGGCGCACGTTGTATCCGGCGAAGCAGTTGGAGCGCTGGATCGGGCCGGTGTACAGCCCGCACAGAACGCCGTCGCTCGGCGCGCTCAACGCGATACTGCCGGCCTCGACGACCAGCGAGCCCCCCATCTCAATGGCATCAATGGCTGCGAGGACCGTCTCACCGTCCCGGCCGTTGCCACCGGACATTGCGAGGCCTGCTGCGTCGAGCCCTAGGTGAGAGCCGGAGTCGGTGACCGTCCATATCTGGGTGTTGAAGGAGCTCTGGTCGAAGCTGTCCGTCAGTAGAGTCGGGACGGTCGCCCGAAACGGAATCTCTGACAGCGTGAAGAGCGTGGTGGTGCCGTCCCCGGCGAACATCTCGGTTACATAAGCAGTCGGCTCGATCTGGCCGCTCAGGGTGACGTCGTTGGCCAACTCCTTAGCCATCGAAGTCTTCAACGTCGCGACCTCGAGGTCGGCGGCGCCCGCACCTTTGTCGAAGTCCACGGTGTGGGTGACGCTGCCGATCGGCTGCATCACCAGCGCGCCATCAAGCACGCGATAGGCGGAATAGGTGGATGCCCCAATTCCCGACGCGTTCGTAGACCAGGGCTTCGTGGCTTCGGGGACAAAGACACCGGCGACGTTGTTGTTGACCACCTCGGAGGTCGTCAAGAGGCCCGCGAAGACGCGGTCAGTGAGCGTCTGAAGCAGCGTGCCTCCCGTCGCCGCAAAGCCTGAGCCGGTGAGGGTCAGGGTCAGCTTGTCGAGTAGCCACTCGTCGCTGATCGCCGTAAATTCGAACCGATAGACCGGGCCGGCGAGACCGACTCCAATGTAGATAGGAACCGGCTCAGTCGCGAGATACCCGGTGAACAGAAGGGTCCCGCTGTCTGCCGAGACAACGACACGCCCGCGCCGGGCAGGTACTGGAAGCGGCGTACCGGAGCCAGGGTTGGCCTGCGTACCGACCTCCAGCAGTCCGCTGCAACGCGAGGGCGTGTTCAGGACACGCCCAACGGTGAGCGGCGTATCCGGGCAGATGGCGGCGCTATAGTCAACCTCGCCCACACCATCGAGGTTGTCGATGGTCAGCTTCAAGGGGCCACCGCCGTCCCCAGCTTAGGCAGTCCGCGCATCTCGCGGACTTCATCCACGGTGAGCACGCCGGCCCTAAGGAGCTCCGTTTGGATCTGTACCTCCTCCATTTCGTCGCGGGTCTCGAGGTCGTTGAAGCTGAACTCGAACTCTCGCCAGCCAAGCCTCTTGGCAAAGAGATCGCGTGTGATGTGCTCCGCGAGCAGCTTCGCCACCGGCACGACGGCGCTTTGGAATGCTTCGTCGGCCATCTCGCTTGCCGTGGAACGGTTCACGTCCGCCTGCAATCCGAGCAGCATGGGAGGAAGCTCGAAGGCGTTGGCGATGATCATCAGGAGGAACTCCTGCCACTGGATGCGCAGGTCAGCGTCGGTGCCGCCGGCGAAGCGGAGCACCTCGGGCTTTTGTTCGCAACTCAGCAAGGGCACTCTGCCCGTTCCTTCGATCTCGTCCTGCCACCAGCGGATCAAACGGTCGTGCTGCTCCGGCGTGGCCTCGTTCAGCCACAGGGCGTACTGCACCACGGAGTTGCTCGCGAGCCGGCCAGCATAACGGTTGGCTGAGAGGAACTGGTTCACGGTCTCGAAGGCGACTTCAAGGCGTCCAAGGCCAAACGGGGTATGGCTGCGCGGGTTCAGGCGAACGTACATCAGCTCGTCATCGAGCAGGGGGATCAAAGTCTTTTTCCCCAGCCCTCCGGTCGACTGCGCGTAGCGGGGTTTGTCTGGACTGCCGTTCCAGGTGACGTCGATCTCGATGGTCGCCCCGTCCACCGCCCAAAGGTGGAACGGCCGCTGATCGTCGCCGGTTGCTTCCATCTCGAGCGCGCCGAAGCCACCAACCAGCAAGTCCTCGAGGACCTGCTCGAAGACGGTGCGGAAGCTGTCGCTGCTATTCGGCTCTTCGAGGCAATGGCGCAGGGCCCGCATTCGCGTCTGGGCGAAAGGCACCTCGACGTCGCTGTACCCGCGCCGGACCTTGATCTTCCAATTCATGCTGGCAATCTTGTCCTTCACCGCATTGATTGCACGTCGCGCTACCGGAGTCTCGGCAAACTTACGCAGGTTGGTTGGGGTCGGCTTCGGTGTCGTGACCTGACCAGCCCGGGCAGGGTTATAGGGAGTCAGGATCGAGGGAAGCATGACCGTCTTTCGCTGGCCCTCGGCCGGGTGCCTAGCCTCTGCATAGATACTCGCGATCCTCTGGAATGCAGTCGTTACTCTTTCCCGAACGCCCACGCTACCACCCCTTTCGACCTCTCTCGCAAGAGAAAAGGCACAGCATACTGCTGTGCCTCGTTGTCCATCTTGTCGATCTCTATGGCCAGACTGCGCTCTGGCGGACTGCGCTCAAAGGCGCAGGTCTGTTCTAGCTGTCTCCGCTGCCCGCGCCAGATCGTTCGTCGTAAGCACCCGAATTTCCTGGCTCTCCATCGCGTCTACACCAAAGCGGTAACGCTCGACCGCTTCGTCCTCTTCCGAGACCTCGCGCAGAGGCTCCACGAAAGCGGTCAGCTCCAGTGTTGCCACTTCTATGCGGGCAACTCCATCGCGCAGACGCGGCGCCGCGTAAGCGAGGACCTTGGCTGCATCCACCTCTCCATCGAGCGACACCGCGTGGAACATCTTGACGATCCCGTTGGGCCGATAACCGCAGTCGATCTTCATGGGGTCACCGGGCAGCGTATACAGGGATGCGGCAATTCTCTTGCGCATCAATCCCCACACACCGGCGCGTTCGAACTGCGTACGCATTGCTGCCGCGATCGCCGCGCGTCCGGTCCGCTTACGTGTCAGCCTTTCCTTCAACGGCTCTACGTACAGCCGCATCAATAGCTCCAACTCCGTTAACAGGTTCTCGGCGAGGCATGCGCGCCCCTCCGTCATCTGGACTGAATTGGAAAAGGTCTCCTCAATTACGGCCACCACGGTCTTGCCGTCGAGCGATTCCGCACGCAGACGGGAGTCGATCTCAGCCTCCAATGCCTCGAGCAGTCCGATATCGGCATCCTTGTCGATGCAGCTTACTCTGCTCCAGTCGCGGGTGAAGCGAACCACTGCGGTCTCGTCTCTGCCCGCCTCGCGCAGCAGGACGCCGATGTTCGTAAACTCGCCCTTCACTGGATCCGGTACGTAGCGGATCAGGAAGAATTCGCATGGCGTCCGTTCGTTCAACTTCCCACCCCTCCCATTCTCGAAGCAAATCAAACGCCATCGTTGCAAAGCCCAGTTCATCTGATCTCAGGTGCGCCGCATTGACCCGATCTTTGCCCTAAGAGCCTAAGTTCTCACATCAAGAACTTTGCCGCCGTGTTTTCCTGGAATCGTCTCGGCACCACAACAGTCAACTTCTTCTCCCACATTGGAAACGGCTCCCGATTTGAATCCCGAAACGAACAAATGAGCTCGCGCACCAGCCCCCGCCGCGTAAGCATCTGATCCATCAAGCGCTCGATATTCCTGGTGTCTCCGCCGTACCACTGGGGAGGTACGCCCTCCGCGATCGCCCAGATCACCCCCGTATCCATAGCTTCGATGCGGCTAAGCCATGGCTCAAAGCTCTCCCATCCGACCACTCCGGTGTAGACCTGATTGCGCGCGTAGACACCCCGAAGAGGGCTGTCGGGGAAGTTCCATTCACCTGCGTTGAAGCAGAAGCCCTGATCGATGAATGTGGCGCGGTACTTCCGCTCTCGCGGCCTGCGATCGAAGACCGCCTGACGGCCATTGCAGTTGCCGGTCCATTTATCTATCGCGAGCATGCCGGCAAACTCCTCGAGGTTCCGGACGTCGTCGAGTTGTTGCTCGGGCAGATAGTCCACCACCTGGCCGGGCATCAGGCCGCCCACAAACTGGCTGGCAAACTGAAGCCCTGCGCGGTACCTCTCCGTCTTGCCATGCTGCAGCTCGATGTGCATGTCCGGCGTGTTCTCGATCAGCCAATCCGTCACCTCAATCACGTCGCTCGGCGGCACGGTCAATCCTGCTGCGGAGGCGAGCCGCGTCGCAATCAGCTCATTGGCCAGCACTCGCACATGCTGGGGATTGTTCAGGAACTTAACCACCCACAGCTTGCCGTCGGCGCCGAGCATCAACTGGCTCTGCGCTCCGCCTCGCATCCGCCGAATCGCCTGCACCGCGAGTACCGCCAACGAAGCTCTCCCCCACCGGAAGAATACGCCACTTAGGCGTCGCATCCATGTCGCGATCTCGTTTGCAATCTCTCCGTCCGGACTGCGTGGGCCAGCGCCATCGCCATCAGACAATCATCATTCGTTCCTTTTGCCGCGCCGGTACGGCCTCCTGGATAGCTGACAAAGGTACGGCACTCCTCCAGCAGCCTCTTGCTAAGAAAGAGCCAGGGAGACTCAACCAGCAGCGCCCCAAGCCGGCTGATCATCGCGGGCTTTGAACCAGCGGTCGTAAGCCATCCCGCGACCCCCGTCTGCTCATACACCCGGGCATATTGCTCCACGGCATCCAGATAGGCGAGCACCCCTGCCCCGTGATTGTTTCTCTCCACCGCAATCAGAGCGCCGAGCTTAGCTGTTCCCCCGTATTCGCGGCCGAGAGACGCGGCCACATGTGCCAACTCGAGCGTCCCAATCCGCTGTTGCAGCTCCGCGCATTGCACTCCGCTGGCCAGTTCGATCACCTGGACCGCGGCGTAGTCCCCATCCGATCCTCCTCCTGCTGAGTCGACCGCAACGATATATTCCTTACCGGCCACCGGCGGCAGCCATATCCTCAGCGCTCCATTGCGCCGGACCTCCAAGGGTTCATGCACGGTCGCCAAGCGTTGTTCAAGTGCCTCCACGTCGAAGCAGCACTCGCCTGTGGCGCGGAAGCACAGCTCAGCATCCTCCGCGAACTCCTGCGTTCGCAGTCCTCGAAAACTGGCCTCCAGACCTCGCCGAAATCCGACCTGGCTCACGGACAAACCCTGCTGGACGATTAACGAGATCTCTTCCTCGCTTAATCCGGTGGGGCTGGCCGATACATACCCTTCGTCCAGCCACCAGGGATAGAAATGCTGCACCGTCCCTCGCTCGCCCGCCTGTTGCCATTCCTCATAGAAGCATCCGTAGGCCCCATTTGGCGTGCTCTCGATGATCATCTCCCCGCCCGGGGCCAGTGCCGCCCGTAAGCCGGCTAGGGTCGCCCCAGCATCTCCGGGCCATCGCGACAGCTCGCTACAATGGAGATTCTGCAAAGTCAGACCACGCCCGGCTCGTTCGTCGGCAGCACTAAACACCCGAAATTCGCTGTCCAATTCCGGAAAGACCATCTGTCCGACGTTCGCGCGGCTGCGCCGGAGACACCCCGTGCGCATCGGCTCGGGGAGGCACTCCCAGAAGCGCTGGACAATGCGAAATATCCCCTCGGCAGCCTCGCGGGTATGCGCAACCTGCGCCGTCAGCACTCCGCGAGCCGCGACGGTCTTCAAGAAGAACCGTCCAGCAACCCAGGTGGTCATGCCCATCTGTCGCGCCTTCACTACGATGTTCTGACGCCCCCGCTCGCGCTCGAACTGGACTTGCGCCTGGTTCGCGTCCAACACGCGAGTCTTACCCTCCTTGTCTCTGATCTTTAGTAGCTCTCTCGCGAGCCAGATGGACACTATGTCTCCGCCAAGCGTGCCGACCTGCCCGTTGATCGCCCTTCCGAATTCAAGCAGTTCCTCAAGACCGTATCCAGCCTCCCTCATATCAGCGCCGCCATCCGAATTACCGGGACTGTTGGCCCGCCCTTGCCAGATAGCTCGCGTGGGCGGGGAGCCGTGGCGGGAAGGAAGCACTCGCCCAAGGTCTATATCTTTGTCACCCAGGTCGAGCCATTACAGAACGTGGCATGCCCGTCCTGTGAGAACGCCCAACCGACTGTGCTGCATGCTCCGCTGGGGGCTGTCGCCGGTCCGCGGTACAGGTTCGCCGACACGTTCGACAGGGAAAGCGATCCACTGGAGTCGCCAACTGTGCCATCGCCCAGAGCTACGGATCCAGCGGCAGTACGCGATAGGCCGGTGTCGCACGGCTCCGTTGTCACGCTTGCCGTACTCGACCAACAGAGAACATTCAGGCTAGGTACTTCCGTGTACCCTGCGCCGCTGCCGGTAGTTACGCTGGCAAATGAGAAGATCCCCGATGTAAAGTCACCGAGCTGGAATTGCGATTGACCGTTGCCAAGCCCGGATGAGAAGCCCCAAGTATGGACTCCGGATCCACTTCCTCCCAAGGTAACCGCGGTCCCTGACGAGCTGGAGCTTGTAATGCTCAATGCAAGCCCGTTGGTGTTCGAGTTGATCGTGTTTGTCGTCGCGCCCGATACAGCGACACTGCCCAGGGCGACCGAAGCGGATGAATCTCCCTGCGTCCCGTCGCCAAACGCCAATGCGGCAGACCCGGTCCGGGAGATACCTGCATCGCAGGGATTCACAGTGATGCTTGCCGTGCTCGACCAGCAGTGTACGTTCAGGCTCGGAAACTCATTGATACCGGCGCCAGTCGATGCGGCAGTGCTCTTCCAGGAAAAGATGCCGGTGGTGAAGTCACCTAACAGAAACGCCTTACCTCCACTCGAGGATGCGTTTCCTCCGCTCCCCATCGCCCAGTTATCGACATTGGCGCCGGTACCCGTGAAGGAGAGAAACGGCCCTCCGGCCTGGGTGCTGTTCAACACACCCACGACGCCGTCATCTGTGGTTACGTTCAAAGCAGGTGTCGACCCTCCCGATGAAGAGAGCGTCGTCGCTCCAGTAAACGTGCAGTTGGAGGCGCAACCTCCGCTCCCATTGACTGGATTCACAAGCTCCGCATAGATCATCTGCGCCTCGTCCAGGTTGCCGGCATCGTTGGGATGTACCCCCTGGCTGCCGGTGGGCCACGCGGTTCCAGTCTGATCAAAGAGTGCCGGATCGTATGTGGTTCCCCAGCCTACTGATCTGGAGCCGACAGTTGCTCCACGGCTCTGGATGTTTACGCAGGTGAGACTGTTAGCGGTGCAAAGGCCACTAAGAGCTGCCGTATATGGCGCCTCCGGGTCCGTCCCGTTCACGATATCCACAGGAGGAATCGCCAACATCACGGTCGGAGCGCTCCCAAGCGACTGTTCGTGGTTGATGAAGCTTTGCACGTTGGTCGAGAATGTCGTAGAAGCGACTCCAGACGCAGCATCGTTGGTCATATCCATATAGATGACCGCTTGTACTCCGCCCGGAATCAGGTCGGAGAAGGCAAGCTGCGCGGCGGGAAATGTGCCAAAGGCCGCGGCCGTTGCGCCACCGAAGCCGAGGTTGTCCACGCTAACGCCCGAGCTGCCGGCTTGCCCCTCCGCCGCATAGAGATAACTGTCCCCGGTGCTCGTAAACGTGACAATGTGTGAGGTCGAGGCAGTGGCCGCTAGGGCCGCCACATGCGCGGTTGCGCTGCCGGTGATAGTGCCACAGGCGGTTCCCGTGTGCGCACCGCTGTCGATGCTCACCGCAATCGAGCCAGAGGCAGCGGTTGTCATGCAATACGTGTTCAGCGTGTCCCATGCAATGTTTCTTGAATCGTGGAAGGTGCAGGACGCGCCGTTGCCCAGGTGCAGGAGCGCGTTGCCTGTGGTCTGGCTTGGTCCCAGCGTCCCAGTCGAAACGTCGTAGCTGCCCGCGCAGGACCAACCCTCCGAGTTGACCGCCGGACTGCTGCTCGCGCCATAGATGACCGGGTAGACGCCGGTCCCATGCGAGCCGTAGATTCCCTGCAACTGAATGCGGACCTGTTCAAGCCACCGATTGGTCGATACCAGTGGGCCGCCAGAAGGGCCACAGTTTGTGTGGTCGCAGACGAGAAACGAATCGCCAAACGCTGCCACATGAACCGGCACATTGTTTGCGTTATTCAGCGCTTGAAGAAAGGTTGTGGATGAGGGGGAGGGCTGCGCGACTAGCGGAGGTAACGCTGGGCCTCCCGCGGGCGGGGCGGTCCAGCTTCCGTCCTCGCGGAGGAATCGCGTGCTACCAACTGTCGCGCCCGGGTCGGGAACGACCCCAGGAGCATGCAAGGTCCCCGATGGCCCAAACAACGGCAGATAGCTTGCGGCAACCGTTCCCGAAGTTATGCTCGCGCCGCTCAGGGCGCCGTTGATCGTCGTCGCGTTGATGGTGCCGGCATCGATCGTCGCCGCGGTAAGAGCCGATGGAGAGAAGGTATAGGGCGTTCCCCGGAATGTCATGGTAAGGGAGCTGGTCTGCGGGGAGAATGTCTCCGTATCTACTCCGACGCTGCTCTCCAACTCAAACAGGTTGTAACCGGAGTTCCAGTTGGCGCACCCGTGGAGATTGCAATGGATTCCGAAGACCGCTTGCTCGCCGGCGTTCACGTTCATAATGCGCTTCCAGATGCCCGTAGACTCGTAAGCCACGTCGGGATAGCTATGCGTGCCGCCGTACCCGAAGTAGTTCGTCGAGGGCGCTGCATTCTGAATCGACCATCCGACGAGTCCGGGCCCATTGTTTTGCTGATACTGCAGTCCGGCCCGCATGGTCACCGTAGGACGTGGCACCGATTGCCCGACGTACTCCGTATCTGCGGAGACGAATTCCTGGTAGTAGTGGGGTTCCTCCACCGGGTCGGCAGTCGCCCACGGCACGTTGTTTGGCGCAAGCGCCATTTGTCCATCCACGCTGTTGTTCGCCTGGTTGTAAACACTCAGCACCTCAGCCATGGGATAAAAGGCAAATCCGCCCGTAAGTACGGAGACAGTTCCGCCGGTGCTAGAGCTGTTCGGGCCACTCTGGGCGTAGGTGAACGAATTGCCCCCGGTGGTCGTGACTACGAAGCTTCCGTTGTAGCTGCTGTCGGCGACTCCGCCCACGGTTACGGTCAGGCCGCTGACATCCGCGGAGAGAGCGCCGGTGGTAGTCACCGTCACAAGGCTGCCAGTGCGGCTCACCGATGCGATGGGTGCCGTAAGATTCAAGAAACCCGAGGTCTGATTCATCGCGCCTACGACCGCCGTGTTTCCCGCGGCGTAGTAGACACCTGTGGCGGAGTAGCTGCCCACAACCGGAAAGAGTTGCCGGATCCCGGCCGTCGTGTCGACAGTCTGCTCCAGGCCATAACCGCACAGCCCTCCAATCGCCACCGTAGCCAGAATCTGATGCGGCTTATTCAATGTCATCTGCAGGTGGGTCGCATCGACGACCGTGTACGGCGCCATCTCATAGTTGTTTGGAGCATATGCGTTGGCCTGGTCGACCACGCAGGCCAGACCGTTCGTAGAGCCGATTGTTGCGGTGTTCGTCGCGTACCCAGAGGGCTCTCCGGTAGTGGAGATCACAAAGGTCACCGTGCCCGGGGCCATATTGTTCGATTGCGACGGAATCACCTGTCCGACACTGAGAAACACACTTACGGGGAAGCTTGTCCCACTGAATTGAGCGGTCCCATGAGGGCCACCCGTGGTCCCTCCGATAAGGGCCCCTCCGGTGCTTGCGCTGGTGATCACCTTCGCCGAGTTGGTATCGATGAGAAACCGGCCATCTCCCTGCGTACCGTTTCCAGCGTCTTGGGTGATCGTCACGTTGGTCGAGCCAGTGGCGCATCCGGTTGCACATGTCCCCGCAAAGACCAGGGAATCCTCATGGGTCTGCAAATCAAAGGGATGTGCTCCTTCGTCCGCTGAGTCCCGAATTCCGCCTGATGCATAGATGTAATGCGAGCCGATCAGGCAATCGCCCACCCCGTAGCAATTGATCTGTTCAGGGACCAAGCCATGTTGTCCCTGAGTGTTGTAAATCCCTTTTACGGACAATGCACTGAACGCCATCTTGAAATAGGGCGGCGGGGTCTCGATCTGCTCCGGAAACAGATTTGATCCCCCTGCATACCCCTCCTGCGTGATCGCCATCCCGAAAGCGCCGGGGGTCTGACTACCGGTCTGCTGGAACAGACTGACTTCGCTTTGCGTGGACACATCGTCAACTGCCTGGCCGGTTGAGAGGAGGTGATTCACGACATCGAGCGGATTCTTATAACTGTCAACCTGTCTGCCTCCACGCTCGTCCTTCACATGGGTTTGGCTGTTGAGCGATGACGTATTGAAGGTCTCGCCGGTATAATCCTGCTCCGCGACGATCTCGCATCCATCGACGCAGTCCGCGCCGCTCGACGCATTTGCGATTCCGTTGTTACCGCGCCCATTGACGTACTGACTGGCATACTCTGCACCATTCAGGTTGTTGACGTCCAACTGAGTCCCAATCGGCTGCGCCACGATCTGTGTCGCCGACGGCACCGTGGAGACCTTTTGCGCGATCCCACTGGAGACCGCTGCCACACTCTCATCCACATAGTTCATGTCCGCCGCCTGTAACGGCGACACTGGATCGCCGGGCAGCACAAGCGGGCCAGTCATGGTATCTCCGGCCTTCAACACGTAGGCCGAAGAGTCCAAAGGGCCAGCAACCGCTGCTGCGATCGCAGTGTCCACATAGCTCTTACTCACTGTCTGCATGGCCACTGAGGTTGGAAGGACCGTATTCTCCACCGCGCTAACCCTTATCGACATCGAGCTGACCGGTACAACCCAATATTGCTGGCTGGTGCTGCCATCGTCCAGGTGATATACCACCGTGTAATAGCTTCCTATTGGAGTGCAGCCTGCGTTCGGTATCAGCTGCACACTCAGCGCCCCACCCGTCCCGAGCACAGTGGAGGTGCTTCCGCTAGGAATCGAATTGCCGCTTCCCGTTGTGAATGCAGGCCAGCTGATGATTAACGTTCCTGCGGCTGGCGTCCCGTCCGCGTAGTAGATTGTGTCCGCGACCTGGGTGGTCGTCACCTGGGCGACTCCCACCGCGCTCATTGCTGCCAGCAGCAACCCGATCAACATCCATCCGTTAGACTTCCAGCGCATGAAACTCTCCCCCATGTCCCCAACCCGCAATTCAAATCGTCCGCAAAGCTGCCGGCAGATAACTCCGGAAGCACAAGACCGTCTCCCCGTCGTTCGCATCTTTCACCGGCAGAGCGCGAAATGCGCCCGCTAGACCAACCTTGGTAAGCGGGGCTATCAGCGCATCCTCGGTCTCTGCCGAGCCCTGTAGCGCCTGCAGTCTCGGGTAGTGGTATAAGATCCGATCTCCCTGCGTCCCAGGCATCACGAAGAGCGCGGACCATTCCTGAAAAAAACTCGCGCCTTCCCGATCACAGAACCCGACAAGTGGGCTAATCCTCATGCCCGTCACGGGCGCTCCGGCAGGCAGCGCACTCGCCAACTCCAGCAGACCAGCCGTGATGCCAGCCACCAAGCCCACGTTCAGAGTGACTCTGCGCACATAATTGACATCTCCACCGACCGCCTCGGGCGACTGGACATAGGCGGCACTCACACCCGCGCCTATGTATCCCAACTGACCTGTGTAGTCCGCATCCACAGCTACCAGCGTCCCAATAGAGAATCCCTCCGCTGCAGTGGTCCCAACGTTCAGGCTTGCCGCCGTTGATGGAGGCCCGCTTCCGGTTTGCAACGGAACTGCAGCCGCGGCGGAACCGCCGCTGCCATTTGGCGCCGCGCCGACAGCTGTTGTAAGAAGGTTGGTCTGTTGCGATCCCGACGCCAGGGTCAACTGGAGCTTTCCCCAAACCTCAAACTCAAGCGACACAGTTGCTTCAAGCTCGGTCCGAACCTGAGCAACCGTAACCGCAGGACCACCGGCCCGAAGCGCGTCGACCTTGGTTCCGGCTTTGCGCGTGAAGCGCGTGACCCAACCCAGGTCGACCCAGGGCGCGGGCGGCGTGTCGAGAGAGAAGCGCCCTAGCTGAGCCGGATCAAACACTGACGGCAGACCGGCCGATCTGTTCACGGGGGCGAAGTAAGCGCGCACTCGCCGGTTGATCGGAGTTGTGCCCGCGATAACCGCCGCTTCGGCCGTCGTTGTGCTCACCGTTCGCCTGCTTCCTGGTACGCAAACACCTGCACCGTTGCGATGCGCTCCAACCTCTCGTCGACGGCAGTTCCAGCGCCGAAGACCGGGTCCGCCCAGAACACACCCGTCCCCATCGCGGCGGGGGCAACTCCAGCCCCCGCCGCAGCGTAGTTCATCTTTTGCACCGTGTGTGGCTCCATCCCCAGAGCCGACGCCAGCTCCGCATCCATCCCCGCCATCAGCCGTCCGCGATCCATTCCGCCGTTACCCGCGGTGCCATCGGTGCAGTAAGCAATCGTGCACCCCATCGTCACAAGAGAAAGAGGGCCCTCGCCATTGACCTGTAGCCCTGTCCATTCCATGCGGAAGACGTCGGTGGGAACCGACCCTATCGGAAGCTCGTTCTCCCCGACCAAAGTGCCCGGGCGCACTACCCCGCGCACGACCATCGTCCGCGACGGATTCAGCGCGGCGAGCCGGCCCTGCAACATCACATAAAAAGTGTCCTTCGCGTTCTGCACTGTCCGGTGCCCCTTTCGCGCCGCATATGCAATCGACGATTCACTCTCAGCTAGACGACCTGCGCCAGCGGCCCACGGAGCTGCAGCCGGTAGACGTAGGGCCTGCCGAAGACCTGCTCCTCGGAGGCAGTCACAATCTCCATGAGCTCATCCCCGCAGAGAATCCCCGATGCGGTCGCGAACAAGACACTGGCGGACGCATACGCCAGCGATCCCACGATCCCTTTAATCACCGCTGCCGACACCAGCAACTCGTACCTCGCCGCCTCGCCCGCCGCGAGCGTCGCTCGCGCCTTGCGGTAGACCACCGGGGCGAGGGGGAGGTCTTGGAACGTCGGCGTCGCAATCCCAAGTTGTTCGGCTACGTCGGCAGGTACCGCCGGCGCCGGCATTCGAAGCATCACAGTGCGTCCACCCAGCGCGCGCAACAGTGCGTCGCTCGCTCTGGCGGCCGCCCCCGTGGAACGCATCGAATCACTCATCGCGTCACCCGATCCTCTGTGCCACATACGGCGCCAATATCGCCTGCACATTGGCGTCGATTAACGACCCTGCGAAATACTGCATCTGCAGCGTGTCCATCTTGCTGCCCTTCACATTCATCGCGGGAGTTGCCTGCGCATTCTTCACGATCTGTGCGCACGCTATCTTCACGGATAGCGGGACAACTGCTACCCCCGCCGTATAGGTGACCTCAACCTCGTTGTAGTTCAGACCCAGCAGATTCATAGGAAACGTGAGGTCTCCGGTCACCGTATTCAGGTCGAGGCTTGTAAGAGCCAGTGCGCTCCAACTTCCAGGGATACTGAAGGCCCATGCCACCTGGTCCAGCATCGGGTCCTGTAGCTCGCCGCGCCGCGGCCGGCCGTATCGCACCTGTACTCCAACCAGCGGCGAGGTCGCTGTTCCCAGTGGCGTCAGCGGAAGATAGCTCAACCGCACCGCCTGCGAACCAGCAGTCAGACGCATGCGCTCGACGTACTGAGTCACCAGAAGGCACGGCCGTCTGCAATGCGCGTCGATCAAAGCGGATGCCATCTCCACCCAGTCATCCGTCGTACCCGCTGTCAGCCCATACGTCACGTACTCCGTAGGATCCAAGTAACCCATCGCGCTTCGCCTCCAGGCTCTCAAAAAGAAGGAGCAGGGTCAGCCGCCACAACCGACCCCGCTCCCAAAGGCGCGACGGATGGATCCGGACGAGCCTCGGTATCGGTCAGCCCCCTGACCGTCGCCGTGCCTCGCGCTTAATCAGCAAGAGCGCCGGCATTCCCAGGCAACGACCCTCATCGCGCGCACTTGCGGCGAGCCGGCACCCCGTCAGCCCACCGCAAACTCATTACTCTCTAGCGATCCACCAGCACCTGGTAGTGCGCGTAACTCGCACCCTTCACCACCACGGCGCCGAACTTTACGACCACATACTGAGAAGCCAACGATCCCGGCACACCTAGCTGGAAGATCCGAGGATTCGGATCGCTCAGCCAGTGATACTCAATCAGGTCCTCGGTCACGATGTACGCTGGAAGGACCGCCGAACCGCTGCCTGGCGTCCCGGTGTAACTCAGCGTCCACTCCGGAATAAGGGGCAGATCACCCGCCTGGGTCGACAGAGTCTTCACCGTAAAACCAGCCCCGATGTCCTTGGTCTGCAGCACCACGTTGAACTCCGTCTTCATCTCGCGATCGATCAGATCGAGCAGGACGGGATTCGCATAGATCGCCGTCGGCCGTACTCCAAAGGAACTGTTCGCAACCATCTGAGCTATGGTCGACTTGAAACCATCCACTATGCTCGCTGTAGTGCCTACTGACACTGTGTTGCCTCCGCCGACAATCTGGGCAGCAGCCCCAAAGTACTGCGGCGTCGTCGGCGAGCTCAAGCTCGTGTCGGTGCCATTCCAAAGCGCAACATCGTGCGTCCGGAGAACGCCGTCAACCGTGTCGGCCAGGTCCTTGGCCTGAAGATAGGCAAATTGAGACTGCTGCTGCCCCAGCTCCATGTCGAACAGGTTGTAGTTGATTTGCGCAACCAGAGCCTTCAGCGGAACACTGTTCTCCACCCGGGTCGGGCTCACCACGGGGGCAACGATATTACGCGGATCGACAAAGCCTGAAGATGCCGCCGGAGCCGGAATCGCTGTCTCCTCAAAGTACCGTGAAGGGTGGCCGGTCGCAGGCACTTGCTTGATTCTCTGACCAAAGATGCCGCGTCTGCGCACAATGTCCAGGATCTCTGTTTGATATAGTGGGACCTCGATGGCTCCCGGCCCGATATAGTCCGCCGCCGCGTGAATCTGAGTAAACGTCGCGTTCATCCTCATCCCCTTAAGTTCAAGAGATGTGGCCTCGGCCACATCTCTTCGACCATCGTTATGTGTCTTCGATTCTCTCAACCGGATCCCGTTGGGGTCCCAGTCGCATCGAGCTCAGGAAGCGCCAACTGGCCCTTACCCTAGGAGTCCGGCGCGCATCAGCTGTGCCTTCACAGCTATCCTTTGCTCGAGGCTCAAGCTCACCAGCGCCGCGTCCAGAGCTCCCGCTTCGAGAGAGTCCAGAGCCACACCCTGTTTTGCCAGGAGACCCGTCATCGAGGACGGCAACGTCTTTCTGCCTGCTGTTGGCAGACGAGAGCTCTCGCGCGCCTGTAGATCGGCAATCTTAGACTCGGCTGCAGCCAGCTTCTCTTCCAACTCCGCTTCACGACGTGTCTCCACCGTTGCCACGATGCGGCTGATGCTTGCCTCGGCATTCTCGGCGAACGCGCTCTGCCTCTGACCTAGCCGTTCCACCGCCTGCTCCAACAGGCCTGCCGCCGCTGCCAGGCGCTCGACCGTCACTGCCAACTCGTCCTTCATATCCATATCCATGTGGTCTCCTCGTTTCTTGCGATGCTCTGTTGCCAACCCGGATGCCTTACGCTGCCGCGCCTGTTGCCCCTGCCGCCGCGGGCATCGACTGAACATTCAGGATGGCAACCACGGCTGAGACAAGACTCTGGATATAGGCTGCGCTCACTGGCAAGCCGGCCTGCGTGAGCAGTTGGGTCACTGCGGGTCCCGCGAGAAGCGTCACCTCTGCAAGCTTCTGTGCGCCCGTACCGCTCTGCACTCCTGCTGCGGCATATTTTTGCTCCACCAGGAGCACCGCAGTTTGCACCAGCGAGGTCGCGTCAGCGATGCCGGTCGTGATCGGGGCCGCCGGCGGAAATAGAGTACCCACCAGCTTCTCCACCGGAATCGCGTACGTCACGGCCCACTGCAAACCCTTCTCGAATCCCTTGCCAATCGCTGTCAATACGCTCGTGAATGTCACAGTTGTCCTTTCGCAAATCGCATGCTTCGTCTTCTTTCGCCGAAATCCATATCGCTAAGGGAGCAAACCCGCGCCGGGCAACGTCGCGACGTTTCTCCGCACCCCGGCGTTACGCAAGCGGAAGCTGGTCCCCTTATAGGCAGCTTTCTCCCGCAGCAGGATCGCCGCTCCGGTGAATGTCGCACTCGTCAGAGTCCATACCGGAGCTCGCATGTCGGCGACGTGGGCATCCGCGAGCTCATAGCTCATGCCCATCGGCTCCTCAGCAGTGACGCGTCGCTCAATCTCAGGAAAGTCCCTTGAGAAAAGAAATCCGGCTACCTCAAGGCGGCGTCCGTTGAGCTCGGCCGCAGTAATGATTCCGCATTTCTGCCGCGCATCGTGTCCGTCCCAGCCCACTTTATAATCCACTGCCATCCCCAACAAAGTCGGCAACGCTGACTCCGCGGCCGCTTTCGTCAGCACGACCCGGTGTCCCTTCGCGCCGCTTGGTGCCCGATCGCTGGCCACATCGACTAGTGTCAGAACTCCTTCAAACGGCAGCCTGTTCGGATGTCCATGCACCTGGGGAAACTCCACCGCCATGGCTTGTATCGCCGCCGCGCCAGCTCTGTGAGCCACGAATCTCCCTGCTGCTCGCGCCGCCGCCCTTACGTTCCTCCGATGAAGTGCTGCCGCGTGACCCATGCCCCCCCGTTTCTGTCGTCTTGCTGTCTCGGGAATTCGCAACCGCGCGCACAAAGCCGAGCGCCGCCGCCCTCGCCCTCGCCGCATCGCGTCAACCCGCGGAACGCGTCTTCCCCAAGATGGCGCAAGCCAGCATGATGCAGATAGATTTCCGTCTTCCGCCGTAGCCCACCAGCCACAAAAGGAAACGGGAGGATCCGCCCAGAGGCGTCCTCCCGTTCTCTTACTTACATATCCAGAATAACAGATGCGCAATAACTAGTATGCCAACTATTTTCAAAAAATAACTATCGATATTTCAGCTACCTACGTGCTAATCGGCAATTTCTCCCTCTTGACAACATTTCTGTGGCTCCAGCATCGCCAAGCCAAGAAAAATTCGCGTCAGCCGGTCTATCGCGAGGCCGTACCGCCGAACTACCGTCCTTGGTCTCAAGCCCATAAGGCTCGCGGCCTCACCCAACGTGTACTCCTGCACCGCGATCCGTGAGATCAAATGCTGCTGCTCGTCGTCCAGCATAGCGATGCACTTTTCTACATCATGGACAAAGATTACGGAATCAACAAAACTACCCATACGGTAGCTGGTGACCTTCCCCCGAAACATCTCTTGCCCCAGCAAAGCGGGAACCTTGCCTACCTCCATCGATAGGCGAACATAGCGTCGCAGGATGCTTTCCGTGTATTTTCGGTAAAACTCCATTTCGAATGGGGCGACCTCGCTGGCAATTTCCACCGGATGCTTTGCAGTTCTTCCGTGCTGTTGCGTCGCCCAGAGAGTAGGAATAACTATCGCTGCACTCATCGGACACCTCCGGCCCGCTTGCGACTACTGCGGCACGACGGCCTCGCCAATCGTGGCCTGCCACCCGCATGCTTCCGCCTCTCCGGAAACTTCGACAACCGCAAAAAGCAATCCGAGCAATAAGCGCCATCCATAACTCCAGTTCGGAGCCACAGTTTGCCGCAGTTTTCGCACACCTTAAGTTCCAAGCGCAAGTAGTTCATGTGTATTTCTCCAAGGCGCAGCCATCCCCCGGCAAGCCTCAGTTTTTTCGCGGTCGAAGGGGCTCACTCAGGTTGCTATGAAGCGTCGACACCCTCTCCGCAAGGCTCTATCGGCCCCATCGGCTTAGACTCAACGCCTATTTAGTTGTTGTCCAACCCACCTTAATACCCAGGGAGAGAAATCCACTTCCACCCTTTGCATCTCTATTCCGCATATGGCGGCACCGGGGGAACGAAACATCCACCGCGTATCCCCGAGCCATCCCAAGATGGGATAGAGTGCCAAGGTTATAGCTTTGGACAACCTCTCTGTCAACGTTAAAGTTTGCACAGCGTCAGCTTGCTGAGCAAAGCATGCTTCACTTACGGCGTAACTTGGCCGGCCCTCTGTTCAACCGAATCAATGCAATTGATAGACTGTGGGAATGCTTTCAGGTCTTTACGCGAAATGGATGATGGCCTGGGAGACAGATCTGACCACCCGCGATACCAATCGAGTTGCCCGCCCGCTTGAATGGGGATTTGACTGGCTGCGCAGCGTCGACGATTTGGATCCAGCGGCTTGCGAAAGCTCCCATCGGGACGCGAATTTAGCGCGGATGATTGCGCTCAACGAAGAGATCGTTCGCCGGTCCGGGGATTTTTTTGCGTACCGAACACCTCGGGACTTTCGCCTCGAACGAAGACACCCCGAATTATTTCCAACAAACGTGAGGCCGGAGACGCTGGCTCAGGAGGCGGAGATGAAGCGAAGCGCCGCCGAGGGAGAATCCAGCGAAGCCCAATTCCTCCGGTTCACATCTCCTATCAACACCCCCTACCCCGAGAATGATCAGGTCAACGCGCGATGGTACCCCGCACCCGACTCAGCCGGCGCCAAGCCGAGACAAGCCATCATCGTTATGCCTCAGTGGAACGCCGACGCGATCAGCCACAACGCACTGTGTAGTCTGTTCAATCGCTTTGGAATCTCAGCACTGCGTCTCTCTAAGCCATACCATGACATTCGCCGCCCCACAGAGATCGAGAGATCCGATTACGCAGTCAGTGCGAATGTTGGCCGCACCACAGCTGCGTGCCGGCAGGCAGTCGTCGACATAAGAAGCTGCCTCGATTGGCTTGAGGCCAAGGGCTTCACCCAGTTCGGAATTCTTGGGACGAGTCTGGGCTCTTGTTATGCATTCATCGCCGCGGCACACGACCCCAGACTTCGAGTCTGCGCCTTCAATCATGCGTCGACCTGGTTTGGGGACGTTGTCTGGACAGGACAGAGCACACGCCACATCCGCGCCGCGTTCGAACAGGCAGGGCTCTCCCAAATCCAGGCTAGACAGGTATTCAAGGGCATCAGCCCCATGGCCTACATGCAGCGGTTTGCCTCCAGCCATCGCCGTGTGCTCGTTGTCCACGCCAAATACGACCTGAGCTTCCTGCCCGAGTTCTCGCTAGACGTCTTAGCGAATTTCGATCGGTTCGGCGTGGATTACGCTTCCAAAGTCCTGCCCTGTGGTCACTACACGACTGGGGAAACGCCCTTCAAATTCATCGATGGCTGGTATCTGGGCTCCTTCATCTACCAATCGTTCAGGGACCTCGCAGCGCGCAGTTAACTGCATCTACCGCGGGGACCGAGACGCTTCCCGCGTCTCTTCCGAATTGTCGATCCCGGTAAACATCGCGACCACACACGGGGCGAGAACCATAGCGACAAATACCGCGCCAACCAGGAAGCTGTGCATTGGAAGTCCCCTTTCTACCGGATGCCGTTGGGCGAGCCTGGTCGGTCAAGATTCAGCCTTCGTGTAGTCGATCGCCAATGCCACCTATGTGTTACCAGCCGACCAGAGGTGTAGCCTCGACTCAGTTGCTGGGAGAAATTGAAGTAGGTACGAGCGAACCAGCACAATGGACATGTCATAAGATGGAGCTATGTCGATTGATCTAACTGCCGCTCTCGCCTCCGCCGATCCGGAGATCTTCGGACAGATCCAGAACGAGATTCAGCGCCAGCACGAAGGTCTCGAGATGATCGCCTCCGAGAACTTCGTCAGCCGTGCGGTGCTTGAGGCCGCCGGTACTGTGTTCACCAATAAGTACGCCGAAGGCTACCCCGGCAAGCGCTACTACGGCGGATGCGAGTTCACCGATATTGTCGAGAACCTCGCGCGCGACCGCGCCAAGCAACTCTTCGCCGCAGATCACGTCAACGTCCAGCCCCATTCCGGCTCGCAAGCGAATGCTGCGGCATACATGGCGTTACTCTCTCCCGGCGACACGATCCTCGGTCTTGACCTCGCGCACGGGGGCCACCTCACTCACGGCCACAAGCTCAACTTCTCTGGCAAACTCTACCGCGTCGTCGGCTACCAGGTCCGGCGTGACACCGAGACCATCGACTACGACGAGCTCGAGACCATCGCCGATCGTGAGAAGCCGAAGATGATCATCGGCGGGGGAAGCGCCTATCCGCGTCAGTTCGACTTTGCCCGGATGCGAGCCATAGCGGACAAGGTCGGCGCGTTCTTCCTGGTCGATATGGCGCACTTCGCGGGATTGGTCGCCGGTGGCGTCCATCCGTCTCCGGTGCCTCACGCCCATGTGGTCACCACCACCACGCACAAGACTCTGCGCGGCCCCCGCGCCGGAATGATCCTCTGCCGCCAGGAATTCGCGGCCTCCGTCGACCGCAGTGTCTTCCCCGGTCAGCAGGGCGGGCCTCTAATGCACATCGTGGCTGCGAAGGCGGTGGCCCTCCGCGAGGCGTTGCAGCCCGAGTTTGCAGTGTATGCGCGGCAGGTAGTCGCCAACGCAAAGGTGCTGGCGGATGCCCTGGCCGCAGAAGGCTTTCGTATCATCTCGGGCGGCACCGATACCCACCTGATCCTGGTCGATGTCTTTCAAAAGGGCATCCTGGGAAGCGAGGCGGAGCATGCGCTGGGCGAAGCGGGCATCACCGTAAATAAGAACGCCATCCCGTACGACGCCAACCCGCCCATGAGGCCTAGTGGCATCCGTATCGGTACCCCCGCGCTCACCACGCGGGGCATGAAGGAGCCCGAGATGCGGATCATCGCAAGCTGGATCGCGTCGGCGCTGGCGAATCGTTCAGACGCCGCGAAACTCGGCAAGCTGCGCGCTGAGGTGCTGGACTTGGCAGAGTGCTTCCCCCTGTACGACTGGCTACGCCATTCGTCATCTCCCGTACCTGAGACTGCCATTGCATGAGACACTCTCCATCACCGTAATTTCGACGGGGAGAGATATGTCTGAGCTTGGCGCTGGGTTTCGTGGCCCGCTCCAGAGGGTTGCTCGATGGCGATAGCAGTAATGTCCTGGGTGCTGGCGATCCCACTTCTCGGGCTGGCCACCGGGCTGCGCTCTCTGACGCCCATGGCCGTCCTGTGCTGGTTCGCCTACCTTGGCTATCTTCCCGTGGACGGAACCTGGGCCTCTTGGACAGCTCGAGTGACCTCCGTTGCCATCTTCACCGCACTGGCAGTTGGGGAGTACGTCGCCGACAAGCTCCCTCAAACGCCCAATCGGATTACCCCCGGTCCCCTGTTGGCGCGGCTGGTTCTCGGTGGGCTCGTCGGGTCGATCGCGGCCACAGCAATGAATGGCCCGGGTCTTGAAGGGGTATTGCTCGGGGTGATCGGAGCAGCCCTCGGAGCGTTCGCGGGCTTCATGATCCGCCGGGACATCGTCGAAGCCCTCGGATGGCTTGACTGGCCGGTTGCGCTCGCCGAAGACCTCTTTACGCTGATTTGCGCAATCTTCGCTATGCATGTCGTTACCAGCTAGTAAAGCTGATGGCCCCGGAGATCCTTGCGGAACACCGGGGCCACGTCCACGCAGGCGGCCCATAAGCCGGATTCTGTTTTAGACGATCATTCCTCTAGGCGACGCGTTACCGCGGCGCTCCAGCAACCTACCCGCAAGTTTCGGCCTCGCAATCCGCCCGGCGTGCCGAACGAATCTCGATCCCTCCGCCTTGGCGCATCGGGCCGATACGCTCGTGCCCGCTGGAGAGTGCGGGCGCGATCCCTGCCTATTTGGTCTTGCTCCGTGTGGGGTTTACCATGCGGCCTCGCTTACGCGCTGCCCGGTGCGCTCTTACCGCACCTTTTCACCCTTACCGCACCTCTCGCGAGGCGAGGCGGTATATTTTCTGTTGCACTGGCCGTCCAGCCGCCTTCAAGCGGCCGTCCCGGACGTTATCCGGCACACTGCCCTGCGGAGTCCGGACTTTCCTCTCCCTCCCGACGGCAAGCCGCGGGAGGCAGCGATCATCCAGCCGCCTGCAATCTCAGTGTAGCGCGTTCAGCCGCAGCTGCGGCCACGAACTCCCCGAAGGCAGGCTGCGTACAATCATCGCAGAAGCATGGAATTCAAAGAGGCCGTCAAGCTCGCGTTGCAGTCGCTCTGGCAGAACAAGCTGCGCACGGTGTTGACCCTGCTCGGCGTCATGATCGGCGTGGCCAGCGTCATCGCGGTCGTGACCCTGGTCAACGGCGCAAACACCTACGTCACCACGAAATTCACCCGCTACGGGGCCGATGTCTTCACCGTCTCCAAAACCCCGGCCCTCATCACCAGCTCCGAGGACTACGAGAAATACCAGAAGCGCAAAGACATCCTCTACGACGACTACGTCTATGTGCGCGACAACTGCAAGCGCTGCGTCGGGATCGGAGCCCAGCAGGGCACAACCGCAAAGGTGGTCCGTGGGACGCAGTCCATTACCGACTGTGGCATCCGCGGATACACATGGCAGATGCCCTCGCTCCAGAATCTGGACATCGCTGAGGGCCGCGGTTTCACTCAGGTGGATGAGGATCACGCCTCGCATGTCGCCATCATCGGCACCGACGTGCGCGACAATCTATTCCCGGGGATCGACCCCCTCAACCAGGATCTTCGTGTGGACGGTGAGCAGTACACCGTCATCGGCGTCAGCGAGAAGCAGGGAAGCACCTTCGGCGCCAGTCAGGACAACTGGGTCGCCGTCCCGCTGACTGCCTACCAGAAGAGCTATGGCACAGCCAAGACGCTGATCATCTACGTCAAGGCCGGCTCGGCGGGCCCAACCCTGCAAGCCGCAGGCGATGAAGTCCGCGTCCTGATGCGCTCCAAACGCCACGATCCACCGGGAGCTCCGGACTCCTTTGAGCTGGACATCAACAACACGCTGGTCGGCTTCTTCTCCATCGTCACCGCGTCTTTCGGAGCGGTCGCCGGTACCATCGCGCTGATCTCCCTCGTCGTGGGCGGGATCGTGATCATGAACATGATGCTGGTCAGCGTGTCGGAGCGAACTCGCGAGATAGGCATCCGCAAGGCCCTTGGCGCGCGTGGTCGGGATATCACCTTGCAGTTTCTCGTGGAGTCTGGCGCGATGGCATTGGTGGGCGGCGCATTCGGTGTCATTGGTGGGTTAGTTGTCGCACAAGTGGTGACCCTGCTGCTGGGGTTTCCATCGACGGTCGCCCTCTGGAGCGTAGCCCTCGGGCTCGCGATGGCCACCGGAACCGGCATTCTCTTCGGCGTGTATCCCGCGGTGAAGGCGGCGCATCTGGATCCGATTGTGGCATTGCGGTCGGAGCTGTAACGAAAGCAGGTGAGATGAGATGCGGATCGGCGATCTGAAAGAGACAGTAACGATGGCGCTCGATACCCTGCGCTCCAACAAGCTGCGCAGTGGATTGACCATCCTCGGCATCGTGATCGGCGTAATGACGGTGATTACCATCTCGTCCGTGGTCAACGGCCTGAACACAAGTGTCGAAGGTTTGGTGCAGTCGCTCGGCTCGAACGTACTTTTCATATTCCGGTTTCCCGTGTTTGGGCAGCGGCTTACCACCGAAATGATTACACGCAAGCAGCTGACCTACGATGACGCGATGGCCATGCGCGATCTGCCGCACGTAGTGGCCGTCTCGCCAGCGCTGCAGTACACGGACAACAACGCTCCCGGCCGTGCAGGGGTGACAGCGATCAAAGGCAATGGCAGGACCATGCAGAACACAGTCCTAACCGGCGTCGAACCGGAACAACAGGAGATCCACGACTTTAATATGCTGGATGGCCGCTTCTTCAACGATGGAGACGTGCAACGGGCTGCCAAGGTGACCGTCCTAGGATACGACACCGCTGACCAGCTTTTTCCAGGACAGAGTGCGGTTGGCAAGGAGGTCGAAGCGGCCGGCATGCTTTTCACCGTCGTCGGCGTGCTCGATAAGCAGAAGCAGCCCTTTGGAGGCGGAAAGAATCCGCAGGACAACCAGGCTTTCTTTCCTATCACAACGTTTCACTACATGCATCCGGAGACGCTGGACTACTGGATCACGCTGAAGTACGACGATCCGAAGAACCGGCTTCTGGTGGAGGACCAGCTTACGGAACTGTTAAGGCGTCGACGCAAGGTGTTAAACCAGAATCCCGACAATTTCGCGATCTTCGGTACCGACACCCTCACCCGCCTTTGGGACGAGATCACTGGAGGCCTGTTCCTCCTGCTCTTCTCCCTCTCAAGCGTCGCCCTGCTGGTTGGCGGCGTCGGCGTGATGAACATCATGCTGGTCAGCGTGACCGAGCGCACGCGGGAGATTGGCGTGCGCAAGGCGATCGGCGCAACCAAACGGACAATCCTTACCCAATTCACGCTCGAGGCAATTACGCTCTGCGCGGTGGGCGGCCTCATCGGCATATTAATTGGCAGTGCAATTGCATCCGGGCTCAAGCTGCTGCTTCCGACTGCGGTCTCGCCCTTGTGGATCGCAGTTGCGTTTCTGAGCTCGTGTGCCATCGGCCTGATCTTCGGTATCTATCCCGCCTGGAAGGCCGCCAACCTGGATCCCATCGAGGCGCTCCGCTACGAATAAACGCCGCCTTCCAAAGACCTAAATGACTCCTTGAGTAGACTAAGGGAATGGCGACGCCCGTCGAGATAGTCACAACGCTACTGACTCTCGGCGGGCTGGTCTACATGATGCTGGCGCTATGGGGAGCGCGCGACTTTGCTCGCTATTGCGCAAGGGAGGAGCAGGCAGACCCCGGATATGCCCCGTCCGTCACCATTCTCAAGCCCGTGAAGGGCATCGACTCACGCATGTATGCCGGCTTCGCCAGTCACTGCCGGCAGGACTATGCCGGCGAGTACGAGATACTCTTTGGCGTAAGTAGCCTGGATGACCCGGCGGTCGCTGAGGTTGAGCGCCTCCAGCAAGAGTTCCCCAATCGCGCTATCCGGCTGGTCGAGTGCCCTGAACGCCTGGGAACTTCAGGCAAGGTCAGCAACCTGATTCAGATGCTTCGCTCGGCGCGCTACGAGCACGTCCTTATCAACGATAGCGATATCCGCGTCTCGCCGACGTATCTGATGGGTGTGATGGCGTGCTTCTCCGATTCACGGGTCGGCATGGTCACCGCGCCCTACCTGGGTCGTACCGGCGCGGAGGGCAAGGCACTCACAGTCTGGGCTCGGCTGGAAGCGCTCGGCATCTCAACCGACTTCCTGCCCGGCGTACTGACAGCCCGAAAGATCGAAGGTGGCATTCGATTCGGCCTGGGTTCAACCCTCGCTGTCTCGCGAGCGGCCCTGGCTGCCGCTGGGGGATTGGAGCCGCTGGTCGACTATCTCGCGGATGACTACGAGATTGGCGTGCGCATCGCTCGCGCCGGCTACCGCGTCGAGCTGTGCGGCGAGGTCGTCGAGACCATGGTCCCGGCCTATACCCTCCGCGGCTTCGTCGATCATCAGCTCCGCTGGGCGCGGTCGACTCGCGACTCGCGTCGCTGGGGATATGTTGGTCTTGGGATCACCTACTGCATCCCGTGGGCGGTGCTTAACTGCGTGGCCAGCGGCTTCGCCCTCTGGAGCTTCACCCTGCTCAGCCTTGTGCTGCTGGCGCGGGTGACCATGGCGCTCTCGGTCGGCGTCGGTGTGCTGTGCGATGGACAAGTGCTGCGTGACCTCTGGCTGCTCCCGCTCAGAGACTTCTTCGCCTTAGGGTTCTGGGCCTGGAGCTTTGCGTCAGACACCGTAATTTGGCGCGGCGAACGCTTCCGTTTGAGCGGCGGGCGCATCGCACCCGCAAACTAGCCGGCTCCTGCCGGCCCCGCCGAGGGCTACTCAAGGATGGCTCGGCTCATTGCTGACGATCTCCTTGCCGCCTGACTCCGCGATCACATACACGCGCCCCGGCAGCGCAGGCAGCGGACTCGGTTGGTTGCCGAGGTCCTGCCACAGGAAGACGCGCTGCTGCCCAGCCCATCGCTGCGCGATCGTCTCTGGTGTCTCGAAGATACCCGGCGCATCCGGAAAGAAACTCCCGTACCAAAGATTCGAGCTGCGTCCTTCGAGGATACGGAGTGGCCCGCCTGTAGGCCCAGGCCGGGGCAGGTAGAAGCCAAGCGTGCTCCCGTACTCATACTCCTGGTGGATCACGACGAGGTCGCCCACCCGCAGTTGAGGCGCAATGGCTTGGGCGAGTTGCGCTGAAGTGAGAACGGGCGCAAAGGTCTGGAGGCCGAGATCCGCAGCGATGAGAAAGCCGAACGCGCCCGCTGTGAGGGCGAAGGTCGCAGCTCGGGGTTGGGCGCGCTTGCGAAGCTGGTAAGAGAGCAACGGGCCAAGAAAAAAGCTCAGGGCCGCAAGACTCAGAGGCAGGCGGAATATCCCCATCGCCTTCTTGTCGAGATCGAGAAAATGCCCAAAAGAGAGCGCATAGTCCGAAGGGTTCTGATGCAGGAGCGAAGCAAGGTCGATGCTCGGAGTGGGTTTGCCCGAGCGTAATACCAGGTACAGGCAGACCGTGGCCGCACAGCCGCCCAGGATCGCAACCACACCACCTGCCCGAATTGCGGATCGTCGCAGCTTTGTCTCTTCACTTCCCTCGAGAGAGGAGAGGTAGCTACCGATCAAGAGGACAAGCGCGGGAAGCGCGGGAAGAATGTAATACTCCTGCCGCGTCGAAAGACTAAAGAAGAGAAGCGGGACCGCACCCCATATGACGATCAAGAGTGACGTCCGCTCACGCTGTCCCAAACCGCGTTCGCCGAGCCTCCGCCGCCAAGCCCGATCGTGCAGCGGCACAGCGCGCCCGACCGATTGGAACACAAACACACTCCACGGCATCAGCCATACCAAACATAGCCCCCAGAAGAGCCAGAGCGGCACCGTATCGTAGTCGCGCGGCACGCGGAGATTGAAGTAGCGCAACAGCTGCTCATTGACGAAGTAAAACCAGAGCCAGCCATGCACATTGCCCTCGTTCGGTATCGGTACCGAAAGCTGGCCATTCGCAAAGGCGAGGCCTCCGGGGTGGCCTTGGGTTGGATTGGCGTGGGCGATGAGGATGTGCCACGGCGCGGCGATGGCAAGGAAGACTACCGTGCTGGACAGCAGGTGAATGCGACGGATCCGCGCGAAGGCCCCACGCACTCCGCGAGTGAACAGCAGGTAGATCAGGGCGGTGGAGATAGGGAAGACGACGCCGATCAGGCCTTTGGTGAGGACGTTGAGGGCGCAGCAGGCGGCGAAGCCCCAGCAAATCCATCGGTTTGGTGCTGTGCCCGGGTCGCTTCCCTGCTCGGTCAGCCAGAAGCAATACAGCGCAAGCGTGAGCCAGAGGCAAACCATCGCATCCGGAATAATGATGCGCGTGAAGATAAAGATCCCGAAGCTGGAGAGCAGGACCAGCGCGGCGTAGAGCCCAGCCTGCGCTGAGTCGAAGGCGCGCCGAGCAAAGCCCTCGATGGCCAGCGCCAGCGCCAACACCGTGAGCGCCAGCGGCAGGCGCGCGGCGGCCGCCGAGACGCCGAAGAGCCGGAAGCTGGCGGCCATCGACCAGTAGAGCAGCGGCGCCTTCTCGAGATACCGGATGCCGTTCGCGTACAGCGTCACGTAGTCGTGGCGAAACAGCATCTCACGCGCGACCTCGGCATGCACTGAGTCGGCATCATCGAGCAACGGCGGCGTGAATAGGGTGAAGCTGGCATAGAAGATGACCCAGAGCACGAGGATGCCGAACAGCGTGGAACGCGGGCGCGCAGGTGCTTCGCGGGTCATTGCGTCCAGTGTAAGGGCGCGTCTCGCGTAAACTCATGCAGATGGCGCGGATGGTTCCCCAGATGAATCGAAAGATGAGGTCAATCCGTCCGGTGCGGCAGGAGGGAAAGCTGGTGCAGCTCGGCAGCGCGGGGCCGGCGGCGGAGATGGTCTTCGGCGACTGGTATCCCGCCATGCGGGCGGCGGAGCTCAAGGCTGGTGAGACGGCGACCGCGCTGCTGCTGGGGGTTCCGCTGCTGCTCGGGCGGAAGGGGGATGGCGCGCCGTTTGCCATGCGCGACCTGTGTCCGCACCGGGGTATTCCGCTGTCGGCGGGGTGGTTCGACGGCGAGACGGTGATGTGCAAGTACCACGGCTGGCGGTTTGAGCCGTGCAGCGGGCGGTGCGAGGAGATTCCCTCATTGACTGAGGCAGATACGCTGGACCCGACCAGGATATTTGCGGGGGCGTTTGCGTGTGAGGAGCGGGATGGCTATGTGTGGGTGTATGTGCCGCTGCCCGGGGCGGGGCGGGTGGGTGGCGAGTTGCCGCCGGTGCCGGAAGTACCCAAGTTCTCAGCGCGTTACCGGACGGCGCACCTGACGGCGGAGCTGCCCTGCAACGTCGACCACGGGATCATCGGGCTGATGGACCCGGCGCATGGGCCGTTCGTGCACCGGGCGTGGTGGTGGCGTTCGGGCGGGAGCATCCATGCCAAGGAGAAGCTCTTCGAGCCGCTGTATGACGTTGAAAACAAAGGGCGAAACGCAGGGTTCCGGATATCGGCGCATGCGCCCAGCGGCAACAGCCTGCCGTACAAACTGCTGGGCGTCTATGGCGAGCCGATCACGACAACCATCGACTTCCGGATGCCGAACCGGCGGTACGAAACGATCCGGGCGGGTGACAAGTGGTTTGCCAGCTTGACGACGGTAACTCCTTTGACTGCATCGACTTGCAGGATCGACGTGTGCGGGGCGTGGAACGTCTGGTACGGCGTGCCGGGCTTTACGGCGATGCTCAGGTTCTTTGGCGGGATGTTCGTGCGCCAGGACCAGCAGACAATGATCGAGCAGGCCGAGGGGCTGCGCTACGGCCCGGCACTGATGCTGATCGACGACGCGGACAAGCCGGCCAAGTGGTACTTCGCGCTGAAGCAGGCCCGGCTGAAGGGCACATCCGAACACCCCATGGACGGCCCGGTCACGCTGCATTGGCGAAGCTAACTTCCTAGCTCACGTCCTCCAGAAAATTTAAAAAAAACCTAAAATATCCCTTCTAAAGAAGTTATACCCAGATCGATCTTGGATTCTGATCTCCAGCCCCACACGCGGGGAACCAAGCCCAGACGACGATGCCCCACGGCCTCGGATTCTGGAATTCCTTCCTGCCGCCGGTGCTTCGGCCGCAATCCGGATTTGAAGAGCCCTTATGGACAATGCTAGCAGAGTGGCGTGGCGAGGGCGAGGACTATCGGGTGCTGGAATCGGTATGGTGGCTTTTGTGTTACCACAGTCTGCGAGTATCAGACCGCAAGGTCCTTCGTTGCTTCAATCAGATTTCGGAGGACATCCGTTGCGTCTTCAAAGCGGGTTCGCAGTTCTCTATCTCTGGCGACTCGCTCCTTCATTGTACGGGGCTCGTGGCCAGACTCATTTCTCGCGGTGGTCAGGGAGACGATCTTCGCCCATAGCGCCTTGCTCTGTTTAGGAACCTTGTTGAAGTCGAGGGTGCGGTAGATGCTGTCTGCAAGCTGAAACCATGCCGCCTTCTCAAACTTCGGTGCGGTCGCCGTCCATGCTCCCACCCAGCCTCGCTTGTGGAGCTTGATTGCCACCCTCCTAGTGAGGGCCTCAATCATGTCATAGACTGCAGCGCAGCCCTTAGCTGGATTCACCTGGAGGTATGTTTGCTGAGCGTTTATCACGTCTGCCTTGTATTTTGCGGGGTATGCTTTTGGATCGATCCTGCGGACGTCGCTTAGCGTGAGCGAGATGGGCTCCGCGAGAACGTTCGCCTCCCCTGAGACGGACACGCTGATTACCCCGACCCCGTGCTCGCGGGCCGAGCGAAAATCTTTGCTGAAGTCCATGCTCCTCGCACCTTCGGGAAAGGCCACGAATAGTTTGACCGGCAGTTGTTTGAGCTTGCACGCGGATATTAGGCGCTCGATATTCATGCTGAAGCAGCTAGCCTCAAGAAACTCGGCGCACATGTACACCTGGTCCCTACTCTTGGAGTGTAGGGTCGGGCGGGGGACGCCTCCCGCGATTTCTTCCTCGATCTTGATCGAGGTTAGGCCTAGGTGTTCCTTGAAGTATTTCCGCACCGCATCTGCGACAGGCCATAGAGACTGCCCGAGGATACGGTAGCTCATCGCCTGCCCCTGAGTATCTTCGATATCTTGCCCGACAGATCCTTCAGCGCAGCGGCGACATCATCGTCAATGTCCTGGGATTCCAACTCCTCAAGTCGGTCGGCTATGCTGTGTATTCGCTGAACTAGGTCCTTCTCTGAGTATGCTGACGACACAGTCTCGTTGTAGGCCTGTTCGATCGAGTAGTTGTTTGGGCTTAGTACCTTCTTGATGGATTTTTCGGCGTCCCTCGGATCAACATTGACACGTTCAGCTTTAGCAATCTTTGGAAGATAGCGAAGGTCTACGATGTCCTTGATCACACCCGACCGATATTTGCTGATGATTATGTCCCTAGCGTGGTCTTTGTCAGGGACTGCGCTCGGCATGGATCGCTCGACCGTCTTTAGAGCGCGCTCCATCTCAATGAAAAAGTCCTCTGTGAGCTTCTGTTGTGGCTTCGGTTTATGTAACTCGTCTGTGAGGTTTTCCAGATACCGCTCGGGTAGATCGATCAAGAGCTTTGAGCGGCGGATCACAGACCGGTTTAGGCCGGTCTTCGATACGATCTCTCCTTCGGTTGGGTACTTTCCTGTCTCCTGTTCAAGCAGCTCGATGACCCGGGGCAGCTTGACGGCTATGGTTAGGAGGTCCCACTGTTCACGGAGGGCGTGGATATTGAACATCAGCAGCACGTTTGTGAGGCGGCTGGGCTCGTCCTGCACGAGGGCGGGTATCGTTTTCAGGTTCAGCTTGAGGGCGCACCTCCAACGTCGCTCCCCGTCGATCAATATGAACCTGTTTCCTTTCCGGTACACATTGATGGGGACTTGAATTCCATGTTGAGCAATGGAATTTTGCAGGGTTTCCAGTTCTCTCGGTCGGAAATACAAGCGCGGGTTGTCGTGATTGCGCTCAATCCGTTCAACGGCTATGTCATCGAGCTTTGCATTATGGGCGCTTGTGCTCATGATTCAAATGTCCTATTCGTAGCGATCAATTCTGGGCTGAATTTACGGCTTGAGGTAAACCCAGCAATATTTCGTCGGGCTTGCCATTTCTTCGGCTTCCATCCCCTCATTAGGTCGCGCGCTTCGTCGCAATCAGCGTATGTAACGACGAAGGTTACGCCGCGGGTGTCTAGAGAGATCAATCCGTCTTTGAGCCTGTCCAGGTCAGATCTCTGGAACGAATTGGGTAGGTACTCGCTGAAGACCCTCTTTTCCCTCAGTACGTATGGCGGGTCCAGGTAAACGAAGTCCCCTGCCCGCGCTTGATCCAGGGTGACCATGAAATCGGCGTTCATGAGGCGCGCCCTGCGCAGGACTGCAGACGCGTCTAGTAGCTGACCTTCGTCGATTTGGTGGTCCTTGTTTGGCGCCCCGAATGGGACGTTGAACTTGCCGCTAAGATTAGTTCTGTACAGACCGTTAAAGCAGTAGCGGTTCAGGAAGAAGAATCTGGCCGCGAGTTCAATTGCGGAGAGTTTCTCTAGCGCGAGATTTCTGACCTTGTAATAGGTCTCACGTGTGGGTCGCCATTCTCTTATTCTCTTGATGAGGTCTTCGGGACAGTCTCTAAGAATGCGGTAGCTCTCGATTAACTCACCGTTTAGGTCGCCGATGATTGCGTCCGTAGGTTCGAGGTCAAAAAATAAGCATGCCGAGCCCGCAAATGGTTCGATGTATCTCGACTGACCGGTCCAACTCTCCCGTAGTAGGCCGAGCATCTGTCGTTTGCTTCCCGCCCACCGTACCGGAGATTTCATATTCCCGCCGATTCTCGTCAGTTTGTAATCACGGCAAGTTGCAAATTTTTGCTAATAGATCAGGCGTAGCCAGCTTCGCACATTTATGACGTTTGGAACAAACTCCCAATGAGCCTTTTTACGGCACGGCCGAGTGCTTGCCATTAGGCATACAGCCGAAGTGGGCGGAGCGCCTGCGGTTGGGGCGGGCGAATGAGCGAAGAGAGGCGAAGCCCTTCGACTGCGCTCAGGGCAGAGCGGGAGCGTGCTTCGCACGCGGCTTTACGGCATCCGTTCGACTTCGCTCAGGACAGGCTCTGAAGCCGTGCCCTTAAGCAAGACGGTTCGACGTTGGTGGCGGGCGCGGGAGACCCAAGCCTAAAGGCTTGGGTTACCTAGAGGCCAAGGCGAGAAGCAGATCCCTACGGGATGACAAGCAAGAAAAGTAAGGGCAAAGGCAAATGCGGGGGTCCTTCGACTCGCTGCGCTCGCTCAGGATGACGGAAATTAAAAGAAAGCGGCTAGAAGGCGCTGACGCCTTCGTCGGTGACGAGTTGGTCGACGGAGATGTTGAGGGCTTCGCCGAGGCGTTTGAAGCCGGCGGTCCACTCCTTCGACCAGTAGGTGCGGTCGCTGCGGCGGAAGAGGTCGTTCCAGATGTTCTGGGCCTTCCAGAGGTTGACGTCGAAGGGCATGGCGCGCAGGGTGGTGGCGATGGCGATGGCGGCGGGGAGGGCCCCGTTGGTGGCGGCGCGGCTGGGGTCGGCGGCGGCGGAGTCGGCGGCGGCTTCGAGCTTGACCATGGCGCGGACCATGCGCTGGCCGGCGGCGAAGCTGAGCACGGCGGAGTCGAGGGCGACCTGGTCGGCGGCGGCGCGGGCGAGCAGGGATTCGACTTCGACGGGGTCGAAGTTGTCGGCCTCGATGGCGCGGCGCAGGCTGGCGTTGAGGGCGAAGTTGGCGGCGATGGCGAGGGCGGGCGGGGCGGACATGCCGGACTCGGTGAGGAAGCGTAGCAGGGAAGCGTGGTCCTCGTAGATTTTGCGCAGGGAGTCTTCCATCTCGGCGAGGGTGCGGTCGAGGATGGTGCGCAGGATTCGGTGCTGCTCGTCGGAGAAGAGGGAGGTGAGGGAGTAGGCGAGGGTGCCGAAGAAGCGGTCGATGAGGCGGATGACTTCGGGAAGGTTGGCGCGGCGCATGGCGGAGCGGATGTCGGCGGTGAAGGCGGCGAAGGCAGCGACGTCGGCGGGGTCGTCGGCGCGGTACTGGCGGACGGCGGCGGAGAGGTTCTGGTCGCCGAGGTGGAGGACGGCGTAGCAGACTTCCTCGGTCTCCTCGGTGATGCGGGAGCGGATGTGGGCGCGGCCGAGGGCGACCTTGCCGCGGCCGGAGGTGAAGGACTCGTGCGAGTCGCGGTGCAGGGTGAAGCAGAAGAGCTCGCCGTCCTCGGGGTAGTTGCGGAAGATGGAGCTGATGGCGTAGTGGGCGCCGACCTGTTCGAGGCCGATGCGGATGCCGGCGACGTAGCGGCGGTAGATTTCGGCGCCGCTGCCGATCTCTGGGACGTTGGATTGCGCGCGGGAGAGGATGTCGAGGAAGGCGGGCTCGAGGGCGACGCCGGGCTCGCCGAAGAGTTTGGCGGCGAGCTGGAGGACGCGGCCGGCGTAGGCGATGATCTGCACGGTCTCAATGCCGGAGACTTCGTCGAAGAACCAGCCGCAGCTGGTGTACATCAGCTGGGTGTGGCGTTCGAGCTCGAGGAGTTCGAGGATGGTGGTGCGTTCGCCGGGGCTGGGCGGGTGAGTGGCGTGGCGGTCGAAGAAGCGGTCGAGCGAGGCGGGGGAGCGCTCGAGGACGACGTCGATGTAGGCGTCGCGGGCGGCCCAGAGGTCGATCAGCAGCGTCGCGGCGAGCTCCTCGGCGAGCGGGGCGGTGGCGTCGCGGAGGAAGTCGAGGGCCTCTCGCAGCGGGCCGCGCCACTTCTGGTTCCAGCCGGGTTTGCCGCCGTTGCAGCCGCAGTCGGAGCGCCAGCGCTCGACGCCGTGGGCGCAGCTCCAGGCGGTGTCTTCGACGATCTCGGCCTCCCACTGCGGCGGGAACATGGCGAGGAACTCCGCGTAGTTGGTCAGGCGCGCATGGCCGCTCTCCTCGATCCAATGCATGGCGTAGGAGAGCGCCATCTCGCCGTACTTGTGGTGGTGGCCATAACTCTCGCCGTCAGTGGCGACGTGGGAGAGCTCGGGCTCGGCGGGCGCTTCAGTTGTGGCGGGATGGAAGCCGTCGAGCAGGCGGCGGGCGAAGATCTCGCCGCTGTTGAGCAGGCCTTCGAAGGCGATGGCGCGCGAGGCCGGGCCGTCGTAGAAGAAGATGGCGATGCTGCGGCCTTCGTTCAGATTGACGCGGTAAGGGTGGGTGGTGTCGACGATGCCTTCGGGTGTGAGAAGCCACCCGGGCTCTTCCGCGGGGGCGAAGAAATCTCGTGGGCCGGTGCGGGTGGTGGCGAGGTCCTGCTTGGGGATGGGCCGCGCCCGGTAGCATTGGTTGGGCGCGAGGATGGTGAATTTGATGCCCTCGGCGGCGAGCAGATCGAGCACGCTGCGGTTGGCGGCGGTCTCAGCCAGCCACATGCCTTCGGGCCTGCGTCCGTAGCGGTGCTCGAAGTCGGCGATGCCCCAGCGGATCTGGGTGAGGGCGTCGCGGCGGCTGGCGAGGGGCATGATGATGTGGTTGTAGACCTGGGCGAGGGCGGAGCCGTGGCCGCTGTAGCGCTGCGCGCTGGCGGCGTCGGCGTCGACGATGGTCCTGTAGGTGCGGGGCGCCTTTTCCGCGAGCCAACTGAGCAGGGTGGGGCCGAAGTTGTAACTCATGCGCGCGTAGTTATTGATGATGCGCACAATCTGGTCTTTGCGGTTGGTGATGCGCGAGGCGCCGTTGGGGGCGTAGCACTCGGCGGTGATGCGGTCGTTCCAGTCGTGGTAGGGCGCGGCGGAGTCCTGCACCTCGACCGTTTCGAGCCAGGGGTTTTCGCGCGGCGGCTGGTAGAAGTGGCCGTGGATGCAGACATAGCGGTGGGCCTTGTCGGCGGCGGACGTGTGTTTCGCGGTCTTTATCGTGGGGCGGGGCTTCACCATGGATGAATACGAGGGTATCGTTTTGCGGGCGGCGATGTCGCGGAGGCGACCGATTTTGTCTGGTAGCCCCAAGGAGACACCAGTCTAGGCCGGTTTGCAATTGCCTCTGCTTTTGATATGCTTCCGGCACAACTCCTCAGCAAAAGATAACGACCCAACCGCCTCGGCTTTGCTCCATGAAGGGAACGGTCTCGGTCCCGTCCGTACGCGGTTTGAATCCCACGACTCGGAGGCAGCTATGAAGGGGTCACGCGTTCCGTTTATTGCTTTGGTTGGGGCCGTGCTGACTGCCCCCTCGTCCGGCCAGACCGCCTCAGTGGTCTCGCCTCCGGCGACGCCGCTGATTACCGCTCCGATCGATGAGACGCAGCGCGTGGTGCTGGCGGGCAACACCCGTCCCGAGGTGCAGCTCATGTTCGATAAGGGCCCGGTGCCCGACTCCTATCCGATCAACGGCATCGAGCTGCAGCTCCAGCTCTCTCCAGCGCGCGAGGCGGCCGCGGAGGCGCTCGCCGGCAGCCTACAGCAAACCGGCTCCGCGCAGTTTCACCAGTGGCTCACCGCCGATCAATACGCTGCGCAGTTCGGACCTGCGGCGCAGGATGTGGCCACAATCAGCGCGTGGCTAACCAGGCACGGCTTCACGGTGGACGACACCGGACCGAGTCCGACGGTCATCAGCTTCTCCGGCACCGCCGGACAGGTGCGCGCGGCGTTCGCCACCGAGATCCACGCGCTCAATGTCAACGGCCGGCAGTACATCGCCAATGCCAGCAACCCTTCGCTGCCCGCGGCGCTTGCGCCGGCGATTGAGGGAGTTGTCTCGCTGCACAACTTTTGGCCGCGTAAGATGGTCGAGCCAAAGGCGCAATACACAATCCCCGAGCCCGGCTTTCCGTTTTATGCTCTGGTCCCGGCGGACCTTGCAAGGATCTACAACTTCAACCCGCTTTTTTCCGCAGGCCTCACCGGCGAGGGGCAGACCATTGCCTTGATCGAGGATAGCGATGCCTACAACGCCGCCGACTGGACGACCTTCCGCAAGACGTTTGGGCTCGACGAGTATAAAGGCGGGTCGCTCACGACGGTGCATCCTGGCAGGGGCTGCACCGATCCCGGCGTCACGAATGCCACGGCGGATGACTTCGAGGCGATCATCGATGCGGAGTGGGCCGGCGCCGCAGCCCCCAGCGCGGCCCTGCAACTGGTTACCTGCGCCGACACCACTACTACTTTTGGCGGTCTCATTGCCGTCCAGGGCCTCGTGAACCAGCGTTCCGTGCCTCCAATCGTCAGCGTGAGCTACGGCGCATGTGAGGTCCAGAATGGCGCGGCGACGAATGCCGCCTACAAGGCGGCCTATCTGCAGGCGGCGCTGGAGGGAGTCTCTGTTTTTGTGGCAGCGGGGGACGATGGCGGAGACCTCTGCGCCATTGAGTACGAGAACACGCCGACGCCAGCTGTAGATGGCGTTGCGGTCAACGGCCTGGCTTCAACCGAATATAACGTCGCGGTTGGGGGGACTGACTTCGGGGACTCGTACGCGGGCACCAACGCCAACTACTGGGCATCCGCCAACGGCCCTTACTATGGCTCCGCACTCAGCTATGTGCCCGAGATCCCCTGGAACAGCACCTGCGCCAGTTCGCTGGTGTCGAGCTATGAGGGCTACGCGACTCCTTATGGGGCCAATAGTTTCTGCACTAGCGCCTTCGGCCAAGACTTTCTCTACCCTTACGCCGGCAGCGGAGGGCCCAGCAACTGCGCAACCGGTGAGTCTGACCTGGGAAACATTCCAATCACCAATACTGCCCCAACCCCGAGCGATGGCACCTGCCGGGGCTGGAAGAAGCCGAGCTGGCAGAATGTTCTTGGCAACCCTAGTGACGGCGTCCGCGACCTGCCGGACATCTCGCTCTTCGCCTCTACGGGCATTTGGGACCACGCCTATATCGCTTGCGACTCGGATGTGGCAGACGGCATCGGAACCCCGTGTGTGGGAGCGCCGAGCAATTGGGATGCCGGCGGAGGCACCTCGTTCGCGACGCCGATCATGGCTGGGATGCAGGCGCTGGTGAACCAGGTTTGGGGCAGCTACCAGGGCAACCCCGCCCCGATCTACTACGCGCTTGCCCGCGAGGAGTACGGCGCCACCGGAAGTAAGGACTGCGAGACCTTCAACCCCGGAGGCCCGGCGAAGACCTGCACCTTCCACGACGTCACCCTGGGCGACAATGCCGTGGACTGCACTGGCCCTTACAACTGCTACGCTCCGCCTGGGGGCCCGGGGGTGGTGGGCGTGCTCTCTCTCTCCGACACCTCTTATGAACCTGCGTTCAAAGCGGGGGTGGGCTGGGACTTCACCACCGGCGTCGGCACGCCGAACGCCACCAACCTGGTGCTCAACCCGATCTGGTTGCTGGGCTGGCTTCCGTAGAGCCGGTTCTCTAACAGCCCGGAGGCCGCGCGCGCGGCGCTCGTGTTATTCGGCCTCGGCGGCAAGCTTGCCGGCGGCGAGGTCGCAGGCGCGCCAGAGGTACCAGCTGGCCACGCTGCGCCAGGGCGCCCACTTTTTTGCGCGGCGCTCCATCTGGGCGGCGGTGGGCAGGAGGTCCGGGGTGACCTTGGCGGTGGGTTTGAGGCCCTGGAAGGTGAGGGCGAAGCCCTTGCGCACGCCGTAGTCGCCGGTGGGGAGGATGTCGGGGCGGCCGAGGCGGAAGATGAGGAGCATCTCGACGGTCCAGCGGCCGATGCCGCGGACCTGCGTGAGGTGGTCGATGATGGCCTGGTCCGACATGCGGCGGATGCGGGCGAGGGTGGGGACGGTGCCGTCGAGGGTCTTGGCGGCGAGGTCGCGCAGGGCGAGGGCTTTGTTGTGCGAGAGGCCGGCGGCGCGGAGCTGCTCGTTGGGGCAGTCGAGGAGCTGTTGGGGCGAGGGGTGTACGCCGAGGCCGGAGACATCGGGGGTGAGCGCAGGCGCGAAGGATTCGATGAGGCGGCGATGGATGGTTGCGGCGGCCTTGCCGTGGAGCTGCTGGTAGACGATGGATTCAACCAGCGCCTCAAAAGGGGACTGCGCACTGGCGACGCGCAGGGTGAATGGGCCGGCGCCTGCGATGAGGCGTCCCAGTTTGGGATCGGCGGCGGCGAGTGCACGGCAGGCGAGCGCGGCATCGTAACGCGGGGTGCGTGGGCTATGCGACGGACGCGGCATGACTGCAAGGGTATCGCACAGGGCCGGTTTGACGGGACCCAGTTCGATAATCGGATATGGCTCATAAAAAATCCGTTGTGATGGGGCCGGCGATTTTGGGAACGGCTTTTTCCGCTGCTATACTCAACATTTCCCAGGTAACGACGGGTGCCATCAAAGTCAGCGCCACTCATTTTTTTGTCAGCCATTCTCCGCTGCTATACTCGGAACTTCCGCACCAAGAAGAACTCTTGACATTGACCAACCGCCAAGCAAAATCCGCTGAAGTGCGACCTTGCGGCAACGTCGCCCAAGGGAATGCAATCATGGAACTCGTCATCGTTCAGCCCCGGTAAAACCAGAGGAAACAGGACGCACTCATGGCGCAAGTTTTTGACCGCAACTCGAACGCTCTGGCGCGAGCGAGCCTGGTGTTGACGGGTCTGATCGTGATTGCGCTGGGCGTGACGCTGGACCAGCTGCAGCGTTCGCCGTGGGTGACGCGGCAGGGACAGAGGGCGGACCAGCCAATTCCGTTCAGCCACAAGCACCATGTGGAGGGTTTGGGCTTGCAGTGCCAGTACTGCCATACGACGGTGGAGGTGTCGAGCTACGCGGGGATTCCGCCGACCAAGACATGCATCAACTGTCACGCGCAGATCTGGACCAATGCGGGGCTGCTGGAGCCGGTGCGGCAGAGCTGGGCGACCGGGCAGTCGATCCAGTGGATTAAGGTGCATGACCTTCCTGATTTTGTTTATTTCAACCATTCGATCCATGTGAATAAGGGGATCGGCTGCGCAAGCTGCCATGGGCGGGTGGATGAGATGCCGCTGATGTATATGGAGAACTCGCTGCAGATGGAGTGGTGCCTGAACTGCCATCGCAATCCGGCGTCGAATTTGCGGCCGACGGCGGAGATCTACAACATGGCGTGGGAGGGCCCTTCGGGCCAGAAGCCGGTGTGGTGCGGGCCGACGGGCAAGGGCGCGACTGGCGCTGGACCAACCGCGCAGAGTGTGGCTTGCGTAAACAAGGACCCGGGCGCCGGGCCGGAGGTTGCGATGCTGCAGGAAGCGGGGACGCAGCCGGCGGCGAATGGGCCTGCGAGCGATGCGCCTACGATGGGCGTCGCGATGCCTGCGAGCTACCAGAAGTTCACCAGCCAGATGGAGCTGGGGCGCTATTTGACGAGCCAGTACCACATTCGCCCACCGAACGAGCTGACAAGCTGCGAGACATGCCACCGATGAAGAGGATACGCGAGACCGAAGTTGTGCCCAGCCCGGCGAAGCCGCAGGTGGTGACGGAAATCTCACCTGCCACGACGGAGATTGCGCGGGCGAAGCTGACGCTGGCTGAGGTGCGGGCGCGGCTGGAGGGCAAGAGCGGCAAGCGCTTCTGGAAGAATCTGGATGAGCTGGCGGAGACGCCGGGCTTTGGCGAGATGCTGGCGGAGGAGTTTCCACGGCTGGCGGGTGGCGCGGCCAGTGAGTGGGTGGACGCGGTGAGCCGGCGCGGATTCTTGAAGGTGATGGGCGCGTCGTTTGCGCTGGCCGGCCTGGCGGGATGCACCAAGCAGCCGGATGAGCCGATCTTTCCGTATGTAAAGGCGCCGGAGGATTTGATCCTGGGCAAGCCGATGTACTTTGCGTCGGCGTTTCCGTTCCCGACGGGGGCGATTCCGGTGCTGGTGAAGTCGGATGCGTTCCGGCCGATCAAGGTGGATGGCAATCCGGACCATCCGATGTCGAAGGGCAAGTCGGATGTGTTTACGCAGGCCTCGCTGCTCGATCTGTACGATCCGGACCGCTCGAAGGAAGTAAAGTTCCACGGGCAGACCAGCGGGTGGGCGGACTTCCAGGAGGCGTTTGCGAAGGCGGCGCAGAGCACAGGCACCGGCGAGGGGATTTATTTCCTGAGCGAGACGATTACGTCGCCGACGCTGGCGGCGCAATGGAAGCAGGTGCAGGCGGCGTATCCCGGCGCGAAGCTGGTGCAGTGGGAGCCGGTGAACCAGGATGCATCGCGTGAGGCGTCGAAGGCTGCGTTCGGCAGCTATATGGACGCGCAGTACAAGCTTGAGAATGCGGATGTGATCCTCTCACTCGATGCGGATTTTCTGGGCGGGATCGCGCATCCGGGTTTCCTGCCGATGGCTGCGGCGTATGCGGCGCGGCATCGCTATGAGGAAGGCCAGACCATGAACCGGATGTACGCAGTCGAGACCATGCCGACGGTGACCGGGTTCAAGGCGGAGCATCGGCTGGCGCTGAAGCCAAGCGATCTGGCGGCGTTTGCGAGTGCGCTCGCGAGCGGGGCTGGTGCTGGGAGTGCGGAGGCGCAGAGCTTTGCTACGGCGGTCTTGAAGGATTTGAAGGCGGCGGGTGGGCGCGCTGTGGTGATTCCGGGTGAGCAGGCGTCGTCGGCGGTCCACGCGGCTGCGTATGCGTTGAATGCGGCGCTGGGCGCGGTGGGCAAGACGGTGGTGTACACGGAGACGGTGAATCCGATGCCGTCGGAGCAGGTTGCGGACCTGAAGGCGCTGGTTGGCGATATGCTGGCGGGCAAAGTCCAGTGGCTGGTGATGCTGGGGGTAAATCCGCTCTACTCCGCGCCGGTCGATCTGGAGTTTGCGGCGGCGATGGCCAAGGTGCCGAACACGGTGCATCTTGGGACGCATGTGGATGAGACCGGGTCGCTCTCCACATGGCACATCAACAAGGCGCATTACCTGGAGAGCTGGTCGGATGCGCGCGCGTACGACGGGACGATCTCAATTATTCAGCCGATGATTGCGCCGATGTACGGCGGGCACAGCGCGCATGAGGTGCTGCAGACGCTACTGGAGAATCCTGAGTTGTCCGCCTACGACGCGGTGGTGGCGAACGCGAAGACATACATCAAGGGCGACTTCGCGACGAGCTGGCGCAAGGCGCTGCACGATGGATGGGTCGAAGGTACGGCGTTTACCGCCAGCACGAGCACGCCGAAGGCTGGCGGCAGCCCGAACCCAGGTCTCAAAGGCGAGACCTGGGGCACCCAAGGTCAGGGCGGAATTGAGATTTGCTTCAAGCCCGATCCGTCGCTCTACGACGGGCGTTACGCCAATGTGGGCTGGCTGCAGGAGCTGCCCAAGCAGGTGACGAACCTAAGCTGGGACAACGCCGCGCTGATGAGTCTGGCGACGGCGGAAGCTCTTGGTGTCGAACAGAGCGATGCGGTTGAGATCGCGGTGAACGGCCGCAAGGTGGTTGCGGGAGCGCTGATTGTTCCGGGCCATGCGGATGGCGCGGTGACGGTGCATCTTGGGCTGGGACGCAGGGTTGAGGCGGGCCGCGTGGGCGGGGGGGTCGGGTTCAATGCCTACTATCTGCGGCCGGCGGACGCGCCGTATGCGGTGGGCGGTACGCTGACCAAGACCGGCGGCACGTATGACCTGTGCGTGACCAAGGTCAACTACATCGAGCATCGCGGGAGCTTTGCGCAGCAGGACCTCAGCGACAAGGAGTTCGACAAGGAGGGCACCTACTCGCTGCCCGGGCATGAGGCGATGGAGCGGGCGATCATCCGCTACGCGACGCTTGAGGAGGTGAAGGCGCATCCGGACTTCGCGCATGAGGGCGGGCCTGGCGCGCTGGTTAATAAGGTTGGCTATTCACCGGAGGGCGAGACGCCGGGGCGTGACGAGAGCATGTTCGCCGATGCTTGGAGCTACGACCATCAGGATGTCTCGGCGCAACAGATCCAGAACAAGTGGGGCATGGCGATCGACCTGAACAGCTGCGTGGGATGCAATGCCTGCATCGTGAGCTGCTACGCGGAGAACAACATTGCCGTGGTGGGCCGGGAGCAGGTGAAGATCGGGCGCAACATGCAGTGGATCCGCATCGACACGTATTTTGAAGGCGATCTTCACGCGCCGCGCGCGCACTTCCAGCCCATGGCCTGCCAGCACTGCGAGAACGCCGGATGCGAGCAGGTGTGCCCGGTGGGCGCGACGGTGCATACGCCGGAGGGCCTGAACATGATGGTCTACAACCGCTGCGTGGGCACGAGGTACTGCCAGAACAACTGCGTTTACAAGGTGCGGCGCTTCAACTTCCTGCTCTACTCGGACTACGACACGGAGAGCCTGAAGTTCATGCGCAACCCGGATGTTTCGGTGCGTTCGCGCGGCGTGATGGAGAAGTGCACCTACTGCGTGCAGCGGATCGAGGCGGTGAAGATCGAGGCGGACAAGGAGAACCGGGCGATCAAAGACGGAGAGATCGTGACGGCGTGCCAGCAGGCGTGCCCGACCGGCGCGATCGTCTTTGGCAATGTCAACGACCCGAACAGTGCGGTTTCCAAACACAAGGCGAAGGAGCGCGACTATCAGGTGCTGGCGGACCTGAACTTCCGTCCGCGCACGACGTATACGGCAGGCGTCATCAATCCCAACCCGGAGCTCGCATAGTATGGCGACCAAGACCCCATTGCAGGACCCGATGATCGACCCGCGCACGGGCGAGTACGCGGTGATTGCGCCGGGGCACAACTTCAAATCGGTGACGCAGAAGATCGCGGGCATCGTGCTGACCTCGAACACGCCGCTGGGGTGGTTCGCCGGGCTGACGGTGGCCGGGGGCGTGGCGACGCTGCTGTTGATCGCGCTGACCTGGCTGTTTCTGAAGGGCGTGGGCATCTGGGGCATCACCATCCCCGGGGCCTGGGGATTCGCCATCATCAACTTTGTGTGGTGGATCGGTATCGGGCACGCGGGCACGCTGATCTCGGCGATCTTGCTGCTGTTCAAGCAGAGCTGGCGCAACTCGATCAACCGGTTCGCCGAGGCGATGACGATCTTCGCGGTGGTCTGCGCGGGGCTCTTTCCGCTGATCCACGTGGGGCGTCCGTGGCTGGCCTATTGGCTGTTCCCCTATCCCAACACGATGAACGTGTGGCCGCAGTTCCGCAGCCCTCTGGCGTGGGACGTGTTTGCGGTGTCGACGTACGCAACGATCTCGGTGGTCTTCTGGTACGTGGGGATGATTCCGGACTTCGGCACGCTGCGCGACCGCGCGGAGATGCCGCTGGCCAAGTACTTCTATGGGCTGCTGTCGCTGGGCTGGCGCGGGTCGACGCGGCACTGGATCCGCTATGAGACGGCTTCGCTGCTGCTGGCGGGGCTTTCGACGCCGCTGGTGCTCTCGGTGCATACGGTCATCAGCTTCGACTTCGCGGTGGCGGCGATGGCGGGCTGGCATACGACGATCTTTCCGCCGTACTTTGTGGCGGGCGCCATCTATTCAGGATTCGCGATGGTGATTACGCTGGCGATCCCGATCCGCAAGTTCTATCACCTGGAGGACCTGGTCACGCTGCGCCATCTGGACAACATGGCGAAGGTGATGCTGGGGACGGGCTGCATTGTGGGATACGGGTACTGCATGGAGGTCTTCATGTCGTGGTACTCGGCCAGCCACTGGGAGTTCTTCATGATGTGGAACCGGATGTTCGGGCCGATGGGCTGGGCCTACTGGACGCTGATCCTGACGAACCTTGCGATCCCGCTGACGACGCTGTGGTCGCGCAAGCTGCGGGTCAACGCGCTGTATCTGTTCCTGCTGTCGTTCGTGATCAATACGGGCATGTGGTTTGAGCGGTTTGTGATTGTGGTGACCAGCCTTTATCGCGACTATCTGCCGTCGAGCTGGGGGACGTACCGCGCGACCAAGTGGGATTACATGACATTTGTCGGGACGTGGGGCCTGTTCACCTCGCTGTTCCTGCTATTCGCGCGCTTTTTGCCCATGATCCCCATCTCGGAGATCCGGATGATGCTGCCGCAATCGAAAGTGCGGCCGCCGGGCGGGGCAGACGCCGAGACTGTGATTGAGGAGACCGTCTGATGCCGCCGCGCGAGGGAATCTACGGGTTGCTGGCGGAGTTCAATACTCCGGGAGAGCTGGTGCATGCGACTGAACTGGCGCACCGGGCGGGCTATCGCCGCATGGAGTGCTACACGCCTTACCCGGTCGAAGAGGCGGCCGTGGCGCTGCGCTTCCACAAGAACCGTGTGCCGCTGGTGTGCCTGCTGGGCGGGCTGCTGGGCGTGACCACGGCATTTCTGATGGAGACGTGGATCGCAGTGTGGTCGTATCCGCTGAATATCGCGGGGCGTCCGCTGTTCTCGTGGCCGGCGTTCATCATTCCGGCATACGAGTGGACGATTCTGTTCGCGGGGCTTTCGGCGGCGTTTGGGATGGTGGCGCTGAATGGGCTGCCGCAGTTGTATCATCCGGTCTTCAATGCGCCGAACTTCCGCAATGGAGCGACGACGGACAAGTTTTTCCTCTGCCTTGAGGCGATGGACCCGAAGTTCTCCATTGGCGAGACGCGGGCGTTTCTTGAGCAGTTCAAGCCGGTGTCGGTGGTGGAGGTGGACCACTGATGCAGACGGCAAGGTTCAAGGTGCGAGGTGCAGGGGACGGAGCCGGGAACGCCGGGCTGCGCAGGTTGGTTGCGGTCTGCGGTCTCGCGGCTGCGAGCGTGCTGGCCGGCTGCCGCCAGGACATGCAGGACCAGCCGAAGTTCGTCCCGCAGCGCGGCACCGACTTCTACGTGGACGGACGGTCGGCGCGTCCGCAGGTGGAGAACACCGTGGCGCGCGGCCAACTGCACGAAGACACGTACTTCTATACCGGACTGGTGAACGGCAAGGAGGGCGATGCGATGCCCTTCCCGGTGACGCTGGACGTGCTGGAGCGCGGCCAGGAACGCTATAACGTGTACTGCACGCCGTGCCACTCGCGGGTGGGCAACGGCGCGGGAATGATTGTCGAGCGCGGCTATCGCCCGGCAGGCAACTTCCATACGGCGCGGTTGATGGTTGCGCCGCTGGGACACTTCTTCAACGTAATGACGAACGGCTACGGCGCGATGCCGGACTACGCGGCGGCGCTGACGCCCGAGGACCGCTGGGCGATCGTGGCCTACATCAAGGCGCTGCAGCTGAGCCAGGCCGCGAAACCGAGCGACGCACCCGCGGGGGCGCAGGTCCAGTCGCTTTCGAGCATCGCGGAGAGCGAGGGCCTGCCCGCAAGTTTTGCCGGCGAGTGGACGCTGCCGCCGACCGCTGTTTACGGCACGCCGAACGACCAGGACAACGGCATTCCGGCGCTGGATGTCACGGTACCGACGAAGAGCCCGGTGGGACAGTCCAGCGTCCCGGCGGGCGGAAAGACCCAGTAGATTTAGCGTTTTTTTGGAAGGCTGATAGCGGATGTCATCTGAACAAGAACATCACGGAGAACACGGCGGACACGCCCAGCATGGCCCTCGGGCTGATCACGGGCCGCGGGCGCTGCCCGCTTCGCTGGCCGCGCCGGAGGATGTGCTGCGGAGGTGGCGGCTGCGCGCGCTGCTGATCGCGCTGATCTTCGGAGTGCTGAGTTTTCTGTGCTTCTCGGAGACGCATGAGGGCCGGAACCATCTGCTGCGCGCGTATCTGATGGGCTACATGACCTGTTTTAACTTTGCCGGCGGGGCATTGGTACTGCTGATGCTGCAGTATGTGTCAGGAGGGAAGTGGGGCCTGCTGCTGCGCAGGCCGCTGGAGGCGATGACGCGCACGCTTCCTCTGGTGGCGCTGATGTTTATCCCGATTGCGATTTTTATGAAGCATCTTTACCAGTGGGCCCGTTATCCCACGGCGGCCGCGACCCAGGACGCGCTGGCCAACGGCTGGATCACCCAGGAGCAGGCGCTGACGGCAAACTTCAAGCGGTCCATGCTGAACCCCTACGCGCTGATTGTGGAGTCGTGCGCGATCTTCGCCATCCTGCTGACGTTCATGTTTCTGCTGAACCGGTGGTCGGTGCAACGCGACGCCGATCCGGAGGCGGGAACGGAGCTCAGCTTCGAGCGTTGGAGGACGAAGTTCGAGAACCTAAGCGGTCCGGGCATTTTGATCTATGTGATTGTGCTGACCGCGGCCGCCATCATCTGGATCAAGTCGCTCGATGTGACGTGGTACTCGTCCATCTGGGGCCTGCAGTTTCTGGTGGCGCAGGGCTATGGCGTGCTGGCGCTGGGGATCCTGAGCGTGATTCTGCTTTCGCGCTATGAGCCGATGAAGACGCTGCTGCGCACCACCGAACAGCACGACCTGGGCAAGTTCCTCTTTGCCTTCGTGATGCTGAACATCTACCTGACGTTCGCCGAGTTTCTGATCATCTGGTCGGGCAACCTGCCGGACGAGATCCCCTGGTATCTGAACCGCATCCACGGCGGATGGTGGACCATCTGCACGCTCGACTTCATCTGCCACTGGCTAATTCCGTTCAGCATTCTGCTCTCGCGCGACATCAAGCGGAACAAGCGGAAGATGATCTGGGTCACCTGCTTTATGCTCTTCGCGCGCTGCGTGGACATGTTCTGGCTGATTGAGCCGAACTTCCGGGACTCGGCGGGGAACCTGCACATCGCCGGCAATATTGGCATGCTGGCGTACATCACGGTGCCGATCACCGTGATTGCGTTGTGGCTGACCCATTACATGACGCAGTTGATGAAGCGTCCGCTGGTGAACGTGAACGATCCGCATCTGGAAGAGATTCTGGAGCCTGAACATGCACACTGAGGGCCATGACATGGGCAAAGACACGGCGGGCAATACCAAGCCCGCGCCGCCGTTCGACGCCGAGCATCCGGGGTATGAGACGACCGACGTCAACGTCAGGGGCGTCTCGGTGTTTCTGGCTGGGCTGTTTGGGGTGGTCATCATTTTCTTCTTTTTTTGCTTCGCCATGGGCAGGGTGATCAACAACCTGTGGGAGAAACAGGATGGCGCGGCGGCCAAATGGGCGATCGAGTCTGGAGCGGCGCCGCCGGGCGGCAAGCGCGAGGACCTCACGAGCAACGCCGAGCTACAGCAGCGAGAGCTGCAGGCGATGACGGCCAAGTTTCCCGAGCCGCGGCTGGACATCGATGATGGCGAGCAGGCGACGGCCGACCTGCATGCGCGCGAGGACCTTCTGCTGGCGCACTACAGCACGGTGGACGGCCAGCCGGGAACGATCCGGATTCCCATTGAGCGGGCGATGGAGCTGATTGCGCAACGCGGACTGCCGGTGGCGACCGAGGGATCAGGCGCTCCCGATCAGGTCGCACACGCGGCGAAGCCTGAGGTCGAGGCGCCGCTGACGACGGGATTTGCGCGCACGGGATTTGAGCTGACGGTGATCGAGGCGCGCGAGCAGAAGATGGAGTACGGCAAGGCGGAAGCGGCGAATGCGGAGCCTGCGAAGTAAGACGAAGGCTTGCATGGAATGGGAAGGACGAGCGGAATGACGGACTGGCAGGCAATGCGGCGAAGGGCACGGCGGAGAGTGGCGCGAGGCGCTGCCGGCGTGCTGCTGGGCTGTGCGCTGCTGGGCGCGTCCGCGCTGGCCCAGGTGTCGAGCTACGGCGACAAGCAGGAGGGCGAGAACTCCGGGAACCAACTGCCTCAGGTGCTGGCAAAGGTGGGCGTCGCGCAGCATCTGAACCAGCAGCTGCCGCTGGAGGCCCAATTTGTCGACGATACGGGCAAGGCGGTGCGGCTGGGAGACTACTTCGGAAAACACCCGGCCATCCTTTCGCTGGTGTATTACAACTGCCCGATGCTTTGCTCGGAGGAGATGGACGGGTTGGCCGGGGCGCTGGAGATGGTGAAGCTGACGCCGGGCAAGGACTTCGAGATCGTCATTATCAGCATCGACCCCACGGAGACGCCGGCAATTGCGGCGAAGAAGAAGGCCTACTACGTGAAGCGCTACGGCCGGCCGGAGACGGCGAACGGATGGCACTTCCTCACCGGGCAGCAGGCGGCGATCGATGCGGTCTCGAATGCGGTGGGGTTTGGCTATGTACGCGTGCCCGGGCCGGACGGCAAGCTGGACCAGTATGCCCATGCCAGCTCGATTGAGGTGGTCACGACGGATGGCCATCTGGCGCAGTACTACCTGGGCGTGGAGTACTCACCCAAGGACATTCTGCTGGGCCTGATTGAGGCTTCGGGCAACAAGATCGGCTCGCCGGTGGCGAACATTCTGACGTATTGCTACCACTACGATCCGCAGACCAACAAGCACTCGCTGATGGTGGTGCGGGTGGTGCAGCTGGGCGGAATGGTGACCGTAGCGGGCCTGGGCGGCTTTATGTTTCTGATGTTTCGGCGGGACTTGCAGCTTGGCCGGGACCATCACCTGACCGGCAAGAGAACGGATGACGAAGGGTAACGATGGGGATCAGTCCAGTCTTATGGCAGTTTCTGGTGAAGTGGCTCAACGCCTCCGCGCTGTTTCCGCGCGAGGCGTCGACCATCGCTCCCTACATGGACGAGCTGTACTTCTTCCTGCTGGCGATGACGGTCGTCGGCATCATCCTGGTGGGCGCGATTGTGTTTACGTTCTCGATCCGCTACCGCAGGTCGGTGCATCCCGTGGCGACGCAGATCGAGGGATCGACGCTGCTTGAAGCGACGTGGACCATCATTCCGCTGGCAATCTTCCTGGTGACTTTCGTCTGGGGCGCGCTGCTTTACTTCCGGATCTACAACCCGCCGGTCAACTCGATGAACATCTACATCGTGGGCAAGCAGTGGATGTGGAAGGCGGAGCATCCCGGCGGGCAGCACGAGATCAATGCGCTGCATGTGCCGACGGGGCAGCCGATCCAACTGACGATGATCTCGCAGGATGTGTTTCACAGCTTCTCGATCCCGGACTTCCGCATCAAGCGCGAGGTGATTCCCGGCCGCTACAGCACGGTGTGGTTTGAGGCGACGACTCCGGGGACGTATCATCTGTTTTGTACGCAGTATTGCGGGACCAACCACTCGGTGATGATCGGGGAGATCACCGTGCTGAGTCCGGACGACTACAAGAAATGGACCGAGGAGTCGACCAGCGGGATGTCGCTGGCGCAGAACGGCGAGCGGCTGTTTGCCAGCATGGGCTGCAACGCCTGCCACTCCGGCAGCGCGGCGGCGCGCGGCCCGAACCTGGCCGGCGTCTTTGGCTCGAAGCTGGCGCTGACCAACGGCTCCGAGGTGCTGGTGAACGAGGCGTATTTGCGGGACGCGATTCTGAATCCTTCGCAGCACATTACCGCGGGCTATGCTCCAATCATGCCAACGTACCAGGGACAGCTCAGCGAGGATGGCCTGATTGACCTGGTGGAATACCTGAAGACGTTGAACACGAACTTCCGGGTGCAGCAGACGCTGACCACATCGCAGTCCAGCCAGGCGGCGCTTCCGGCGCCGGGGATGGTAAAACCATGAGCGCATCGAATTCAACGATTCTGAATCTGCCCGATCAAAGCACGGCGACCGTTCCCAAGAAGAACTACATCACCGCGGAGCACGGCCTACTGAGCTGGCTGCTGACCGGCGACCATAAGCGGATCGCGATGCTGTATCTGGTCTCGATCACGTTCTTCTTCTTTATCGGAGGCGCGTTCGCCGGGTTGATCCGGTTGGAGCTGCTGACGCCGCAGCCGGACCTTGTGGCCTCCGACACCTATAACAAGCTGTTCACCATGCACGGGATTATCATGGTCTTCCTCTTCCTGGTGCCGTCGGTGCCGGCGACGATTGGGAACTTCCTGATTCCGATCATGGTGGGCGCGCGCGACCTTGCCTTCCCCAAGATCAACCTGCTCAGCTGGTATCTGTATGTCATCGGCGGAACGCTGACCCTCACCGCGCTGGTCCTGGGCGGAGTGGACACGGGATGGACCTTCACGACGCCGCTCTCGACGCATTATCTGAACACCCATGTAGTGACAACCGCGTGCGCGATCTTCGTGGCCGGCTTCAGTTCGATCTTCACCGGGCTGAACTTTATCGTGACCATCCACCGGATGCGCTGCCCGGGGATGACCTGGTTCCGCATGCCGTTGTTTGTGTGGTCGCATTACGCGGCGTCGATCCTGATGGTGCTGGGCACGCCGGTGCTGGCCATCGCGATTGTGCTGGTCGGGCTGGAGAGGCTGATCGGCATCGGCGTCTTCGACCCCACCAAGGGCGGCGATCCGCTGCTCTTCCAGCATCTCTTCTGGTTCTACTCGCACCCGGCGGTCTACATCATGATTTTGCCCGGCATGGGCGTGATCTCGGAGGTCATCAGCACGTTCAGCCGCAAGCGCGTCTTCGGCTATACCGCGGTTGCGTTCTCTTCGGTGGCGATTGCGCTGTTCGGCTTCTTCGTCTGGGCGCACCACATGTTCATCATGGGCGTCTCGAACTACTCGGCGCTGGTCTTCTCGCTGCTGACGATGCTGGTGGCGGTGCCTTCGGCGATCAAGATCTTCAACTGGTCGTTCACGCTGCAGAAGGGGTCGATTACCTTCGAGACGCCGATGCTGTATGCGTTCGGATTTATGGGGCTATTCACCATCGGCGGGTTGACCGGTGTCTTCCTCGGCTCGCTGGGGATGGATATCCATCTCACCGAGACCTACTTCATCGTGGCCCATTTCCACTTTGTGATGGTGGGCGGGATGCTGATGGCGTTCCTCTCTGGTGTCCACTTCTGGTGGCCGAAGTTGACAGGGCGGATGTATCCCGAGGCCATCTCCAAGCTGGCGGCGGTGGTCACGTTCATCGGCTTCAACCTGACCTTTCTGCCGCAGTTCATTCTGGGCTACCTTGGGATGCCGCGGCGCTACCACGCCTACCCGGCGGAGTTCCAGGTGCTGAATGTGCTTTCGACCGCAGGCGCGACGGTGCTGGGTGTGGGCTACATGCTGCCCATCCTGTATCTGGCGTGGTCACTGAAGTATGGGGCGGTCGCGGGCAACAACCCGTGGCAGGCCACCGGCCTGGAGTGGCAGATCCAGTCGCCGCCGTTGACTGAGAACTTTACCCAGATCCCGATCATGGACCACGAGGCCTACGACTACGAGTGGCTGGAGCACAAGACCGCACATGAGGTGACCACCGTTGGATAGCGCGATCGCAAGCAACGAGCCGCTGATGCCGAACGAGACGATTGTGCATGAGCCGCACGAGCACGTCTTTGTGCCGCAGCACCGTCACCACTTCGAGACGGAGGAGCAGCAGCGCGAGGCGGGCAGCTTCGGCATGTGGCTCTTCCTGCTGACCGAGATCATGTTCTTCGGCGGGATGTTCTTCGCCTACCTGCTGTACCGGAACTGGTATTACGATGCGTTCGTGGTCGCGTCGAACCAGCTGAGCGTGCCTCTGGGAGCGGCGAATACGGCGATCCTGATCACCTCGGGCTTCTTCATGGCGCTGGCGGTCTGGGCCTCCGAGGTGCGCAAGAAGAACCTGCTGGTGATCTATCTGATCTTGACGACGATCTTTGGCTTCGCCTTCCTGGGGATCAAGTATGTCGAATACAAGGAAAAGTACGAGCTGCACCATATTCCCGGCGCGAGCTTCGACGTATCGCAGTTCGAGAACCCGGCGGCCTACGGGCTGAAGGAGCCTCCGCTGGCGCCGGACATGGCGCAGAAGACGCAGATATTCTTCTTCCTCTACTTCGCCATGACCGGGATGCACGCGCTGCACATGATCATCGGGCTTGCGCTGTTGTTCTGGCTGATGTGGCGCGCGCAGCGCGGCGAGTTTACCGCGGGGTATGTGGCGCCGATAGAAAACTTTGGGCTGTACTGGCACTTCGTCGACATCGTGTGGATCTTCCTGTTTCCGCTGTTGTATCTAATCAACCGTCACCCGTTGAAGTAGGCAGGATGCGGTCGCGACCGGCGACCGGCCCCGCGAAGGAGAAGCGTATGAGCGAGCAGCACTACCACGACCCAGTCGACGTCACCAATCCGGAACATGCGGAGCACCACATCGTCTCGCCGGCGCAGTATGCGATGGTCTACGTGACGCTGCTGGTCTGCACGGCGCTCACCGTCTTCGCGGCCGGGATTGATCTGGGCGTCTTCAACCCGATCATTGCGCTAGGGATTGCCTGTTTCAAGGGAGTCATCGTCATCCTCTTCTTCATGCATGTGAAGTATCAGTCGAACCTGATCAAGATGACGGTGGGCGCGGGCTTCTTTACGTTCCTGGTGCTGATCACGATGACACTGTCGGACTATATCAGCCGGGCATGGGGGCTTTGGTAGTTCGAACGCGCCGCGGACCCTAGCAACTACAATCCTTCTGTGGCTGCGTCCTTCCACTTCGAGCGAACGCTTCCCTTCTCGCCGGAGAGTGCCACCGAGGTCCTTCCCACAATTCCCGGCCTACCCGGGGTCTTTGCGCTGCGCGGACCGCTCGCGGGCGACGAACCTTACGTCACCCGGGCCGCCGATCTGCGCCGCCGGATCACACGGCTGCTGGCGCCGCCGGAGTCGCAGTCCAAGCGGCTGAACCTGCGCGAGCGCGTGGCGAGCATCGAGTACACAGTTACCGGTTCGGAGTTTGAGTCGACGCTCGCGCTCTACCACGCATCCGCTGGCGTCTTTGGAGTCGAAGAGGCGCGGCGCCGGCTGCGGCTGCGCACGCCCTTCTTCCTGCGGTTTACCGTGGAGAATGCCTACCCGCGCGTCTATTCCACCAACCGGCTGAGCAAGCGCGCGCTGGAGACGATGTACGGGCCGTTTGCTTCGCGCGCGGCGGCGGACCGTTACTGCGATGCGGTGCTCGACCTCTTCAAGCTGCGACGCTGTTGGGAGGACCTGGCGCCGTACCCCGAGCATCCCGGTTGCGTCTATGGCGAGATGAAGAAGTGCCTCGCGCCCTGCAACCAGGCCTGCACGCCTGAGGGCGCGAGCGCCTATGCAGCCGAGGCCGCGGCGGTGAAGCGATTCTTCGACACTCATGGCGAGAGCATGGTGATCGAGATTGGCCTGGAGCGCGAAGAGGCGTCGTCGGCGATGGAGTTCGAGAGGGCCGCAGCCCTGCACACGCAGTGGCATAAGGTGAAGGCCGCGCAGGCGCTGGCGGATGAGCTGGTGCAGCCGGTGGCGAAGCTGCGGGCCGTGATCGTCCAGAAGGCGACGCGGGATGCAGCGGAGCCTGCGGGCGAGGCTGAGCCAGCGGCAGCGGTCTTTCTGCTTGCGGCAGGATCCCTCACAGGGCCGGAGCGGCTGAGCACCCTGGGCGTACGCGCGGTGAAGGAGCAGACCAGCGTGGGCAGTTCGCTGTTCGCGCAGCCGCTGATGCTGCAGGCGGTGCCACTCGATGACGCCGGCGCAGCGGGGGCCGAGCCCACTCCGGCTGAGTCGCCCGAGATCCGCGCGGCCAGCCTGCTTGCCGCGCTCGAGGAGAAACCGGCGCCGGCGGATATGGGCACGCTGAGCGACCAACTCTCGTTGCTGCGGCGGTGGTACTACCGTCCGGAGAAGCAGCGGGCGGGCGAGGTCTTTTTCCCCAAGCCCGACGGTAGCTGGCCGTTGCGGCGGATTCTGCGCGGCGCAGCGCGCATGGCGCTGGGTGATCCAGCGCCCATGGCCGAGACACAGCGCGATCTCGCTGAACGCAATCCCGCCGACGCCGTGGAGCAGCCGCGAAAGGGCAGACGACCCGCGGGCTACCCCGCTGATACACTTCCTCCAGCGGTTTCGCGCGCAGAGGGCAACGAAGACAAGTGATTGAACTGGCATTTTCCATCCTGGCTTCGGACTTCGCGCATCTCGCCGATGAGGTAGCCGCGGCTGAGCGAGGCGGCGGCTCGATCGTCCACGTAGACGTGATGGATGGGCACTTTGTGCCGAACATCACCTTCGGCCCCCCGGTGGTCAAGGCGCTGCGGCCAATCACCAAGCTGCCGCTGGACTGCCACCTGATGATCGAGGACCCTGACCGCTTCATTCCGGCGTTTGCCGAGGCAGGCGCGGACATGGTCTCGGTGCATCAGGAGGTCTGCCGTCATCTGCATCGCACGCTGCAGCACATTGAGCAGCACGGGATGCTGCCGGGGGTGGTGATCAACCCCGCGACGCCGGTCGACACGCTGATTGAAGTGCTGCCGATGGTGCATTATGTGCTGGTGATGAGCGTGAATCCGGGCTTCGGGGGGCAGGAGTTTCTGCCGCTGGCGGTCGACAAGATTGCGTATTTGGCCGAGCTGCGCGAGGCCATGGGGCTCAACTTTCGCATTGAGGTGGACGGCGGGATTGCTCACGATACGGTGGGTTCGGTGGTCAAAGCAGGAGCCGAGATGCTGGTTGCGGGCTCGGCTGTCTTCGAACCAGGACGCACAGAACACAATGCGGCGGAGTTGCTGCGCATCGCGCGCGCAGCCGCCTCTGAGGCCTAGGCTTCGGGCGCGAGAATCCAGCGCCAGGGCGCGACGCAGAATCAGCCCTGCGCGATTAGAATAGATGGGGGCGGCACATCGCCGAGCGAGCGCCAGCCGGGGCACCTGCAACACGCCGGCAGATGGAGTTTCCAAGCATGATGCAACGCAGCACCTTCCACAGTCTTCCGATTCGCTCCCTCCTTCCGAAGTTACGAACCACGTTGACAACCGGGGTTGCCGCGGCGGCTCTTTTGACGGCTGCGCTGAGGGCCCCGGCGCAGGCCGCCGATGCGGCGCAGAGCGCAGCCGGCCAGCAGGCCGCGCCGGCGACGGCAGCGACGCCGGCCGATGCTGCTCCCGCGGCGGAGGCGCAACCCAAGACCGTCAGCCTGAGCAACCAGAAGCCGGCGAAGACGCGGAAGGAGAAGGAAGACAAGGTCATCCAGTCCAAGGACACCCGGAAAGAGGTGAAGAAGACCAAGCAGGACCCCACGCTGGAAGGTAAGGACGCGAAGCTTCCCGATAAGGAGCTGTACGACAAGGCCGAGGATGCGGTCAAGCATGGACGCTATGACGTTGCGCGACTCGAGCTGCAAGACCTGCTGAACACGTATCCGGATTCGCAGTATATGATGCCGGCAAAGCTCGCGATCGCCGACAGCTGGTTTAAGGAAGGCGGGTTGGCTGCGCTGACCCAGGCGGAGCAGGAGTACAAGGACTTCATCACCTTCTTCCCGAACTCGCCCGAGGCCGCCGAGGCCCAGATGCGGGTGGGCGACATCTACTTCAAGCAGATGGACAGGCCGGACCGCGACTACGCGAGCACCATCCATGCTGAGGAAGCGTATCGGCTGATGCTGCAACAGTTCCCCGATTCGCCGCTGGTCCCGCAGGCCCGGCAGAAGCTGCGCGAGGTGCAGGAGACCCTGGCCTCACGCGAGTCCGATATTGCCGCCTTCTATGCGACTCACTCGAACTGGCCCGCGACGATCGCGCGCTACCAGACCGTCGTCGACACCTATCCGCTCTATAGCCACATGGACGATGTCCTGGTGGGACTGGGTGATGCCTATGAGTCGGAGGCGCACTTCGTTCGTTTAATGAGGCTGCCCGAGGCTGGCAAAGCGCGGCTGGAGAAGATCTACGACGACCAGGCGGCCGCGGCGTACCGCAAGGTGGTGCTGGAGCACTCTGCCGCAGCGCACGTTGAAGACGCACGGGACCGGCTGGCGGCCATGGGGCTTCCCATTCCAACGCCCACGCAAGAGCAGGCGGCGGACAGCGCAGCGCTGGAGAACAGCCGCGGACAGTACACCCTCAGTAAACGGGCCACGGTGATCTTCCTGCGCGAGGCGGACACAGTTCCGGCGGCCACCATTGGCGCTCCTCCGCTGCAGGACGCCAAGCCGACCAATGCGGCCATGATGGTCAAGCAGTCCATCACAGACTTCAACATGTCGATGAACCCCGCGGCCTACGCGCAGCGGTCAGCGGCGCCGGTGACGCCGGGTGGCGACGCGGCGGCGGCGACGGACGCCGCTGCAACGGCTGCCACGCCGGCTGCCAGCGAGCCACTCGCGTTTCAGGATGTTCCCTCAGCCACCGCTGGCGACAGTGCCTCGCCTGCTGTGCTGACCAGCGTGTCCCCTGCTACTCCGGCGGCGACCGGTGGGAGCTCCGTGGGCCTCGAGATCGTGCAGCCGTCGTCCGGATCGACGGCGCCGGTGACCGCGCCCGCTTCGCCCCCGGCCTTCCCGGGCGTCGAGAACGCTGCGCCTGCAACTGCGGCGCCGGCCAGCGATCCACCTCAGTCGAGCGATGCGAACGGCGGATTGAAGGCGGTTGGCCCGCCGGACTCGACCCCGCTGGCGCCGGTCGAGAAGGCGGCGACCGCTCCCGACGCAATCAACGAGGTCACTCCCGGCTCGCAGCCGCCCGCGCAGACCGCGTCCGCGGACGGGAAGAAGGCCAAGCCTGCCCTGGACAAGTCGGATGAGTCGTCCAGCAAGCATAAGCCGAAGAAGGGGCTGGCCAAGCTCAACCCGTTCTAGCTGTCGCGCTGGTGTGCAAGGATTTGCAGAGGCGATCCCACTGTGAAGTTCACGATTTCCAAGAAGGGATTTCGGGGTAGTATGTCAGGTGATGGTCCCGAGGGAGTCTACCGGTCCGGAGATGTCACCCAGCGAGCCAATCCGCAAGAGCGCCCATGCAGCTAACGCCGCAGTGTCTGAGATCCCCGACAAGCTCTACTTCCGCATCGGCGAGGTCGCGGGGTTGTGTGAGGTGCCGGCCTACGTCCTGCGCTTCTGGGAGAGCGAGTTCCCACAGCTGAAGCCCAACAAGGGAGGCACCGGCCAGCGGCTCTATCGCCGCCGCGACGTGGAGATGGCGCTGCGCGTGAAGACCTTGCTGTACGACGAGGGCTACACGATTCCCGGAGCGCGCCAGATGTTGAAGGCCGAGCTCAAGCGGAAGGCGCCGCAGCTCTCTCTTCTGGGTGGCAATCCCGCGGACGTGAAGCAATTGCGCATTCTGCGACGCGAGTTGGAGGCCATTGCGGCGACGCTCGCGAGGCCCGTGGCAGAGATCACCGGGAAGCGGTCTCTGCGACCCGTCGGTGCTCAACGCCGCATTGCTTCGCAGGGTACATCGCTGTCGAGTCGTCCGCATATTCCTTTCGATCCCGCTGCCCCATCCGATCCTGACCGGAGTAACTAAGCCCCTCCACCCCGCGCCAGTAGAATCGATCTACCTCGATGAGCCTGACGCCCGACACGACAGCAAAGTTCAGCAGCGGCGACCCATCCGGCGGGCAGGTGCGCCGGTCGAGGGAGCACACGGCAGGCTCGGCGGCCATTCTGCTGATGTTCAGCTCGCTAGCCTCCGGCGTGCTGGCGCTGGTTCGCATCAAATACGTCGATCACGTCTTCGGCCCAGGCGTCGAGCAGGACGCCTACCGCGCCGCGTTCAAACTGCCCGACCTCATCAACTACTTCCTCATCGGGGGCGCGGCGTCGATCTCGCTCATCACAGTGCTCAACCGCTACCGCGAGGCGGGCGACGACGAGGACGGCGACCGCGCTCTCTCCATCATCCTCACCACGATGCTCCTTGTGCTGGGCGCGGGGATTCTGTTGGGCGAGATCTTTGCCCCGCAGTACGTCTGGCTGGCCAACAAGGGGTTTCGCAGCGATTCCGCGCGCGCCGCGCTCTGCAGCTCGCTCACCCGCCTGCTGCTGCCCGCGCAGCTCTTCTTCTTCATCGGCAGCGTGATGAGCTCGCGCCTGCAGGTGCGCAAGATCTTCGTCTATCAGGCCTTCACGCCCATCATCTACAACAGCGGCATCATCCTCGGCGCGGTGTTGCTGCACCGGCTGATTGGGGTCTACTCGCTCGCCTGGGGCGTGCTCGCAGGAGTCGTCGTCGGGGCCGCGCTGCTGAACTCGCTGGGCGCGCTGCGCACCGGCCTGCGCTACCGGCCGATCGTCGGCTTCGGCGATCCCGCGTTCCATGAGTGGCTGAAGCTTTCCTTGCCGCTGATGATCGGCATCTCGCTGGTGATGTTCGACGGCATCTTCCTCAACTACTATGCGTCCGTGCGCGATGGCGGCATCACGCTGATCGGTAATGCCAAGGACCTCTTCAACGCGCCGTTCAATGTGATTGGGCCGGCAGCGGGCGCGGCCTCGCTCCCTTTCTTTGCGTCGATATATCAGCGTGGGCTCGCCTACGATTTTTCGGCGTCAGTAGGCCGCTCCGTCTCCCGGCTCTTCGCCGTGGGGATGATTGTGTCGGCGTGGATGGTCGCGCTGGCGCCGTGGCTGATGGATCTTTTTCGCGGCGGCAGATTCAACCGCGCCGACGCCGACGTAACCACGCGGCTCTTCGCGATTCTGGCCATCACGCTGGGCGTCTGGGCGGTGCAGGGCATTTATGCTCGCGCCTTTTATGCGGCGAGCGATACCAGGACCCCGGCGATCGCAGGCACCCTCATCACCGTGCTCTCCATCCCCATGTATGCGGGGCTGTTCCACGCGCTTGGTCTCGAAGGTCTGGCGATTGCATCCGACATCGGCATCGTTGTGCAGACGGCGAGTCTCGCTGTTCTGTTGCATAAGAAGCGGATGGTCAGCCTTGCGCATCTCGAGCTCGCCGAGCTTGGCCGCGCGCTGCTCGCCGCGCTTGTCGCCTACGCTGCGACAGCATTGGCGGCCAGCTTTCTCCCGGGCGTCTCAACCCACCTTCGGGACGTGCTCACGATTGCGGCCGCCAGTGCGGTTTGGGCTGTGGTAGCGGGGCTCATGCTGTTGGTTACCGGATCTAAACTCCCGGCGCAGATTCTGCGCCGGCGCGCGCCGGGCCGCAGCTTGCCAGCGGAATCGCGTTAGGCATCCTTGGCGTCTTCGTACTCCTCATGCCACGCGGTCTGGATCGCCTCCAGTATCCCCTCATTCGATTTCGCGGGGTCGCCGACGAAGCCGGGCAGTTGCACCACCCATTTGTGCAGATCGGTGAAGCGCACCGAGTAGGGATCGGTACCGGGAAACATCTCCTGCAGCTGAATGCCGATCTCTTCTGTGTCGGTCCAATTGAGTTCATGTGGCATGTTATGCGTTCTCCAATTGCCGCGGGCGTGCGGCGACCAAGCTTAGCTGCCGGGCCCGTGCGCCGGCTTGCCTTCCTGCACGTAGTTGCGGTTCCACTTGGGAATCTCCACCACATAGGTGCCGGGCTTTTCGATCACCGCTTGGCATCCTAGGCGCGAGTTGAGCTCGATGCCGGCGGCAGTTTCGAGGCGATCAAGCTCCAGGTCCTCTGCTTCGCTGATGCCGCTGGCGCCCTGCTTCACGTGAATGTGGCATGTGGTGCAGGCGCAGACGCCGCCGCAGGCATGGTCGAGGAAGATGCCGTAGTTCTCCGCCACGTCGAGGAACGACATCGGCCTCCCATGCCCCTCATAGGGCAGAGTATCGAACTCGAACTCGACGGTACGGCCCTCGGGCAGGAAGGTCACGCGCACCATGTTTTCGGCGGGTGGCTTCGAGATGTCGACCTCTGTCGCGCTTACAGCTAGTTCAGACATAATTCAATCCTAAGCCCTTCGAGTGTGGCGCAGCGTAGCCGATGAGGTAAGGCTGCTGCAAGCACTTCCTATCCATTCGTCCCATCGCCGTCCTTGTCGACCTCCCTGTCTTTCTTGTCACGTTTGCCTTCTTCGCTCGCGCGCTCTTCGAACTCAGCCTTGGCGAAGGGATGCGGCGCGTTCGGTGCTTCTCCCATACTCTCACCCGCGGCGTCCATGGTCTGACCCTTCATTGCACCCGTCACGTCCATATCCATCATGATCTCGGCGAAGCGATGCGTCGCCTTGTCCAGCCGGTCGATTCCGTGGCGGATGATCTTATAGTCGCCGCCCTCCGTCGAGGTCTTCAACGCGCTTTCGCAAGCCTCGATCGTTGCAACCTCGCCAGCCGAGAGCCGCTGCCACGCTGCGTGGCTCTTGCCCTTCTCGACCGCGCCGAGGATTCCCTCCGCCTCGTTCTTCGCCTCGATCAATTGCCGCGCTTCGATGTCCGCCTCGGCGTTGTCGAAGGACGCGAGGATCATCGTCTCCACTTGTTCGTCGGTGAGGCCATAGGTCGGCTTCACCTCAATCTCGGCCTCCTTGCCGCTGCGCTGCTCGCGCGCGGAGACGTGCAGGATGCCGTTGGCGTCGATGAGGAACTTGACCTCGATGCGCGGCAGGCCGGCAACCATCGGAGGGATGCCCTTGAGGTCGAAGCGCGCTAGCGAGCGGCAGTCTTTGGCCAGCTCACGCTCGCCTTGCAGCACGTGGATGGCGACGTTGGTCTGGCCGTCGACGCCGGTGGTGAAGTGCTCAGTCGCGCTTGCGGGGATGGTGGAGTTGCGCTGAATGATCTTTGCCACAACGCCGCCCAGGGCCTCGATGCCCAAGGACAGCGGCGTGACGTCGAGCAACAGCAGGTCGTCGGTCGCGGCCGAACCGCCGGCGAGGATCTGCGCCTGCACCGCTGCGCCGAGGGCGACGACTTCATCGGGATTCAGCTCGGTGTGCGGCTTCTTGTCGCGCGCGCTGAGCGCGAAGAGCTGGTCGACCAACGCGCGCACCGCGGGGATGCGCGTCGATCCACCGACGAGGACGACCTCGTCAATCTGTTCGGGAGTGAGGCCCGCATCTTTGAGAGCCTGGCGGCAGGGCGCGGCGGTGCGCGCGATCACGCCGGCGGTGAGCTCATCGAACTGCGCGCGGGTGATCTCGCGTGTGTATCGATTGCCGTTGAGCAGGGCGACGTCGACGGTGGCGGATTCAGCTTCGGAGAGGGCGATCTTCGAGTCGATCACGGCCTTGCGTACGGCCTGAACCACCTCGGCGCTGGCCTTGATGTCGTTGCCCGCACTCAGCTCGGCGTCGCCGGCGATGTCGTCGAGTGCGATGGCGATCAGCAGATTGTCGATGTCGTCGCCGCCGAGGTGGGTGTTGCCGCCGGTGGCGATGACCTCGAAGATGCCCTCGTGCAGCTTGAGGATGGAGACGTCGAAGGTGCCGCCGCCGAAGTCGTAGACGGCGATCAGGCCGTCGCGATTCTTTTCCAGGCCATAGGCGAGCGCGGCTGCGGTGGGCTCATTCACCAGGCGCAGCACCTCGAGGCCGGCGATGCGACCGGCGTCCTTGGTGGCCTGGCGCTGCGCGTCGTTGAAGTAGGCGGGCACGGTGATGACGGCCCGGGTGACCGGCGCAGCGAAAAAGCGTTCCGCGTTGCGCTTGAGTTGGAGGAGAATGTAGGCGGAGATCTCCGGCGGCGTCAGCTTCAGGCCGCCGACTTCGAGCTTCAACACGTCTCCCGGCTTGAGGCCCTCGACCAGCTTGAACGGGAAGAGCTTCAGCTCCTCCTGCACGTCCTCGACGCCGCGGCCCATCAGGCGCTTGGCGGAGTAGACGGCGCTCGACGCATCGGTGAGCAGGGTGGCGCGCGCGGCGTTGCCCACCACGAAGCCATGCTCGTGGTCGAAGGCGACGACCGACGGCACGAGGCGGTCGCCATCCTCGCCGGGGATGATTGTCGGCTGATCGCCCTGCATGAACGCGACCAGCGAGTTGGTCGTCCCCAGGTCGATGCCGACGACGCGAGTTATTGTCTCTTCCGCCATTGCCTTCTTCTTCCTAAATATCGCGGCGTTTTCGGATGCCGTAAGCGCGCGAAGTCGAGCCTTTGCCGCGCATCCCATTGGATGAGATAGAGCTACGGCGCGCTTCGCCCCGACTCTTTATTGTCCTATAGACCGCGGCTGGGATGTATCTGCGCGACCGAAGGCCTGGCTGGGTTAAGGGGCGACCCTTTAGCGAGAAATGACTATAATGGTCATATTGAGGTGAGCGCATGGCAAAGTGGGCGGTCGCGGAAGCGAAGGCAAAGTTCAGCGAGGTCATCGAGAAGGCGCAAAAGAAGGGCCCGCAGGAGATTACCAAGAACGGACGGCCGGTAGCGGTCGTGGTCTCGATGGAGGAGTGGAAGGCGGAGTATGGCACGGATGCGCCGAAGGGAAGTCTCACGGAGTTCTTTCAACGATCGCCGCTACGGGGCTCGGGCATTAAGATCGGACGGGTGCGGCTTTCCCCAAGGCATGTCGATTTTTGAGATATCTGATCGACACCGATGTGGTCTCTCAGGCCACGAAAGAAAGGCCCCATGCGGGCGTGCTTCGCTGGATCGACGAGCAGGAGGAAGAAGACCTGTTCCTCAGCGTCGCGACGCTTCTGGAGATTCGCACGGGAATCGAACTCACCTCGGTGGGCAAGAAGCGGGAGAAGCTGGAGGCGTGGCTGCTGCACGAGTTGCCGCAGCGCTTCGACGACCGGATCATCCCAGTGGAGCGGCATGTGGCGGACCTGACCGGAAGGCTCATCGCCCGCTCGGGGAGCGAGGGCTGGAAGATGGAATCGATGGATGCACTGATCGCGGCTACCGCGATGGTCAACGATATGGGGCTGGCGACGCTGAACCGGGATCACTTTGAGCGATTGGAATTGGAGTTGGCGGAGTTCTAGCTGGCTGGCGGACAAAAAGAGCACCCACCCATTCGCGATGAGGCTGCGAAAGGATGGGCCATCCGAGTTCCCGATTGACCTGCGGTTCAGTCGCCGGCGACGGTCTCTTCGACGCGGGGCGCGGGTGCTGCGGCGGGTTTGATGTCGCCGAGGGCGATGAAGCCAGCGGGCGCGTCGGGCTCCTGCAGGACTTCCTTGCGGTAGAGCTTGGCCATGCGGGCGTTTTCGGCGTCCTGCTTGAGCTTCGCGTCGCGGGCGCGAATCTTCTCCTCGCGCGCGTTCTTGGCGATGCCGCTCTTGTCAAACGTATCGTTCGCGGCGGAGTCGACGTGCGCCTGGTTGAGCACGAGGTCGTAGCTGCCCTCGGCCTCGAGGCCAACCTTCTTGCCGCCGGCGAAGATCTCATGCCGGCCATGCTCCTCGTACCACTTGGTGAGGGTGGAGGTCATGTGCATCTTCTCGATAATGTTGCGCCAGCCGACGCCGGTGTTGTAGGCGCAGAAGCTGATCTCGCCCTCCTGCGTCGCGTACGGAATAATGCACTGCTCCGTCCGGCGGAAGTCGTAGTTGAAGAGATCCTGGAACCACATGCCGGCGATGAAGAGGAAGTTCCAGCGGTCGCCGCGGCGCTTCTTGATGTCTTCCATGGTGCGGTCGGCGGTGACCTTGCCGTAGTCGCGTCCGCTGGCGCCGAAGCTCTTGTCGAACTTGGTGAGCAGGTCCTTGATCTTGAAGTGGGTGGGAGCGTTCTCCGGGGTGTAGTTGCGCATCAGGGCCAGCGCGGCGCCGATCATGGTGAGGACCTTGCCGCGGGCTGAGTCGTTGACGCGGGCGATGTCCTTGGCCAGACGGTCGGCATTGATGAAGGCGGTGACCGGCGCGGCCTCCTTGGTCTCCTTGTCGATCATCAGCGCCATGGAGATGCCGCAGTTGGGATGGCAGCCGCAGGAGAGCTGGCCCCAGTCGCGGTCGGGGCCGTGGACGAGGTCGGCCCAGTCGGAGAAGGTGGACATGAAGGAGATGGGGAACCAGTCGCGGGTGGGCTCGCCCATGCCGGTCTGGTT
>JBEKDS010000004.1:0-260674 GCA_050014235.1 Acidobacteriaceae bacterium
AGGTGCGGCGGGTGACGTATGGCGAGCTGCATGCGCAGGTCCAGCGATTTGCGAATGTGCTGAAGGGGCTGGGGGTGCGGCGCGGGGACCGCGTGGCGATCTATATGGGGATGTGTCCGGAGCTGGCGATTGCGATGCTGGCGTGCGCGCGCATCGGCGCGGTGCATTCGGTGATCTTTGGCGGGTTTGCGGCGCAGGCGATTGTGGATCGGGTGAACGATTCAGCGTGCGTGGCGGTGCTGACGCAGGATGTGAGCTACCGGCGCGGCGGCGAGGTGAAGCTGAAGGCGATCGTGGATGAGGCGATGGAGCGGTGCACGACGGTGAAGCACGTGGTGGTGTATCAGCGGGCTGGTTCTGAGACGCCGGCCTCGGTGATAATGAGGCCCGGGCGGGACGTGTGGTGGCATGAGCTGATGGCCGCGGCGGAGGCGGAGTGCAAGGCGGATTGGATGGACGCGGAGGACCCGCTCTACATTCTGTATACGTCGGGGACGACGGGCAAGCCGAAGGGCTTGGTGCATACGACGGGCGGCTACTCGGTGCAGGCGTACCTGACGACGAAATACATCTTCGATTTGCGCGACGACGATGTGTACTGGTGCACGGCGGACTGCGGGTGGGTGACGGGGCACTCGTATGTGGTGTACGGGCCGCTGCAGAATGGCGCGACGGTGGTGATGTATGAGGGCGCGCCGAACTTTCCGGCGAACGACCGCTTCTGGAAGATCATCGACGACCACCAGGTGACGGTGTTTTATACCGCGCCGACGGCGATCCGGGCGTTCATCAAGTGGGGGGATGAGTGGGTGCATCGGCACTCGCTCGCGTCGCTGCGGCTGCTGGGGACGGTGGGCGAGCCGATCAATCCGGAGGCGTGGATGTGGTACCACCGGGAGATTGGGCACGAGCGCTGCCCGATTGTGGATACGTGGTGGCAGACGGAGACGGGGGCGATTATGATTGCGCCGATCCCGGGAGCAGTGGCGGCGAAGCCGGGGTCGGCTACGCGGCCGTTCTTTGGGATTGTGCCTGAAGTGGTTACAAAACAGGGCGAGCCGGTACCGGCGGGGCAGGGTGGGTTGCTGGTCATCCGCAAACCGTGGCCTTCGATGGCGCGGACGATCTATGGAGACCATGAGCGGTTCGTGCAGACCTACTTTTCGGAGGTGCCGGGCAGCTACTTTACCGGGGACGGTGCGCGTTGCGATGCGGATGGATGCTACTGGCTGATGGGCCGCGTGGACGACGTGATCAATGTGAGCGGGCATCGGCTGGGCACGATGGAGGTGGAGTCGGCGCTGGTGGCGCACCCGAAGGTTGCGGAGGCGGCGGTTGTTGGGAGGCCGGACGAGTTGAAGGGCCAGGCGATTGCGGCGTTTGTGACGCTCGACGAGGGGTTCGAACCGGGCGAGGCGCTGCGCCAGGAGCTACGCGCGTGGGTCGCGAAGGAGATTGGCGCGCTTGCCCGGCCCGACGACCTGCGGTTTACCCAGATGCTGCCGAAGACGCGGTCGGGGAAGATCATGCGACGGCTGCTGCGCGAGCTGGCGACGACGGGCGAGGTGAAGGGGGATGTGACGACGCTGGAGGATTTTGGGGTGCTGGCGAAGCTACGGGAGGGGGATGAGTAGGCTAGCTTATCGGTTATCTCTATTAGATTCATTCATTCGCTTGCGCATGACTAGAACACCCCAAAACTCCTCCGCGAGTGGTATATATCCGTAATGATATATACTAGATCCGAGGGCGAGAGGCGATGATGGCGGAGATAACGAAAAAGCGCGCGAAGCTCTTCCAGAATGGCCGGAGCCAGGCGGTGCGTCTGCCGAAGGAGTTCCGATTCGCTGGGCGTGAGGTGACTGTCCAGAGATCAGGAGAGGGCGTTCTTCTGGAGCCAGTGGCATCAAGTCCCTCGGTGGGAGATTGGGATTGGGTGCGCGAATGGCGAGAGAAGTTCGGGCCCCTGGATGCGGATTTCATCGCTGCTGTGGAGGAGGAGATGCCTGCACAGGAGCGGCCTGAGGTGGAGCGTTACTTTGCGGCGCTAGATGAGAGGTATAAGCGGGACGGCGTTTGATCTACCTGCTCGACAGCAATGTTGTCATCGGAGTCCTGCGAGGTTCTCCAGCGGCGCTGGTGAAGAAGGTTTGGGGCCACAAGCGTGATGATGTGGCGATCTCATCGCTGGTGTCGCATGAGCTTTACTACTGGGCTTGGCGTAGCGAGTATGCGACCAGAGGGATTGCGGGTGTGGACGCACTGCCGTTTGAGGTGGTTGCATTTGAGCATGCGGACGCGCGCGAGTCGGGGAGGGTACGTGCCGGACTCGCGGACTCAGGACAGACCATCGGGTTGATGGATGTGTTGATTGCGGGGCAGGCGCTGGCGCGGGGGCTGGTGCTGGTGACGCACAATGTGGCGGAGTTTGGGAGAGTGCCGGGGTTGAGGGTGGAGGACTGGCAGGGATAGTCCGGGGCAGCGGTGGGTGGGAGGGTGCGCCCGGAGACGGGCGACTTTACAATTGCAGCGACTTGAAATCGAAGAGATGAGGGACGGCTATGCTGCTCAATCGCCGCAGATTTTTGGAGCTGTCGTCAATCGCTGGGGCGGGTCTTCTGGCTACGCATGGCAGCGCGGGTCAGCTGATCTCCGCGGTGACGGGGGAGGCGACGGAGTTTGCCGCGCCGGGCGTGTTCAGGGTCAAGTACTTTGGGCGGTTCTCGGAGCTGCCTGTGGGCTCAGTGAAGGCGCGGGGGTGGATTGCGGGATGGCTGGAGCGGCAACTGGAGGGGATGACGGGGCATCCCCAGAACCTGGGGTATCCGTACGACACGTGCATGGTGGCGGGGAAGATTCCTGCGCCGGCGATGAAGCATGGGGAGAACTGGTGGCCGTATGAGCAGTCGAGCTATTTCTTCGACGGGTCGGTGCGGCTGGGTTTGCTGCTGGATACGCCGGCGGCGAAGAAGATCCCCACGGGATTGATGGAGTATGTGCTGGCGAGCAGCGGGCCGGGGAAGATTGGCGAGTCGGGATGGGACTGGCCGAATACGGTTGCCGGACGGGCTTTGATGGCGGAGTATAGCGCGACTGCCGACACGGCTTCGGCGGGTGTGCTGAGGGACTGCCTCATGGGGGCGCGCATCGGCGGCGGGCGTGACGGATTGCTGGCGGAGGAGGCGCTGTATCTCTACGGGCTGACCGGGGACGCGCGGCTGCGGGGGATTGCGGAGAGCTGCTACGACCGCTATTTTCTGAGCGACACAAAGTCGTTCTCGAACGAGGCGAAGATACGGGGCTCGGAGCCATTGCGGGAGCATGGGGTTACCGCGGCGGAGCAGCTGAAGCTGTTGCCGATGATGTACTCGTACACCGGAGATGCGCAGGCACTGGAGCTGGCGGGACTGGCGTACAAGAAGGTGGTGGGCGACAGCCTGATGCCGGATGGGGGGATTGTGAGCTCGGAGTCGATGGGGACGACAGCGTTCAATTCGATGCATGAGACCTGCGATATCACGGACTGGTCGTGGAGCTTTGGGTACATGCTGATGGCGAGCGGCGAGGGACAGTGGGGCGACCGGATCGAGCGGGCGACGTTCAATGCGTTGCCGGGGGCGGTGACGAAGGACTTCAGGCAGCTGCAGTATTTCTCGAGCGCGAACCAGGTGCTGGCGTCGAACACCGCTTGCCCGCGGATTGCGATGACGCGGATGTCGTACCGGGCGGCGCACGATACAGAATGCTGCACGGGGAATGTGAACCGCGCGATGCCGAACTATGTGACGCGGATGTGGATGCGGTCGGAGGATGGTCTGGCGGCGGCGTTGTACGGGCCGAGTGAGGTGCGCACGAAGGTAAAGGGGAGGCCGGTGAGCGTCACGGAGACGACGGATTACCCGTTTCGCGAGACGGTGACGTTCCGGGTGAGGCTGGCGCGGCCGGAGAGCTTCACATTGCATCTGCGGATTCCGGAGTGGTGCGAAGGGGCGACGGTCCACATCAACGGCAGGAGGAGTGCGGCGCCGGTGGAGGTGGGGACGTTTGCCGAGGTGAAGCGGACGTTTCGCGATGGGGATGTGATCGCGCTGAGGCTGCCGATGAAGGTGGCGCAGGAGGATTGGTTTGGCGGCAGCGCGGCGGTGATCCGGCGCGGGCCGGTGGCGTACTCGCTGAAGGTCGCGGAGCGGCGGGTAGAGAGCACCAAGGACCCGGCGGCGATCCAGCGCGTGCTGAAGGGGAACAACATCGAGGGCTTTGCTGCGATTGAATTTTTCCCTGACGGCGAGTGGCGGTATGGCGTCGAGGCGGGGCTCAAAGACAACCTGGACAAGGTGCGGGTGAAGGAATCGCCGATGACCGCGAATCCATTCCTGGCGGAGACGGCTCCGGTGCGGTTGAGCGTGCCGATGCGGCGGCTGGCGGGGTGGGCGGCGGATTGGAAGCCGGTCGCCGATGCGGCGGAGACCGATCTGAAGCTCGCTCCAAAGAACCCGGCGGAGCTGCCCACTGCTGCGCAGATGGAGTCGCCGGGCGAGGTGGAAGAGATGACGCTGGTGCCGTATGGGGCGACGCATCTGCGGGTGACGACGCTGCCGGTGATCCCGGACTAGAGATCCGTCATCGAAGGTGAACTGGGGCGGGGTCGGTCGTGGGCTTTGTTGGCGGAGCAGAAGGGGTAGAGTTCGGGCGTGTTGGCGACCCTTGCCCGAACGGGATTGTCATGGATGTAGCGGATTCGTTCAGAGAAGTCGCCGGATTGGATCATGCGGCGGCTATCGTAGCTGCGTTGCCAGACATCAAGCTTGCTCCGTAGACGGAAGGAGAAGCCTCCCTTGATGTATTGCATGGCCTTTTCCAACGAAGTCTCCGGGGAGGGCGTGAGCATGAGGTGGAGGGGTTCCGGCATAACGACAAAGGCGTGGAGTTCAATGCGTCCTTTGGAGCGTTGGTCTTGCAGGACGTCGATGAGGAGCAGGGCGGTTTGTTCGACCTGAAAGAGGCGACGGCGCGAGGCGGTGATCGTCGTGATGAAATAGGTGCGAATCTCTTGAGGGGCCGGGCGGAAGGATACAACGGCCCGGGGCTGAAGCCCCTTCTTTATTTGTGGCCCTATTCGTGAGGTTGAAGCCCCACGCTAATCGCAAAGTGCAAAGGCAAGCGCAGAGCACGACGGATGAGCGGCTACAGGAGGTTGGAGGCGGGGCGGGTGGGGAGGGTGAAGTGGAAGGTGGAGCCTTTGGTGGGGATGCTGGTGGCCCAGATGCGGCCGCCGTGCTGGTGGATGATGGAACGGCAGATGGCGAGGCCGAGGCCGGTTCCGCCCATGGTGCGTGAGTCGGAGGCGTCGACCTGGTGGAAGCGCTCAAAGATGGATTCGAGTTTGTCGGCGGGTATGCCGCGGCCCTGGTCGCGGACCTGGATCTCGGCCTCGTTGGCGTCGATGCGGCGGGCGCGCAGGTGGATCTCGGTGGCGGGCGGAGAGAATTTGATGGCGTTGGAGATGAGGTTGGTGAGGGTCTGGAGGATGCGGTCGGGGTCGGCCCAGACGTTGACGCCCTGGGAGTTGAAGGTGATGCGCACGCGCGCCTTGGCGGCGTCGGTCTGCTGCAGGCCAGCGGCGCGGCGGAAGAGGTCGTCGGCGGAGCACATGGTGTAGTGGAGCTCGGCCTTGCCGGAGCCGATGCGTTCGAGTTCGAGGATGTCGTTGACCAGGCGGACGAGGCGGTCGGTGTTGCCGGTGGCGATGTCGAGCATCTGGCGGAGCTTGTCTGGGCGGTCGGCGAGGGTGCCCCCGGTGACGAGGCCGAGGGCGGCGCGGAGGGAGGTGAGCGGGGTGCGCAGCTCGTGGGAGACGGTGGAGATGAACTCGTCCTTCATGCGCTCGAGGGCGCGGCGCTCCGTGGTGTCGGTGAAGGCGACGACGACGCCGACGGCTTTGCCGGCCTCGCGGCCTTCGGAGGATTGAATTTCGATCTGGGGGCGGGCGACGTACTCCACGGGGAAGCTGGCGCCGTCCTTGCGCCAGAAGACTTCGTTGGAGATGCGGACAGTATCGAGGTCGCGGATGGTGTTGCGGATGGGGGAGTCTTCGGGCGGGTAGGGTGTGCCGTCGGCGTGGGTGGGTTGGATGAGGGCGTGCATGTTGCGGCCAAGGAGCTCTTCGGGCTTGAATCCGAGCATCTGCGAGGCGGCGGGGTTGACGACGGTGCAGTTGCCGTCGAGGTCGATGCCGAAGATGCCGTCGCCGACAGACTCGAGGATGGAGTTGGACTGGCGGATGAGGGCGCGGAGTTTGTCCTCGGCGCGCATCTGCTCAGTGATGTCGACGCCGAAGCCGAGGACGTAGGCGGCGTGCCCGGGGACTTCGATGAGCTTGTTGCGGTAGGCGACGATGCGCACCTCGCCGCTGATGTGGTTGAGCGAGAGCAGGCCCTGGACTTCGCCCTTGTGGACGATCTCGGAGAGATAGCTGGTAAAGGCTTCGCGGCGCTCTTCCGGCATGAACTCAGCAAGGGAGCGGCCGGTCATCTCCTCGCGGGTGCGTCCGATGCTTTGCGCGCCGTGGGTGTTGACGGAGAGGAGGATGCCGTGGAGGTCGTGGGTGCAGACCATGCCGAGGGAGCCCTCGACGAGCTGGCGGTAGCGCGCTTCGCTCTCGCGCAGGGTCTCTTCGGCGCCGCGCTGGATGGTGACGTCGATGCCGGTAGCGATGATAAAGTTGATCTGGCCGAGGTCGTCGAAGAGTGGCGAGGCCGACCAGGCGATGCGGCGCAGACTGCCGTCGCGATGCAGCCACTGGTTCTCGAAGACGGCAGGCGAGCCGCCGGCGCGGAGGCGCTCGAAGTTCTCGACCGCGGCGGGGACGTCGGCGCGGGGGATGAGCTTGTCCCAGAGGTGGCGGCCGACGAGGGAGGGGAAGTCGTATCCGGAGGCGGCCTCGCAGGCGCGGTTGAAGCGCACGATGCGGCCGGCGGTGTCGAAGACGGCGACCAGGGCGTCGACGGTGTCGAGCACGGTGGAGACGAAGTTGCGCTCGATGGTGAGGGCGGACTCGACGCGCTGACGGGCGCGGGCGACGCCCTCCATCTGGCGCAGGGCGTGGCTGAGCTCGATGGAGGTCATGGCCTGGCGACCGAGCACGGCGAGGGTCTGCAGCTGGAATGGCGTGAGCCTGCGCGTGGCCGGATCGAGGACGAAGAGCGAACCGAGGGGCACGCCGTTGGGCGCGACCAGCGGCGCGCCGGCGTAAAAGCGGAAGGCGCGGCCGGAGAGAAAGATGCCGTTGGGGGCGAAGGCGGGGTGGATGCTCGCGTCGGGGATCTCGTTGACGGGGTGGGTGCCCATGGGCGCGGCGCCGGGCAGGCTGCCGAGGGGAAGTTCGGTCTCGTGGATGCCGTAGCGGGAGTGGATGTAGATGCGGTCGGCGCCGGTGAAGGAGATGCCGGCGGCGGCGGTGTTGCAGGCCCGGGCGGCGAGTTCGGTGAGGTCATCGAGCGCAGGGTCTGGCGCAAGGCTGGGCGCGGAGTTGGGCGCGGGGCCGGTGATCCCGTAGCGGTCGAGGCCCTCGAGACGCAGGACTTCCGTGCGCGTCACTTCGCTTTTCACCAAGGTGGCACTCATCTTACCCCATGATGGTATGGGTTCGCGGTGCGTGGGGCACTGGCACTTTTGGGGAACTGGTTGGAACTTCAGGGCTTTACCGATGGGCCGATCAGGGCTTGGGGAGAGCGCAACAGTCGCCGGTGGCGGGGGGTTCGGTGGCGCTGGCATCGAGCGCGACCTTCCAGGTTCCGTCGGGGAGTTTGCGCCATACGGTCATGTAGCGCCCGGTGACGAGGACAGGTTCGCCGCGGGCGTCGCGGGAGCGGCCCTCGTAGTGGCCCCAGGTGAATCCCATGTCGTTGGAGGGGCCCATCTGCGCGCCGGCGGGGGTCCAGGTGAGCTGATAGGTTTTGGGGTCCCAGTCCGCGGCGGTGGCGATGGCGCCGCGCCCGAGGATTGCGGGCTTGCCGTTCGAGAGCGAGACGGCGTCGGCGGCGAACCAGGAGGCGAAGGCCTTACCGCCGCCGGTGGCGACGTCCGCGGCGAAGCGGCGTTCGAGATCCATCAGGAAGAGTGCGCCGGGATTGAGGGTGGGTTGGGCGAGCAGGCTGTTTGCGGAGGAAGGCGCGACGAGGGGGTCGACGGAGCGGGAGGTCTGAGCCGGGGAGTTTGGCGTGCCGGGGAGCGATGGGCTGGCCTGCGCGAGGAGCGCGGAGGGCGCGCGGAGCGAGAACGCGAAGCAGAAGATGACGCGCAGGAGAGCGTTGCGGAGGCGCATGGAAGTGATGCTAACAGTGGCGCGGAGGGAGTGGCTGGTATCCTTCGCGGTAGGTAGTGCTGGAGGCGTGCGATGAGGATCGTGATCGTCGGCGCCGGGGTCCAGGGTACTGTATTTGCTGTGCGGCTCGCGATGGCGGGGCACGAGGTGACGCTGGTCTCGCGGCCTGAGCGGGCACGGGAGCTTCGTCACGGAGGCGCAGCGGTCCGGGACCTTAAGACGATGCGCCTCTGCACCAAGGCGCTTCCCGTTCTGGAGAGGCTGCCGCCTAACTTTGTGGCGGACTATTGTCTGGTGGCGGTCCGCCGTGAGCAGATCGAAGCGGTCCTTCCGGACCTTGCAGCGGCAACTGCGATTCCACGCGTTGTGTTTCTGGTGAACCATGCCAATGGCTCATCGGATCTATTGTCGCGCCTCGGACGGTCCCGGACTGTTCTTGCGTTTCCCGGGGTCGCGGGCGATTGCGAGGACGGGGTGATTCGCTATCTCGACATACCGCAGCAACACACGGTTGTGGAGGAGGGAGCGCGAGATGTTGTTTCGCTCCTGCGAGAGGCGGGGTTCGCCGTGGATTCGGTGCGGGACATGGATGCGTGGTTGCAGCGCCATGCTGTCTTTGTTACGGCAATTGCCGGGGCACTCTATGAGAACGGCTGCGATGCGCTTCGCCTTTCCCGCGACCTCGCGACGGTGCGCCGCTTCATCCTTGCGGTGCGGGAGGGTTGGACAGCAGAGGACCGCGAGGGGGTCGGGCCGGCGCCATTTGCGCTTCGCGCCATCTTCTGCTGGGTGCCCCTTTGGCTCTCTGCAAGGTACTGGAGCCGGCTTCTCGGCTCTGCTTCGGGCGACATCTATTTTGCGCGTCATGCGCGCCATGCCCCGGCGGAGATGGCCGCGCTGGCGGTCGATGTGCGGACCTTGCTCAAGGACGGGGAAGCGCCGGGGCTGCGGACGCTGCTTGCGTCGATTGACGAATGGCGAGGCGGGATTGGGGCTTAGGCGCCGCTGCTTGTGGGTCCGGCAGATTGGTATAGTTAAAGCGAATAGTTTCCGTGCGTGCCGGCGCACGTGCGGAGCCGAACGCGCAAACAGGCGAAGGCATGGATGAATTGTTGAGCGGGATCAAATCTCCCGCGGATGTGAAACGGCTGAGCATTGCGCAACTGACGCAACTCGCGGGGGAGATTCGCGAGCGCCTGATCCTCGGCGTGTCCAAGACCGGGGGACACATCGGCCCGAACCTGGGTGTGGTGGAGTTGACGCTGGCGCTGCACTACGTTTTTGAGACGCCGCGCGACAGCTTTATCTTCGACGTGAGCCACCAGGCGTACGTGCATAAGATGCTGACCGGGCGCAACGACCGGTTCGAGACCATCCGCCAGCCGGGCGGGCTGAACGGCTTTATGCTGCGGACGGAGAGCGAGCACGACAGCTATGGGGCGGGCCACGCGGGCACGGCGCTGAGCGCGGCGCTGGGGATGGCGGTGGCGCGCGACATGTCCGGCGGCAAAGAGCATGTCGTTGCGCTGTGCGGGGACGCGGCGTTTACCAATGGGATCTCGTTTGAGGCGCTGAACAATATTGCGGCGCAGACGCGACGGCTGATTGTGGTGCTGAACGACAATGCGTGGTCGATCGACAAGAACGTTGGGGCGATCGCGGAGTACTTCCATAAAATTGTTACCAATCCGACGATTGCGGGGCTGCATGACCGAGCGGCCGGGCTGCTGGAGCGGTTCGGCGGCAAGACGGTGCGGCATATGGCGCGCAAGGCGGAGGAGGCGGCCAAGGGGTTGATTGGGCCGGGCACGCTGTTTGAGGAGTTCGGGCTTAGCTATTATGGCCCGGTAGACGGGCACAACCTGCCGCTGCTGATTGAGACGTTCAAGTTCCTGAAGCAGCAGAACAAGCCGGTGGTGCTGCACGCGATTACGCAGAAGGGACGCGGCTTTGAGCCGGCGCTGAAGAAGCAGAAGAAGTTCCATGGGCTGGGGCCGTACGATCCGGAGACGGGCGAGACCAAGCAGGCGGGGCAGAAGACATATTCGGAGGTCTTTGCGGAGACGCTGGCGAAGCTGGCGGATGGCAATGAGAAGGTGGTGGCGATTACGGCAGCGATGCCGAACGGGACGGCGCTCGATCTGTTCCGGCCGAAGCATCCCACGCGCTACTTCGATGTGGGGATTGCGGAGGAGCACGCGGTGATTTTTGCGGCGGGGATGGCGACCAAGGGATACAAGCCGTTCTGCGCGATCTATTCGACGTTTCTGCAACGCGCGTTCGACCAGGTGGTGCATGACGTGTGCCTGCAGAATTTGCCGGTGGTGTTTTGCATGGACCGCGGCGGGCTGAGCGGCGACGATGGGCCGACGCACCACGGGCTGTTCGACATCAGCTATCTGCGCGGCGTGCCCAACATCGTTCATATGGTGCCGAAGGACGAGGACGAGCTGGCGGACATGATGTATACGGCGATGCTGCACGAGGGGCCGGTGGCGATTCGCTATCCGCGTGGGACGGGGCCGGGCGTGAGCGTGAAGGAGCAGCCGCGGCGGTTGGAGATTGGCGTGGCCGAGGTGGTGCGGGACGGGCAGGATGTCGCGGGCTTGGATGTATCGATATGGGGCCTGGGCGCGATGCTGCCCGAGGCGATGCGGCTGGCGGCGATGCTGGAGCACGAGGGCTACTCGGCGGCGGTGATCAATCCGCGGTTTGCCAAGCCGATCGACCGGGCCTGCGTGGCGGAGTATGCGCGGCACTGCGGGCTGCTGGTGACGATGGAGGACCATGTGCTGGCGGGCGGGTTCGGCTCGGCGGTGCTGGAGGCGATGAGCGAGATGGAGCTGGCGACGCCGGTGGTGCGGGTGGGCTGGCCGGACGCGTTCATCGAACATGGCAAGGTGGAGGCGCTGCGTGAGAAGTACGGACTGACCGCGGAGGCGGCGCTGGAAAGAGCGCGGCCGTATCTGGCGGCGATGGAGAGCCGGCGGCTGGCGCTGCGGTAGGCTCCCTTGCGCGATGCGGTACCAGTGTCACTCCGGGTTCCCGCGGCCTTCGTGTGACGGCCGTCACCTGCCCGCGGGGATTAGGCTGAGAGAATCGAAGCGCGATTCCACGGACTTCGAGGTCCCAAGTGGGTGGTCCAGCGGGGGCCCGTCAGGGAGTTTGCCCGATGATCCAGAGTTCGCATCGCATGCGCAGGCAATGAAGCGGATGGCAGAGCTGCTGCATTCGTTTGGCATGGAACGCACCAAAGCATTGGAGACGAACGGTATTGATTTCCATAAAAAAATATCTCGACACAGATTCAAGTTCCCTGGTCATCGAAGAGCCGGAGGCAAACGAGTTGCTTACAGCCACGATGGATTCCTATCGCTCCGCATTGCGGGCGATGGGCAAGAGCGCGGTGGAGGCCTGTCCTGCGACCGCGCGCGAACTGGAGCGAGGGCTTACGGGGCTGGCCGGCCAACTCTCGCTGGAGGTCCCTGCGAAGGCGGTGACGAAGAACCAGGAGCTCGTGGAGGAGGTGCTGCAGCGCTGGGGTTCCTTGACCGCCGAGCACCTTAGAAACACCGCCGACGAGGTGAAGGAGCTCCTGATCATGCTGGCGCGCACGGCGGAGTCGGTGGGCGAGCGCGACCAGCGGTATGCCGGACAGATCGGCGGGTTGACGGCGGACCTGAAGGCCATCGCCAACCTGGACGACCTGACTCAGGTACGCGCGTCGCTGGTGAAGAAGGCGACCGAGCTGAAGAGCTGTGTGGACCAGATGGCGCGGGACGGCGAGCAGTCGCTGGCGCAGCTGCGCACCAAGGTCTCGGTCTACGAGGACAAGCTGAAGATGGTGGAGAAGCTAGCCTCGAAGGACACGCTGACGGGTCTGGCGAACCGGCGGGGGGTCGAGGCGCGGATGGAGTGGAACATCTCGATGGACCGCAGATTCTGTGTGGTGATGCTGGACCTGAATCTCTTCAAGGCGGTCAACGACAAGCATGGGCATGTGGCGGGCGACGACCTGCTGAAGAAGTTCTCCGTGGAGCTTCAGAAGAACGTGCGCGCCGACGACCTGGTGGGGCGCTGGGGTGGAGACGAGTTCATCATCGTGCTGGCGCGCGATCTCGAGGGCGCGAAGTCGCAGATGCAGCGCATCAAGGACTGGGTCTTCGGGGACTTTGCGATCGAAGCCGGTGCGGGCAAGGCCACGCTGAAGATTGCCGTGGTGGCGTCGATTGGGCTGGCGGAGTGGCGGCCGGGTAAGACGATCAAGCAGGTGATCGAAGAAGCCGACGCGGCGATGTACCAGGACAAGAAGAAGCTGGGCAAGAGGAAGTAGCGCGGGTCCGGATCTCGCGGGGGTCCGGCGGGGGGCTGCGGGCTGCACGTCTTTGCGCGGTGGTATGCTGCGGCCATGCCAACATCGCAGGCTGAGGGTCGCGGGAGTGGTCTGCGCGGAGGCAAGCTGTGGTGGCTCGCGCTGGGGCTGGGGCTCGCGCTGCGGTTGTGGTTCCTGTGGCACCCGATGCCGCTGGATGAAGACACATATGTGTATGCGAATCTGGCGACGAACCTGTTCCATCATGGGATCTATGGGATCAGCGAAAACCTGGGGACCAGCGACCTGGACGCGGGCGGCACGAATGTGGCCGGGCCGATCGATCCGTCGCTGATTCGGCTGCCGGGCTATCCGCTGTTTCTGGGGGCGGTGTTTGCGCTGTTTGGCGCGGGCAACATGACTGCGGTGTTGCTGGTGCAGGTTGCGATCGATCTGCTAGGGTGCTGGCTGATTGCGAGCTTTGTGCGCGAACAGGTGTCGGCGCGCGCGGGGACGATTGCGATCTTTCTGGCGGCGCTGTGCCCATTTACGGCGGCGTATTCGACGATTGCACTGACGGAATGCCTTAGCGTGTTTGCGGTGTCGCTGGGGCTGTGGGCCTGCGGGCGAGTGCTGCGGGCGCAGGCGGAAGGCGGTATGGACCGCGGCGCGATGGCGTTGGTATCGGCTGCGATGGCCAAGGCAATGCTGCTGCGGCCGGATGGCGCGCTGGTGGCGGTGGCGGTGGTTGCGGCGATTCTGTGGTACGCGTGGCGGCAGGGCAGGTTGCGCGCGGGCGTGAAGACGGCGCTGCTGTGCGGGGTGCTGGCGGCGCTGCCGCTTGTGCCGTGGACGCTGCGTAACTGGCGGACCTTCCATGTGGTGCAGACGCTGGCTCCGCGAAGGGTGAACGAGCCGGGCGAGCGTGTGAACTACGGCTTCTATCGCTGGATGAGCACGTGGGCGGTGGACTATGTGTCAACCGGGAACGTGTTCTGGAGGGTGGGGGAGGAGAGCATTGAGGTCGGCGATCTGCCGGCGCGGGCGTTCGATTCGACGGTGCAGCGCGCGCAGACGGCGGAGCTGCTGGCGGAGTACAACGCGACGAAGACAGTCTCTCCTGCGCTGGACGTAAAGTTCGGCGCGCTGGCGAGCGAGCGGCTGCGCGCGCATCCGATTGAGTGCCGATTATGGGTGCCTGCGCTGCGTGTGGCCGATATGCTGCTGCGGCCGCGGACGGAGACGCTTGGCCTCGATGCGGATTGGTGGAACTTTGCGGCGCACCGGGATGAGTCGGGGGAGGCGGTGGGGCTGGGGCTGTTGAACCTCGCGCTGATGACTGCGGCGTTGGCGGGCGCGGTGCGGGTTGCGCGGGACAGGGCTTGCGTTCGGTGGCTGGCGTTCCCTGTGATCTACATCGCGCTGCGCTGCGCGCTGCTGAGCACGATGGAGAACTCCGAGCCGAGGTATACGCTGGAGATGTTTCCCATGCTGATTGCGTGCGCGGCGTGCGCGCTCGTTCCGTTGCCCATACAGCAAGGCGTCTCCGAAGAGACGCCTTGCCTGCGCAGTGCGGGTAGGGAAGTGGAGCAATTGAACAGTTAGCTGGGCATCAACACGGTGTCGATTACGTCAATCACGCCGTTCGACTGGTAAACGTTGGCTGTGGTGATGGTGGCCATGCCGCCCTTCTCATCGGTCAGCATGATTTTGCCGTCCTTGAGGGTGGCGATGAGCTTGCCGCCTTCGACGGTGGTGAGCTCATACTTGCCGCCGCCAGCCTTGATGCCGTCCTTGATGTCCTTGGAGGAGACGCGGCCGGCAACCACGTGGTAGGTGAGGATCTTGGTGAGGGTGGCTTTGTTCTCGGGCTTCACCAGGGTATCGACGGTGCCGGCGGGGAGCTTGGCGAAGGCGTCGTTGGTGGGCGCGAAGACGGTGAAGGGGCCGGGGGAGTTGAGGGTGTCGACCAGGCCGGCGGCCTTGACGGCGGCGACCAGGGTGGTGTGGATGGGCGAGTTGACGGCGTTCTCGACGATGGTTTTGGTGGGGTACATATCGGCGCCGCCGACCTTGGGGTCCTTCATGTCGGCTGCGGTGATGGCGCTGAATGACGCGCAAGCCAGTACGGCTGCGGTGACGGTAGCGAGCAGTGTCTTTCTCATGGTGGTCTGTTTCCTTTCAAGATGTGTTTGGGGGCCTCGTCGTCCTTCTCAGGGCGCTCACTTCCAACAACGTCCGCCGGCCGGGGCTGGATTGGATTTTTTTCTGCGATGCTTTGAGAAAATTGTGGCACCGCGCAAGTGCCGGCGATAGAGGCGATTCCAGGCTGGGTTCGCAGTATCGAAGTTCTGCTGCAGGATGTTGACCAGACCAATGCGCCGATCCTCGAGCCCGCATTGACATTCCCGCCGAGCGCCCGTCAACTGGGTTCAGCGTGTTGCGCACAATCGCGCGCGGCGTATTTATACGCCTCAGGGATCGGCATTCAGAATGCAAGGCACTGACGGAACCGGCGTGAAGAAGGGTGGAGCAGCCGAAGGGCATTCTGCGATGCGGCGTGACCGCGGCCTGCTGTTGATCGGCGCGTTCAAGCTGGTGGAGGCGGTCTTCTTCTTTCTGGTGGGCGCGGGCGCGATCCACTTCATCCATCGCGACCTGGGCGACGCGGCGACGCGGCTGGCGATGCGGCTGCGGGTTGACCCCGACGGGCGGCTGGTCTCGTGGGTGCTGGACCATCTGGACGAGATCACGGCCCGGCGGCTGCGGCAGATCGGGATTGCGACCTTCTTTTATGCCGGGTTGCGTGTGACGGAGGGGGTGGGGCTGCTGATGGAGAAGCTTTGGGCGGAGTATCTGACGGTTGGGCTTACCATCTCGTTTCTGCCCTGGGAGATGTATGAGCTTGTGCGGCGGCCGGACTGGATCCGGGTGTGCCTGCTGCTGTTCAACCTGGTGGTGGTGGCGTATCTGGTGTGGGGACTGCGGCGGAGTTTGCGGCTGGGAAGGCGGGCGTGACGGGGGCGTCGCAGGGTGAGGCGGCCGACTTTCGCTTTTCATTCGCTAACAGAGAACGTCGCGGACTGCAAGGGGGAGTTCCGGGTTGAACCATCGGGGCAAACACTATATGTAGGGGTTTACGGTTTGGGTTCCGCTAGGGGCTGAGTTTTCCACATCTTGTCCAGAGAATTTCATTTGATCTCCCAATTTAGGGCTTGCCATCGCTGGCTGCCTGCGTCAGGATTGCGAAGTAGAAAAAAGTGGCCAAAAGTGGAGTTCAGTGGTTAATGTCACTGTTCTCTCAACGCAATTCTAGCCCCGCACGGACTGTTTCTGGCTGGCAAGTGTGGTTCGGGGGTCTTGAGGATGCAATGTTTCGTGGCAACCACCAAACGCGCGTCGACGAGAAGTTCCGTCTCAAGTTGCCGGCGGAGTTTAAGCGCAGGGTGGATGAGGTGTACGGGCCGGTCTTCTACATCACGAGCGTGGACGGCAAGCGGGCGCAGCTGTACCCGATGAAGGAGTGGGAGGCGATCGAGTCGAAGATCGTGAAGCTGGAGCCGACGGACCCGGAGCGGGAGGACTTCCTGAACGTGACGAGCTACTACGGACAGACGGTGGAGATGGACTCGCAGGGAAGGCTGCTGCTGCCGCAGGTGGTCCGGCAGCAGGCGAAGTTGACGGGCGATGTGAATGTGCTGGGGATGCAGACGATCTTGGAAGTGATCAACCTGGAGATGTTCGAGGCGGAGCGCAAGGGACCGAGCGGAGTGGTAGAGATGCCGCGGGAACGGCGCGCGGCGCTGGCGGAGAAGACCAAAGCATTGAAGGACTGAGGCGATGGCGTTGGCGATCCTACGCGAGCTGATGGTGCGGGCATGGATCGTGGCTGCGTGGTTCTCGAGGTAAGTAGTTTCGGGTTTGGACGGCAACGGCCCCCAGGGGCAGCACTGAGGCGGAGGAGATGAGCAATCCGCGGCATGTGCCGGTTCTTTTGGATGAAGCTTTGCGGTACCTCAATGTGCGGCCGGGCGGCGTGGTTGTGGATGCGACGGTCGGGCTGGGAGGGCACTCGGCGGAGATTGCCAGGAGGCTGGGCGCGAAGGGCAGGCTGATCTGCTTCGACCGCGACCCCGAGGCGCTGGAGCTGGCGAAGGCCCGGTTGGATGAGGTGAGGGCTGAGCTGGGCCGGTCTCAAGACGGCGGGGCGATGCCGGAGGTGGTGTTTGAGCCGAGGGCGTTTTCGGAAGTGGGCGAAGTAATTGCGCCGGGGAGTTTGGATGGCCTGCTCGGGGACTTTGGAGTGAGCAGCCTGCAGTTGGATGAGGCACATAGAGGATTCAGTTTTCGGTCGGATGGACCGCTGGACATGCGGATGGATACGCGCAGCGGGGAGACGGCCGGGCAAGTGGTAAATCAGGCAGACGAGAACGAACTCGCCGACCTGATTTACGAATTCGGAGAGGAAAGGAGGTCGCGGAGAATCGCCAGAGCCATTGTGAGGGCCCGGCCGATATCGACCACAGCGGAGTTGGCTGGATTGATATCGGCCGCGGCCCCTTCAATGAAAGGGGGGGCAATGAAAGGCGACACGATTCATCCCGCGACGCGGACCTTTCAGGCGCTTCGAATTCGAGTGAACGATGAGCTGGGAGAGATCAGGACGCTGCTGAAGAGCGCGCCATCTCTGCTGAAGTCGGGAGGAAGGCTGGTGCTGATCAGCTTCCACTCGCTGGAGGACCGGCTGGTGAAAGATGCGTTTCGCGAGGCCGGTCGCGATGGGATTTTTGAGGTTTTGACGAAGAAGCCGGTGATTGCGGGCGAGCAGGAGGAGATGCGCAACCCGCGGTCGAGAAGCGCGAAGCTGAGGGCGGCGGAGAGAAGACAGTTGTGAGTTGGTAGTTGTGAGTTGTTAGTAAAGTGCCAGGGACTGAGGACTGAGGGCGGAGGGCGGAGATGTCGATGACGACGGCAGGGCAGGGAAATATCTTCGGAATGCGAATGGGGATGGGAATGGGAGCGGGCGGCGCGACTGGCCTGGGCGGCGTTGCGCAGTCGCGCGAGCGGCGCAACCGCGAGCTGTTTGAACTGCAGCAGCGCGCGCGCCGCGGTCCGACGCCAGAGGTCTTCTTTGCCAAGCACATCGACAACAGCCGCATTGTGAAGGCCGACGATCCAGAGCGCCGGCGCGAGATGCGCACGTTCAGCGCGGTGATGGGCCTGCTTTTTGTGCTGGTGATGGTCTATGTGTGGCAGCACTTCTCGGCGATTGAGATCGGCTACCAGGTTGAGGCGCAAAAGGCCCAGGTGGAGCAGATGCGCGAGCAGAACCGCGAGCTGCGCCTGACCGAGGCGGAGCTGAGCGATCCCGGACGCATCGACCAGATTGCGCGGCAGCTTGGGATGAACGTGCCGCAGGCCGGCCAGATGGTCCGCCCGGATGGAAGCACGTCGAAAGCGCCGGTGCTGGCACAGACGAACGCGCCGAGTGCAGTTGGTAGTTGGTAGTTGTGAGTTGTTAGTGTCGCGGCTTCGAGACGTCATGGCTTTTCTTCGGACCTCGCCAGCAGCTCTGGACTCACCCACAACTCATCACTCAGAACTTCCGTTGGACTTTCTATGGGCAGAGTGACTCGACCGACGCAGCGCAAGACATTGACGGCACCGATCCGCAAGGTGCGCTTTGCGTGGGTGGCAATCTTTTTTTGCGCGTGGGTCTCGCTGATTGGTGTGCGGCTGACGTGGCTGCAGGTGGTGCGCCACTCGGAGTGGGTGGACCGGGCAGAGAGGCAGCAGCAGAAGACGTTCGATGTCGCGCCGCGGCGGGGAGTGCTTTACGACCGCAACCTGCGCGAGCTAGCGATGACAGTGTCGGTCGACTCGATCTATGCGGTGCCGTCGGAGTTGAGCCAGAACCGCGCCAACGCTGCGGAGATCCTAGCCAAGGTGGTGCATACCGACTCGATCGACAACTTCACCTCAGAAGCACAGATGTTGGCGCGGTTTAATGACTCGAGGAACTTTGCCTGGGTGGCGCGGCGGGTGGACGCGAGGACGGCGGACCGGGTGCGCGAGCTGAACCTGAAGGGGGTCTACTTCCAGAAGGAGTTCAAGCGTTTCTATCCGGACAACGACCTGGCCGCGCAGGTGCTGGGCTACGTGGGGACCGACGACACCGGGCTGGGCGGCCTGGAGCAGAAGTTTGACGACGACATGCACGGGCAACCTGGGCACATGCTGACGGCGGTCGATGCCAAACGCCAAGTGATGCACAGCGTCGAGGAAGAGCCGCAGCCGGGCGAGAATCTTGTGCTGACGATCGATGCGAACATCCAGCACATGGCGGAGCGCGCCCTGGACGAGCAGATGGCGAAGGTGAAGGCGCTGCACGGCACGGTGGTGGTGCAGGACCCGCATACCGGGCAGATTCTGGCGCTGGCGATCTCGCCGCGGTTCAATCCGAACGACTCGCGGCACATGGAGCCGGGCTCATTGACCAATCTGGCGGTGAGCGACGTGTATGAGCCGGGCTCGACCTTCAAACTGGTGACGTATGCGACTGCGCTGGATGCGGCGGGCGTGCGGCCGGAGGATATTGTGGACTGCCAGGGTGGGGCGATGACGATGTTCGGGCGGACGCTGCACGACGATAAGAGCGACCACTTTGGCGCGGTGACCGTGCAATATGCTCTGGAACACTCGAGCGATGTGGGCGCAGCGAAGATGGCGCTGAAGGTTGGGCCGCAGACTTTCTATAGATATATGAAGGCCTTTGGATTCGGCGACCGCTCCGGAGTTGAATTGCCCAGCGAGACGCGTGGGTTGCTGCGCAACCCGAGGCAGTGGGGCGCGACCAGTATCCTGTCGCTGGCGATCGGGCAGGAGGTGGGCGTGACGCCGGTGCAGCTCGTCACCATGGTGAGCACGATTGCCAACGGCGGCGTCTACATGCCTCCGCACGTTCTGCTGCAGTCGACCGACGAGATGAAGGGCGACCCGCGGTTGCGGCCCGCGGCCTTCCGACCGGGGAATGAGCTTCCCGAGAAGCTGCCGGACGGCGCGCATCGGGTGATCAGCGAGATGACTTCGGCCAAGATGCGCCGCATGATGCAGGGCATCGTGACCGAGGGAACGGGCAAGGAAGCCGCGCTGAACGGTTACAGTGCGGGCGGGAAGACGGGCACGGCGCAGAAGATCGACGTGGTGACGCACACCTACTCGAAGACGAAGTATGTGGCGAGCTTTGCGGGGATGGCCCCGGTGAGCAACCCGGCGATTACGGTGGCGGTGGTGATCGATTCGCCGTCGGCAGGGGGCTCCTATTACGGCGCGGAGGTGTCGGCGCCGGTGTTTCAGCGGGTGGCGCAGGAGGTGCTTGAATATCTGGGCGTCCCGCACGACCAGCCGTTGAAGACACCCAAGGAGCTGCTGGCGGGGGCGCCGAAGCCTACAGTCGAGGACGGGCCGAGCGACAATGTCGGCGACCTGAATGCGATGTTCGAACAGGCGAACAGCCTGCCGGCGGACGACCCGCTGCGCACAGCGAACATCAGGCCCGCAAGCGCCGCGGAAGAGGGGGCTTCGGTGGCGGCGAATTCGGGTACCAGGCCAGGTGCGGGATCTGCGGCGGCCAGTTCTTCAAGGTCGCTTGGCGCGCCAAGCCTTCTGCCGGCAAGGTTGGTTGCAGCCTTCAGGGTCAGTGGAGTGGCAGATGCAGCGGGCAATGAGCCGCCGGGCCCTGCGCGGGCGGCTAAGATTTCGCCGCCGCTTCCGGCACGCCCGAACGGATCGGTGATTGTTGACGCAGGGCCGCGAGTGGCGGTGCCGTCCTTCACGGGGTCGGCGCTGCGCGGGGCTGTCGAGACGGCGGAGGGCCTGGGTTTGCGGGTCGCCCCGATGGGCAGTGGTGTGGCGCGCGAGCAGATGCCTGCGGCGGGGACGATGGTCCCAGTGGGCACCCAGGTCGTCGTGCGCTTCGAGCGGTAGCGGCCCGGGCGCGGGCGCGGACATAGAATCGAATCCATGGTCTGGGCGGACGCGCTGAAAGAGGTTGCGGCGATTGAGAGCGCGGGCGCCGCGAGCGAGATCGCCGGCGTCGAGTACGACTCGCGGCGGGTGCGGCCGGGGGTGGGGTTTGTCGCCATGCGCGGGGGAACGACGGATGGAAATCTATATATAGGTGCGGCGCTGGCGCAGGGTGCGGTTGCGGTGGTGACGGATTCGGGCAAGGCATATGCGCGGCTGCGGCGGGAGCGGCCGGAGATTGCGGTGGCGAGGGTAGAGCCTCGGAATGGCCGGCGGGCGCTAGCGGAGTTGAGCGCGGCCGTGCTGGGGCATCCGGAACGGCGGCTGGCGGTGAGCGCGGTGACGGGGACGAATGGCAAGACGACGACGGCGTATCTGCTGGAGCAGATGCTAAGGGGCGTGGGGCGAAGGTGCGTGCTGCTGGGGACGATTGAGACGCATGTGGGCGATGAGGTGCGCGCGAGCGAGCACACGACGCCGGAGGCTTCCGATGTGCTGCGAGTGTTCGCGGATGGGGTGCGCGCGGGTGCGACGGAGGCGGTGATGGAGATGAGCTCGCATGCGCTGGAGCAGGAGCGGGTATGGGGGATTCCGGTGGATGTGGCGATCTTTACGAATCTGACGCAGGACCATCTGGATTATCACGGGACAATGAAGCGGTATGGGGCGGCGAAGGCACGGCTGTTTGAGGGCGTGGGTGCGGCGGCGCCGCGGGTTGCGGTGATCAATGCGGACGACCCGGCAGCTGAGGCATTTGTGTGCGCCGCCCGACACTCGCACTGCATGATGTATGGTGCGCAAAGAGGAGGTGAGTTCCGCGCGGAGCGGATGGAAATGCGCGCAGGGGAGATGCAATTTCAATTTGTAACACCTGTAGGTCCCTGTGCAATTCGCTCGCGGCTCGTGGGACGGGTTAATGCCCTGAACCTGCTGGCGGCGATGTGTGCGGCGCTCGCGCGAGGCTTAACGTTGGAGGAGATCGCCGGGGCTGCGCCGAGTTTGAAGCAGGCTCCGGGGCGATTTCAGGTGGTGAGGGGTTCGAGTGAGGCGGGGTTTACGGTGGCGGTGGATTATGCGCATACGGATGACGCGCTGCGGAACCTGATTGCGTTGGCGCGTGAGTTGGCGGGGGAGCGTGGCGGGCGGGTGATTACGCTGTTTGGGTGCGGTGGGGACCGCGATCGGACGAAGCGGCCACGGATGGGGCGGGTTGCGGCGGAGGGCAGCGATCTGGTGGTGCTGACCAGCGATAATCCGCGCAGCGAGAAGCCGATGGCGATTATCGAGGAGGCGCTGGTGGGGGTCCGGGAGACGGCGACGGCGTGTATCGTTGAGCCGGACCGTGCGGCGGCGATTGGGATTGCAATTCGCGCGGGGGCGCGCGGGGATATTGTGCTGATTGCGGGGAAGGGGCACGAAAAGGTGCAGATACTGCGTGACCGGGCGGTGCCGTTTGACGATGTAGCGGTGGCGGAGGACGTGTTGAAAGGGATTGGATAATTCATGCAACTAATCCGGTTACAGAGCGGGGATGAGCAGCGCGGCGAGGTGATGCGGTGAATCTGACGCTGGGCCAGGTGGCGGAATGGATCCGCGCGGAAGGCGATTTTGACGACGATGCCCTGGCGACGGGCTACTCGATTGACTCGCGGACGATTGGCGCGGGCGACTTGTTTTTTGCGGTGCGCGGGGAGCGGCTGGATGGGCACGACTTTGTGGAAGCGGCGCTGGCGAATGGCGCGGTTGCCGCGGTGGTGAGCATGCGCTGGCTGGAGCCGGTGAATTTGCCTTTGGGCAAGCTGTTGCGCGTGCCCGATCATGATGGCGATGGCGTGCTGCTCAGCCTGCAACTGCTGGCGCGGGAGGTGCGGCGGAGTTGGGGTGGGCGGGTGATCGGGGTCACGGGGTCGGCGGGCAAGACGACGACGAAGGACGCAGTGGCGGCGGTGCTGGGCTCGCGGGATGAGGGGACGGTGCTGAAGTCGCAGGGGAATTTGAACAATGGCTTTGGGTTGCCGTTGCAACTACTGCGGCTGGAGGCGGGGCATGAAGTTGCGGTGATTGAGATGGGGATGAATCACGCGGGGGAGATTGCCGCGCTGGCGCGGATCGCGGAGCCGGACTGGGCGGTGGTGACCAATGTGGCGCCGGTGCATCTGGAGCACTTTGCGGATGGGATGGCCGGGATTGCACGGGCGAAGTACGAGCTGGTGGAGGCGCTGCCGCCGGATGGGATCGCTTTCCTCAACGGCGACGACGAATATGTAACGGAGTTTGGTCGGGGGATTGGAAAGCGGGCTGTCTTCTATGGCACGAGCGAGCGGGCGGAGGTGCGCGCGGTCGAGCTTTTGGACGCGGGCGATGGGATGGAGTTTACGGTCATCGCGCGAGGACAGCGGGAGCGGGTGAAGCTACGGTTGCTGGGGCGGCACAATGTGCTGAATGCGCTCGCGGCGATTGCAGTGGGGCTGCAGAGCGGGATCTCGCTGGCTGAGTGCGCGGCGGCGGTGGGCGAACTGCGCGCAGGCGACCGGCGGGGCGAGAGAATCGAGTGGCGCGGCGCGACACTGATCAACGATAGTTACAATTCGAATCCGCGCGCGCTGGATGCGATGGTGGATGCGCTGTTGGCGATGCCGGTAGGCGATGGCGGCCGGCGCGTGGTGGTGGCGGGAGAGATGCTGGAGCTTGGGCCGGAGGGTGAGGCGCTGCATCGGGCGTGTGGGCGGCGGATGGCGGAGCGGGGGGTGAATGCGGTGGTTGGGGTGCGGGGGCTGGCGCGGGCGTTGGTGGAAGAGGCGGCGAGGGTTGGGGTGAATTCGGTTTTTGTGGCCACGCCGGAGGAGGCGGGCACGTGGCTGAGGGAGAATGTGCGGGCGGGCGATGTGGCGCTGCTGAAGGCTTCGCGCGGAGTGAAGCTGGAGCGCGCGCTGGCATCGCTCGCGGACTGACCTCATTGTGGGGTCAGTGGCCGCGGTGCGAGTTGTGGCGTTGCGCGTAGGTGAGGTAGCCGAGGCCAACGCGCATGTTGCGGGTAAGTGGGCCGGGCAGCGTGACGGCGATGGCAATTCCGAAGATGGCGTGCGCGAGGGCGAGCGGATAGAGGTTGCGGTAGCGGAGGAAGAGCAGGCAGGCTGCGAGTCCCCAGACAAAGGTGACGGCGGTGAGGATGGGGCTGGGCAGATGGGCTAGAGAGAAGGTGAGGGTGGCCGCGAGAGCGGCGAGAGTGGGGTTCGGGATGAGGCGCCGAAATCGGGCGAGGAAGAAGTCCTGCAGCAGGGCCTGCTGGGCGAAGGCCCAGAGGGCGTAGCCCCAGTAGCGCTGGATGAAGGCGGGGACGCTATCGGGCAGGTTCAGGGTGTGCTGACGGTGGGCGATGAAGATGGCGATGGCTGCCATGAGCGCTGCGACCGCGGCGATCCATGCCGAGCGCGCGAGGTTTGCGGTGCGCAGGCCCATCGCGGGCCAGCCTGCGAAGGAGCGCCAGAGGATGGCGATGAGGTAGATGGCGGCGAAGCAGTAGAGGATTCGCTGCCAAGGGCGCGGCGTCCAGATGACGAGCAGGATGAGGGTGTAGCCGATGGCGAGTTCGAGGAGGTCGCGGCGTCTGCGGCTGCGGTCGTCCAGGCCCATGAGTACGATGGTACCGCTTGGCTAGTTGGTGCGGGTGGTGAGGTACTGGGCGAGGGCCTTGAGAGGGTCGGCGGCGGGGCCGAAGGGTGCGAGGGCGGCGAAGGCGTCGGCGACGAGCTGGTCGGCGTCGCGGCGGGACTGGGCGATGCCGAAGACGGCGGGCCAGGTGGCCTTGGTGCTGGCGGTGTCCTTGCCGGCGGTCTTGCCGAGCTCGGCGGAGGACTGGGTCATGTCGAGGATGTCGTCGACGATCTGGAAAGCAAGGCCGGCGTTTTGGCCGAAGGTGCGGAGGCGCGGAACCATCTCAGGGTCGAGATGTGGCGCACCCGACTTGTTGCCCAACGCGTAGAGGCCACCGGAGACAATGCTGGTGGTGATGAGGGCGCCGGTTTTGGCGCGATGGATGGTCTCGACGAGGTCGGCGGTCGGCGGGACTCCTTCGGATTCGATGTCGACGACCTGCCCGCCGATCATGCCGGGCGGCAGCTGAGTCTCAAGGTCGCCGAGGCGGCCGATGCCGGTGCCGACGGCGAGGGAGATGTCGCGCAGGATGGCGACGGTGGTGTGTGCGGGGCAGGGGAGTTGGGCGATGGTCTGGAAGGCGAGGGTCTGGAGGGCGTCGCCGGCGAGGATGGCGATGGCGTCGCCGAAGACGACGTGGCAGGTGGGCTGGCCGCGGCGGAGGTCGTCGTTGTCGAGGGAGGGGAGGTCGTCGTGGATGAGGGAGTAGGTGTGCAGCATCTCGATGGCGGCACCGAGGTCGGCGATGCCGGTGGGCAAGGCATCTGCTGGTGAGGCCGGAGCTTGGGCGGCGACCATGCGGGCGGCTTCCATGCAGAGGATAGGGCGCAGGCGCTTGCCGCCGGCGAAGACACTGTGGCGCATGGCGCGGTGGATGGAGTGGGGCAGCGTGTCGGGCGAGGGCAGGAGCCGTTCGAGGGCGGAGTCGGTGAGCTTGGCGCCGGAGGCGAGCAGCGATCGTACGGGGGAATTCATCTGGGTGATGATAAATGCTGCGGCTGGACTCGTGCGATGCTATTGGAGACGCGCTGCGGGGTGTATGGGAGGGGCGATTTTGACTGACGTCGCAAAGTTTATCGCGGGGTTTGCGGAGTTTCAGGAGAAGTATTTCCATGGCGACGCGAGCGTGTACGCACGGCTGCGCCAGGGGCAGAACCCGCGCGCGCTGGTGATCTCCTGCTGCGACTCGCGCGCGGACCCGGGGATGCTGATGGGCGCGGGGCCGGGGGACATCTTTGTGGTGCGCAACGTGGCGAATCTGGTGCCCCCGTATCGCAATGATGCGGAGATGCCGGGCATCCGCGCGGACATTGAGTTTGCGGTGAAGGGGCTGAATGTGGAGCAGATTATTATTCTCGGCCACTCGGGGTGTGGGGGGATTCGCGCGCTGATGGATGGCGAGGGAATCAATCGCAGCGAGTATGAGTTCATCGGCGCGTGGGTGAGCATTGCGGCGGCGGTGCGAGAGCGGGTGATGCGCGAGCTGGCGGTCGAGCCGGAGGCGGTGAAGACGCGGGCGTGCGAGCAGGGGGCGATTCAACTGTCGCTTGAGAACCTGATGTCATTTCCGTGGATCCGCGAGCGGGTGTTGGCGGGCGCAATGGAGCTGCACGGGTGGTACTTCGATATCGATGCCGGCGAGCTGCTGGCGTATTCGGCAGAGACGAACGGTTTCGCGCCGCTGGTGGCGCGGACGGAGCCGGCGGCCGCGGGATTGCCTGCGGGATCGAGCGTCGAGCGGTAGGAAATCGCGGGGATGGCGGTCGAGTCGCGGCGCGCAGTCTGAGTGCTGCGCGGCTGAGATTATTGATGGGACATTGAGCCCGGCCGTGGTAGGATTCGCCCATCTTCCATTGCCCGTCTTCCGCCGCCGCCAAACCCTGGCGATGCGCGGCAGCGGGCTTCCGCGGTAAACCCGGGCCATGCTGCACAACCTGCTGCGCGCGCTGGCGGCATCCGCGAGCGCAGGTCATCCCAAATTTCAGAAGGAAACGACACCTATGTCTTTATTCAAACGCTCTATCGCCGAGATGTTCGGCACGTTTTGGCTGGTCTTCGGCGGCTGCGGCGCGGCGGTGATCGCGGCCGGCTATCCCACGCTTGGCATCGGCTTCGCCGGGGTCGCGCTGGCCTTCGGGCTTACGGTACTGACGATGGCGTTCGCCATCGGGCATGTGTCGGGTTGCCACTTGAACCCTGCGGTCTCGGTTGGGCTGGTGGTCGCGAAGAGGTTTCCGGTGAAGGAGCTGCCGGCGTATGTGATCGCGCAGTTGGTGGGCGCGTTCATCGGGGCGAGTGCCTTGTACGCGATCGCCAGCGGCAAGCCGGGGTTTGTGCTGGGCGGCTTCGCAAGCAACGGCTACGGCGACCACTCGCCGGACCACTACTCGCTGGCGGCGTGCTTCATTGTGGAGGCGATCCTGACGGCGTTCTTCCTGCTGGTGATTCTGGGCTCGACCGATGAGCGCGCGCCGAAGGGTTTTGCGCCGATCGCGATTGGGTTGGGGCTGACGCTGATCCACCTGATCTCGATTCCGGTGACGAATACGTCGGTGAACCCGGCGCGCTCGACGGCGACAGCGCTGTTTGTGCATGGCTGGGCGCTCTCGCAGCTGTGGCTGTTCTGGGTTGCGCCGATCTTCGGGGCGATTGCGGGGGCGGTGATTTCCAATGTCTTCTTTGCGGCGCCGCAGGAGCCGGTGCGGGAGGCGATGGCGAAGTAGCGACTCAGGGGCCTGTCGCTCATCCAGGGCGGGCCTAGCGCGCCAAGCTCGCCGACTTGCGCAACTTCAATTCTGATTCTGGCAACTGCCTTCTATCATGCACCGTGACCGGTGACGTGAGGGGTCACTTTCCGTTTCCGATCAGAGCTGTATGTTAGGAGGCTGATTCAGTGGACGAGTACAGCAAGAGCGCGCCGAAGACGACCAGAAGCATCCGCTCCGCGGCAGAGCGAGAGGTGCAAGCCCTCATGAAACGCCTGCTGGCGCTTGAAACGGAAGGAGAGTTTATCAGGCAGCTGCGCGATCAAGCAGGTGTCGATCCCAAGCACCCTAACTACCTGGGGATGATCGAACTTTGGCGCGGCTTGCACCCTTAGAATCCAGCGAATGACCAAGCGCCGAGTAGCGGGCATCTCTCTCCGCTTGTGTCAGTCCCATGTCGTCGAAACATTCCTCCAGAAGCCGATGCAGCTCCCTGGCCGACTCGTTCAGAGTCCGTCTCTTGGGCCTGGCTTGAGGAACGGTTGCCATATGACACCTCTCATAATACGCCACAGCCGTTCAAACTGATGCGCCACGCCGTCTACGCGCGGGCAGATGTTAGTTCTCCGCGGCGGTCTTCTCCACGTGGTCGACGATGAGCTGTTGAATGTTGGCCTTGCTTCTCTCCAGCTTCAAGCCCAGCTTGGCCAGTGCGTCGGAGACGGTGGAGCTGCCGCCGGGGTCGGATGCTGTGCCGCTTGCGCCGCCCCCACCACCGGGGCCGGTGGGGACGTCGATGCCCTCGTCGTGCAGATTTGCAGCAAGGTCTGAGAGGGAAAACTCCACTGTCAACTCATAGTTTCCCGTCAGCCCAGTCATGTCCACTACCTGGCGGCCGTTTCCGCCGCCCAGGAGGGTGAGCATGTTAGCGAAGCCCTTGAGCGTCATCCCGCTCGCGTCCATATGCATGGTACCGTTTTGCCCGTCGACGGTGAGGGTGAAGCTTCCTCTGGTCCCTATGTTGTAGGTGGTCGAGCCGTTGGGATTTCTGGTGAGAAGCATCGCCCCGTCGATGGTGTCGACCTTGGTCTCGCCGGGCTTCAGCGGCGCGTCCGGGTCGATCGCGACGGGCGTTGCGGTCGACCGCTGCAGCTTCGATCCTCCCTTGGCAAGCATCAGGCCGAGCACCGGGTGCTCGGCGGTCTCCAGGTGGGCGGCCAGCTTGAAGCGGTCGACCAGGAGAGCCTGGAGCATTGCGGGCACGTCGTCGCGGGAGGCCCCGTCGGGCAGGCGCGCCGCGATGTCGAAGCGGTCGGTCACCATCCAATCCGGGCCGCTGACCTGAAAGGTCCTGACTTTGTAGGCGTAGGCGATTAGCTCCTTCAGCGACTGGTAGGTGAAGGTCGCTCGCGAGCCATCGAGGTGGAAGGACTCCGGCCTACGGCCAGCGCGCAGTCCGGCGAGAATGGTTGCCTGGTCGATCTGCGCTGCGGGACGGACCGACGCTACATCGAAGGTATGGCTGGGAGGGGCCTGTGCAGCTGGAGGCGCCTGGGACGCCGGAGCAGCCTGGGCCAGGGAGATGCCGGGCGCGATAAGGCTGCCGGCGATCAGGATAAGTGCAGATCTCATTCGCATAGTTTCTCCGTAGTACGCAGATCAAATCAAATTCGTTCAAAGGGCCCCGTTGAGCAGGCGTTTGAGGGAAGCGACGTAGGCGGCGAGGGCCTTGCGGCCTGCGGGGGTCATACGGTAGAGGGTCTGCGGCTTGCGCCCGGAGAAGCGCTTCTGCATGGCGACGTAGCCAGCCTCTTCGAGCTTGAGCATCTGCGCGCCGAGGTTGCCGTCCGTGGAGCCGGTCTTGTCGCGCAGCCAGGTGAAGTCGGCCTCCCCGACGCCGACCAGCAGCGAGAGCAGCGCGAGGCGCAGCTTGCCGTGGACGACGGGGTCGAGTTCGGGGAGGACCTCAGGCATGGTGCTGCACCAGAGAGGCGGCGCGCTGGCGCTCCAGCATCATCGTGTAGAGGCCGAAGAGGACCATGCCGAAGAAGCTGGCAACCAGGAAGATGATGAGCGAAGCGGGGTAGGGCGCAAAGAACATTGCCATCCCGCCTGCAAACCAGATGGCGGCGACTGCTCCCTGAACGCGCCAGCGGAGGACGACTGCGCTAATGGCGTGGGCGAGTCCGAGGAAGAACATGACGGTCGCGTTGACTGCGGGACTTTGAATGTGATGACTGGCGGCTGCAGCGCCCATGTAGAGGAAGAAGGCGCAGCCGACTGTCCCCCAAACGGCGCCGATGCTGCGTGAGCGAGGGCTCTCATGGTTACGTCCAGAGCGGAGGGCACGCCATCTCCATATCTGGATGATGACGACGCCGAGGACCATTAAGACCGGCCAGGCGAACTTCCCGGCGGGCAGATACATCTGCCAACCGATGGCCGCGTAGTAGAGTAAGCCCCACATCAGGAAGATCCAGCCGTAGCGCATGGTGGTGCAGCGGCCCTCGGCGATCATGGCTTCCATCAGCTCGATGCGCTGGACGAGATCGTCGCGGCGCGGTGGGTTGGTTGTGTCGAAGTCCGTCATGGGATGGTTCCTCCTTAGGGTGATGCGTTTGTAGGACCCTGTTGCGAATGTGTGCGGTCAGGCGGTCTTATTGGTCCAATGGCCGCCGCGCCGGTGCTCCAGCATCATGGCGTAGACACCGAAGGCAATCATGCCCAGGCACATCTCTGCCAGCATGATGTCGCTGGTGGCGCGCCAGGAGTTGAGAAAGAACACCGCTGCGCCGCCCGCCCACCAGATGGCCGCGACCACTCCCTGCACCCGCCAGCGCAGGATGACCGCGCTAATGGCGTGCGCCATGCCGACCATCATCAGCAGGGCCGCGATGTAAGAATATTGCCAGGTGAAGTGGGTGATCATGGCGCTGGCGACGTAGATGGCCATTGCGATGCCCATCATCAGCCAGACCGCCATCACGCGGCCGCAGGCGACGCTGCTGGGGACGCCCTTGGGCTTGGCCTGCAGCGCCTTGCCGGCGAAGGTGAGGACGGCGCCGGCGATGAGGCAGATGGGCCAGGCCCACACGCGCGCGAATTGCGTGTGGATGAGGTTCTGCCAGCTCCACGCGACGAGGTCGACCACGCCCCAGAGGACGAAGATCCAGGCGTTGTGGGTGGTGAAGCCGCGGCCTTCGGCGATCATGGCTTCCATCAGCTCGATGCGCTTCAGCAGGTCGTCGCGGCTGGTGCCGCTGTCGTCTGGATTGCTCATAGGGAATTTCTCCTTCAAGAACTACTCTGCTTTATAGAGTTCTCTATGTCAAGCGAAAATTTTGCCTTTCCGACAAAAAAGAAGACGAGGCCAATGCGCCTCGTCTTTGGGTTCTTTCGTCGGCTGGAAGGTGATTACGGTTCGGTAGCGGGGGTGAGGCGGGTGGTCTGGTTGGTTTGGGGGGTCCACTCCACGTGCCGGGAATGGGCGAGGGCGATGGCGACGAGGCCCACGAGGGCGCTGGCGGCGGCGGCGACCTGGGCGTTGGACATGGTCTGGTGGAAGTAGATTTTGGGGTTGATGCGGACGAACTCGACCAGGAAACGACCGATGCCGCTGAGCACCAGATAGACGCCGGTGAGCCAGCCCACGGGGCGGGCGCGCTTGCCCAGTTGCCAGAGGATCCAGAACACCAGCAACGAGAAGAGCAGCTCGTAGATGGGCGTGGGCTGGACGAGCGCGGTGGGGGGCGTGGGCGGGTAGAGCGCGTTCTTGGCCATGTGTACGCCCCAGGGCAGGGTGGTGTTGATGCCGTAGTCGCCATCGCCGGCGAGCAGGCAGCCGATGCGGCCGACGCCGTAGCCGACAGCGGCGGCTGGCGCGGCGAGGTCCAACATACGGATGGCGCCGACGCGCGGGCCGGGGATGGGGCCGGGGTCTTCCGGCGAGACCCAGCCGGGGCCCTTGAAGCGCGCGGAGTGGCCCTGCGCCATGAGGGTAACGATGCCGGCGGTCAGGCCGCCGAACCAGGCGAAGCCGTCGCGGAACCAGCCGAGGAAGAGGTACGCGACGGCGAAGGGCCGATGCCATCCGGGATGGCCGATGACGCGCAGGGCGTAACGCAGGGCGTGGGGGTTCTGCAGCTCATGCCAGGTCTTGGCGCCGATGATGCCGAAGACCACGACCAGCGCCACCACGTTGAGAGCGTCCGCGTCCACTTTGTTGCGAAGGAAGTTGCGGTGCAGCACGTAGGTGGCGGCTACGGCGGCCAGCCACAGGAGCAGCCCGAAGGTGCCCAGGTGCGCCGGGCCGATATCGATATAGGGGTACATAGAGCATTTCTCCTGTTACGGGGAGTTTGACAGATTCGTGAGTGCCGCTTTTCTTGAGGAAAAGCGGCGCGGGCAATTCTGGCTCCGCATTCGGTCTCCAGGAGAAATGCTCCGTCCTCGTTTCTTCCTTTTAAAGTATAGCTGCGGCGGCGAGGTTCGAGGGTGGTGGGCGGTGGGCGGGGCATATGGTACTCGCCATCGGGGTGGGGGTTAGGCTACCCTAGTCCCCATGCCAACCAGCACGCCTGCCTTTCCGCCCGCGTCCACCATGGAAGTTCTGTTTTCGAAAGCCGAGATCGATTGCCGCGTCTCGGAGATGGGCCGCGAGATCACGGCCGAGTATGAGGGCCAGAAGACGGGCCATCCGCTGGTGCTGGTCGGGGTGCTGAAGGGCGCGGCGATCTTTCTCTCCGACCTGGCGCGCGCGATCCACATCGACAACACGTTCGATTTCGTGGCGGTGTCGAGCTACGGGCGGGCGCGCGTGTCGTCGGGCGCGGTGAAGCTGATCAAGGACATCGACAACCCGATTGAGGGGCGGCACGTGATCCTGGTGGAGGACATTCTGGACACCGGGCTGACGCTGAGCTATCTGCGCGGGCTGATGCTGCAGCACAAGCCGGCCTCCCTGAAGATTGCGACCTGCCTGGACAAGCCGAGCCGGCGTTTGGTGCCGATCGAGGCGGATTACGTGGGCTTCAAGATTCCCAACCAGTTTGTGATCGGGTATGGGATGGATTATGCAGAGGTGTACCGCAACGTGCCGGACATCCGGCTGTTCCCGCACGATGCAGGACATAATTGACCATCTTCCTCCAGAGGCGCGCCATGAGCCGTCTTGTGTTCGCGTTGTTTGCCGCTGCGCTCTCTGCTTCAACGAGCGCGGTCGGCGCCGCGCAGATCGGGCCACCGGCGTGCGGCGGGGCGCAGGCTACTGCACCGGCGCGGACGCGGCCCTCGACGCCGCGGCCGCCGGCTGAGCAGATTCAGGCGACGGCGGACTCGGAGACCTCCGATCCGACAGTGATCGCAGCAAGCGAGCCGCCGAACTTCGGGGTGGAACGGTACCGCCTGCTGGATTACTACGACTGTGTGGGCAGCTCGGGATGCTACTGGGCGGACCTCGATGCGCAGACGCGGCGGGCGGACGCCGAGCTGACCAGCCTGCTGGCCGCGCACAACGCGACGACGCCCGAGGCGGCGCGGGCGCAGAGGCTGGCCATGGTGCTGGATATCGACGAGACCAGCCTTTCTTCCTACTGCCAGGAGAAGCGCGAGGATTTTGGGTACATCGCGCCGATGTTCGAGACGTGGATTGTCTCGCCGGAGGCGTCGATTCCCATCCCCGGAACACTGCGGCTCTTCCGCGACGCGCGCGCGGCGGGGGTCGCGGTCTTCTTCATTACCGGACGGCCGGGCAAGGGCACGGCCCGGGACCAGACAGACGCGACGGCGCGCAACCTGGCCACCGCGGGGTACAAGGACTGGCAGGGGTTGATCCTAAAAGACGCGCAGTACACCGCGCTGGACACAACGACATACAAGTCGCGAGCGCGGGCGGGTTTGATCGCGCAGCGGTACAGGATCATCCTGAACGTGGGCGACCAGTGGAGCGACCTGAGGGACCCGCCGCCGGACCCCGGGGGCGCGCCGCGGCCTCCCGCGCGGGCCGAGATCAGCGTGAAGCTGCCCAACCCGTTTTACTATCTGCCTTAAAAGAAGAGCTCCGGCGACACGTGAAAGCGCGCGCTGAGGCGGCGAATCTGTTCCTTGTTCAGTTCGCGCTTGCCGCTCATCACCTCGGAGACAATGCTTGGAGTGCCGAAAACATCCACTAAGTCCTTCTGCTTCAGCCTATGCTGCTCCATCAGGAAGGCAAGGACTGCGAGTGGGGACGCTTTGGGCAGCCGGTAGCTCCTCTCTTCGTAATCCTCGATCAGCAGCGTCAGCAGGTCGGCAAGTTCGGCCTCGGCCTCGCTCCATTCTGCGTGCCGCTGATCGAGTTCATACAGAGCGGCGATATATCTCTCGTTTTGCTCCTCCGACCGGATGACGCGCGGGGGCACCCTCGCCAGCAGCGCGGTATACGCCGGACTCACTGTAAGTTCGCTCATCGCTTCCACCCTCCTCTGTCATATGCGGCGTGGGTCAACACATGCCGGATGTAGACCCGCCCCGTCGTGTAGTTTGTCAGGAGAGTCCGTTGCGCATTCGCGCCGGGAGCCGCGCGGGCTTGTGTCGCTGGGGGAAGGAGATACCCCGGGAGAGGTCCGGGCTAGGCGACCTTGCGGGAGCGGGACGCAGCTTCGTCCGCAGCCTCGAGAACCGCCGGGCCCGGCACGGCCCAGGTAAACCGCTGGCCAAACTCATCCGACGACCACGCGCGATACCCGGCGGCAGAGAGCATGGCGTCCAGCGGCCCCGAGGTCAGCCTTCCCTCCACCATATGGTTGCTCTCGATCGAGAGATGGATGGGATGGCAGCGCAGAAAGCGGAACGCGCCGGCAACCACATCCAGCTCCGCGCCCTCGATATCGAGCTTGATATAGTCCGGCACCGAACCGAAGCGCTCGCAGGCGTCCTCCAGACTGATGGTCTCAACCGTCCTGCGGTGTTCCGCGGCCGCGTAGGCAAGTGAGTTGCTCAGGCCGGCGCCCATCGTTCCATCCATGCAGAAGGTCGCCGTCCCCGTGCGCTCAGAGAGCGCCGCCTTCACCGGGATGACGTTGGTCAGCCGGTGCCTCTCGATGTTGCGCAGCAGGTACTCGTAGTTGATGTCGTCGGGCTCGAAGGCGTAGACCATACCGGCCGGCCCAACCCGTTTGGCCAGGAAGTAGGCCGTCATCCCCGCATAGGCACCCACGTCCCACACCACGTCCCCGGGCTGCGGCGCGTAGGCCGCGGTGTAGGCGTCCATGCAGTCGTCCTCGGCGAAGGCGGGGGAGTAGAAGGAGAGGCCGCTGGCGCGATAGCGATGCAGCGCGGGCCTGGAGAAGTCCAGCACGGTGCGGCCGCCGCACTCGCGGCCCTCCAGGGTCGCGAACAGCATCTCCCAGGAGTGCAGGGCGAAGGGGACGGAGATGAGGTGACTGACGCTTAAAATTACCTGTTGCCGGCCGCGCACCAGTGAGATGCGACGGCCGGAGGCGCGCATCCAGATTCCGTGAAGGGCTGCCTGCAGGCGGAAGGCGAGGCGAAGCAGGATACTCTTGGGCCCTGCCTGAAGAAGGCGGTGCCTCATGCGATTCAGAAGCGTCATCGTGCACCCCGGATTGGCAGCCAGTGAAGGCGCGCTGCCATGTGAGCTCTGTGGACCGTGGTTTACTGATCGTGTAGGTACCGCCCCTTTCGGAACGGATGTGTACCATTGTGGAATTCCGTTCCCGAACCGGATGGTCAATATTGCTCACTTTGTATCCAATTAAGGAAAATCGCCCGACCCGTGCGGAATGGACCCGGCCACCCCGATGACTCCCGACCCCAGTACCGACGCGCTTCTCGTCATCGACGTGCAGAATGACTTTTGCCCCCCCATCCACGGAGCCGGCGGCGCGCTGGCCGTTGCCGGCGGAGACCAGGTGGTGCCAGTCGTCCACGCGCTCGGCCGCCGCTTCGCCCACGTTCTCCTCACCCAGGACTGGCACCCCACCGGCCACATCTCCTTCGCCAGCTCTCACCCCGGCGCGCAACCCTACCAGACCATCGCGCTGCCGCATGGCGAGTGGCAGACCGTGTGGCCGGACCACTGCGTGCAGGGCTCGCCTGGCGCGGCCCTGCACCCGGGCCTCGACATCCCCCACGCCGAGCTCATCCTGCGCAAAGGCTTCCGCCGCGAGATCGACTCCTACTCGGCCTTCCTGGAAAACGACCACGCGACGCCCACCGGCCTGGCCGGCTACCTGCGCGAGCGCGGCCTCACCCGCCTCTTCCTCTGCGGCCTGGCCTACGACTTCTGCGTGCGCTTCTCCGCCATCGATGGCGCGGCTCTCGGCTTCGATTGCATCGTGATCGAAGACGCAACCCGCGCGGTCAATCTTCCCGCAGCAGGCGGCGCGCCCGGCTCGATCGACGCAACCAACGCTGCGCTCGACGCCGCCCGCGTCCCGCGCATACAATCCCCAAACCTCATCCGGTAACACCAATGCCAATAAATGATTCGGACTCCCAGCCCGAGCCGTGGATCGCGACCGAGGCCACCGTCACCTCCTGCCGCTATCAGTTCGCCAGCCTCGGCACCCTCGCCTTCGGATTCTCCACGCAGGAAAAATTCCGCATCGCCTTCGACTACTACGCGCACGGCCGGCTCTACTCCGATGAGTTCCAGTCGCCCATTGCCATCCCGCAGAACGAGCGCATCGCCCTCACCTACAACCCGCTGCACCCGGAGCAGAACAGCCGCACCTCCGGCTCCGCCGCCCGCCCCGCGCGCAACCCATTGGTCGCGATCTGCATCCTGGGCTCCATCGTGTTGTCGCTCCTCTGGCTCGGAATGATGCGCGGCTGCGGCTGAGCCTCAAGCGGCCCGCCCCGGCCCGCCCCGCCTGCATCCGTACCCGCAAACTGCGAAACTATCTACTATCGGCAATAGGGGCGCCATCCGATAGTTAACTCCAGGGGTTCCACTTCGGCATTTGTCCTATTTTCCTCCGGAATCTTTGGCAATACCCCTTGACTCACCGGCTACCCGGTGTCACTCTAGGCTCATCGCTCGACCGATGTTATCGGACGTGTGTCGCGGTCCTCGCTCTGGGCCCGCCCGCAACTACAATTATGGCAACAATGATGGCGTCTGTCGGACAACGGGAGGTTCTCCGTTGCGACCACTGCAGTCTGGTGCAATTCCGCACCGCCAACGCCATGTGCCGGCGCTGCCACAAGGGTCTCGAAGTGGAACTGCCCGAGCCTGAGCCGGCGGTGATCGCGCTAGCTCCTCCTCCGCCCCCGCAGGAGGGTGGCCTCCAGGTGGCGACTGCGGTACGCGATCTGCGCCACGTCCGCAACCTCTCCCAACGCCAGCTCGCGGCGCGTATGGGCGTCCCGCGCACCTACATCTCCAAGATCGAGAACGGCAAGGCCATGCCCACCCTCTCCTCGCTGGACCGCCTGGCCCGCGCCCTCAAGGTCGACATCGCCACCCTGCTGCGCGACGCCAACACTCGCCATCGCGACGAGACCGCCGTTCTGACTGCCGACCCGTTCCTCGCCGAGATCGCGGCCTATGCCTCGCAACTCGATTCGCTGCAGCGCTCCATCTTCCTCAACCACGTCCGCGAACTTGCCGCCGGCCGCCGCCGCTCCGCCTAGCCTGCACCCTCCGCACCAGTCTTACGTGCGGATCACAAACGCATAAGCATAGGGGTTCGGCGCCTTCTCGGGAATTGTCAGCACCAACCCCTCGGGCGTCTGCGCGTACGCCACAGGCCCCGCGCCGATCAGCTCCACGCGCTGAACCGGCTTGGGCAGCGCCGCTGCACCCTTGGCCAGCGTGCGAATCGTCAGCCTCCCATTGGCCGGCCATCCCAGCGCAAACGCATAGAGCGTCTCTCCTTTGGTGGTGAACCGGATGTCCTCGGATGTATACGCCCGCTGCGTCCGCTCATTGAGCTGCCCGGAATTCACATCCGGCGGCCCCTCGCCGTACACTGAGAATGGCCGTGTCCCATAGATCGCCTCGCCGTGCTTGGGGATCCAGGTCGCGATCGCCTCCAGGAACGCGCGCTCATCCGAGTCGATGACCCCATCGCCCGTAACGGGGATATCCAGCATCAGGTTGCCGTTCTTGCTGATGATATCGATCAGCGAGTGGATGACGTAGGTCGGCGTCTTGTAGCCGTGCTTCTCAAAGAGGCTGATGTCATAGTGCCAGTTGCCGATGCACGTGTCCGTCTGCCACGGCTGCGCTAGGATCTCGTTGGACTTGCCGCGTTCGATGTCGAGGGTAAACGCGCCGGACTCCGCGGGCCGCGTGTCCTTCGTGGTCAGCACCACGTCGAGGCGGCCTTTATCCCGCACGCTCACGTTGTAGTAGTGCGCCGCAATCGACAGCCCGTAAATCCCGTGCGGCAGCTCCGAGTCGTCGAAGTAGAGCAAGTCGGGCTTATAGCTGTCGACCAGGTCCTGCGCGCGTAGAAACCAGTTCTCGGCGAACTTGGGAGCGGTGATGGACGCGTCCAGGTGCCACATCTCATCGTTGTCGCGCAGCCACTTCGTCGCCTCGGCGATGGTCTTGATCCCCTCGGGCATCAGGACGTGGCGGCCGGTGTAAAGGTCCTGCGGATCGAGCCCCTCCCACCACTTGCCCTTGCCGTCCGCCTTGGTCAGGGTGTACGCGTCGTAGTGGACGCCGGCGAGCGGCCCCTCGGGATCGTAGTTGTATGCCGTCTGCAGCCAGTTCCACGCGTGCGAGCCGTGGTTCGAAACCGCAAACCGCAGCCCGCGCTCCCGCGCAATCTTCCCGTATATGCCGACAATGTCCTTCTTCGGCCCGATCTTCACCGCGTTCCACGGCGTGTAGCGCGAGTTGAAGGTGTCGAAGTTGTCGTGGTGGTTGGCCAGCGCGGTGAAGTACTTCGCCCCCGCCGCAACATACAGGTCCATCAGCTCCTCGGGCTTCCAGTTCTCCGCCTTCCAAAGGTTGGTGAGCTCCATAAAGCCGGCTTTCGAGGGATGCCCATACGTCTTCAGATGATGGTCATACTGCCGGTTGCCCTGGATGTACATATTCCGCGCGTACCAGTCGCCCTGCCCCGGCACGCACTGCGCGGACCAGTGGTTCCATATGCCAAACTTCGCATCGCGAAACCACTCCGGCGTCTTGTACGCATTCAGCGAGTCCCACGTCGGCTGGAAGGGCCCAGGCGCAATCCGGGGCGGTTTGACCGGCGGCGCACTTGCTTGCGCCATCAATCTTGCGCCGCCGCGCGAAGCTAACGCCGCACCCGGCGCAGCAGCAAGGGCGGAGCTCAACAGACGGCGGCGTGTGATCTCACTTCGCAGCATCGGGCAGCCTCAGTTGAACGGTTCTTACGTCCGGATAATGAAGCCATACGCATACGGATTCGGCGCCTTGTCCGGCAGCGTCAGCACAAGCCCAGACGGATCGTGCGAAAAATTCACGGGCCCCACGCCGATCAACTCGACCCGCTGCACCGGCTTGGGCAGCGCGGAAGAACCCTTCGCCAGCGTTTTGATCGTCAGCTTCCCCGTCGCCGGCCAGCCCAGGGCGAAGGCGTACACCGTTTCGCCCTTCTGGGTGAACCGGATGTCCTCCGCTGTATACGGCCGCTGGCTCTTCTCGTTGAAGCGCCCGATCGCAACGTCCGGCGGCCCCTCCCCATACACGCTGAACGGCCGCGTCCCATAGATCGCCTCGCCATGCTTCGGAATCCAGGTCGCAATCGCCTCCAAAAATGCGCGCTCGTCGGCATCGATCGTGCCGTCGCCCTTCACCGGGATGTTCAGCATCAGGTTGCCGTTCTTGCTGACGATGTCGATCAAGCTATGGATCACCGACACCGGCGTCTTGTACTTGTGGTTCTCAAACAGTGAGACCTCGTAGTGCCAGTTGCCGATGCACGTGTCCGTCTGCCACGGTTGCGCCAGTATCCCATTGGCCTTGCCGCGCTCAATGTCCAGCGTAAACGCGCCCACATGTTCCGGCTTTATGTCCTTCGCCGTCAGCACCACATCCACCTGCCCCTTCGCCCGCACGCTGGAGTTGTAGAAGTGCGCCGCGATGTCCAGCCCATATTGCCCCAGCGGCAGCTCCGAGTCATCGAAATAAAGCAGGTCCGGCTTATACGTATCCACCAGGTCCTGCGTGCGCAGGAACCAGTTCTCCGCGAACTTCGGATTCACATCCGGCAGCTCCTCGTGCCAGTGCCCATCGTTCGCCGCGTGGAACTTGTTCGCATCCGCAATCGTTGTGATCCCATCCGGCATCACAAGGTTCCGACCCGTATACAACTCCTGCGGATCGAAGCCCTCCCACCACTTGCCCTTGCCGTCTTCCTTGGTCAGCGTGTACGCGTCGTAGCGCACGCCCGCCAGCGGCCCCTCGGGATCGTAGTCGTACGCCACCTGCAGCCAGTGCCACGCGTGCGAGGAGTGGTTGGTCACCGCGAAGCGCAGCCCATGCTCCCGCGCCAGCTTGCCGTACGTCCCGATGATGTCCTTCTTCGGCCCGATCTTCACCGAGTTCCAGTTATGGAAGCGCGAGTTGTAGGTATCGAAGTTGTCGTGATGATTGGCCAGCGCAGTAAAGTACTTCGCGCCCGCCGCGACGTACAGCTGCATCAGCTCCGCCGGCTTCCAGTTCTCCGCCTTCCACAGGTTGTCGATCTCCATCCACCCCACCTTCGACGGATGCCCATAGGTCTTCAGGTGGTGGTCGTACTGGCGGTTGCCCTGGAGGTACATGTTGCGCGCGTACCAGTCGCCCTGCTCGGGGACGCACTGCGCGCTCCAGTGGTTCCAGATGCCGAACTTGGCATCGCGAAACCAGTCCGGGGTCGTGCACTTGGTCAGCGACTCCCACGTGGCCTCAAACGGCCCCGGCGCAATATGCACCGAAGGCGCCTGCGCCCGCAACTTCGGCGACAGACGGGAGACAAGGGCTGCGCCCGGTGCGGCAGCAAGGGCGGACTGAAGAAAGCGGCGACGAGTAAAGCGATTCCTGGACATGCGGGCCATCATAGACGACGAGCCAAAGGGATGGGAAGCCGCCGCCACTGAACTGCCCGCGGCTCAATACACGAACGGAATCAGCCGCCAGGTGCGCCCCGTGTATTCGCGATACGCCGGACCCAGCCCGCGCACCAGCGCCCGCTCCTCCACCGGAATGCGATACGCGTAGCCGGCCAGCAGGCAAACCACCGGCAGCAGCGCCGACAGCCAGTTCGTCAGCGTTAACCCGAAGCCAAGCACAGCCAGCAACCCGCCAAGATATACGAAGGATGCCGCACCCAGCGGTACGGCCCAATCTCCACCACATGCTGGTCCCTGGCAATCGCCACCCGCGTCGTAAAGAAGCGCCCAAGCACGCGAATCGAATACCAGCGCAGCGCCATTCCGGCGTACCAGACGGCGATCCCCACGAAGAACATCGCCCTCCAATGCGCCCCCACGGTAAAGCTGGGCACCAGCGCCGCGGCGAGGATGGCAAGAAAGACGCCAACATTAAGCAAAGCGACCACAACAATCATCGACCCGCGGTCCTCCTTCTGCGCGTCCGGCGCAGGACGACGCCGGCCAAGAATGATCTCGGGAACGATCCACAGCAGATAGGTTGCGACCCAGATCCCAGTCATCACCGGATGAAGAAATACGTGCGGCGGATGCATATCGTTCCTTTCGCTCGGCGCAGCGAGCTGAGCCTTGACCAACATCGCGTGAGTGTAACGGATAAAGGTATGAGAAATCGGCTGGGGAGGTTCCCTCTTCGCCATCCCCCACGGCGCGTAGAATCGAGGCACCGCCATGCCCGCCGCGCCCCAATCCGAAACCCCAGAACAGGTAGAGACAATCGATCACTTCGAAGGCGACTACCGCCCCGCGCTGCCCGAGCTTCCTCTCCTGCAGGATGCCTCCACCTCCACCACCGGCCCCGCCCACAACATCCGCCTCCAGCCGGTGCAGCTCGACTTCCTACTTCGCCTCGCCGACGCCCTCAACACCACCCTCGATCTCAACACCCTCATGCACCGCGTCGCCGACCTCGTCCGCGCCGTCATCGACTACCGCATCTTCGCCATCCTGCTGGTCAATGACCGCACCGGCGACCTGCGCATGAGGTTCCAGACCGGCCACACCCCTGACGTCGAGCGCCTGCGCATCAAGCCCGGCCGCGGCATCGTCGGTCAGGCCGCCGCCCAACACCGCTCCATCCTCGTCGAAGACGTAAAGAAGATCGATAACTACATCGAAGCCAACCCGAACGTCCTCTCCGAGCTCGCCGTCCCGCTCATCGTCAAGAACCGCGTCGTCGGCGTCATCGACCTGCAATCCGAGTTCCCCGCCTACTTCACCGAGGAGCACCAGCGCCTGCTCGAAATCACCGCCTCGCGCATGGCCGTCGCCGTCGAGAACGCCCGCCTCTACACCCGCGTCGCCCGCCAGGCGCAGACTCTCACCGTGCTCAACGACATCTCGCGCGAGCTCACCAGCATCCTCGACCTCGACGACCTGCTGGAGCGCATCGGCCAACTGCTGAAGCGCGTCATCGACTTTCAGATGTTCACCATCCTGCTCTGGAACGATCGCACCCAGCGCTTCGAACACCGCTTCAGTTCGCGCTTCGGCGAGCGCATCGAGCGCGAGCACAACGTGCAGCTCGGCGAGGGCATCATCGGCCACGCCGCGCAGTCGCGCGCGCCTGTTCTCGCACCAGACGCCCGCAAGGACCCGCGCTACATCGTCGTCCACCCCGAGGTGCGGTCGGAGCTCGCCGTCCCGCTCATCTACAAGGGCAAGGTCATCGGCGTCGTCGACCTCGAACACACCCGCGTCAACTACTACAACGAGGACCACCAGACCACCCTCTCCACGCTCTCGGCACAGCTCGCCATCTCGATTGCGAATGCGAAGCTCTACCAGCGCATTCATGAAGAGGAACAGCGCCTTGAACGCGATCTGGCAATGGCCCGCGAAGTCCAACTGCGGCTGTTGCCCTCCGCGCCACCCCAACCCCGCCGCGCGGAGATCGCCGCCGCGTTCCTGCCCGCCCGCTCCATCGGCGGTGACATGTACGACTTCATCGACTACGGCGCCTCAGGCAACGCCCTCTACACCACCTCCCAGCCCGACCGCATTGCCATCGTCCTCGGCGATGTCTCCGGCAAGGCCGCGCCCGCCGCACTCTACGCGGCCCTGGTCTCCGGCATCCTCCGCTCCCTCGCCGCCCGCCACCTCGCACCGGCCGACCTGCTGGCCGAATTGAACGACCAGTTGCAGGAGCGCAAGCTCGACTCCCAGTACGTGACGATGCTGATGGCGGTGTGGAACGACGAGGACTGCACCCTCCGCATCGCGAACGCGGGATCGGTGCAGCCGCTGTATGTCACCAATGTGGTACCAGACGCAAGCGCCTCGCCCTCCACCGCGGTCTCCTCGCCCATAAAGAAGTCCACCTCGCGCAAGTCCTCCACGGTCGCTGCCTCCACCTCAGTGGCAGACTGTCCTCCGCCCAACAGCCTCACCATCACGACCATCGCCGCCGAAGGCTTCCCCCTCGGCCTCTTCCCCAAGGCCGAGTACGACGAGCTCACCATCGCCGCCAAACCCGGCGACCTTCTCGTCTTCTTCTCCGACGGCATCACCGACGCGCTCAACGCCGAGGGCGAGATGTTCGGCACCGAGCGCCTCGAAGCCGTCATCCGCGACCACCCCTCCGCCTGCCACTCCGCCCAGGCCACCGTCGACGCCATCCTCGCCGCCGTCGCCGCCTTCCAATCCGGCACCGCCCACTTCGACGACGAAACCCTGGTCGTCCTCCGCGTGCTGTAGGCATCAAGGCCGCCAGCGTTCGGCAATCCTTTCAAAATCCCGTGGTAGGATTTCGGGATGATTCGCCGCTGGAATCTCACACTATGCAGCGCTTCACTGCTATGTCTCGCGGCCCATACCCAATCGAACAGCACGACAACACCGCCCACAGCCGGTGGAGCGCCTCTACGGATATTTGCAACGATATCTACAAAGAGCGGTTCTCCTCCTGCGCTTTCTCCCTCGGCGCTAAACGCCACGATAGACAAGCTGCCAGCGCAGATAGCGTCTGTACGGCCCGCCAAAGGCGACAAGCTGCTCTTCGTTCTTCTTGTCGATGTCAGCAAGTCGCAGGCAACGAAGGCGCAGGCGATCAAGGACACCGCAGTGGGGCTCTTCGACGGGCTTTCGGCCGGCGACAGCAGGGGTTACCTTGTCTTCTTCGATGTGTCAGTGGTCCTCAGCAAGAGACCTCTGCAGACATCCAAGGTGCAAGCCGCGTTGGATCAAGTCAAGTTCGGCGGGGGGACGGCGGTCTACGACGGAATTGCACAAAGCTGCGCTCAGATACTGAGCGCTTCGCAACATCCCGACTCGCCGCGCCGAGTCCTGATTGTTCTCTCCGACGGGGACGACAACTAGAGCCACCTGACCCTCGCCCAGGCAGAGGAAGCCGCGCAGCGCGAGGGAGTAGCGATCTTCTCTCTGGCCGAACCCTCGCCCGACCGTGGTGAGTCAGTCCTAAAGAGAATCAGCCAAGACACCGGAGGTAGGGAAATCCTCGCGAATAGGCTGCCTGATGGCGTCGCGCCTTTGCTCGCGGCCATTCAGGACCAATGGGTCTTGAGTGTTGCTCCCTCGCAAGCTGCGGATCAGAAACTGCATTCACTGTCGGTAAAAACCTCGGAGAAGGACCTCTCCATCGCGGTTCCGAGCCGGATCCAGCTTCCGTAGCCCACAACGAGCTAAGAGCTAGTAGCTAACAGCTAGTATCCGTTTGCTGCGGCAGCCGCAGCCCCATGCCCCGCCAGCTCCGCCAAAATCTTCACACTCGCGCTGGCCCCAATCCGGGTCGCTCCCGCATGGAGCATCGCGCTCGCATCCGCCAGCGACCGCACCCCGCCCGAAGCCTTCACCCCGGCGCGCGTGCCCACGACCCCGCGCATCAGCGCAATATCGTCCACCGTCGCACCGCCCGAAGAGAACCCCGTCGAAGTCTTGATGAAGTCCGCGCCCGCGGCCAGCGCCAGCTCCGACGCCCGCAACTTCTCCTCAAACGTCAGCAGGCACGTCTCCAGGATCACCTTCACAATCCCGCCCGCGCCATGCGCCAGCTCCACCACCCCGCGAATCTCCTGCTTCACCGCCTCGTAGTCTTCTTTCGTGCCCGACTTCAGCAACCCGACGTTCATCACCATGTCCACATCGTGCGCGCCCAGCTTCAGCACCCGCACCGTCTCGTCGCGCTTGGACGCCGCGAGCGTCGCGCCCAGCGGAAACCCGATCACCACCCCCACCGGCACGCCCGTCCCGCCCAGCGTCTCCGCCGCCGTCGCGACCCACGTGGGGTTCACCATTGCGCAGGCGAACTTGTGTTCCGCCGCCTCATGGCACAGATGAATCACCTGCGCGCGCGTGGCGTCCGGCTTCAACAGCGTGTGGTCGAGCACCGCGGCCAGCGCCGCCGGAGAAGATAGCGCCTGCCGGGCAAAGCTGGCGGCATCGAAGGTCGCAGGGTCATCGAGGATCAGATTTGGGGAGTTCAAGTTGGGTGCTCCTGTTGCTGATTGGATGCTACCGCAGCCGCGCCGGTTCGCGCCCGGCGCCCGCAGGCAGCCGCCGGGTACGTTCTATCACAGACGCATTGCGCCCGGCTTACATCCCCGCCTCTCCGCGCCGCCGGAAGTTCCTCCTTGACAGGTTCGCAAATTGCGAATCGAATCGAGCCAGAGGTTCCTTTGCACGTCATCAGCCGGAAGAGACTCCTCGTCGCGGCCGGGGAGCACCGTGATCCTTCCGCGCCGCTCGACGCGTGGTACCGCATCGCGAAGAAAGCTGAGTGGCAATCGCTGGAGGAGGTGCGCAAGGTCCTTCCGTCGGCAGATGCGGTAGAGAGATTCACGGTCTTCAACATCAAGGGCAATGCGTTTCGCCTGATCGCTGAGATCAGACTCGTCATCGGTGCTTGATTTGGCATCCTAGGTGAAGACTGTCCTCGCTGGTTGCGGTGCGATCTGGCCAACGCCACTGATATGATTCGAGATGACAGTTTCGGGGGATCGCGCTATGCTCGACCACTTGAAGAAGCGCCTGCTGCAGGCGGGCCCTGACAGCTTCGCACTGATTCTCGCGTTCCGCGTGCAGGCAGCGATGCACGGGATCACCATGAGTGTCTCCCGCAGCCGTGTCTCTCTCAGGCGTGGACGCCGCGAGATCATCCTGGGGGCGAGAGACCTCATTCTAATCCCCTTCGCTGTCCGCCTTTGGGATGAGCATTTCGATACCCTGGAAGGGGAGCTGCGCGAGGGACGTCTGGTGCTCGACTTCTCGGTGCCTGCACTGCACCGTTACCGCAGGAGCGGGCTGTCATTCCACTTTCCTTCGTTTGCGGAGGAAGATGCGATGGACGCGTATACCGCAACCTACAAGCCCATGCCGGGTGATGTGGTATGGGATGTTGGCGCAAATGCAGGAACGACCACCTACTTCCTGGCGCATTTGGTGGGGCCCGCGGGAAAGGTGTACGCCTTCGAGCCCGATGAGACAAACTACCAATTTTTGATGCAGAACCTGGAGCTGCATGGGTTGAAGAATGTGGTCCCGGTCAAGGCAGCGCTCTCCGGCACCACAGGGACAGCGACGTTCTGCATGGATGGAACGATGTGCGCCGGCCTCAGCGATTCCCTGGCATTCACGAATTCCAAGAGGACTGTGGAAGTGGAGACGCTCAGTCTGGAGGACGCCTGCGAGCGCTTCGGCTCGGTGCCCGATTACATCAAGCTGGATATTGAGGGTGCGGAGCTTAGCGTGGTCGCCGGAGCGCTCGAATTTCTGCGCTGCCATCCGATCCATCTCTCGATCGAGAGCAACCATATTGTGGAAGGGCGCCTGACCTCGGGGCCGCTAGACGCCATGCTCTCTGCTACGGGGTATCGCGCGTGGTCGTCGGATGAGTTTGGCCAGCGGTTTACCTGGGCCGTGCCGGGCCCGGCGGTTCTCGAGGCTGCGTCCCGGTCCCACAAGGTCGCCTAGCGGCCGACCAGCGGCTTGGCTCGATCAATGCTATTCTCCCGCCGTGGGAGACCGATGGCGGAGCGAGGCGCGAAGCTCGACAATCGATTGAAATCCACGGGCGATGCGGGGAGTCCGCGCGCCTTGGCGAACCGGGCCGCGCTGGCTGCGTTGCTGGCGGAGGTGCGCGGCGAAGAGGCGCGAATCCGCGAGGGCGGCGGGGCAAAGGCCGCCGAGGCGCAGCGCGCTAAGGGGCGGATGACTGTGCGCGAGCGGCTGGCGCTGCTGCTGGATGAAGGCTCCGAGCTGTTCGAACTCGGTCTGTGGGCGGCGCATGGCATGTACGAGGAGTATGGGGGCGCGCGCGCGGCGGGGGTGGTCACTGGCCTGGGGCGGGTGAGCGGGCGGCTGTGCATGATCGTCGCCAACGACGCCACGGTGAAGGCGGGCGCGTTCTTTCCGATGACGGCGAAGAAGGTGCTGCGCGCGCAGCGCATCGCGATGGAGAACCGCATCCCCACGCTGTATCTGGTGGACTCGAGCGGGGTGTTTCTGCCGCTGCAGGAGGATGCGTTTCCCGACACCGACGACTTTGGGCGGGTCTTCCGCAACAACGCAGTGATGTCTACCATGGGCGTGCCGCAGATCACGGCGATTATGGGGATGTGCGTGGCGGGCGGCGCGTACCTGCCGGTGATGACGGACACGGTGCTGATGACGGAGGGTTCGGGGCTCTTCCTCGCTGGCCCAGCGCTGGTGCAGGCGGCGATCGGGCAGAAGACGAGCGCGGAGGAGCTGGGCGGCGCGCAGATGCATGCCGAGATCTCGGGCACGGTGGACTTCAAGGAGAAGGACGATGCCGCTTGCATAGCGAGGCTGCGGTCGCTCGTCGGAATGCTGGGGAAGGCAGTGGTGAGTGGTGAGTTGGGAGTTGTGAGTAAGGACGAGGCGGGCGAGGTGTTCAACCGGATTGACTATGACGAGGCGAAGGATGCGCCGGCATACGCGGCGGAGGATTTGTATGGGCTGATCGATCCTGCGCCCGGCGCGACGAGCGCGTATGACATGCGCGAGGTGATTGCGCGCATCGTCGACCGGTCGGAGTTCGATGAGTACAAGGCGGAGTATGGGCGGACGGTGCTGTGCGGCTATGCGCGCATCGGCGGCCGGGCGGTGGGGATCGTGGCGAACCAAAAGCTGAATCAGCAGCAGACAGTTGCCGTGGGGCCGGCGGCGGGGATGAAGCGCACGGAATTCGGCGGGGTGATTTACACGGAGAGCGCGCAGAAGGCGGCGCGCTTCATTATGGACTGCAATCAGCAATTAGTGCCGCTGATCTTTCTGCACGACGTCAACGGCTTTATGGTGGGCAAGGACGCGGAGTGGTCGGGGATCATTCGCGCGGGGGCGAAGATGGTCTCGGCGGTGGCGACCAGCGTTGTGCCGAAGATCAGCGTGATCGTCGGCGGCAGCTTTGGCGCGGGCCACTACGCGATGTGCGGCAAGGCGTATGACCCGCGCTTCCTCTTCGCGTGGCCCACGGCACGCTATGCGGTGATGAGCGGCGCGAGCGCGGCGAGCACGCTTGCGGAGATCAGGGCGAAGCAGATGGAGCGGGATGGCGAGGCGGTCGATGAGGCTGTGCGCAAGAAGCTGTATGACGAGATCAAGGCGACGTACGATGCGCAGGCCGACCCGCGCTATGGGGCGGCCCGCCTGTGGGTGGATGCGATCATCGACCCGGCGGAGACGCGCGCGGTATTGATGACGGCCCTCGAGGCGTGCGCGCTCAACCCCGAGGTGGGCAGGTTCAATCCGGGGGTGCTGCAGACGTGAAACGAGTATTGATATACGTCGTTGCATTCATTTTGGTCGCTAGTTTGCTCCCAGTTAGAAGCCTGGACGCTCCCTTATGGACTGTCTCGGTAGTTGATGGGGCCAATATGCCGGCGGTCGGCATAACAGTTCGCGAGAGCTACCAGGACTACTCAGCCGAATTTAAGGGCCACGAGCAGGACCTGACGACTGACGAAAATGGCGGGTTGTGTTTCCGTCTAAGAGCGTGTGGGCGAGCCTAACCGTGCGTGCGCTTGTGATCGTCAAATCGTCTGCTGCGGGCGTTCACTCAAGTTATGGCCCCAACGCGTACGTATTTGCGTTCGGGAGCGGTGTCGAAGGGGATTCGCAGAAGAACGGATTCATTGAGGACTGGACTGGATTACCGGCTGTGAACGAATCGCGAATTATTCTCCGGAAGACAACTCTCCCCAACAGCGCCTTCGACTCTGATACTAAGAATCAGAGGAACTAGGTTGTGAGCGACATAGCAAAAATCGTTGAGTGCCCGCGGGATGCATGGCAGGGGCTGGCGAAGGCGATGCCGACGGAGGTGAAGGCGGACTATCTGCGGGCGCTGGTGGCTGCGGGGTTCAAGCACATCGATGCGGTGAGTTTTGTCTCGCCGGCGGCGGTGCCGCAGATGGCGGACGCGGAGCTGGTGCTGGAGTATCTCGACCCGCCGGATGATGTGGAGATCATCGGCATTGTGGTGAACAGAAAGGGCGCGGAGCGGGCGGCGGAGACGGGCCGGGTGCAGACGGTGGGATTTCCCTACTCGGTGTCGGAGACGTTTCTTAAACGCAACCAGGCGCAGACGGCGGACGAGGCAGTGGGCGCGCTGGAGGAGGTGGGCAGCGTGGCTCAGCTGGCGGGGATGGACTTAATTGGTTACATATCGATGGCGTTCGGCAATCCGTACGGCGATGCGTGGTCGGTGGAGGAGGTGATTGCGGCGTGCGACCTGCTGGTGGAGAGCGGAGTGAAGACGATCTCGCTGGCGGATACAGTGGGGCTGGCGACGGCGGAGGAGGTGGGCCTGCTGGTGGGTGCGGTGATTGCGGCGCATGGATCTGCGGTTGAGATTGGCGTCCATCTGCACGCGAGGCCGGAGGGCGCAGCGGCGAAGATTCACGCGGCGTATGAGGCGGGATGCAGGCGGTTCGACTCCGCGATTGGCGGGATGGGCGGATGTCCCTTTGCGCAGGACGCGCTGGTGGGGAATATCGCGACGGAGACGCTGCTGCTGGAGCTGGGCCGGCTGGGCGCGGAGCTGCCGGAGATACGGCAGATGGATGTGTTGCTGCGCGCGAGCGCGGAGCTTGCACGCAAGTATGGGGCGCAAGTGCAGTAAGACAGTTGTGAGTTGTGAGTTGTGAGTTGTGAGGTGTGCGAGTGAGCGAGGGAGCGGTTCTGGTTGCGGAGGAGCAGGGCATACGGACGCTGACGCTGAACCGTCCGGCGCGGCGCAATGCGCTGAGCGACGCGATGCGCGAAGAGCTGACCGCCGCGCTGCGTGCGGCCGGGGACGATGCCGCGTGCCGCGTGGTGGTGCTGGCGGGGGTGGGCGAGGCCTTCTGCGCGGGGCTTGACCTGAAGGCGCTGGCGGCGCCGGGAAGCCAGACGGCAGCCGAACGTGACGCCGATGCGCAGCAACTGGCGCTGCTCTTCCGCACGCTGCACGAGTGCGCAAAGCCGACGATTGCCGCGGTGCGTGGCGCGGCGATTGGCGGAGGCGCGGGGCTGGCGACGATCTGCGATTTCACTCTCGCTGAGCCCGAGGCGTTTTTCGCTTATCCGGAGGTGAAGATCGGATTTGTGCCTGCGCTGGTCTCGGCGTATCTAGTGCTGCAGGTGGGCGAGAAGCGCGTGCGCGATCTGCTGCTGACCGGACGCCGGGTGGATGCGGAGGAGGCGTTGCAGCTGGGTTTGGTCAACGAGGTGGTCCCGCGCGGAGAGCTGGCCAAGCGGACGCGCGAGCTAGCAGGCACGCTGATCGGAAACAGTCCCGAGGCAATGCGCGCGACCAAAGCACTGCTTGCGGCGCAGAACAAGCTGTGGCTCGATGCTGCGCTCGATGAGGGGATGGCGGTGAATGCGCGCGCGCGCGGGACGAAGGACTTTCGCGAGGGAGTGGAGGCGTTCCTGGAAAGGCGCAAGCCGGTGTGGCCGAAGTGACGTCGCGGCGAACCCGGCTTGAGTAGACTGTCTGGATGAGTGGAAATGGGGCTGGGCGGAGGGCCACGGGCGAGGGCGTCTCGGGCGAGACACGGGTGCGCGTGCGCTATGCAGAGACCGACCAGATGGGCGTCGTCTATCATGCGAACTACCTGGTGTGGTTTGAGGTGGGGCGCGTGGAGCTGATGCGGTCGGCCGGGCTCGACTATAAGCGGCTGGAGACGGACGAGGGCTGCTGGATTGTGGTGGTGGAGGCGGCTGCGCGATACAAGGCGCCGGCGCGCTACGACGATGAGCTGATCGTCGAGACGCGCGTGGCGGAGGTGCGCGGGCCGGTAATTCGCTTTGGATACAGGATTGTGCGGGCGGAGGATGGGCTGCTCCTGTGCGAAGGCGAGACCGTGCATGTAGCGGTGGGCCGGGACATGAAGCGCAGGCCCATCCCAAAGAGTTATGCGGAACGCCTGGCCCCCGCGGTGTCTCATCCTGGGGTCTGACACTTCGGAGAGGGATGGATTGCGATGAGCGATGTGAATGCGAAGGTTGCGCTGATTACCGGCGCGAACAAGGGGATCGGCCTGGAGACGGCGCGCCAGCTGGGCAAGCTTGGGGTGACGGTGCTGGTGGGCTCGCGGGACCTGGGCCGTGGGCAAGAGGCGGCGGAGATATTGCGCGGCGCGGGCGTGGATGCGCGAGCGCTGCAGCTGGATGTGACCAGCGAAGCCGATCGCGCGGCTGTGGCGGAGTTGATTGAACGGGAGTTTGGCAGGCTGGATATCCTGATCAACAATGCGGCCGTGAATCTCGATCAGGGCGCAGGGTATGAGACCAGCACGACGCCGGTGAAGACGATTCGCGATACATTTGAGACCAACTTCCTTGCGGTGGTGGAGCTGACGCAGATGCTGCTTCCGTTGCTGCGCAAGAGCGCAGCGGGAAGGATTGTGAATGTTTCGAGCGCCCAGGGTTCGCTGGGGTTGCTGGCACCGAAGGACTCGCCGATCTACGCGACGAAGACGTTTTCGTACGATGCGTCCAAGTCGGCGCTGAACTCGTTCACGCTGCATCTGGCGCATGAGCTGCGGGGCACGAAGATCAAGGTGAACTCTGTGCATCCGGGATGGGTGAAGACGGACATGGGCGGCCAGCAGGCGCCGCTGGAGCTGGTGGATGGAGCGAGGACGAGTGTGCGGCTGGCGACGCTTGGGGATGACGGTCCCACCGGCGGCTACTTTCACATGGACCTGGCACTGGCCTGGTAAGTCTCCGGCCTGTGGCTGAAGCGCATGAATCGCGCAAACGCGCGCGGCTGGAAGAATTCTGCGGAACTTTTGCCGGCTGGCGCATCTCATCTCCACGTGTGAAATTCAAGACAGGGGATGGACCGAATGAGCAACGCGAATGCGAAGGTTGCGCTGATTACAGGCGCAAACAAGGGGATTGGGCTGGAGACGGCTCGTCAGCTGGGCAAACTTGGGGTGACGGTGTTGGTGGGCTCGCGGGACCTGGGCCGCGGAGAAGAAGCCGCGGAGGCGCTGCGTGGCGCGGGTGTGGATGCGCGCGCGATCAAGCTGGATGTGGGCGGCGAGGCGGACCGCGCGGCTGCGGCGAAGCAGATCGAGCAGGAGTTTGGGCGGCTCGACATTCTGATTAACAACGCCGGCGTGATGCTGGAGGGGTTGGGCGCCAACAAGACCAGCACGACCTCACAGAGGATTCTGCACGAGACCTTCGAGACCAACTTCTTTTCCGTGGTTGCGCTGACGCAGGCGTTGCTTCCGCTGTTGCGCAAGAGTCAAGCCGGACGCGTGGTCAACCTGTCGAGCATTCTTGGTTCGAATACGCTGCACGCGACGAAGGGCTCGCCGATCTACGATGCGAAGACGTTTGCCTACGACGCGTCGAAGGCGGCGCTCAACTCCTTCACCATTCATCTGGCGCACGAACTACAGGGCACGAAGATCAAGGTGAACTCGGCGCACCCGGGATGGGTGAAGACGGACATGGGCGGCAAAGGCGCGCCGATGGAGATCGTCGACGGCGCCAAGACGAGCGTGCGCCTGGCGACGCTCGGGGCGGACGGGCCGAGCGGCGGCTACTTCCACATGGGCGATGCGCTGCCCTGGTGAGAGGTGAGACGCGAGATTGTTGTCCGTGCTCCGTTGTTCGTCACGACAGGGCGAGCGTGCGCGGTTTGACGTGGTCGCGAATGAAGGCGACGGTGGTTTCGAGCGGCGTACCGGGGCCGAAGATCGCGGCGACGCCCTCAGCTTTCAGGCGAGATTGGTCCTGATCAGGGATGGTGCCGCCGAGGACGAGCAATATGTCTTCCGCGTGCTGCTCGCGCAGCAGCGCCGCGATGCGGGGGACAATGGCGTTGTGCGCACCGGAGAGGATGGAGAGGCCAATGCAGTCGACGTCCTCCTGGATGGCGGCGGAGACGATCATCTCGGGGGTCTGGCGGAGGCCGGTATAGATGACCTCCATGCCGGCGTCGCGCAGGGCACGGGCGATGATCTTGGCGCCGCGGTCGTGGCCGTCGAGGCCGGGCTTCGCCACGAGCACGCGGATTGGCGGGCGAGGGGGCATCCGCGGCAAGTATACGGCGAATGCGGTCGCGCGGGGCCGATTCATTAGTCGAGTGCGGCGAAGACCTCGGGCAGGTCGAGATAGATTGGCGAATCAGCGACTGCGAGGCGCGGTCCTTGGACGAGCTTGAGGCCCGTGGAGGTATAGGTGTACGCGACGCGTTCCATGGGATCGAGCAGCCAGAGGTTCGGGACTCCCATCGCGAGAAATTCCTCAAGGCGCTGAATGACGCGATTCATGCGGTCATCTGGCGAGAGGATTTCGATCGCGATGAGCGCGGGCGTCGTCCTCAACTCTTCTTTGAGAGCGGCATCCTCGGGTACAACGCAGAGGTCGGGGAGACGAACGCGAGTTGCTGAGACGCGTGTCCGCAGTTCGCTCACGACCCGGATCTTCCATTCCTTGCGGCGCGAGATGAACCAGTGTCCCAATTCCATTTGCAGCGGTCCGTGCTTGGTTCCACCCATGTCGCGCCCCTCGAGGTATCCGTCGACAAAGTCGCAGTCGGGATGGTAACTCGTTCGGAGATACTCTTCGAGCGACAGCGGAGCGGTCGCGGCACGCGCCGGCGAATCGGTGAGGAGTGCTGGGGTGGTCGCGGCCATGGCCTATCCTCTATCGATATTATGCGCCAGACAGGCGGGGCGGCGGAAGTCCAGAAGCAGGCCCGCCCGCGCTGCTAACTGCGTGCGACGCGCGCAGCCTGCCATGCCTTGGCGTACTTCCAGCTCGTGTAGGTGGAGTGGTAGAGGTGCAGCAGCATACCTTCGCGGCCGTCGAGGAAGCCGAGCCGGAAGATGTAGTTCCAGATGAGCGTGAGCTGCGGTATGAGGAAGACATTGCACACGAAGGCCGGCCAGGAGCGGCTGACCTTGCCCGCGGCGACCAGCAGCGTGCAGCCGAGAGTACTGTAGCGGTCCATGTGTTCGATGTAGCTCTCGAGCGTGGGGTAGGCGTGGTGGATGAGGTCGTAGTCCAGCGTGGACGCCTCGCCATCGAAGCTGACGGTCTCGTGCACAGGGCGGTCTTCAAACTGGGGCGTTGCGGTGAAGTTGGCTGCGGCGCGGCGGAAGAGGCGCAGCTTGGGGTCGGGGTAAAAGCCGCCGTGCTTGATCCAACGGCCGAGGAAGAGGTTGCGGCGCTTGATGTAGTAGGCGTCCGTGGGTGGGTTTGTGGGCAGCAGGGTGCGGATCTGCGTCTGCAGCTCTGGAGTGAGCTCCTCGTCGGCGTCGAGGGACAGGATCCAGGTGCCGGTGCACTTGGCGATGGCCGAGTTCTTGGAGCCGGCGAAGCCCCTCCACTCCTCGTCGTAGACGATGGCGTTGAAGCCGCGGGCGATCTCCACCGTGCGGTCGGTCGAGGCGGAGTCGAGAACGACGATCTCGTCGGCGAACTGCACGCTGGCCAGGGTGCGCGGCAGGTTCGCCTCTTCGTTCTTGGTGATGATTGCGACCGAGAGCATCGGCGGCATTGGCGTCGAGGTCCTTTCCTCTCTGCTCGCCACGGCCACGTGCCGCGGAGGCGAGGCAGGATGCTTCGGACTCAGGAGAAACGGATCTTCGGCTTGAGTCGGCATCGCGCACCTGGTGCAAATACACTTCGAGCGAGGGCCGCGCTGGCTGATCGCAGCCTTGTTCGTGGTCCTGCACGGCAAGCTCGGGTGGTGCCCTGCAGCGATTTGGGCCAATTGCAGACAGTCTATCGGAAGAAGGTCGCGGTGGACACAGGAATCTGCCGGGCGGGCACGCGCGCGGCCGCTCAGCCTAACCTGATGGAGGGGTCGCCGAGGTGCTCGCGGAGCAGGCGTTCGGTGAGGGGGATGAGCGCCTCACCGGTTTTGGGAAGAACGAAGGCGTGGGATGCGTCGGACCAGTCGAGCTTGAAGCTGGTGGCCTGCGCGGAGATCCAGATCTGGCGGACGGGTGTGTTGGGGGTCACCACAAACTTGGATGACCCGTTCTCGAAGAGGATGTTCATCACGCCGTTGTTGTCTTCGAACTCGAAGCTGCCCGAGTCGTCTTCGGCGGCGATGAGCGCCTGCTTAAGAGACTCAAGCGCTCGGTCGGATTCGCGGCGGAAGGCGGCTTCGTCGATCATGAGTCGAGTCTATCGCGATGGGAGCAACTGCGAGCGTGAGGGGCGGTTCGATTCGTCGAACACACACATCTCAGAGGCGGGTGTGGGCAGCCTAGTCTCTTATCGTGTCAGCCACGACTGCTGTGCCTGGAACGGACACGTCCCCGGCGCAATCCCGCAGGAGCCCCTGAACTCGCCGCTCGCCCTGACCTCACGGATACAATCGGGAGGCTCGGAGATTGCAGCAGGTTCATCCCAGGGGAGAGTATGAGCGACAGCGCAGCGCCTGCCTCGGAGTTGCTCGAAGCGGGCGCGATTCGCAATGCCACCAGGCGGCTGATTCCCTTTCTGATGCTGCTCTACTTCGTGGCCTTCCTCGATCGCATCAACGTGGGGTTTGCCGCGCTGACGATGAACAAGGACATCGGCCTGACGCCACAGATGTTCGGTCTCGGCTCGGGCATTTTCTTTCTGGGTTACTTCGCCTTTGAGGTCCCGTCGACCGTGATCCTGCACAAAGTAGGCGCACGCTTCTGGATTGGCCGGGTGATGATCACCTGGGGCCTGGTCTCGGTCGCGACGGCGTTCACGCGTGGGCCAACCAGCTTCTATGTCCTCAGGTTTCTGCTTGGGCTTGCGGAGGCAGGCTTCTTCCCCGGAATCATTCTTTACCTCAGCTACTGGTTTCCCGCGAACCATCGCTCGGCGGTGACGGCGATGTTTATGGCGGCTGCCCCGGCCGCTGGACTGCTCGTCTCGCCCGTCTCCGGCGCATTGATGCAGCTCAATGGCCTGCTCGGTCTGCGCGGCTGGCAGTGGCTCTTTCTTGTGGAAGGCGTCCCTGCGCTTGTGCTGGGCCTAGTGACCTTCCACTTCCTGACCGACCGCCCCGCCGACGCCAAATGGCTCAGCGCCGCTGAGCGCGACTGGCTCTCGCAGGCGATCCAGCAGGAGCGGGCCGCCATTCAGGATCCACGCAGCTACAGCGCGTGGCGCGCTCTGGCGGACTGGAAGGTGCTGGCGCTGTCGCTCGCGTACTTCGGCACCTCGGCAGGCCTCTACACAATCGGATTCTGGGCCCCGATGATCGTCAAAGGCCTCGGATTCTCGGTGCTCAGGACGGGCTTCCTGGTGGCCATCCCGAACCTCATCGCCGTCTTCGGCATGGTGTTGTGGTCGCGCAACTCCGACCGCACCGGAGAGCGATACTGGCACGCCGCTATCGCGTGCTTCATCGGCGCGGCTGGAATGGCCGTGGCCGCTGGCGCGGGCGCCTCTGCGACGCTTGCCATTGTGGGACTGTCGCTCACGGCGTTTGGGGTGAGCGCCGCCAAGCCGCCGCTGTGGAGCCTGCCCACGACGTTTTTTGCCGGGACTGCCGCGGCGGCCTCGATCGGGCTGATCAACTCTCTCGGCACGCTGGGCGGCTTCGCCGGACCCTATATGATCGGCGAGACGAACGGGGCTGGCGGGCATTTCAGTCGCGGACTTTATCTGGTTGGCGGTACTCTGATAGTGTCCGCCGTCACGGTTCTGCTCATGCGCTATGCGGGACAAGGCGACGCCGGCATGAATCTTAAAGACCGAGAGGCCCCTCCAGAATGACCAACTCCAGCCAACGAATTCCGGTCAGTCGAAGTTACAAGATAGCGGTCATCCCGGGCGACGGGATCGGCCGGGAGGTTGTCCCCGAGGGTGTGCGCGTCCTGGAAGCCGCGGCTGCGCAGTTCGGCTTCAAGCTGCAGCTCGACGAGTTCGACTTCGCCTCCTGCGACTACTACCTGAAGCACAATAAGATGCTGCCCGACGACTGGAAGGACCGCATCGGCGGCCACGACGCCATCTTCTTCGGGGCCGTGGGTTGGCCGGAGAAGGTGCCCGACCACATCTCGCTGTGGGGATCGCTGATTCAGTTCCGACGCGAGTTCGACCAGTACGTCAATTTGCGTCCGGTGCGGCTGATGCCGGGCGCTCCGTGTCCGCTCGCCGGCCGAAAGCCCGGCGACATCGATTTCTTCGTCGTGCGCGAGAACACCGAAGGTGAGTACTCCTCGATCGGCGGCCGGATCTTTCCCGGCACCGACCGCGAGGTCGTCCTGCAGGAGACCGTGATGACGCGCGTCGGCGTCGACCGCATCCTGCGCTTCGCCTTCGACCTGGCGCAGCGACGCGCGAAAAAGCACCTCACCTCGGCCACCAAATCCAACGGCATCTCCATCACCATGCCCTTCTGGGACGAACGCGTGGAGGAGGTGAGCAAGGCCTTCCCCGCGGTCGCGTGGGACAAATATCACATCGACATTCTGGCCGCGCACTTTGTCCTCAACCCCGACCGCTTCGACGTCGTGGTGGCTTCCAATCTCTTCGGCGACATCCTCTCCGACCTCGGGCCGGCGTGCGCCGGGACCATCGGCATCGCTCCCTCGGGCAACATCAACCCCGAGCGCCGCTTTCCGTCGCTCTTCGAGCCCGTGCATGGGTCCGCGCCGGACATCGCGGGCCAGGGCATCGCGAATCCCATCGGCCAGATCTGGTCCGCGGCCATGATGCTCGATCATCTCGGCGAGACCGAAGCCGGCGCGGCCATCCTGAAGAGCATCGAGACTACGCTGGTCGACAAGTCGCTCTGCACCCGCGACGTGGGGGGCAACGCCAGCACTTCGTCCGCGGGCAGTGCCATCGCCAATGCGCTCGCCTCGGTGCACGCCTTGGCCTAGATCAACAATGGGTGAACGATTGCTGGGATAATGGTCACGCTTTAATAGACGGGCTCTTCGGGACGCGCAGGCATGGGACTGGACGAAAAAACGATCAAGACTCTCTCCTCTGTTGCGACCGCGACGCTGACCACGGTGCTGCTGAAGCGGGGCCTGCGCAACGTGTGGCTGCGCGGCGCCAAGCCGCTGCACCCCCGCCAGCAGCGCACTGTCGGTCCTGCATTCACGTTGCGGTTTGTGCCCGCGCGCGAAGACCTGGCCACGCCGGCGTCGTGGGAGTCGCCGATCTCCACCCGCGCCGCCATCGAAGCCATGCCGCCGGGCTCGGTCGCGGTGGTTGGCGCGATGGGCGTGAGCGATGCGGGGATCTTTGGCGACATTCTTTGCGAACGGATGAAGGCGCGGGCGGTTGCAGGCCTCATTACCGACGGGGTGGTCCGCGACCTCGCCGGTGTGCTGCGCACCGGATTGCCCGTGTGGTGCCATGGCGTCGCGGCGCCGCCCTCGGTTGCAGGCCTGACCTTCGTCAACTGGCAGGAGCCCATTGGCTGCGGCGGCGTGGCTGTGTTTCCCGACGACGTGATGGTGGCCGATGATGACGGCGCTGTGGTGATTCCCCGGGCGCTGCTGGATGAGGTTGTGGAAGAGGCAGCGGAGCAGGAAAGGTTCGAAGCGTGGATCGTTGGCGAGGTGCAGGCGGGCGCTGCGCTGCCCGGCCTGTACCCGGCGAACGCGGAAAACAAGGCCCGATACAACGCCTGGCGCGAACGCCAAGCCAAAGCTGAAGAGTAGGCGCGGAACGCGCGGGAGACAGATTGACACAAGCACTCTACGCCGCGCCAAACACACCGCCAAACATACCGCCGGGCACGCCGTCAGGCATACCGATAGGCGGCGCGGACGACGCGCTCTATCGCAAGATCGCCTGGCGGATTATGCCGATTATTTTGATCTGCTACATTGTGGCCTATATCGACCGGGTCAACGTTGGCTTCGCCAAGCTGCAGATGACGGGCGACCTGAAGTTCAGCGACGGCGTCTACGGGTTCGGCGCAGGCATCTTCTTCCTCGGCTACTTTGCGTTTGAGGTGCCCAGCAACATCATCCTGCACAAAGCGGGCGCGCGGAGGTGGATCTGCCGCGTGCTGGTGACCTGGGGGATCGTCTCCGGATGCACCGCGCTGGTGCGCACGCCGTGGGAGTTTTACACTGCACGCCTGCTGCTGGGGATTGCGGAAGCGGGATTCTTCCCGGGGATGATTCTGTACCTCACGTACTGGTTCCCCTCGCATCGGCGGGCGCAGATGGTGGCGATTCTGCTGGCCGGCAGCGCGATTTCGGGGATCGTCGGCGGGCCTGTCTCCGGCTACATCCTGCACTATTGCTCCGGCATTTTGGGGGTCCGCGGCTGGCAATGGCTGTTTATCCTGGAGGCCGCGCCCGCGGTCGTTCTCGGCGTCGTCATCCTGTTTTGCCTCGACGACCGCGTGGCCGGCGCGAAGTGGCTCTCCGCGGAGGAGAAGGACGTCGTGGTCGCGGAGATCAGCGAGGAGGCGAACGCGAAGACCCATCACACAACCCTCTCGGTGTTTATCAGTCCACGGATATGGCTGATGGGCGCGATTTACTTCGGCATCGAGATGGGATCGTATGCGGTGGGGTTCTGGCTGCCCACCATCATCCGCCAGGGCGGTGTCAAGGACGCTTTCAACATCGGGCTGCTGACGGCAGTGCCTTATAGCTTCGCGCTGATCGCGATGATTCTGGTGGGCCGCCACTCCGACCAGACGCGCGAGCGCCGCTGGCATGTGGTCGGGCCGTGCATCGTGGCGGCGCTGGGCTTTGTGCTGTGCGCGCAGGCCGGCGGCAGCATCGCGATTGCGATGGCGGGTCTCACGCTGGCAACCGTGGGTGTGGTCACCGCAGTGCCTATGTTCTGGGCGCTGCCCACCTCGTTCCTGGGCGGAGGTGCGGCCGCGGCGGGCATTGCGCTGGTGAACTGCACCGGCAACCTGGGCGGATTTTTCAGCCCTGCCATCATGGGATTTCTCAAGACCCATTCGGGCACGCTGAACTCGGGGCTCTTTCTGGTCGCGGGATGCATGATGGCGTCGTCCGTTCTGATCCTCGCGCTGGTCCCCGCGAAGTTGGTGAACCGATGATATGGAAGCTCACATCGCGACCGCACAGAGGGAACGCAAGATGACCAAGGGACTACGCCAGGGTCTTACCAGCTACGGCGACGCGGACTTCTCGCTCTTCTTGCGCAAGGCCTTCATCAAGGCCATGGGCTACTCCGACGACGCGCTCGACCGGCCGATCGTCGGCATCACCAATACATACAGCGACTACAACCCATGCCACGGCAATGTGCCCGACCTAATTGAAAGCGTCAAGCGCGGCGTGATGCTGGCGGGCGGCTTACCGATGGTCTTTCCGACGATTTCGATTGCGGAGAGCTTTGCGCACCCCACCTCGATGTTCCTGCGCAACCTGATGGCGATGGAGACCGAGGAGATGGTGCGCGCGCAGCCCATGGACGCGGTGGTGGCGATCGGCGGCTGCGACAAGAACCTGCCCGCGCAGGTGATGGCGGTGGCCAGCGCGAACGTCCCAGCCATTGTGCTGCCCACCGGGCCGATGCTGGTGGGCCACTACAAGGACGAGGTGCTGGGTGCATGCACGGATTGCCGCCGCCTCTGGGCGCAGTTCCGCGCCGGCGCAATCGACGCCGTCGAGATCGAAGTGGTCAGCGGCCGCCTCTGCCCCACCGTCGGCACATGCAGCGTGATGGGCACAGCGAGCACCATGGCCTGCCTGGTCGAGGCGCTGGGCCTCGCGCTGCCCATGAGCGCGACCGCGCCCGCCACCCATGCCGACCGGCGCCGCATCGCCGAGGCCAGCGGCAGGCGCGCCGCGGAGATGGCGGTCTGCGGCGCGCCGCTGCCCAGCGACCTCATCACCGACGCCTCTGTGCGCAACGCGATGATCGTGCTACAGGCCATTGGCGGATCGACCAACGGGCTGATTCACCTGACCGCGATCGCGGGGCGCGCGGGAGTGAAGTTCGACCTCGAAGTCTTTGACCGGCTGGGGCGGGAGGTGCTGGTGCTGCTCAACCTCAAGCCATCGGGTACGCACTATATGGAGGAGTTCCACCACGCCGGCGGCCTGCCCGCGCTGATGCGCGAACTTGGCGCGCTGCTCGACACGACGGCGCCCAGCGTTTCCGGTAAGACCCTTGGCGATGGGATCGCGCGGGCGGAGATGGTGCCGGGCCAGGACGTGATTCGCAGTCTTAACGCACCGCTCAAGAAGGAAGGCGCAATGGCGGTCCTGCACGGCAATCTGGCCCCGCGCGGCGCAGTCATCAAGCACTCTGCCGCCTCGCCAGAACTGCTGCGCCACACCGGCCGCGCCGTGGTGTTCGATTCCATCGAAGACATGGCCGCGCGCATCGACCTGCCCGGCCTCGATGTCAGCGCAGACGACATCCTTGTCCTGCGCAACGCCGGGCCCAAGGGCGCGCCGGGAATGCCGGAGGCGGGCTACCTGCCCATCCCGCTCAAGCTCGCGCGCCAGGGTGTAAAGGACATCGTCCGCATCTCCGACGCGCGCATGAGCGGCACGGCGTTTGGCACCATCGTCCTGCACATCGCGCCGGAGTCCGCTATCGGAGGCCCGCTCGCCATCGTCCAGACCGGCGACCGCATCGCCCTTGACGTCGAAGCCCGCCGCATTGACTTGCTCATCGACGACGCCGAACTGCAGGCGCGCCTGGCGGCATGGAAGCTCCTGCCGCCGCAACGCGAAACCCCCACCCGTGGCTATGCCCGCCTCTTCGACGACCACATCCTGCAAGCCGATGAGGGCTGCGACTTCGACTTCCTCCTGCGCGACGGGCCGGCGAAGTCCGACCCTGGGTAGGTTCTCAGATTGAAGCCCGGGACTAACGAAGTTGGGTATAACGCCGTTTTTCATACACCTCGCCGCCGACTGACATCCTAGTTGGGCAGAATTGCTTCAGGCTTGCCGGAAACCCGGTCGCCAACGGTAATCATTGATCCTATGGACCGATGGTCTCTGGAAGTAAACTTGCTGTCATGAAACGCGCACTCGGCAATGCGCTTCTAGCAGTCGCCGTAATCCCGTCGCTCGTCCTTGCCCTCCATGCTCAAGACGTGGTCGCCAGCGGGCCTTGGATACACTTCCGGCAGGAGCACCCGCCTCTCTCCTACGAAGAGATACCTACACCCTTCGTTGTGAGAACGATTAGCGGAACGATCTCTTACGGCGACGACAAACCGCTTAGCGAAGCATATTTCGAAATTGGTTTGGGAGGTGGGAGTACTCTCAGCACCGAGACAAGCTCATCCGGCCAGTTTGACCTTCGATCCTTCCGTTTCGTCGGTCCCTTTGTGTGGTCTGCGGCGATGCGGCAGGGAACTTACCGATTCAAGGTAACGAAGGACGGCTTTCATTCGGCGGTCGGAACGGTCGTCGTATCTTCTAAAGCCCCGAAGGAATCCGTCATTGCGATCGCGCTCCAGCCCGGGGAAGGCTATCGGGAGGAGCAGCCGAAGGGACCTCCTAATGAGGAACTCATCCCGCTAAGCGACGCGACTCCGGTCGACGAAGGCCCCAACCTCAAGAAGTACCCTCAGAAGTACTCCGCTGCATATATTCCTCTATCGCTCGCGGTCGGAAGAGTCCGAACCCCGGAGTTCCCTGCTGGGAAGCAGACGCAGTGGTATGACATCATGCTTCAGATAGAGAAGCCACTACCGCTCCTTCGGATGAAGTGCATGGTAGGAGCGACGGGGGGACCGCTCGATGCACAGGATTGCAACGGCGACGATCCGATTGTCCGGGCGGAATGGACGGTATGGAATCGTGGGCAAATCGTGCATTGGGGCTCCATCCCCGATGGATGTGGCTGCGCATTCACAGACAAGAACATCTTCAAGTTGCTCGGGAGCTTCCCGGCAGAAGCGGGCAAGACGTATGTCGTGCAGGTTCACTTTACCAAGGACGGAAAGCCACTAAATGTCGCCAATCCCCACCTGATCGTAATCCCGCGCAAGGATATGTGGTAAGGCTAAAAGGTCGCGACAAAGAAACCGACATGTTGAACAGGACCAAATGATGCTGCTCGATCACAACGCAAAGGGCGTCTACGCCATCGCCGTAACGCCATTCACGCCGGACGGCGCAGTCGACAGCGCATCGGTCGATCGCATGACGGACTTCTATCTCTCCTGCGGCGTCACTGGCCTCACCATCCTCGGCATCATGGGCGAGGCGCCCAAGCTTGACCCCGCCGAGGCCCTCGCAATCGCCCGCCAGGTGGTCAGCCGCGCCGACGTTCCGGTCGTCGTCGGCGTCTCTGCGCCGGGGTTTGCGGCCATGCGTTCGCTGGCCCGCGGGGTGATGGACGCCGGGGCCGCGGGCGTGATGATCGCGCCGCCGCCCAGCCTGCGCACCGACGACCAGATCGTCAGCTACTTCGCGCAGGCAGTCGCGGCCATTGGCTCGGACATTCCGTGGGTTCTGCAGGACTATCCGCTGACGCTCTCCGTGGTGATGACGCCGAAGGTCATCCGTCAGATCGTGATGGACAACCCATCCTGCGTGATGCTGAAGCACGAAGACTGGCCGGGGCTGGAAAAGATCTCCGTGCTGCGCGGCTTCCAGCGCGATGGGTCGCTGCGCCCGCTCTCCATCCTGACCGGCAACGGCGCGCTGTTCCTCGACTTCGAGATGGAGCGCGGCGCGGACGGCGCGATGACCGGCTACGCCTTCCCTGACATGCTGGTCGACGTGGTGAAGCTCTCGCAGCAGGGAAAGCGCGAGGCGGCGCACGACCTGTTCGACGCGCATTTGCCGCTCATCCGCTACGAGCAGCAGCAGGGCGTCGGGCTGGCGGTGCGCAAGTACGTTCTGCAGAAGCGCGGCGCGATTGACCACGACGCGCAGCGCATCCCCGCAAGCGCGCTCAGCGCCACGGCTCGCGCGGAGATCGACTATCTGCTCACCCGTCTGTCCCGCCGCGATCCGCGCGCTGCGCTCTGACGAAGCTCGACTTTTGCTTCGCACCATATAAGGACGCTCATGCTTTCCCATCGTTTGAGAGGTCGCTGGAGCAAGTGGAGGGCGGGTTTGCCGGCGGCGCTCCTCTGCGTGGCGGCGGTGTTTGGTCCGTCTGCAAGTTGGGCGCAGGGCCCGCAGGCCGCATCGGGCAGCGAGGGGCCATCGTATGGCCCGGAACTGCAGGGATTTTCCTATCCATATCCCGTCGCCGAGTTTGAGTTCTCCTCGCAGCGGCAGACGATGCATATGGCGTATATGGATGTGCGCGCGAAGCGCCCTAACGGCCGCACGGCGGTGCTCCTGCATGGGAAGAACTTCTGCGCGGCCACGTGGAAACAGACAATCGAAGTGCTGGTGGAAAGCGGCTATCGAGTTGTGGCGCCGGACCAGATTGGCTTTTGCAAGTCGACTAAGCCTGAGCGTTATCAGTACACCTTTCAGCAGCTGGCCCGCAATACGCACGCACTGCTCACCTCGCTCGGACTGAATGATGTCACGCTCATCGGCCATTCAACCGGTGGCATGCTTGCCGTGCGCTACGCGCTGATGTATCCCGCGGAGACGAAGCAACTGGTGTTGGTCGATCCTATTGGGCTGGAGGACTGGAAGGCGAAGGGCGTCCCCTCCATCCCCATCGACGATTGGTACGCCAGAGAGTTGAAGGTCGATGCGAACGGCATCCGCCGCTATGAACAGGACACCTACTACGCGGGAGAGTGGAGGGACGATTACGAACCGTGGGTGCAGATGCTCGCAGGGCTGAATGCCGGCCCCGGCAAGGAGTTGGTCGCGTGGAACTCCGCGTTGTTGTACGACATGATCTACACCCAGCCGGTGGTCTACGAACTGGGCGAGATTTCCGTGCCGACGCTGCTGATGATCGGGGACAAAGACAACACGGCCATTGGCAAGGACCTTGCTTCGGCGGCGGTCCGCGCGACGCTGGGCAACTACCCGGAGCTCGGCAAGCGCGCCGCGCAACTGATCCCGGAGGCGAGGTTGATCGAATTTCCCAACCTCGGGCATGCCCCGCAGATTCAAGATCCAGCGGCCTTCCACAAGGCACTGCTGGAGGGACTCGCCACTCTCCACAAGTGAGACTGCGGCGGCGCGAGGAGGCGGATTCAGTCCCATACCGCCGGGCTGTGACCATTCTCAGCCCAGCTCGATACTGGACCGAGTTTCGGCTTAGGTCCCAGCCACCAGCTGCACTTCGCGTGTCTCGATCACCTCGACATCCTCAAGGGTGAGGGCGGTGTGGGTGCTGTCGAATTTGAGGTGGGAACGATCGGTAAGGTAGATGGGCGCATCTTCACGCAGCGGGAGGATCTTCAGCACCAGGCCGTCGCGATACACGGCCGGGCCGTAACGGCGCAGGCCGATTTCAAAGGGTCGGGCGTTGTAGAAATCATCGGTGAGCAGTTGGTCGTCGTGGCAGGCGCGGAGGACATCACCGGTGTAGCGGACACGCAGACGGAGGTCGCGGGTTGCGGCGACGCCGGCGGGGAGCTTCACATGCCAGACGGCGGCCTGCGGGAAGTCCGCATCCTCCGGCTGCATCGCCATACCCTGCTGGCGGGAGGGAACCGATGGAGCGATGGGGATGGTGCGGGGTGGGCCGGCGGGCTGTATTTGTTCCACGATCGCATGCAGTGACGCAATCGGCGCAACACGCGGCGAGAAGCGACGGAACAGGCCGTCGTCCCGGGCGGGAACAGCGCTGTGGCCATGGGTGAGGCCGGCCGGGGCGGGAAAAATGGCGACGGAACAGTCGTCCGGATCCTCCGGGCTTTCGGTGCGCAGGCTCAGTGTGGGGCCGTCGAGCAGCAGGGTTGCGCGGGTGAGGAAGAGACGCTCGCGACCCTGCCAATGGGCCTTCCAGAGATTCAGCGATGTTGCTTCGTCGAGCAAGATGACGATGTGTCTTCTTCCGTCCCTTCCGCGCAGGCGGATGGCGGCGCCCAGACCGGGCTGAACGTTGCGGACGAGAATCTGCGAGTTCCCGGTCGTTGCGTTGCCGGTGGAGGAATCCAACGTGGCGGTTGCTCCATCGAAGACAAACTCCGCCGGGATTGCGGCGGTTTGTTTGAATACGCTGTAGCGCGTGGCCCGATCGTCGATCTGGCAGACCGGCTGGGCGGATGCGCTGATGAGTTTTATTCCACCGAGATCCAGGTTGAGCGGCCAAAAGAAGCGCGTGTTGTCAGGAATCGTGACGGGCTCGGATGGCACGGTGATGTCGCCATTGCTGAGCTTGATTTGGAATTGGACGTTTTCGCGGTCTGGCTGGGGTGAGAGACGCTGATAATGGCTCACGAAAATGTAGGCGCTGCCACCGTCGGAACGCACGGCCCAGTTGAGGGGGCCGCGCGCTGCGGGCATGCGGGCCGTCATTGCGGAGAGCCCGGGTCCGAAGTCCTGTAAGAACATCCCGAGGAGCCGTAACCAGTGGTAATGCTGGCGCTCCTGACCGTACTCGCCGATGGGCGCCTGGAAATCGTAGTTTTTGACCGGCAGATCGTTCCAGTATCCGGTCGCTTGAGTTTCGTTCAGGCGGGTCAGTTTTCCTTCGGGGTTTTCGCCACCGTGATACATGTAAAACCCGAGGAGATTCGCGCCTGAGCCGAGTTTCACCAGCGCGAGGGATTCGGTGTCCTCCGGGTAGATGAAGACGCGGCGATGATAGCTCGACATCATGCCGCCGCCGAGCTCGCAGGTGAGGGATGGGTAGGTACCGGTGGCTGGAGGCGGCGTATCCATTGCGTTGGCCGGAGCGGCGCCGAGCGCACCCATTGCCGCCGCACCGCCGCGACGCGCCCCGGAGAACCTGAGGACGTTGGCGTAGACGGCAGGCATCTTCTCGAGCGAGCGGTCCCAGAAGCCCTCAGCGTAGGCCCCCGAGAACGGCACTATCTCGCCAAACGGCACTGCTCCGCCCCCGCCCCAACCAGTGCAGGTATAGAGCGGGACATCCATGCCCGCATCGCGAGCCATCTGCTTCAGCGTCAGGAGGTGCTGTGTGGGGCCGCTATATTCATTTTCCAGTTGGACGGCGATGACCGGTCCACCGTCCTTCCACAAAAGTCCGCGGGTCTGTTGGCCGATCTGCGCGTAAAGCTTGGTCACGCAGGCGAGATAGCCGGGATTGTCGCGGCGCAGTTCGATGAGCTTGTCGTCGCCCATTTTTTGCAGCCAGTTGGGGAAGCCGCCATTTCGCACTTCGCCATGGGACCACGGGCCGATCCGCAGAAGCACGTTCAGACCCAGTTCCTGGCAGGTAAGGAGGAATTTGCGCAGGTTGCGCTGGCCGGTCCAGTCCCATACGCCCTCGACCTCCTCATGGTGGATCCAAAAGATGTAGGTTGTGACAACGCTGACGCCACCGGCCTTCATCTTGAGCAGTTCGTCGTGCCATTCCGACTCCGGGCATCGCGAGAAATGAAACTCGCCCGAGATGAACACCCAGGGCTTGCCGTCGCGCAGAAGGCTGCGGCTGTCCAAGGTGATGGTGTGGCCACTGGGCGCGGCGGCCGTGCCCATGTGAAAGCCCGCGGCCTGAGCCGCCGGGGGGCGAGCCGATGCGTCGAGGACAAGCACATCGGGTGCGGGCGGCGTGGGGCTCGCCGTTGCCGCGGATGGCGGATCGGAGGCACCGGCGGCGATGGAGGTCAGGAGCGGCAGACCCACGGCCGCTCCAGTGACCAGAGTGGATTGCTTGATGAAACGGCGGCGGGAGAAGCGCTTTCCCATGGGATGCAATTGAGTGTAATCGCAGCCGGGCGAGCGGGTGGGCACCGATGAGCAATCCGGCTCAGCGTCTTTGACCCCTTAGGGCCGATACTGGTTTCTGGCGACGGACCCAAGGTGAAAATAGGAAACCATGTCCCTCCCGGGAATGTCTCATCACGAAGAGGTGGCTCCAAGTCCGTCTACGGAGGCGCATCCGTCCCCTGCGTTGATTGTCCCGCCTCTGCCGTTGCCCACCCGCATCGCATTTGTCGGCAATTACCTGCCGAGACAGTGCGGAATCGCCACGTTCACCACCGACCTTTGCAGCGCGATCGCAACTGAGTTTGGCAACAAGCGGCTCTTCGCAATACCGGTCAACGATCCGGAATCAGACTATCAATATCCCGAGAGGGTCCGTTTGGAGATCACCCAGGAGGACCAGGCGTCCTACGAGCGCGCTGCCGAATTTCTCAACTTCAACGGCAACGACCTGGTTTGCCTGCAGCACGAGTATGGCATCTTTGGCGGGACAGCAGGCAGTCACATCCTTGTGCTGCTGCGCAAGCTGAAGATGCCGCTGGTGACGACGCTGCATACGGTCCTGCGTGAGCCGGACCGATACCAGCGGGCGGTGCTTGACGAGATCTCTCGCCTCTCGGACCGTCTGATCGTCATGAGCGAGCACGCAAGGCATCTGTTGCGAGCGGTCTATGACGTCCCGGACTACAAGATCGATCTGATCCCTCACGGAGTGCCCGACCTTCCGTTTATCGATCCGAACTACTTCAAGGACCTGTTCAGCATTCAGGGCAAGATCATGTTGCTGACCTTTGGACTTCTGTCGCCGAACAAGGGAATTGAGAACGTCATCCGCGCGTTGCCATCCATTCTGGAAGCTCACCCAAATCTGGTGTATATCGTCTCCGGCGCGACGCACCCGCACGTCCGGCGCCGCGAAGGGGAGCGATACCGGGAGTGGCTGCAGGCGTTGGCGCAGGAATGCGGCGTGTCCGAGCAGGTGATGTTCAACAACCGCTTCGTCAGCAACGAGCAGATGATCGAGCACGTCGGCGCGGCTGACATTTACATCACTCCTTACCGCCAGGAGGCCCAGGTCGTCTCCGGCACTCTGGCGATTGCGCTTGGCGCCGGCAAGGCGATCATCTCCACCCCGTACTGGCATGCCAACGAACTCCTGGCCGACAGGCGAGGGGTGATCGTCCCATTCGACGATCCTGCCTCGATTGCCGAGGCCGCGATCCGTTTGCTGAATGACGATGCCGGGCGACATGCGATGCGCAAGCGCGCCTACCTCCATTCGCGCGGCACGACGTGGCCGAAGACGGCGCGCGCTTACATGGACAGCTTCCAGCGCGCGCGAGTCGAGCGGATGTCCAGACCACGCGCCAGTATGCGGCATACTTCCATGGCCAAGCTGCCGGAGAGCCTGCCCGAACTCAATACGGCCCACCTGCTGGCGATCACCGACGATACGGGGATCCTGCAACACGCGATCTTCTCGTTGCCGAACTGCCTTGAGGGCTATACCACCGATGACAACGCCCGCGCGCTCATCGTCTCCACGCTGCTGAACGGATCTGCTCCGGCCATTGGCCCGGAGCACGCCAGTCTGTCGAGGCGTTACCTCGGCTTTCTCTGGTTTGCGTTCAACCACCAGAACGGCAGGTTTAGAAACTTTCTTAGTTACGGTCGCAAGTGGCTGGAAGAGGCGGGGTCGGAGGATTGCCACGGGCGCGCCCTGTGGGCCCTTGGAACGGTACTTGGCCATGCCGAGAGGTCCGGGCTGAGAGGCGCGGCGGGGCGGCTCTTCGAAGTGGCATTCCCGGCCACCCAAGGATTCACGAGCCCACGTGCGTGGGCGTTCTCCATCCTTGGCATGCAGGCCTATCTTGACTGGTTTCCGGGTGACAGGGTCATCCAGGGTGCGCGCAATGTGCTCGCGGACCGCTTGCTGGACCTCTACGAGCGAAGCCGGTCGCCGGCCTGGCAGTGGTTTGAGAAGGGGCTTTCCTATTCCAACGCCCGGCTGCCTCAGGCATTGATGATCGCGGGATGGCGCAGCGAGAACCAGAGGATGATCGACGTTGGGTGTGAAACGCTTCGCTGGCTTGTGGCTGAACAGCATCGAGGCGATTCGAACATTTTTGTGCCGATCGGCTCGCGGGGATTTTACACGGAGGGTGGGGAAAATGCGCGCTTCGACCAGCAGCCTGTCGAGGCGTGCGCAACGATCTCTGCCTGCCTCCAGGCGTACCGGCTCACCGAAGAAAGCTTTTGGCTCGACGAGGCCTGGTGTGCGTTCCGATGGTTTCTGGGCAAGAACGACCTGCAAGTGCCACTGTACGATACCACCACAGGCGGCTGCCGCGACGGGCTTCATCCGGACCGCGTCAACGAGAACCAGGGGGCTGAATCCACGCTTTCTTTCTTGATGGCACTCCTCGAAATGCAAGGTATGGAAGCGACCAGCGCAAGCCAACTGCATCAGGAAATGAGCGTCTCCGTTTGAATCAATCCACCTTACTGCCCACCTTGCCGGAAGAGACCCACCTCGAACCATTTGACTCGAAGCTGTCCGGGGACCGTTCGCTGTTCGTCCGGCATCCCGCGAACCCCATTTTGAGCCGCAAAGACTGGCCCTATCCCATCAACAGCGTCTTCAATGCGGGCGCGACCCGGCTTGCCGACGGAGACACATTGCTCCTGTGCCGCGTGGAAGACCGCCGCGGCTTTTCGCACCTCTGTGCTGCCCGTTCGGCGAATGGGATTGATGGATGGCGCATCGATGCCGAACCCACGCTCGCGGCAAATCCGCGGGAATTTCCGGAGGAGATCTGGGGCATTGAAGACCCGAGAATCACGTATGTGCCGGAACTGGAGCAATACGCCATTGCCTACACGTCGTTCGCACGCGGCGGCCCAGGGGTTTCGCTCGCGCTCACCAAGGACTTCAGGAGCTTCGAGAGATATGGGGTCATTATGCCGCCGGAGGACAAGGATGCAGCGCTGCTGCCGCATAGGATTGGCGATTACTGGGCCATGATTCACCGGCCTGTGACGACGCTGGGCGCACATATGTGGCTCTCCTATTCCCCCGACCTGAGGCATTGGGGCAGCCATAAGGTGATGCTTGAGGCGCGCCGCGGCGGATGGTGGGATGCGAACAAGATCGGACTTTGTTCGCCTCCCATTGAGACCGCCAAGGGATGGCTGACTATCTATCATGGGGTGCGGCACACAGCGTCCGGTTGCATCTACCGCATGGGCCTCGCGCTGTTTCAATTGGACAGGCCGCACATCTGCCTGCAGCGCGGAGATTCCTGGGTCTTCGGTCCCGAGGCCCCGTATGAGCGCACCGGAGATGTGAACGATGTCGTCTTTCCCTGCGGCCAGACCATCGGGCCGGACGGCGATACGATCCACCTCTACTACGGAGCTGCAGACTCGTGTATGGCGCTGGCCACCGGGAGCATCCGTTCCCTCCTCGCCTGGCTCGATGCAAATTCCAGCGCGGGAATCGCAAGCGGGGCGTAGCGCCGTCGTGTCAGATCGTCGAGGTAGTCATGGGTATTGCCGATCATCTGCCACGGGTACTATGGACGCGGCGGCAATGCCCGCTGTGCGGCTCAATTCGCTTCGAGGCCGCGGAATCGGTCCATCTGGACGGGCTGTTGGTTCTGTTTATGCTGCGCCCAGTTCGTTGCATCAATTGCTGGCGGCGTTACTACTGGTTTGGAGGGACGAGCGCGATCGTCCAGTGAAGGGCACCAAATCAAGTCCAGCCGTATCGGCTGCGATCCCAAACGGATTTTCCAACATCGACTTTGGGGCGCCGCCGCTCACCGGAGCTGCTCTTTTTGGTCCCTCCGGCGGCGGCGAAGTTCACTTACGTTGCGCCTTGCTTGCCTGCTATCTACCGGCGACGTTACCCATATCTCCGTATGCGTTCAGTTCACGAGACAGGCCTCTGGCCGACGGCGGAGTTGCAATCCTGCCGCTGAGAATCTGGTGCCGGTCTACGCTTGCGCCGTACATCGATCGATCGCCGCTGCGGTCTGCCTGCACCACGGCGCCGTCCAGACTGATTCCCGCAAAGATGCCCTTGGTGCGTGAATAGGAAAGAATCTCCGCGTTGAGCCTGATATCCGTAGCGGCTGTGGCGTTCCGGCCCACGGGGCCCGCTGCCACGGAGGCATCGGCCCCCAACTTGAACTTATCGCCGAGCAGGCTGTTCAACGCATGGTCGTTCATAAAGAGCAGGACCAGGTCCGTGGAAGAGCCGCCGATCTGGTACCCGACGCTGCCACCGTCGATGGCGACGAACATCGGAGCGCTCCATCCTTCGGAGGTGCGGCACGTGGCAACGCCGCGCCCGTAGCTGCCCCCGAAGATGAACGCGAATTTCTTGTCGCCAGGAATGATCGCGATGCATTTTGCGGACTTGAGCAGATCATGGGGAATGCCCTTGTCGGGAGTATCCATGATTGCCTGAAAGACCTCGGCTGCCTTGTGGGTGCGAGCGACATCGTCCTCGTGGTCGGACGCAAATGCGAGCGGGCCTGCCGCGAGGGTGATCGCAGAGATGATTAGAATGCGCTTGAACATGTGGTTTCTCCTTCTCATGTGGTTTCTCCTTCTATTGCTTTGATGCAGAGTTGTCCAGGCGCGGATTTCATGGCCCGTTCAACCGGTGGTGTCCGCAGGAGGGACGATCGGATCCGTATTCCGAGTGTGTTCCCGCGAGATCGGTCGCCGCGGGGCAGGCATGCGATGACATGACGCGCCGCAGATGCAGGGTCAAGACATGCAGGATCAAGCATAGGCAACTGGGAGCTGGGTGTCTGTATACGATTGACCAGACTGGTTACATTTACCGGACAGCCTGGATTCCCGGCGATCGTCACGGGAGTGTAGTGTCTGCGCTGTTCGAGCGACCGGGGCCCTGAAGGTAGCGCGGGTTGCAGACGTGGGCCATCTCAAGCTCGGCCACCTCAGCCTCCGGTCTGGAGCGGGCGACGGTCGCAAAGCAGGTTGGGCAAATGGAGTGGCATAGGCCGTCGCTGTCCTGCCTGTGCGGAAAGTGAGTGGGTCTGTCGCTCATGGCGCCTCCCCTTGGGATCAATCCAGTTGCCAGAGTAGGTGAATTGCGAATCTCCGTCTGATCACAATCGACCAATCGACGCGTGGCGGCTGTGGAATTCCAACTTCTTCGACATGGCCCATGAATCGTCTGCCGGCGAAGAGGAAATTTGGGATGCTTTCCGAGAGCATGCAAATAATTCGAAGTCTGACTCCTGCGGAGAATGCTATCGAATCACGCTGTCGAAGGGGCAGCGGTCAATCTAGCTCAGACCGCGAGGGGGTGGTGCCTATACTCGCTTGCGACATCGCAATATCGCCTACAGCTTGTGTTCACCTATGCAAAGTCAATGGATCAGGTCTCGAGCGGAGGCTATGGGACGGCTCGGCCTCGGCCAGAGAAAACCTGCGCACTGGTTTCGTCTGGGAGAGCTTCGAGCAAAATCCTGAAGTCCCCTTGGCCATGCAGAGAGCCGGATTCCGCGGGTTGGCTGAGGGCTGAAGGACAACGGGGTCAAGGTGTCTCGTCGTCCGGTCTGCGCCCGGGGCCAGCGAGCGCTACTGGTAGGTGCCGGACTTTTTGAAGTCGCCGCCTTTGGCGATGGAGATGGTGGCGGGATCGACGTGGCGTTTGAAGGCGGCGTTCACCTGCGCTGGGGTGAGGGCGGCGACGGCGGCTTCGAGCTTGGCGTCCCAGAGCAGGGTGCGGCCCCAGCGTTCTCGGCTGCTGAGGAGCGCGCCGATTGAGCCCTCTTCGGTGCGCTGGACGGTGCGGTCGTCGAGCCAGGACTTCTTGGCCTTCTCGATTTCGTCGGCGGTGAAGCCGTCTTTCAGCGCGCGGGCCAGCTCTTCGTTGAAGTCGGCTTCGACCTTGGCCATGTTCTGCGGCGCGGCGATGGCGGAGCCGGTGAGCTCGCTGGCGTCGTCGACGGTGCGGATGGAGAAGTCGGCGCTGGCGCCGTAGCTGAGGCCGTCCTTGACGCGGATGCGCTGGAAGAGGCGGGAGTTGGGCGAGCCGCCAAAGACGACGCCGGCGATGGTGAGGGCGGCGTAGTCGGGGTCCTCGTCGGTCATCTTGAGGGGCATGCGGAAGAGGAAGACGGCGTTCTGCTTGTCGGGGGTCTCGATCTTGTCGTTGATAGGGGTGATGGGGAGGTAGGTGTAGTGGAGGCGCTCGTAGTGGGCGGGGCTCTTCCAGTTGCCGAAGAGTTCTGTGACGAGCTTGCGCGTGGCCACGGGATCGAACTGGCCGCTGATGACAAGTTCGCCCTCGCCGATGCCATAGAACTGCTGATAAAACTGGTGGACCTGGTCGAGGGTGATGCTCTTTGCGTCTTCGATGCGCTCATCGATGTTCGACGGGTAGCGCAGGTCGCCGCGGGGATAGCGCGCGCTGAAGTGGCGCTCGAGATCGATGGTGACGAGCTGGCCGGGCTCATCGCGGCCGCTCTCAGCGTTGGCGATGCGCTGCTGGCGGAGTTGCTCGAAGTCGGCCTCGGGGAAGGAGGGTTCGTGGAGAATTTCGCTGGCGAGGCGGAGGGAGTCGGGGAGGTTGGCCTCGAGGGTGCGGATGTTGGCGGAGGCGGTGGCTGAGCCGCCGCTGACACTAATCTGCGCGTGGAGGCGGTCGGTCTCGTCCTGGATCTGCTGGCGGGTCTTGGTCTTGGTGCCGCGCATGAGGAGCGCGCCGGCCATGGTACCGGCGGCCTGTTTGCCGAAGAGCAGCTTCTCGTCGCCGAAGCGGAAGCCGAGGGTCGCGGTGACGGTGCCGCCGCGGGTCTTCTTGGGGAACATGACGAGCTTGAGGCCGTCGGGCAGGGTGGCGCGGATGACGCGGGCCTCGATGTTCTGCGGGGTGGGATCGAAGGTCTCGCCCTGCTGGATGGCTGCGCCGCCGTGGTAGTCCTTGAAGCGGAGGGCGTCGTCGGGAGCGGCGGCGATCTCGGCGCGGTCGGGGGTTGCGGTGGGGATGAACTCGCCGACGGTGCGGTTGGAGGACTTGAGGTAGGCCTTGGCGACGCGAGTCACATCGGCGGGGGTGACTTTGCCGACCTCATCGCGCATGAGATAGAAGATGCGCCAGTCGCCGTCGCCGGCGTATCCGCCGAGCATGAGGGCGATGTTTTGGGAGTTGGTGAGGGCGAGCTCGATGTTCTTAAGGATGCGGGCCTTGGCGCGGTCGACCTCTTCCTGGGTGGGCGGATCGTCGGCGAGGCCTTCGACGGTCTTAATTAAAGTCTGCTGCGCGGTGTCGATGGATTGGTCGGGCTTGAGCTGGGCGAAGGCGAGGGCGACGGAGGGATCGTGGTTGTCATCGGCGCCCATGCTGGCGGAGACGGCCTGTTTGGTGTCGACCAGCGCCTTGTAGAGCCGGCCGGTCTGCGGCGCTCCGAGGACCTGGGCCATCACCTCGAGCGGGGCGATGTCCGGGTGCAGCGCGGCGGGGATGTGGTAGGCGGCCATGATGCCCTGGATGTTGCCGACGCGGCGCAGGGTGACGAAGCGCTCGCCTTCCTGGGTGGGTTCGACGGTGTAGGGCTGGGTGAGGGTGCGCTGCGGGCGTGGGAGGGCGCCGAGCGTGGAGGCGACCATGGCGAGGGCCTTGGACTCGTCGAACTGGCCGGAGATGATGAGGTCGGCGTTATCCGGTTGGTAGTACTTGTGGTAGAAGACGGCGAGGTTTTCGATGGGGACGCGTTCGACGTCGGTGCGGTTGCCGATGACGGTCTTGCCGTAGTTGTGGAAGTTGAAGGCGGCGGCCATGACGCGCTCGTGGAGGACGTTGAGCGGGCTGTTCTCGCCGGACTCCATCTCATTGCGGACGACGGTCATCTCGGAGTCGAGGTCGGACTTGAGCATGGTCATGTGGGCCATGCGGTCGGTTTCGAGGCCGAGGGCCCAGCGGAGGTTGTCGTCGCCGGCGTTGAAGGTCTCGAAGTACATGGTCTGGTCGAAGGAGGTCTGGCCGTTGAAGTTTCCGCCGCCGGTGCGGTCGGTGAGGTCCTTGAAGAGCTCGCGGCCGGAGGTGGAGGTCTTGAAGGTCATGTGTTCGAGGAGGTGGGCCATGCCGGTCTCGCCGTAGCCCTCGTTGCGCGAGCCGACGAGGTAGACGACGTTGACGGTGATCTTGGGCTTGGAGTTGTCGGGGCAGAGGAGGACGTGGAGGCCGTTGGGGAAGGCGTACTCGGTGACGCCCTCGACGGAGGCGACCTTCTGGACGCCGGGCGGGAGGGTCTGGGCGAAGGAGGCGATGGAGAGGATGAGGGTGGCGGCGAGAAGGGCAAGGAGGCGGAGCTGGCGCATGTTGGGAGGTCCTTCCGGGTGGGGCGGCCAATTATACCGGGCGAAGGTCTGGAGCCGCGCCGCGGAGACCAGTGCCTGAGCGATGAATGCAGAAGGGTTGGGCGAAACTTCGAGGCTGCCTCAAAAGAATCAGCGGCGTGCGACCTTATTGCACCGTCAGCGTGATGGTGGTGGAATGCGAGAGCGCGCCGGAGGTCGCATTCACCGCGATGTTATAGGTCTGGGGTGGGCTGCTGCTCCCCCCGCCGCTGCTGCCTCCTCCTCCTCCGCAGCCGATCAAAGCCGCCACGCCGCATGTCCCTGCCAATATCATCACCGCGATCCGGAGCCGGCGTGGCCAGGCCCCGGTGCGCTTCGTTCTGCTTGCCAATGGCAGCAGCAGTACGGCGAGGGCCGCGAGCGGCAGACTGTTGCCCGATTGCAAGTTCCATTCGAGCATCGCGGTCTGAGGCACCTGAATGGTCAGCGTGACGTTGGTTGCGGCGCTTCCGGCCGCAAGCGAGGGCGGATTGAACGTCGCTGTGAATCCGGCGGGCAACCCAGAGACCGAAAAGGCCACTGGTGCCGGTAAAACAGATCCGCCGGACAGACTTATGGGAATCGAGTAGGTGGCCGTTGCGCCGGGTTGGACGGTCTGCGATGAACTGCTGGCCGTCAAAGTGAAGTCCTGGACGGTCTCGCTGACGGCGGTACTGGTGACAGAGGTGAAGTTGCCATCGCCGCTGTAGGCGGCCGAAATGGAGTTCGATCCAACCGCGAGGGTAGAGACGGTAAGGGTCGCGATGCCGCCAGCGAGATTGGACGTCCCGAGCGCCGAGCCGCTGCTGGAAAAGACGACTGAACCGGTGGGCGTGCCCGACGCCGATGCGACCGTTGCCGTGAACGTTACTGCATTCTGCACCAAGACTGGATTTGGCGATGTTGTGAGCCCCACGGTAGGCGCAATCTTGTTCACCGCAATGGTGTGGGTCACCTCGACGGCTGCGGTATAGTTGGCGTTGCCCGGCTGATCGGCCGCAACCACTACTGTCCCTGCTCCTGTCCCCGTGAGCGTGCTGCCACTGATGGTCGCCGGTCCCGAAAGAACGCTGAACGTCACAGGAAGTCCGGAGGTGGCGGTCGCCGATAGAGGTACGGGAGCTGCCCCGTAGTTGATCGGCGATGCCGGCGCTGGGAATGCGATTGTCTGAGAGGCGGCCGACACGGTGAATGCGGCGTTCTGAGTTCCCGCAGCGTAGTTGCCGGAAGCGGCCTGGCCTGCCTGCAACACAACTGCGCCGGCGGCGGTCAGGGTCACCGTCGAGCCCGAGACGGTTGCCGGTCCGCTCACGACGGAATAGGCAATCGCCGCGGATGAGTTCGAAGTGGCCGATACGGCGAAGGGCGCATCCCCGTAGGTATGATTCGGGACAGAGAAGCTGATGGTTGGCGCGGCCAAATTCACGGTGAGCACTACGCTGGCCGTTGCGTCTGTATAGTCGGTCGTATCGGTTGGCGTAAGCGTTGCCGTCAGGGTCTGCTGCCCGGCGGCCAACACGGCGCCTAAAGCCGGGGAGTAGGCGAAGGTCCCGGCGACTGTAGAGCTGGCGTTGAGCTGGGCTGTGCCCAAGGCTGTTCCATAGGTGATTGCGACCGGGGTCGCCCATGCGATGGCAGGCGTGGTCTTCGACGCTGCGGTCACGATCACCGAATTCGATCCTGTCGCGTTGTTGTAGGTGGAGGAGCTGGCGGAGTCGGGGGTGTAGCTGACGGTCAGAGTATCCGAGCCCGATGCGAGCGATCCGGCGGGAATACCGAAGGTGAAATTCCCGGCGCTGAGGGACATCGGCGCTGAGGTATAGCTCCCGCTGCTCAGCGTCACTGAGCCGGTGGGTATGGGGTTGCCGGTTCCGCCGCTGACCGCAACCGTCACGGTCAACGACTGTGCCGCGGTGATGCTCGAGGAGGACGGCGTGACCAGCACGGTGGGCGTGGCAAGCAGCGGGGTGAGCCCGGTCGTTGCAGAGACGCTGGAACTGTAGTCGCTATCTCCCGGGTAGCTTGCCTCGACCAAGTGCGATCCGTTGCCCACGGGCGAGATACCGCTCGCCGTCGCGGTCGCCGTCTGGGTCAACTTGGTGGTCAGGACGGTGGCGGTGTTGCTGCCGGAGTTCGCGACAGCGAGGTCCGGTATGCCGTCGCCGTTAAGATCTGCTGCGACGATGCCCGCGGGATAACTGCCGGTTGCCGGGCTTGCTCCAGGGGTAAACGTTCCGTCCCCGTTGCCGAGCAGAACTGTCACATTGTTGCTGTAGAAGTTCGAAACGGCCAGGTCAACCTTGCCGTCCCCGTTGAAGTCCCCTACCACGACCGACAAGGGTTCGTTGCCCGCGGACGGGCTCGCTGCCTCAGTGAATGTCCCGTCCCCGTTGCCCAGCAGTATGGTCATCGAGCTATATACGTTTGCCACAGCCAGGTCGGCCTTGCCATCTCCGTTGAAATCTCCAACCGCCACGGAGGTGGGGTCGCTGCCCGTGGCTGGGCTTGCCGCTGGCGCGAATGTTCCGTCGCCGTTGCCGAGCAGAATTGTCACGGTGTAGCCAAGTTCATTGGCCACGGCGAGGTCCGGTATGCCGTCCCCATTGAAATCCCCGACTGCGACGGATTTCGGGTTGCTGCCGGTGGCTGGACTAGCTGCGCTGGCGAATGTTCCATCCCCATTGCCCAGCAGGATGGTGACGGTGTTGCTGTCTTCGTTGACTACGGCCAGGTCTGGTATGCCATCTGCATTGAAGTCTCCGACTGCGATGGATATGGGATAGGAGCCGGTCGGCGGGTTCGCCGATTGGGTAAATGTTCCGTCCCCGTTGCCCAGCAGGATCGTCACCGTGTTGCTGTAGAAACTCGCGACAGCCAGATCGGGGATCCCGTCTCCGTTAAAGTCCCCGACTGCGATGGAGATGGGGCCGCTCCCAGTTGCCGGGCTTACGGCGCTTGTCGTAAATGTCCCGTCCCCTTTGCCCATCAGGATCGTCAGCGTATTGCTGTTGTCGTTCGCGATCGCCAGATCCGGTATACCGTCCCTGTTGAAGTCCCCCGTCGCGATTGAGTATGGATCGCTGCCCGTCCCCGGCGACTGGGAGTTGACGGAGCTAAGCGCCGTCCCGCTTCGCCCAAGAGAAGCGGTAGCGAGCGCCAAATCGGCGTTGCTTGTGTCCAGGAAGGAGACATTCCCTGTGGGCGAAAGCAGTCCTTGCCCGGTCACGGTTGCAGTCAAGGTGTAATCACCGGCTGCGCCACTCTGCGCGATCGCGGTTGTGGAAGCGTCGACGGCGGTGACCGTTAGTGCCGTGGTACTCGACGAACTTGCTCCGTTTGTCTGGGTGCCGGCAAAGACTGCCTTGTAACTGTGGCTCCCCATGCCAGGGACGAGCTTCAGCACCGCGGTCCCCTTGCTCGTCAACTGTGCCGTGCCGAGAAGATGGATGTCCTCGCAGTAGGCTGCGGTCGCGTCACAGAATCTCACCTGCCCGGTCGTCAATAGCGTGGACCCGGCAGTCACCGCCGCGGTCAGTGTGACAACGGTGCCTGTCGCGACCGATGTGACCGGCGCGCCAGCCGAGGTCACTGCCAGGGTCGTCGATGTGATCGCCGGCGCGGTCCTCACGGTCAAGGCGACTGCCGTGGTTGCGGTCAGGACGCCGGAGGTGCCGGTGACGGTCACCGTCGCCATGCCGGGGGCGGCGCCGCTTGCCGTCAAGATAAGCAGGCTGGAGCCGGTTGACGTGGGGTTCGGGGAGAAGGATGCGGTTACGCCGCTGGGCAGACCAGATGCGGAAAGACTCACGTACCCCGCGAATCCATAGACAGGGAGCACCGAGATTGTGGAATTGCCGGACGCGCCCTGCACCAGGTCGAGTTCGCTTGGCGCGCCCTGGAGCGTGAAACTCTGTGGATTGACCGTAAGACTGAGCGGAGTGGTCGCGGTGAGAGCGCCGGAGGTTCCGGTGATGGTGACTGTCGCCAATCCGGGGGTGGCCGTGTTGCTTGCTGTCAAGGTGAGTGTGCTGATTCCGGTGGTCGGGTTCGGGAGGAAGGACGCAGTTACGCCGCTGGGCAGGCCGGACGCGGTAAGGCTCACGCTGCCGGTGAATCCATACTGAGGGTCCACGTAGACAGTCGACATGCCAGAGGCGCCTTGATTGATGGACAAACTGTACGAGTCCGAGAGGGTGAAGCTGGGGGCGTAGACGCTGAGGGTGAGGGGCGTGGTTGCGGTCACGGAGCCGGAGGCGCCGGTGATGATGAGCGTTGTGGTTCCGATTGCCGCTGTGCTGCTCGCGGTCAGGGTGAGCACGCTGGAGCCGGATGAGGTCGGGTTCGGGGTGAAGGACGCGGTCACGCCGCTGGGCAGGCCAGACACAGAAAGGGTCACGTTGCCGGCGAACCCATATTGGGAGTTCACGTAGACGTAGGAGGTGCCGTAGCTGCCCTGGCCTATGGATACGCTGGAGTAATCCGAGAGGGTGAAGCTGGGGATATAGACCCCGAGAACGATGGTTGTGCTTGCGGTCAAGTTGCCTGACGTGCCGGTGATGGTCAGCGTTGTGGTTCCGAGTGTCGCTGTGCTGCTGGCGGATAGGGTGAGCACGCTGGAGCCGGAGGAGGTCGGGTTCGGGGCGAAGGAGGCGGTCACGCCGCTGGGCAGGCCCGACACAGAGAGGGCCACGTTGCCGGCGAAGCCATATTGGGAGTTCACATAGACATAGGAGGTGCCGTAGCTGCCCTGGCCCACGGATACGCTGGAGTAGTCCGACAGGGTGAAGCTCGGGACATAGACCCCCACAGTCAAGGTGGTGGTTGAGGTCAGGCTGCCGGAGGCGCCGATGACGGTCACGTTGTACTGTCCGAGACTGGCGGTGCTGCTGGCGGTGAGGGTGAGTACACTGGAGCCGGTTGAGGTCGGGTTCGGGGCGAAGGACGCGGTCACGCCACTGGGCAGACCGGTGATGGAGAGGCTGACGCTGCCGGCGAACCCATATTGGGGGATCACGTTGACAGTAGACGTGGCGGAGGTGCCTTGTCCTATGGTCAGGTTGGAATAATCCGAAAGGGTGAACGATGGCGCATAGACGCCCAGAGTGAGGGTCGTACTTGCGGTAACGTTGCCGGAGCTGCCGGTAATGGTCACGGTGTACTGCCCGAGACTGGCGGCGCTGCTCGCCGAAAGCGTGAGTGTGCTGGTCCCTGTTGTTGGATTCGGAGTAAATGATGCAGTGACACCGCTGGGCAGGCCGGACGCGGCAAGGCTCACGCTGCCAGTGAAGCCAGTTTGGGGATTCACGTAGATGTAGGATGTGGCTGAGTTGCCTCGGCCAACGGACACACTGTAGGAATCGGATATGGTGAAGCTCGGCGCATAGACCGCCAAGGTGACGGTTGCGGATGCGGTCGCGGAGCCGGAGGAGCCGGTGATCGTGACGTTGTATTGCCCGAGGCTGGCTGTGCTGCTCGCCGTCAACGTGAGCATGCTGGAGCCGGTTGAGGCGGGGTTCGGGGCGAAGGATGCGGTCACGCCGCTGGGCAGGCCAGAGACGGAAAGATTGACGCTGCCGGTGAATCCGTAGAGGGGGTTTATGTAGACGTAGGATGTGCCGGAGCCACCCTGGCCGATGGCTACGCCGGAATAGTCGTTGAGGGTGAAGCTCGGGAGATAGACCCCCAGAACGAGAGTCGTGGACGCGGTCAGGTTGCTGGAGGCGCCGATGATGGTGACGTTGTACTGTCCAAGACTGGCGGTGCTGCTCGCTCTCAACGTCAGGACGCTGGAGCCGGTTGTGGGGTTTGGACTCCAGGATGCAGTCACACCGCTGGGCAGGCCAACGACGGAAAGACTTACGCTGCCGGTGAATCCAGCCTGGGGGTTCACGCTGACGGTGGTTGTGCCGGAGGTGCCCTGGCCTATGGATACGCTGGAAGAATCCGAGACGGTGAAGCTCGGGACATAGACCCCCACCGTGAGGATTGTGGATGCGGTCGTGGAGCCGGAGGAGCCTGTGATGGTGACGTTGTATTGTCCGAGGCTGGCCGAACTGCTCGCCGTCAGAGTCAGCACGCTGGAGCTGGTTGCGGGGTTAGGAGAGAAGGATGCAGTGACTCCGCTGGGCAGGCCCGTGATGGAAAAGCTCACGCTGCCGGTGAATCCATATTGCGGGTAGACGTAGATGTTGGAAGTGGCGGAGGTCCCCTGGCCTACGGATACGCCGGAAAAGGTCGAGAGAGTGAAGCTCGGGGCGTAGACTGACAGCGCAAGAGTGGTGGTTTCGGTCATGGAGCCGGAGGTGCCGGTGATGGTCAGCGTCGACGCCCCGGGGGTGGCAGTGTCGCTTGCCGTGAGCGTAAGCGTGCTGGTTCCGGTAGTTGGGTTGGGGGCAAAGGACGCGGTCACCCCGCCAGGCAGGCCGGTGACGGAGAGATTTACGCTGCCGGTGAATCCATACTGGGGACTTACATAGGCGTAGGCGGTGCTCGTGCTGCCCTGGCCAACAGACACGCCGTAGGAATCCGAGAGGGTGAAGGTTGGCGCGTAGACCCCCAGGGTAAGAGTTGCGGATGCTGTGAGGGCGCCGGAGGCGCCGGTGATGGTCAGGGTGCTGTTCCCTAGCGCAGCTGTGCTGCTTGCCGTGAGGGTGAGTGTGCTGGAGCCGGTTGTGGGGTTCGGACTCCAGGATGCGGTTACACCGCTGGGCAGGCCGGCGACGGAAAGATTGACGCTGCCGGTGAATCCGTATTGGGGGTTCACATAGACGGTGGTTGTGCCGGAGGTACCCTGGCCGATGGACACACTGGAATAGTCCGACAGGGTGAAGCTCGGGGCGTTAACTGTGAGTGCGAGAGTTGTGGTCGCGGTCAGCGAGCCGGAGACACCGGTGATGGTCAGCGTCGCGGCGCCCAGAGCGGCAGTAGGGCTCGCGGTGAGCGTCAGCTGGCTGCTCCCATTTGTGGGATTTGGCGCGAAGGATGCGGTGACGCCATTGGGCAGGCCGGCGACGGAAAGATTGACGCTGCCGGTGAATCCATATTGCGGGTTCACGGAGATGGTCGTTGTGCCGGAGGCGCCTTGCCCAATGGACAGGTTGGAGTAGTCCGACAGGGTGAAGCTCGGGGCGTTCACTGTCAGCGCAAGGGTTGTGGTCGCGGTCAGCGAGCCGGAGGCTCCGGTGATGGTCAGCGTCGTGGTTGCTGGGACGGCCGCGCTGCTCGCCGTCAGAGTAAGCGTGCCGGAGCCGGTTGTGGGGTTCGGGGAGAAGGATGCGGTAACGCCGCTGGGTAGTCCAGTGACGGAGAGATTGACGCTACCGGCGAATCCATATTGCGGATTTACGTAAATGTAGGATGTGCCGGAGCTGCCCTGGCCAATGGACAAGCTGGAATAATCCGAGAGGGTGAAGCTGGGCGCATATACCCCCAGAGTAAAGGGTGTGGATGCCGTGAGGGAGCCGGAGGCGCCGGTGATGATCGGGGTTGCGTTCCCTAGAGTGGCTGTACTGCTCGCCGTCAGAGTAAGCGTACTGGAGCCGGTTGTGGGGTTCGGGGAGAAGGATGCGGTTACGCCGCTGGGTAGTCCAGTGACGGAGAGATTGACGCTACCGGCGAATCCATAAAGGGGGTCCACGGACACGGCAGTTGCCACCGATGTGCCTCGGCCCAGGGATGTATTGCCATAGTCCGAGAGAGTGAAGCTGGGGACAAAGACGCCGAGCGTGAGGGTGGTGCTTGCGGTCAGGTTGCCGGAGGTCCCGGTGATGGTCAGCGTCGCGTTCCCTAGAGTGGCGGTGCTGCTCGCCGTCAGGGTGAGGGTGGTGTTTGCGGTTGTTGGGTTCGGACTCCAGAGTGCGGTCACGCCGCTGGGCAGGCCGGCGACGGCGAGATTGACGCTGCCGGTGAATCCATATTGCGAGAAGACGTAGACGGAGTATGCGGCGGTTGAGCCCTGACCGATGCTCACGACGGAGGGGCCGGAGAGCGTGAACCCTGGCGGATAGACTCCAAGAATGAGGGTTGCCGTTGCCGACAGGTTGCCGGAGGTGCCGGTGATGGTGAGAGTCGTGCTTGCTGCCTGGGCTGTGCTGCTCGCGGTCAGCGTCAGCAAACTGGTTCCGCTCGTTGGATTCGGACTCCACGATGCGGTCACACCACTGGGCAGGCCGGACACGGCAAGATTCACGATGCCGGTGAACCCGTCCTGCGGGTACACGTAGACGTACGACGTGCCGGAGGAGCCTTGGCCGATGTTGAGGCTGCTCGCCGAGAGGGTGAAGCCCGGCGCATAGACGGTCAGCGTAAGAGTTGTGGTTGCCGTCAGGCTGCCTGAGGTGCCGGTGATGGTCAAGTTCGCGGTCGCGAAGGGGGCGGAGCTGCTCGCGGTCAGGGTCAGAACGCTGCTTCCGCTCGTCGGATTCGTTCCCCACGATGCGGTGACGCCACTAGGCAGCGGGGAGGTCACAGCAAGACTTACATTTCCGGTGAACCCGTACTGGGGGACCACAGTAATGGTGGAGGTGCCGGAGGCGCCCTGGTTGACCGTGAGGAAGCCTGGCGAATCCGAGAGCGTGAAGCTTGGCGGATGAACGGTGACCGTGACGTTGGTGGTTACGTTCAGGGAGCCGGAGGTGCCGGTAATCGTCACCGCAGCCGTGGCGGCGGGGGCGGAGCTGTTTGCGGTCAGCGTGAGGACGCTGGTTCCGGTTGTGGGATTTGTGCCCCAGGACGCGGTGACGCCGGTCGGCAGCGCGGAGGTCACGGCGAGGCTTACGCTGCCGGTGAATCCTCCCGCATCGGTCACAGTGATGGTGGTTGTGTTGGAGGCGCCCTGGGCGAGAGAGAGGTTGCTCGATGAACTGGCGAGCCAAAAGCCGGGCACCTGGGGTCCCGCGAGGGCATCGATGAGGTCCTGTCCGTTGGGGCTTCCCCAGCCAGTTACGAGGTCGTAGCCTGTGACGGCGCTGAACCACACCGGCTGGCCCTCGGTGTCATTCGTGCCGACGGTCACATCGTGCAGATCGTTGCCGAAGCTGGATCCCGCTCCGATGGAATAGATGCTGGGGTTGATTGAACCCACACCGCCCAAGGGGGCGGTGCCTGCCTCCACGGCCTGCTGATTGACCAAGGCCGTAAAGCCTGCCCAGCGTGGGGCGGCAAAGCTGGTGCCGGCCACGCCGCCTCCACAGCCATACTGCAGGTCGCAGTTGTAGTTGTCGAAGTCGCCTTCCATGGCAACATCGGGCACATTGCGCAGGGTCGCGGATCCTCCGTTGGACGAATTGGCCACCCCAGCCTGAAAGCTGGGAATCGCAATTCCGTCGGGACTGATACCGCCCCCGCTGCCGGCACCCTCGGAGTTCCACGCCGTCTCCGAGACCCATGGGCCACCCGCCCCGTTCGTGATTAGGTGGGTAGCGCCAACAGCGGTTACATAAGCGTCCTCCCCGGGATAGAAGAAGGGGTCGATCGCTGCGTCAAAGGCGCCGTAATCCCCGGAAGCGACGAAGAAACTTTGTCCCTGTGCTGCAAATTCCTCGAACCAGACGTCGTCGGTCGCGGGATCATCCGGCACCCAACTCCATGAGCAACTCAACTGTTTGGCAATGTTCTCGGTGGCCATTGAGTTGAGGATGTTGGCATCGTCCCTTCCGTTCCCGATGTAGACGCGAACCTGACTCAAGCCTGGGGCCATGCCAATCGCCTGGACGATATCCAACACTTGCTCGCCATCGTCGCCTTCCGGAGCTCCGGTTGCGCCGTCCAATAGCACGTTGCTGATGGGGACGCTGTAGGACTGTCCCGCAGTGCTGAAGGTCGCGTTCACATCACTGAGGTTGTAACCGCCAAACTCAAGAATCCCGACTGTCTGGCCGGCGCCGGTGAGGGTGGTGCCGCCGTAGTAGGCTGCCCGCATGTCGCTGCCAAGGTACGAACCTCCGGGTCCGGAGCCGGTGACATTTGCAACTACCTGTCCCTCGGCGGCGCGGGTAACGGCCGGGCGCGGAATGGAGAAGTTGTTCAGGCCGGCGATGTGCGCCACCCGCACGCCCAGGTTGAGCGCAGGCTCACGATCGGGCGCGTAGAAGGTGCGGTCCTCTGTGGGATGGCGGTAGACCTGCATTGTGAGGTTTAAGGCCTTGTTGATTAGCGCGACCGAGCCATTGATCGGCACGATGAGGCGATTCGCGGGAGTATCGGTTACGGTGAAGCCGTTGGCCTGCGCAAAAGAGACTACGGCCTGGTAATCCTGCTCCGTGGGACTGAACTGCTCGGTGAACTGATCTACGGTGAGGAAATGGCGGTAGTCGCGGCTGGATGGATCGTAAAGCCGGCCGAGCAAGCTGGTAAGGTCGGCTTGGTTACGCAACGGCAGGACAATCGCGAGACTCATGCTCTGCGCGGTGGGCAGTGAACCCATCAGCGCCGCCTGCCCGCTGGACACCGCGGGCGGCACGTGATTTTGCATCAACTGGAGCGGTTGCTGCGAGTGGGCGGAATGCCAGGCGGCAAGCCCAAGGAGGAGAATCGCCAGCTTGTTCCGCTTCCTCGGATTGTTGAGATTGCGAGAGGAGGCAACGGCATCCGCCATTGTCCGCTCGAAATTGCACAGGCCCTTGAGGATATCTATCAACTGCACAACTGTCTTCGCCTCTTGTTCGCTAAATCGGTAGACTCGTGAAAATTGAACCAGAATCGCGGAATTATTGGGGAGCCAGCTGTGAGTGTCCAAACGATCATCCGATGTGCCGCCCCGTTTTGTCGAGGAAAATCGGCGAGGCTTCGCCAGTCGGGTTGACGAACGGATGCGAGCGCGGGCTATGCGGCAATGAGCATGTTGCGTCCACTGCCTGATGGGAGTTCCACTCGCAGAATCCTACAGTTGCGGGTGACCCGCCCCTGCCGCGCGAAAGAGGACGATTGGAAAGCTAGTCGCAGCGGTGGGCGGCGGCGGGCTCGGGCTCAGGGGCAGGTGTGTGGCAGCAGCTTGAGGCGGGGGGCTCGGGTTGCGGCGCGCAGCAGGAGTGGGCGGGGGCGATGGGGGCGGGTTCGGCGCAGCAGGAGTGGGGAGCGGCGTCGGGTGAGGCGGGGGCGTTGCCCATCTCACGCAGCATGGCGGGACCGCCGGTGCGGAGGAAGCGGAGGAGGAGGGCGGCGCTGACGAGGAGGAAGGTGAGGTTGAGGATGGTGGTGTAGTTCCAGCGGATGGACTCGGACATGAGCGCGATGGGGTGGTGGGCGGGGATGAGGTGGAGGGCGGCGAAAAGGCCCTCGACGGCGAGGGCGGCGGAGGCCATGGAGATATAGAAGAGGACGGCGAGGATGGCGGCGACGCGGAGGCCGTAGTACTTGCGGTAGATGTTGAGGATGGGGAGGATGAGGAGGTCGGCGAAGAGGAAGCTGATGACGCCGCCGAAGGAGATGCCACCGTTCCAGAGGACGGCGGCGAGGGGGACGTTGCCGACGGAGCAGACGAAGGAGAGGACGGCGACCAGCGGGCCGACGAGTGGGCCCCAAATGCGAGTGAGGGTGGGGTGTCCGGCGAGGAAGAAGGCCTGCCAGAAGCTGGTGGGGACGAAGGCGGCGAGGATGCCGGAGATCAGCAGGCCGAGGGCGATGTCGGGGACGAGCGAGTACCAGTCCATCCAGTAGTAGTGGCTGGTGGCGGTGATGCCGGCGCGTGATGTGATTTTTTGCCAGAAGGTGCCGGTGTGGAGGCTCATGTCCATGGCGGCGTGGCCTTCCATACGGCCGGCGAGGCCGCGGTTGGCCTGGGCGCGGGCGGCTTCGATGAGGCGGGGGCGGAGGAAGGTGCGGAGGAGGAGGACAAGGATGGCGATCATGATGGGGCCGCCGATGAACTCGGCTGCCATGAACTGCCAGCCGAGGACAAGGCAGATGAGGACGGAGAGCTCGATGACGAGGTTGGTGGAGGCGAACTGGAAGGCCATGGATGCGATGAAGTCGGCGCCTTTGCGGAAGAGGGTGCGGGCGAGCGCGGTGGCGGCGTAGGAGCAGGAGGAAGATGCGGCGCCGAGGGCGGAGGCCTTGAGGATGGTGCGGGGGGAGGAGTCGGGGAGGAGTTTGGAGAGCTGGGCTTTGGAGACCACCGCCTCGATGACAGCCGAGAGGAGGAAGCCGAAGCAGAGGGCCCAGAGGATCTCCCATGCCATGATGCCGGTCATGCGGAGGGCGTCGAGGGAGTGGGCGAGCATGGGCGGGGTCCTTTAGTTGAGATTATTCGGCTTGGCTGCCTGCGGATTGGATGTTGGGGCGGAGCTGGAGTTTCCAATCGAGGATACGGGCGCGGGCGGCGGCGGCCTCGGCGGCGTGTATGTCGCCGGATTTTTGCAGGAGGATGGACAGGCGGGTGTGGGCGAGGACGTCGTCGGGCGAGTGCGCGATGCAGGCGCGGGCGAGGGTGAGGGCTTCGGAGATTTGGTTTGTGTCTTCGAGGGCGCGGAGGAGGGCGTGGGTTGCGGCGGGGTGGTTGGGGGTTAGGGTGAGGGCGCGGTGGAGGTGCGGGATGGCGGCGGCGGGTTTGCCGGCGGCCATCTGATCGAGTGCGGCGTCGAGTGCGGCGTCGGCTTCGGAGGTTGCGGACGGGGGCATGGGGTGAGTATAGATGGGGGAAGGACGACCGCGGATTGGCGCGGATGAACGCGGATCAGAGACGAGGACAGGCAACGGCGAACGCAGGTAAGAACAAGGACAGACAAAAACGAAATACGGGGGTCCCTCCACTCGCGCGATGCGCTTCGGTCGGGATGACGGAATTTCTACTAGCGTCCTCAGGAATAAGAACAGGCAATGGCGAGAGGCAGATTCCTCCGCTGCGCCGCGGAACGGCAACACGAAGGGGAGGGTGAATGGCGGGGATGAAGGCGCATACGGAGTATCTGACGATGAGGACGCGGGAGCGGTATGAGATGGTGCATCTGACGCCGGAGGTGGAGGCGATTGTGCGCAGGAGCGGGGTGGTGGACGGGCTGTGCTTCGTCTCGCCAATGCATATTACGGCGGCAATTTATGTGAACGACAATGAGGATGGGTTGATTGAGGACATCGGCGTGTGGCTGGAGAAGCTTGCGCCGCGCTGGCCGGGGTACAAGCACCACCAGACGGGCGAGGACAATGCGGATGCGCATCTGAAGGCCCTGCTGCTGCACCATGAGACGACGCTGCCGGTGACGGATGGGCGGCTGGATCTGGGGACTTGGCAGAGGATTTTTTATGCGGAGTTCGATGGGCAGCGGGCCAAGAGGATTATCGTGAAGGTGCTCGGGGTGACGGAGTAGGCTTCGCTGGGACCAAGCCGTGGCGGAGCATGATGGCTGCGAGCGCCTTTGGGTCGGGAGGGCCTCCGGCGGTGAGCAGCGAGGCGACCTCGCGGAAGAAGGGCGCGCCGAAGATCCCGGGAGTGATGACGACCAGACTCCTGGCCGTTTCCGCGAACGGGTTCTCGAAGCCATGCACCGCGCCGCGCGGAATGTAGAGCGAGTCGCCGGGGCCGAGGTCAACCGTATTGCCGTCGAGCGTCATGCGCAGCTTGCCCGACAAGCCATAGCCCATCTCGTCGAAGCCTACGTGATGATGGGGCACCGGCACCCTGGCCCCCGGTTCGACTGACATCTCGAACATGGTGAGGGAGGCTTCGCTGGTGGGTCCATCGATCAGAAACCGGAGGAAGATTCCAGCGAACCCGATCTCCTCGACCGGCCCACGCGCTGCTGCTGCAAGCTGCTCGCTCATCTTGAACCATCCTCATTGGATTCTTGCGGAATTTTATACCTATAGGCCGAGGGCGAAGCGGGTGATGGTGAAGGTGCTGGGGTGGAGAGGCAGTTGTGAGTGGTGAGTTGGTAGTTGTGAGTTAAGGCGGCTACGTGGTGACGGCGAGTTCTTCTTCGAGTTGTTGTTTTTCGGCGAGGGCAGTGTAGTAGCCGTTTAGGGCGAGGAGTTGGTCGTGGGTGCCGAGTTCGGCGATGCGGCCGGCGACGAGGACGGCGATCTGGTCGGCGTTGCGGGCGGTGGAGATGCGGTGGGAGATGAAGATGGTGGTGCGGCCGCGCATGACTTCGCGGAGGCCGGCGAGGATGCGCTCTTCGGTGTAGGTGTCTACACTGGCGAGGGCGTCGTCGAGGATGAGGATGCGGGGTTCGCGGATGACGGCGCGGGCGATGGCGGTGCGCTGCTTCTGGCCACCGGAGAGGGTGATGCCGCGCTCGCCGACCAGGGTTTGGAAGCCGAGAGGGAATTCGAGGATCTCGGTGGCGATGTGGGCGATGCGGGCGGCGTCTTCGATCTGGGCTTCGGTGGCGTCGGGTGCGCCGAAGGCGATGTTGTGGGCGATCGTGTCGGAGAAGAGGAAGGTTTCTTGCGGGACGAAGCCGATGTTGGCGCGGAGATCGGCGAGGGGGTAGTTGCGGATGGGGAGGTTGTCGAGGAGGAGGGAGTTGGGTGGGGCGTCGTAGAGGCGGGGGATGAGGGAGACGAGGGTGGATTTGCCGGAGCCGGTGGGGCCGACGATGGCGAGGGAGGAGCCGGCGGGGATATCGAGGGAGATGTTGTGGAGGACTTCGGGGCCTGGCTTTGATCCTGCGGGGGGGTAGGTGAAGGAGAGGTTGCGGAGGGAGATGTGGCCGGAAATAGTTGTGAGTTGTGAGTTGTGAGTTGTGAGTGGGGTGGTGGGCGGGTGAGCGGTATACGTCCCACCCATCGCGGAGTGCGCGATGGATGGGGGGGGACCGGGCGGTATAGAAGCAGGTCCTTCGCTACGCTCAGGATGACAATTTTGTGGGAGTGAGTCGGCGATGGAGGGTTGTTGTTTGAGGAGTTCGTCGATGCGGAGGACGGAGGCGGTGCCGCGCTGGAAGAGGTTGACGACCCAGCCGACGGCGATCATGGGGAAGGTGAGCTGGACCATGTAGACGTTGAAGGCGGCAAAGTCGCCGACGGAGATGCGGTGGGCGACGACCTCGTGGCCGCCGACGAGGAGGGTGATCATCAGCGAGAGGCCGAGCATGAGTTCGAGCGAGGGCCAGAGCATGGCCATGAGGCGGACAAGGTGGAGAGAACGGCCGATGTACTCCTGGTTGGCGCGCTCGAAGGAGGCGATCTCGGCGTCTTCCTGGGCGAAGGCGCGGATGAGGCGGGCGCCGGAGAAGTTCTCCTGGGCCTTGGCGGAGATGTCGGAGAACATGGCCTGGATGCGCTCGAAGCGACGATGGATGTGATGGCCGAAGGACTGGACGAGCAGAGATGCGAGGGGGAGTGGGCCGACCGCCCAGAGGGTGAGCCAGGGCGAGATGTGGATCATGAAGGGCAGCGCGGCGGCGGTGAAGACGATGCAGTTGGCGGAGTACATAATGGCGGGGCCGAGGAGTTGGCGGACGGCGTTCAGGTCGTTTGTCGTCCGGGCCATGATGTCGCCCGTGCGGTGGGTGTGGTAGAAGCTGGCGGATTGGCGTTCGAGATTGGCGAAGAGGTCGTTGCGGATGTCGAACTCGATCTCGCGCGAGGCGCCGATGATGACCTGGCGGGTGATGTAGAGGAAGATGGCGGAGAGGGCGGCGACGAAGAGGAGGCGGAGGGCGTGGTGCAGGATGAGGGCTTCGGTGACGCCGTGCTTCATGTCGTCGATGGCGTGGCCGACGATGAGCGGGAGGATGACGCGGACGGCGTTGTAACAGAGGACGGCGAGTCCTCCCCAGGCGAAGGAGGGCCAGTAACGCTTGAGGTAGGGGAAGAGGGGGCGGAGGCGGTCGAGCATTGAGGGTTAGATGTGGTGGGGGAGGGTGGGGGTGCGGTGGGTTGGGCCAGGAGATTAAGCGGTGCGAATCCCGGGCCTGAGAGTCCAGACCTGAGATTCGCCATGGGCGGGCTGTGGGGCACCCGAAGAGTCGCAGAAGCGAGATGTGGGTGACCCGGTCGGTGGCTATTGGGGTTTAGGTGGGGTCGCGGGAGATGGCGTTGCAGGCGGCGGAGTCGGAGCAGTAGCCGGCGTTGGGGTGGCTCCGTTGCCCAATCCCACGGCAGGGCCTCCCTGGGTGGGCTGGCCCGGGCCGCTCTGCGGCGGCAGAGGCGACGGCAGCGGCGGCCTTGCGGCGGCCTTGGGCGGGGGCGGGGGCGCTTTGTCGCTCTGGCTGAGGAGTTCTACGTCGAAGATGAGGGCGGTCTTAGGTGGGATCTTGGGGGGGCGTCCCGCGGTACCGTAGGCGAGCTGCCAGGGAATGAAGAGGCGGCGTTTGCCGCCGACGTGCATACCGTTGAGGCCGGTGTCCCAGCCGGGGATGACCTGGTGCTGGCCGTAGAGAAAGACGTGCGGCGCGCCCTGGATGGTGGAGGAATCGAAGACGGAGCCGTCGGGAAGGTAGCCGGTGTAGTTCACCGTGTAGTACAGGGCCGGTGCGGCGAGGTCGCCAGTGCCGGTCTTGTAGTCGATGTAATCGAGGGAGAAGGTGGAAAGTTCGATGCCGAGGCGCTCTGCGAGGCCGGGGCCTTCGAGGGGCGAGACGTTTTCGAGCTTGACGCTGGGCGCGGCGACGATGGTGAAGAGGTGTTTGGCGCAGGGCGAGCCGGCGGGAAGCGTGGGGATCTTGGGGGAGAGTTGGGGCTCTGTGACGCAGCCGGGGGAGGAAACCGCAGCAGCGGCGTGGGGCTTGGCGGCGGTGGGTTTGGGTTTGGCGGCGGTTTGGGAGATCGCGAGGGTCGGGGCGAGCAGGAATACAGCGATGAGCTTCATGGTGGGTCTCATGGTAAATGGTTCGGAGGGACAGCTGCCAGCTTTTAGCTTCTAGCTATTAGCTGTGGGCTGTTCGCGGGTGCGCTGGTTGGGATTTGGGGAGGGGCTTTTTCGGTTTCAGCTTTCAGCGGTCAGCTATCGGCTCTCAGCAATGAATTATGTGGGGGTGCGGAGCAGGAGGTAGGCACCGGTGATGCCGAAGAGGAGGTCGGGGGACCAGGCGGCGAGCAGCGGTGGGAGGGTGGAGATGTTGCCCATGGAGCTGAAGACGTTGGCGACGACCCAGTAGGAGATGGCGACGCCGATGGCCGTGGCGACTCCGGCGAGGCCGCGGCGTTTGCCCATGGTGACGGCGAAGGGGACGGCGAGGATGGCCATGATGAGGGTGATGGCGGGGTCGGCGAGCTTGCGATCGAGCTGCACGCGCAGCTGGACGGTGTTGAATCCGGACTGGCGGAGGTCGGCGATGTAGTGCGAGAGCTCGGTGTAGGACATCTCGTCGGGGGGGCTGTCTTCTTTGTTAAACCAAGTGGGCTGCTCGTGGATCTCGGGGAAGGTTTCGACGGCGAAGGTCTGGTAGTTGGCGATGGTCTCCGCGGAGAAGGTGCGCTGCCAGCCGTTGTCGAAGACCCATTGGTTGACGCTTGGGTCCCAGGTGACGCTGGTGGCGAAGATGCGGCGGGTGAGGGTGAAGGTCTGGGGGTCGAACTCGAAGACGCTGAGGTTGGCGAAGGCGGCGTGGACGGGGTCGAAGGCTTCGTAGGTGAAGATGCGCGCCGGTGCGCCGGGCTGGCCGGTTTGGCCGGACTGGCCGGAGATCCATTTGTGTTCGGGGTTGAGGAAGGTCTGGGCGGGCTTGTGCTTGATGACGTCGCGGAGCTGCTCCTGGCGGCGGTTGGCCTCGGGTAGGTAGGACTCGTCGAAAGCGAAGAGCGCGGCGCCGAGGATGGCGGCGAGGACGAAGATGGGGGCGACGACGCGGTAGATGCTGATGCCGGTGGCCTTCATGGCGGTGAGCTCGGAGCTGCGGCTGAGCGAGCCGAAGGTGATGAGCACGGCGAGCAGAGAGCAGAGCGGCGTGACGGCGTAGAGGATGTAAGGGACGAGGTTGAAGAGGTACTCGCCGACGATGATGAAGGGGGTCTGGTTGCGAACGATGTCGCCGATGAGCTCGAAGAAGGTGAAGACGACGTAGAGCGAGGTGAAGGCGGCGAGGGAGAGGAGGAAGGCGGTGGCGTAGGCGCGGAGGACGTACTCGTCGAGCAGGAGGGGGAAACTGGTGCGGAAGAAGCTGCGCATGCGCTGGACGAGGGTTGGGTTGGGATGGCGAGGGTGAGGGTCGGGCCCGTAGGGAGCGCGGCTGGGTTCAGCGAATGGCGCGTCGGCTAATCGCTCTTCAGAGGGGCCCGCGAGGCGCGAGACGATGCTGCTTGGGACGATACGGGTGATGGTGCGGACAAGAGTCGCGGCAAGCGAGGTGAAGAGGTTGAGCAGCGAGCCGGCGCCGGTGAGCTGCTGGAGCAGAATGCATCCAAAAACGGCGAAGATGAAGTTGGCTCCCCAGACACCAAGCAGCGGGGAGAGCTTTCCGGAGCGGGCGAAGCCGATGCCGAACTCGGAGAGCATGTAGTAGGCGAAGACGAGCAGCAGGGTGAGGACGAATCCGGTGCTCTTGCCTCCGCGTTTGGAGGAGAGGCCGAGGGGGACGCCGATGAGGGTGAGGACGAGGCAGGCGAAGGGGTAGGAGAAACGGGTGTTGCCCTCGATGCGCGCGGCGCGGGCGTCAAGCGGGTTGGCTGTGTTGGTGGTGCGATGCCAGAGTTCGCTGAGCGAGAGCGCGTGAAGGGGAGTGTCCATGCGCGAGATGTGGGTGTCGTCGGAGCTCTGAAGCTGGAGGGGGACGTCGGACTCCTGGAATGTGGAGATGTCGTACTGGTTGGGATCGGTGGGAGATATCTGGTGCTGACCGCCATTGAAGAGGTGAAGGCGGAGGTTCTGGGCGTCGGGGCCGCCGGAGCTGGAGATGATGGCCTGGTCTGCGGTGGTGACGTTGGGGTTGGCGGGCTGGCTGAGGTCGGCGAGGAAGACGTGATGCCAGACGGCCGCGCCGCGCGCTGGGGGGACATCCTGAATGTAGAGAACGTAGTCCTTGAAGTCCTCGTAGAAGACGCGGGGCTGCACCTCGAAGGAGGCCTGCGAGGACTTGAGCTGGTCTTCAAGGCGGAGGAGATCGGCTGCCCCGCGCGGGGCGAAGTAGATGGCGTTGACCAGGCCGATGGCGAGGGCAGTGATGGAGAGGATGGAGACGATACGGATGAAGCTGAGGGCGCCAATGCCGCAGGCGCGCATGGCGGTGATTTCGGAGTCAGCAGCGAGGCGGGAGAGGCCGAGCAGGATGCCGGCGAGCACTGCGGTGGGGATGGTGACGGTGAGGGTGTTGGGTAGCAGGTCGGCGAAGATGCGGAGGACGTCGGTGAGGGAGGCGGAGTCGCGGACAACGAGGTCGAGGATCTTGGGGAGATCGCGCATGAAGAGCACGAAGGTGAAGAGGACCCCGCCGAGGAGGGCGTAGGCGGTGACTTCGCGGAGGATGTAGCGAGTGAAGATGCGCATGGCGGTGCAGTCTGAGTGTATCGCGGCGACTTCTCCGCCGACGCGGAAACAACGTGTCGCGCGGATCAGAAGTGGAAGCGGTAGCGCAGTTCCCCGTAGATCTGGCGGGGGTCGTTGAAGTGGAAGCCGCCGAAGGTGAGGGAGTTGTCGAGCAGGACGCGGCGGTTGGCGACGTTGACGGAATCGACGGAGAGGTTGAGGTTTTCGCCGAGGGACTTGCCGAGGGCGAGGTCGAAGGTGGTGTGCTGGGGAAGGTACTCGTTGGGGTAGGGGGTGTTGGGCGCCTGGTAGCCGTTCGAGAAGCCGGAGCCGAAGTAGACGTTGGTGGAGGCGGTGACGCCTTTGGGGAAGATTCCGTTGAAGCCGGCGTTGAGGGTATCGCGCTGGTCGTGGTCGAGCGGGGTATAGGAGTAGCCGACGTCGCACTGGGGCGAGGTGATGGGGTAGCAGATGAGGCCGCCGGTGATGGTGCCGCGCTGCTCGCCGATCTGGTTGGAGTAGGCGAGGTGGAGCTGGCCGTAGCGGAAGAGGCGAGGGGATCGGAGGGTGGTCTCCCAGGCGCGGATGAGCGCGCCCTGGGTGGTGATGGGGAAGTAGATGCTGGACTCGCCGATGTTGGAGTGGTCGAGGAAGTTGTTGACTCGATTTTTGAAGGTGTCGATGTCGAGCAGCCAGCCGCGCCAGGGGATCTGGACGCCGAACTGGTGCTCTTCGTCGCGCTCGCCGTGGAGGGGGAGAAAGCTGGTGCTGTTGGCCATGGCGTACTGGAGGATGGGGCCGGAGATGGTGACCAGCGGAGGGGGCTGGTAGTAGCGGTCGTAGGCAGCGCGGAAGACCCAGTTAAGTTTCGGGACGCGGAGGGCGACGCCGAAGCGCGGGTCGGTTGAGGATTCAGAGAAGCTGGCCTGGAAGTGGGATTCGCGGAGGCCGGCGATGAGGGTGAGCCAGGAGGTGGGTTTGTAGTTGTCGGAGACGTACTCCTCGATGACGCCGCCGGCGGCGGAGTCGGGGGTGAGGGGGATGTTGGCGGCGCTCGAGTCGTTGAAGATGGCGCCGAAGAGGTATGAGTCGTGCTGGCCGAAGGAGTAGAAGCCGGCCTGCAGGGTGTTACGAGCGATGGTGGTGGAGATGGCGGCTTCGGCGCCGGCGTAGGTGGAGGCACGGTGGTAGGTGGTGGCGACGGGTTGGTCGCCGGGGTTGGAGTCGTAGTCGACCGAGTTCAAATGGAAGAAGGGCGAGACCTGGAGGATGGTCTCCGGACTGAAGGTGTGCAGCCAGGAGGCGGCGACGACGCCGTCGGTCTCATGCTGGCCGTCGCGCAGGCCGCTGGAGTTGTAGAGCTGGTTCTCGTAGTCGTTGGGGTCGGGGTCGTAGGGGATCTGGAAGTAGTCGCCGCGGAGCTGGGTGGCGAGGCGGAGCTGGTCTTTGGGGGTTCGGTTGTAGTCGAGCGAGGCGAAGCCGCCGTAGCCGTTGGCGGCGTCGTGGAAGACCTGGCCAATGGGCGGAGCGAGGCCGTAGTCGCTGCGGTTGCCGTTGAGGCTGGCATACCAGGCAAGTTTTTCGGAGTGGTCGCCGAGGGAGAGCTGGTCGTTGATCTGGAGGAAGTTGCCGGAGGAGAGGACGAGCTCGGCCTGGCGGTTGCGCTCGAAGCCGTTTCGGGGAACGACGTTGAAGACGCCGTAGGTGCGGTCGCCGACGTCGGCGGTGTAGCTGCCGCGCTGGGTCTCGATGTAGTGTCGATGTCCTTGGGGTCGATCTGCGCGCCGAGGTTGGAGGCGATGTTGGTGTTGGGGATGTCGACGCCGTCGATGAGCCACGCGACTTGATGGCCGCCGCGCATGTGCAGCATGTCGTGGGTCATGTAGGCGCCGGGGACGTAGTCGGTGATCATGGCCATGGAGTTGGTGCGGTCGGCACCGGGGGTTGCGGCGATGTCGGCGCGCGAGATGAGGGTGGTGGGGGTGACGGTGTCGACATTGGCGAGGTCGAGGCTGGTGGTGACGGTGACGCTTTGTGAGACCTGGCCGAGCTGGAGCTGGAAGTGGAGGATGGGCGCGGTGTCGGAGTGGACGGTGAGGGGTTGCTGGAGGGTGGCGAAGCCGGAGCGGGCGATGGTGACGGTATAGTCGCCGAGGGGAATGTTGGGGAGGGTGAAGGCGCCGTCGGCGTTGCTGTCAGTAGATTGGGCGAAGGCGGAGTGGGCGGCGGTGAGGGCGATGTGCGCGCCGGGGAGGGGGCGATGCTGGGGATCGTGGACGATGCCCTGAAGCTGCGAGAAGACGGTGGCGCGGGCCCGCGGTGCGACGGCCAGGAGCAGGGCGAGCAGGAGGGTCAGGTTGAGAAGTCCGAGGCGGCGGTTCAGGGCAAGAGTTCGCATAGTGCTCCGGGGTCACTGAGTTTGTGACCGGGCAGGGGCAGGTCGCCGCAAGCGGCGACGGGCCGGTGGGGTGGGAGACGCTGGATTGAGGGAGGCGATTACGCGAGGAGAGCTGGAGGGCCGCGCTTGAGGTTCGCGGAGGCGGTGAAGGTCTGGGCGGGGCGGGTTTCGATTGGGACGAGTGGTGCGGGGGTGCGGAGGAGTTGAGCGCTGAGGGGCAGCGAAGTGCGGAGGGTCGCGGTGGCGAAGGTGGGAGGCGTGGCGGGCGCGGGGTAGAGCGGGCAGGGTGGGGCTTCGAATGCCGGGGCCGCGTTGGATGCGGACATCATCCGCATCATGTCCGCCATTCTCATGCTGCAGTGGTGCTTGCCGTGGCGGCGGCAGCAGGCGGGGAGCTGGGCGTCGGGGTCGGCGGTTGCGGCGAGGATCGGCTGGACGAGCGGGGATACGCAGGCAATCAGCAGCGTGATGGCGAGTACGCGGCGCATCGAGTGAACAGTATATAGCGGGATTGGGGCTGAAACGGGGCGAGGGAGTTGCGGTGGTGGGACGCTTCGGGAGGGCGGATCGTGGGGTCGGGGCGTTGAGGCCGCAGCGGCGACGCGGGCGAGTTGGGTCTCAGTTTAGGGCTTGAGGCAGGAAGGGCACATCACTTGCTTCAATGCCGATCGATCCATGCGCCTGTCGCGGTGACGAGGCCGGTCACGACCGCCATAATCAGGGCGAATTCAAGGGCAGCTAGAGTCATTTCGTTTTTATAACATTTTTATAAGATCTTTGTGCTTTACAGATGCGATATATGGTTATGGAAGTTTGGAGCCTGAGGGAGTTCCACATGGCCGGGGCGAGCGGAAGCCGCATGCTATTGTGGGGGGAATGGGAAAGTTCAAGGTTGTGTGGGTTGGGCTCCTGGTTTGTGGGGGCGCGGTGGTGGCCCTGCGTGGGGCGGCGCAAAGTTCGTTGCCGGATGCTCCGGATGCGCCTCGGTCCGCTGGGAGCGCGGCGGGACAGAAGGCGGCTGAGCCTGCTGGTGGAGGGGCGGCGCAGAGTTCGTTGCCCTCGGAGCCGGATGCAGTCGCGCCGGCTGAAAGTGTGTCCTCGACGACGGCTGCCGCGGAGTCGGCCATGGCAGCCAAGGAGGATGAGAAGCTGGCGCCGCTGGAGGCGGCGAAGCGGGACAGGATGTTGCAGCCGGGACTGGACCATCTGAAGCATGGCGAGAACGCGGCGGCGTACGAGGCCCTGAAGACGGTGGCGGTGATCTATCCGACGGACATCGGGGTGCTACGGTATACGGCGGCGGCGGCGATGCGCTCGAACCACGATGAGGAGGCGTTGGTGCTGTTTCGCGCCGCCTTGGCGCAGCGACCGCATGATCCGTGGCAGATGCGGCTGGCGGTGATTTTGCTGGAGGCGAAGCTGAGCCAGTGGGGCGACTTCGACCGCGATCTGGCGGAGCTGCGGGTGGCGAAGCGGAACGGGATGGACCACGGGCTGGATATGGGCGACGGGTTTGTGATCGATGAGTTCGAGAGCGGGCCAGGAAGGGTGCAGGGAGTGATCTATCCGCAACAGAGCGGGCCGTTCCATATGCTTTACCGCTTTGTGCTGCCGGCGCAGGCGGCGATGTACGCGCCGGCGCCGGCGCAGGCCAGTGGGTCAGCTTCGACCGGGTCTTCTTCGAGCAGTGCGGGGGCGCGGTGCCTGAACCCGGACTTCGAGCCGCATATGGACCTGGAGTCGGACGATGCGGACCAGGCGGCATTCGCCAATGCGCACCCGGAGAAGGCGGTGAAGGGAGAGCGGAGCTATTTTGTGGTTGCGGCTTATTCTGCCTGTTCGCAGAAGCTGGTGAGGTTTTATCCGGATGGCGAGCCGCGGTATGAGACGGTGCGCGCGGATGTGCTGCGGGCGCTGACTGCCAGCCGCTAGCACTGACTTCCAGTTGTTCGCTATCCAGCTCTGGCTTGCCGACTGGACTGGGGGCTATTGGCTGCCGGAGTGACGGTGGGTACTGGGTGGCGTGGGAACGGGCTCAGTGCAGTCGCCTTCCATGAGGCAGCAGCGCAGGATGCCGGAGAGGACGGCGAGCCCGATTCCGCCGACCAGGAAGATGAGTCCGGTAGAGATGTGGCCGGTGAAGTAAGGCCAGAGAAAGATGGCGACGCCAGCGTAGATGAGGATGGTGAAGATGTAACGCAACGTGCAGCGGGACATAGGCGCCTCCTTTAATAAGGAAGAAAGCGGAGGCTGCGAGCCTCTTGAGGCAGTAGTGTACTCCATGCGATGTGCGGTTTGGAAGTTGAATAGATATAGTGAAGCGAAGGAGCTGTGACCGGATGACTGCTGTTCAAGGATGCTCTACGTTGTGCCGTGCGCTGTGCCGTGCCTTCCTAATTGCGGGTTTGGTTTGGGTGGCGTTGCCCATGAGATCTTCGCCTGCCCAGACCACGAGCCAGCCGGATAAGAAGGGCGCCGTGCCGAGCCTGTTGGACAGTATCTTCGGGTTGAAGCGGGAGACGAGCGGCGGGGGCTGGCTGTTTGCGGCGTCGAGGGGGGACGGCGACGACGGCATCTACTTCGCGATCAGCAAGGACGGGTATACCTGGACCTTTGTCAACGAAGGCAAGCCGGTGATCCGGCGGACGGAGAAGGGTGAGCTGATGCGGGACCCCTTTCTGCAGTGGGCGCCGGACGGCAGTATTCGCATGGTGTGGACGTGGTCCAGCGCAGGAGCGCCGGCGGCGATTGGGTATTCCAGTTCGTTCGACCTGCTGCACTGGGCGCAACACCGCAGGCTGTCGTTGATGGCGGCGGTCCCCGGTGCGCTGACTGAGACCGCTCCGGCGATGTACTACGACGCGGCGAAGAAGCACTGGATCGTCCTGTGGACGAGCAGCGTGGTGCGGAGCGCCACGGGTGCGCCGGAGGAGCGCATCTACTCGACGACGACTGCGGACTTTAAGCGGTTTGCGCCGGCGAAGATTTATTTCGATCCGGGGTACAACGTGGCCGACGCGACGGTGGTGAGCGCGAGCGCCTCCACGCAGCAGTTTTGCCTGCTGTTTCGGGATGAGCGCAAGGTCCCGCTGGAAGAGAGGATCCATATGGCGGGGGGGCCGTCGTTGGAGGGACCTTGGAAGGTGGCGGGCGGGCCGATTACGGATGCGTGGGCGGAGGCGCCTGCTTCGATCCCGGTGGACGACGGGCTGCTGGTCTACTACCACCACTTCCACGATCCGGATGGGTACGGCGCTGCGTTTACCAAGGACATGGAGCACTGGTCGGACGTGTCGGTGAAGACGACCTTCCCGGGCGGGATGCGGCACGGCTCCTTCGTGCATATCACCGAGGACGAGTACAACATGTTGAAGGACTATTATTTCCGCGTCACCGACGGATTGGAGAAGTAGGGGGCGGGTCAGTTGACGGCGAGGGTGACGGTCTGGTCGGTGTTGGGGACGGTGTGGTGGGTGGGGGAGTGAAGGCCGGCGGCGGTGCACATGGAGGCGATCTCGGTGCGGGAGAAGGCGTCGCCGTGGGCGGTGGTGGTGAGCATGGTCATGGCGAAGAGGGCGGCGCCGGGGGGTGAGACGCGGTCGTCGTTGACGGCCATCTCCAGAATGGCGAGGGTCGCGCCAGGCTTCATCGCCGCGCGCAGGCGCCCGAGGAGGGCCACGTTGGTGGGCACGTCGAAGTGGTGGATGAAGTTGGTGACGAGGACGAGGTCGTAGCCTGAGCCGGGGTCGGCGGTAAAGGCGGAGCCTTCGATGGCGTGCCAGCGGGCGGCTACCTCTGGGCCGGCGTTGGCGGCGTTTTGGTGGGCGACGGCGAGGACGTTCTTCCAGTCGAGCGCGTGGATCTGGGCGGCGGGGTTCTTTTTCGCGATGGCGATGCCGAAGAGGCCGTGACCGGCGGCGATGTCCAGCACCTTCCGTGGGCCTGAGCCGGCGGTGAGTTCTGCGATGGCGGCGGCGGCGGGTTGCATGATGGGGGCCATGCCCTTGGCGAAGTCGACCCAGACGGGGTTGTCGTCGGAGACGGAGCCCTCGGCGGGGAGGGTGGTGCCGCCTTTGCGCACCGCGCCGGCGACGTTGTACATGCCCTTTTCCATGAAGGGGTGGAAGAGGAAGTTGACCATGCCGCCCATGTAGCAGGGGGAGGACTCGACGAGGAAGAGTTCGGAGTCGGGGGTGAGGGCGTAGCCGGCGGCGTCCTTGGTGAGGAAGCCGGTGATGGCGAGGAAGTCGGCGAGGACGCGGAGGCCTTTGGGCGAGGCGTTGCAGATGGGCACGAGGGCTTCCGGGGTGCGCGCGCCGGCATCGATGGCGGAGAAGAGGTGGAGCTCGATGGCGGCGCGGAGGGCGTTGGTGTGCTGATGGGCCTGGAGGGTCTGGAAGACCAGCATGGGGGATGGGGCTGTTGGAGGCATGGGGGAAATCGTAGCACGAGGAGGTTGCCTACTCCATTGCCGAGGCCGCGTGGGCCGAACGGGTTGTATTTTTGTCTTCCTGGCTGACCTCGCGATTTTTTTCATACTAAAATCATGAAAACAAGCCGGTTAGATCCAATTGGCGACGATAAGATGTTGAAAATAGGCTAGTTGGATCTGAACGACGGCGAAACAAATGCGATAGGAGGCCACCCAGCCTCGGGATTTCGGATTCCGGACTTCTGTGGGGACCGGAGCGGACCGGCGTGGGCCGGGCCTGCTTTGGTCTCCCTTGTTTAATTGTACAGGGGGTGTCAAGGGGCAGTTGTGAGTTGTGAGTGGTGAGTTGTGAGTCCAGGGCGGAGGGACGGCGGAGGGTTCCGGTGGGATGGGTGGAGGTGGGTTATGGTGGCTTTTGTGATACTACGTTTGGGGGTGGGTGGGGCTGTGGTGGCTTTTGTGATACTACGGTGTTCGCTTGGTCTTCGCTAACTTGGGTGTGGTGGCCTTTTTGCTACCATGCTGGCTCTGCGGGGGTGCGTGGCCAGGATGACGCGTTTGACTTCCATTCTGGGCGATGGCGTAGTAGCCTCAATGTCCATGGCCGCTGAGGAGCTTACAGAGCAAGCCGCGGAAAAGCCGAGCGCGGCCCCTGGCAGAAAAAGGGCGAAGAAGAAAAAAAGGCGCGCGGCTAAGGGCGCACGCCGCCAGCCAGGTGTGGTAAAGGCACGAATTTCAAGATCCTTTCCTGCTTCAACTTTCGAAGAGGCGATTGTTCTTGCGGAGGCGTTTCAGAGGTTCGCGCCGGGCCAGCAGAAAGTGCGTAGGCTCACTCTCTTCGATAAGCTGGACAAGTCGGCCGACAGCGGTCCAAGTAGGCAGCTCGTCACGAATTCCTCGCGATATGGCTTAACAAAGGGAAGTTACAAGGCCGAGTTTATCGAGCTGACTTCAGAGGGGTCGACTGCAGTTGGGGACGACGTTGCTCCCGCGGTTAAGCTGACGGCGCGTTTCACCCTGTCGATAAAACAGATAGAGCCTTTCAATTTTCTCTACGGTCGGTGCAAGGGCAATAAGCTTCCGAGTAAGGAGTTCCTTGTTGATGCATTGAAGGAGACTTCGCTAGAGGAGGAAGCGCAATCCGAATGCGTAGATACCTTCATCATTAACGTCAAGTTCTTGGGGCTATTGCGCACCCTTTCGGGCACCGAGAGGCTTATCACCATCGAACACGCATTGGAGGAGTTGGGACCCCTACCTTCCAAGCCGCTTCTCGGCGTCGAACCTGTCAAAGACGGCCTAGCTTTGGTTGAGGTCAGCGGCGATTTCGCGCGCATTTGTTTTTACATTTCCCCAATTGGGCCAGAGCAGTCGGATCAGAGGCAACATTCCGATTTCTTCATGGAGTACATTGTTGAGCCGGCTCTGAAGGAATTCAATCTTACGGTGATAAGGGCGGATCAAATTGGTAAGGCCGGAATGATTGGCAAACAGGTCCTGGAGCATGTATTGCGGTCGCGGCTAGTAATTGCCGATCTTTCGTTCCACAATCCAAACGTCTTTTACGAGCTGTGCCTTAGGCATGCGACGAGGCTTCCGACCGTGCAGGTAGTGCGGGCAGGCGATGGCATTCCGTTTGATATAGATCAGTATCGGACGATCAGTATCGATACAAGGAATTTGTATACCTTCTTTCCTAAGTTGCAGACCTACATCTCTGAGATATCGAATCAGGTGAGGCGTGCGTTAGAGGATAGCGACGCAGTCGATAACCCGATCTCCATGTACTATCCGGGCGTCAAGCTAACAATTATCTAGGGCAGCCCATGTACCTAGGGCCGCCCATGCGTCGGGCTTTACGTGCCATGCAGGCTATTGAGGGGAAATACTGCTCTCGTTTGCGCTCTACGTCGCGAGTTTGTGTACGAATCGGAGGCTTGAGTGCGGATATGAAGCACTTTCTTGAGAGGACATTAGCGGGGATTCTTAGCGGATTTGAGCGCTATCACCCCCTCCTTATTCCTTTTGTTCTAGCGGCGTGCCGGATCGAGACGGTGATCAGGTTTCATGGTTATAGCCCGGCGATGCTCTCCTCAGACATCGCTTACTTCGGTGTTGGATTTTACGTCTGGGCGATCACCATCCATTCCAGCAAGTTGCGGCTAACGCCAGATCCGTTTTCTCCCGAGGCGGAGATTGGCTTAATCGTGGTCCTGCTCCTGATGACATTCGGTTGGTCGTGGTTTGTCTATCCGATGCCTGGCGAGACGATTAGCCGGTACTTGACTGGCCTGTAGCTTTTTTTTGCAGTGTGCCTATCGCTCCTCTTGCCCTGCCTCCTCCTTACATTTCGCCCTTTGCCCAGCGACCACTCGACGAGTGGCCCGCCGGAGTAGCCGATGAAAAATTTTGTGCTGTCGGTTAGCGTGTTTCTGATATTGGTAGGCTGCGGATTTGTTTGGGTGGTTGGCTTTGTCACGTCTAATGGGCAAGCAGCGCCACCTTTATACGGGCTCGGTATGTTCTTGGTAGCATGCGCTGCCGCGCCGATTGGGTGCTATTTTCTGCGTGTTGTCTTTCGCGAGCCTCTGCCGTATCGGGAAGTCGGTGTTTCGGTGGGCTACAGATATCTTTTCTTTAGTGCGTTCATTGTCGTGGTGATCGTTGGGCTAGTCGAAATGGGCGTTGGATCATTCTTGGCATTTAGGGTGCGTCAGTCGGCGGAGCTGCCGCCGGGAGTTAATTCCGTAACTGCGGTTCAGGTTCCGACGCTGCCTCAGAAGAAGAAACCGAGCATGAAGATGTCGCCAGAAATGGGCCAAGTCGCACTAATTAAATCCGGTCTTCGCGACGAGACCGCGGTCCCGCGGCCGACGGCTCCCGGCAGCGCTCTTGCCACACCTACGGAAGGTCCAGTGCTGCCCCAGGCTGAAATCCCGCCGCCGCCGTCGTCTGTGGTCGGCGGGGGATCTGTCAAGATAATTCCGCTTGTGGTCGAACCAGGCCCGATGCCGGTTACAGTACCTCACGTAAAACCTGATAGCAGTATGGCTGTCTCAGATATGCCAGAGGTCCTCTTAAGGCCTCAGCCTGAGTATCCACAGGGAGCGGTTAGGCACCATATCGAAGGGGCAGTCAGCGTGGAAATTGTTGTTGGTCATGATGGCTCTGTCATTAGCGTCTTAGGTGTGACCCATCACCTAGCTGAGGGACCATTACGTCGGAGTTTTGATGATGCTGCGATCAAGGCCGCGAAAGGTATGAAATTTGTGCCGGTGGTCGACCGCTTGGGCAGGCCTACAACACTGGCGTGTATCGTAAGCGTCGAATTTAGGTTGCCAAGTTAGGGGCACGCTTTGAAGCTGTGTGCTTAAGCGGGACGGGTGTCTCAGCGGAGGGTTGGGCTATATCTGCGGAGGGTTCGAAGCTACTGCCTCCGGCCTAGGCTATGGATATGCCGGGCCTTTAGCCCTTGGGCTTCGACTGGCTGCGAACCTAGGCCTTCGGCCTAGGCTGGTATTTTGCGCGCCGTTGGCGCTTTGTCCGCTACGCGGCTTCTGCTGATGTGCGGGATGGCAAGGGTGGGTCAGGGGTTGGGGAGGAAGCGGTAGCCGATGCCGCGGACGGTGGTGAGGTGGGTGGGGTTGGCGGGGTCGTCCTCGATGTAGCGGCGGAGGCGGACGATGAAGTTGTCGACGGCGCGGGTGTCGGTGTCTGCGTGGACGCGCCAGACCTCTTCGAGGATGGCTTTGCGGGGAATGATCTGGCCGGCGCGGTCGGTGAGGTAGCGGAGGAGGTCGGCCTCCATGAGGGTGAGGTGGGTGGTGCGGTTGGGGGCGATGAGTTCGAGGCGGTCGAAGTGGATTGTGCGGTGGTTGAAGGAGTAGGTGTCGGGGCTTTGTGGCGGTGCGGGCGAAGCAGAGGCAAGTGCAGAAGCGGATCCCTCCGCTGCGCTACGGGATGACAAATTTGAGGGGGATGACAAGTCTGAGGGGGTGGGGGATGACAAGGGGGTGGTTTCGGGGGATTGCCAGGCGGTGCGGCGGATGAGGCTCTTGATGCGGACGAGGAGGATGGAGAGCTCGAAGGGTTTGGGGAGGTAGTCGTCGGCGCCGGCTTCGATGCCGTCGAGGATGTCCTGGGGGTGGGCGCGGGCGGTGAGCATGAGGATGGGGGTGAAGCGGTGGGCGGCGCGGAGGGCGCGGGTGATGGAGAATCCGTCGGCGCCGGGGAGCATGCAATCGAGGACGATGACGGCGATTTTTTCGGGGCCGGCGGGGGGCGAGGTGAGGAGGTAGGCGAGGGCGGCGTCGCCGTCGGACTCATGGTGGGTGCGGAAGCCCTCGGCTTCGAGGTTGAAGAGCAGGCCCTGGGCGAGGTGTTCTTCGTCTTCGATGAGGGCGATGAGGGGTTGGTCGTTCATGGCGTTAGGTTTGAGTGTAGGCGGGGTTGAGGAGGGTGGTGAGGAGGGGGAGGAGGCCGTTCCAGGCGATCTGGACGCCGATGCAGAGGAGGATGAAGGCGATGACGCGGAGGATTCCGTGGGCGGTGGAGGGGGAGATTCGCTGGGCGATGCGGGGGGCGTAGGCGTAGCTGAAGTAGACGGTGGCGCTGAGCAGCAGGATGGCGATGAGCAGGCCGGCATGGGCGAGCAGGTTGGCGGCGATGGGGCGCTGCGGGGTGCGGGCGCTGAGGGTGAGCATGACGACGATGCATCCGGGGCCGGCGGTGATGGGGAAGGTGAAGGGGTAGAAGGCCTTCTGGCGGAGGGTTTCGACGGGGTTGCCGGCCTGGACCTGGGCGGCGGCCTGGACCTTTTCCGGGCTGGGGTCGGTGCTGGCCTGGTTGAGGAGGGACCAGGCGATGGCGGCGATGACGAGGCCGCCGGAGACCTCGACGATAGGCAGGGAGATGCCGAAGAAGCGGAGGGTGGCGGAGCCGAGGAGGTCGACGACAACGAAGAAGAGGACAGTGTTGATGGCGACGCGGCGGGCGAGGGCGCGGTAGACGGGGATGGGCGCGGAGCCGACCAGCGAAAGAAAGATGAGTGCGGAGCCGAGCGGGTTGACCAGCGGGAGGAGCGCGCTGAAGGTGAGGACGAAGTAGGTCCAGATGAGGAGCATGGGGTGTTGGGGAGATTGTAACGGGGTTGCTGTGGGGTGGGGTGTTTCGATTTCAGCGGTCGGCAGCCAGCGGTCGGCGGTCAGTTGCAGCGGTCAGCTCGGGTTGTTGCGAGGTGGGTGGAGATCGTCCTAGTCGGTGGTGGCGAGGGGGAGGGTGAGGGTGAGGGTGGCGCCGAGGTTGGGGCCGGGGCTGGAAGCGGCGACTTTGCCGCCGTGCTGGCGGGCGATGGCACGGACGAGAAAGAGGCCGAGGCCGGTGCCTTTGATCTTGACGGCGTTGCGGCCGGGGACGCGGTAGAAGCGCTTGAAGATGCGTTTGAGCTGGGTGGGCTCGATGCCGACGCCGGTGTCGGTGATGGTGAGGGCGACGTTGGTGTAGCGGACGATAGCGAGGGAGCAGCGGATGTGGACGGATTCGGGGGAGTACTTGACGGCGTTGTCGAGGAGGTTGAGGACCGCGGCGCGGAGGTCTTCTGGGATGCCGCGGACGTGGAGGCGGACGCCGAGGGGGACGGGGATGAGCTGGATTGCGCCGGCGGGGAGGTGGTAGCGCTGGAGGGTGATGTCGATGCAGTCGGCGACGAGGGGGGAGAGTTCGAGGAGGGTGCGGGCGTGGCGGCGGCGGCCGACGCCGAGCTCGCCAGCTTTGAGGACCTGCTCGACGGTGGCGAGGAGGCGGTCGGAGTCGGCGAGCATGATGTTGTAGAACTGCTGGCGCTGGTCGGCGGGGAGGTCGCGGGTCTGGAGGGTCTGGAGGTAGAGGCGGATGGAGGCGATGGGGGTTTTGAGCTCGTGGGTAACGGCGTTGAGGAAGGAGTCCTGGCGCTCGTTGCGGCGGAGCTCGCGGACGAGGAAGACGGTGTTGAGGACGACGCCGGCGACGAGGACACCGAAGAGGATGAGGCCGAGGATAAGCAAGGCGACACGGCGCTCGGTGAGGAAGATCCAGGGGATGTAGAAGGCGACGAGGCCGCCGACGAGCAGAACGCCCAGGGTGATGGAGAAGGCGATGGCGCCGCGGCGTCGGGTGAGGTTCATGGGTGTGAGCAAGTATAGATTCAGTTGTGAGTTGTGAGTTGTGAGTTGTGAGTTGTGAGTTGCGAGTTGTGAGTGGGCGGGGCGCGGGAAGGCGTGGGTTGGTGGTTGGAGCGGCGAGGGCGCGCTCAGAGGCTGATGCCCGCTGCGACACGGACCGTTATGGCGCAGATGGGACCGACGCCGTTTTAATAGGACGGGCTTTTCCGCAGGGGGAGTGTGCGAGACTGCGGGGAGGGGTGCGGATGCGGGGGTTGAGGCGGCGGGGTGGTCGTTGCGGGGCGCGGGTGGGATGGGTGCTGGGCGTTGCGGGGTGTGTGGCCGGGGCGTTTTGCTGCGCGGGGAGTGCGGGGGCGCAGGTGGAGCGCGATGCGGTGGGGGTGTTCAGCACAAAGACTGCGGCGAGTGACAGCCAGGGAATGCCGCGGTGGATGCCGTATGGCGGGGTGCATGAGGTTGGGGTGTGGGGCGGGGTGTCGTGGGTGAGCGGGCCGATCTGGGGGTACAGGACGCAGGTGCATTATGCGCCGGTGGATGTGCGCTACTCGTATGTGATGACGGCGCATGAGCGTTTTACGGCGCGCTACTCGCCGGAGGTGACGGCGCTGGCGTGGCTGGATGAGCCGGTGGTGGATGGCAACAACAATGTGATTGGGCGGAAGCATACGTTCGGGAGCGGGGTGTCGCCGGTGGGGTTTCAGGTGGACTTCCGGCCGTCGCGGCGGGTGCAACCGTTCTGGTCGAACAATGCGGGGATGATTTATTTTGCGCAGCGGGTGTTGAGCCCGCAGGGGTCGCAGTTTATGTTTACGGTGGATTTTGGGGGAGGGGTCAACATCCATCTTGCGGGGCACCGGGCGCTGACGATTGGGTACCGGTATGAGCATCTGTCCAATGCGAACATCAGTCTGCATAATCCGGGGACGGATGCGGACACGTTTTATGTGGGGTTCTCGAAGTTCCACACGCGGGGGGTGCGGTAAAGTTGTGAGTTGTGAGTTGTGAGGTGTGAGGGTGATGGCGGGCGTGGATGAGACGGTGTATGAGCTGCGGATCTATCACCTGAATGAGGGCAAGCAGGCTACACGCCGCGAAGATCGCCCCCCCATATGTCCTGGTGGGCGCAACCTCCTCTTCTCCACGCGCGCGTCTACAACAGTCTTTATCCAGCGGAAGTCGCAGGTGCAGTCTTCATTGAGACGACCGATACGGACGTGTTTGCCCACTCGCCCTCGTACATGAAGGGCAGCCTCGCCTCCCTGCCGCCTTTCTTCCGAGCCTTCGCCTGCAAGCTTCTCGGACCCGCAATGCTCGACACCGGCCTGGTCCGGCTCATGGGAAATCCAGGGTCGGGCGTGCCCTACGGGAGCAAGAGCCTGAATCCCGATCAGCAGAGGGAACTGAACTTCCTGTCGAAGAATCCCGAGACCGTGCGAGGAGGAGAGGGGTGCGAACTGGAAGAGAACATCGCCGAGGTGCGCGCTGCCGGCAACTTTGGCGACCGCCCATTGGTTGTGCTGGCCTCCTCAGAGCCGTTCAAGCCGCCTCGGCAACAATACGCACAAGCAACAGCTGCCTTCAACGACTACTGGTTTCATCAACTTCAACCACGTCTGGCCGCATTATCCACCCGCGGCGATCTTGTTCTCGCAAGCGACCCGGAGAAACCGGACGCAATCATCCCGGCCGTCGAGAAGGTCGTCACCGAAGTGCACGCAGAGCAGCTAGTGTTACTAGATTGGGCGCAGGCTCGATGTTGGTATCAGGCCTCTATCTAGACAGCGAGAACGCGCACCTCCTGCAAAACGGGGTTATAGGTAACTTCGTTTGTCCACGGACTTCCGAACTGAGACGCTACCAAGGCGCGAGGTTCGTGGGGTCAGGGCGCGGTGGTGGGGAAGAGGCGGTGGAAGTTGGCGGTGGTGAGGGAGGCGAGGGCGGGGAGGGAGAGGTTGCGGAGGTCGGCGAGGGCGGCGGCGGTGTGGGTGACCAGGGCGGGCTCGTTGGGCTGGCCGCGGTGGGGGATGGGCGCGAGGAAGGGGGCGTCGGTTTCGATGAGGATGCGGTCGGGCGGGGCGAAGGCGGCGGCCTCGCGGATGGCGTGGGCGGCGGGGTAGGTGAGGTTGCCGGCGAAGGAGAGATAAAACCCCAGATCCAAGGAACGGCGGGCGTGGTCGACGGTGCCGGAGAAGCAGTGCATGATGCCGGCGGGGGTGGTGGGGCCGCGTTGGGCGGGGGTCCAGTGCTGGGCGAGGAGGGTGAGGAGGTCCTGCCATGCGTCGGCGGGGGCCTCCGGTGGGCTGAACTTCTGTTTGGCCTGCGGCGTTGCGAGTTCTGACGTACGGCAGTGGATGAGGATGGGCTTGCGCGCAGCGGCAGCGATGCGGAGCTGGGCGAGGAAGGCGGCTTGCTGGACGGGGATGGGCGGGTTTTCGAGGTGGTAGTAGTCGAGGCCGATCTCGCCGATGGCGATGCAGCGGGGGTGGTTGGCGAGGGCGGCGAGTTGGGCGAGGGCCTCGGGGGTCGCCTGGTGGGCTTCCTGGGGATGGATGCCGGCGCTGGCGTAGAGGGTGGGGAGTTGGGAGGCATGCGGAGAGGCGGCGGTTTCGTTGGCGATTTCGAGCGCGCGGTGCATGGTGGCGGGGCCATCACCGATGCCGATGGCGAGGATGGTCTTGACGTCAGCGGCGTAGGCGCGGGCGAGCAGGCCGGGGAGTTCGGCCGCGGGGACCATGTCGAGGTGGGCGTGGGTGTCAGTGAGGTGCATGGGTAAGGTTAAGGGTACAAGGTTCGGGGGAGCGTGAGCGGATTACGTCCCGCTCATCCCACCCCACCAGCGAAGCTGGCGGGGACCCTGATTCGCTGCGCGATGAACGGGGCACGTGGGATTTTGATATTTCAGCTATCAGCCGACAGCTATCAGCTATCGGCGGTCGGGTCAGGGGTCAGCAATGATTTGTGAATTTGGGTTAGGATGGCGGGCATGAAAAATGTTGGGCGTTGGGGTGTGTGGGTTGGGGTGGTGGTGCTGGCGGTGGGCGGTGCGCGGCTGGCGGGGCAGAGCCATGCGTCGGAGTTTCCCGCGCCGCAGAATGGGCAGGCCGCGGGTGCGAAGACAGTTCCGGCGAACGACAAGCCGGGGGCGCCGGTGGAAGGCAGCGGGACGCTGGGTGCGGCGCGGGTGATTCCGTTTGATGGGATGGCGGTGCGGACGATGGCGAACGGCGGGGAGAGTCGCGACATTGCGCATGGGACGCTGGCGACGGGCGAGACGGTGAATCTGCACCAGTCGATGCAGGTGGTGGGCGCGACGGCGAATGCGCCGCATGTGATCCAGCACTCGGAGTTCATCCTGGTGCGCGAGGGGGAGCTGGAGTTCGACCACGAGGTTGCGGGGCAGATGGTGGCGGAGAAGGTAGGGCCGGGCGGGGTGATCTATGTGGCGTTTGGGACGCGGCATACGGTGAAGAATGTGGGGACGGTGCCGGCGAAGTACTTTGTGGTGGCGATTGGCGGGGATGCGAAATGAGGGAGACGACGATGAATCGAAGAGATGTTTGTGCGATGGTTGCTTCGTTTGCGGCTCTGGCTGGGGCGGGTGGAGTTGAGGCTGAGGGGCAGGCGCCGGTGGCGCAGGGTCCGGGCGCGGCGCCGCCGGTGGGCGGGGCGCGGGGCGAGGCGGTGCTGGCGGACTCGCGGGCGTTCCGGTTTGAGGACCTGCCAGTGGTGAAGAATGCGAACGGCGAGACGCGCGCGGTGGTGCAGGGGGTGTTGCCCACGGGCGAGCGGGTGGCGATGCATGAGACGCTGCTGCTGGCGGGGCACATGCCGCATCCGCCGCACCAGCACCGGCACTCGGAGTTCATGCTGGTGCGCGAGGGGGACATGGAGTTTGAGAACAACGGCGTGCCGCAGCGGGTGGGGCCGGGCGGGGTGATGTATGCGGCGTCGATGGTGCTGCACGGGCTGAAGAACGTGGGGACGACGACGGCGAATTATTTTGTGATTGAGATTGGCCGGGATTCGCCGGTGGAGCGGGTATAGCGAACTGCGAGGAACAAGAAGAGGGCGGTGGCGACGAGCAGGAGCGTGGAGGGCTCGGGGGTGGGTGAGGCGTCGGGGGTGATGGTGAGGGCGTAGAAGGTCTCGGTGAAGGGCGGGGCGAGCAGTTCCGTGTAAAGGGTGAAGGAGCCGGTGGTGAAGGTGGGGTCGAGGATGCTCGGGCCGTAGAGCTGCACGCCCATAAACTGGGGCAGGGCGCCGATGTCGATGCCGCCGCCGAAGGTGGGAGAGGTGGGGGCTTCGATCGAATCGACCGAGGTGACCCCGTCGTCGGTGACGGAGATGCCGGTGAAGTAGAGCGCACCTGCGCCGGGTGAAAAGTTGCCCGGGGGCGAGGCGGGCAGCGAGAACGAGATGGTGGTGCCGGGGCCGGTGAGCAGGAAGTCGTCGATAGGCGTGGCGTGCGCGGCGCGCGGGATTGCCAAGGCCGTGAGGGCGATAAGAGCGAAGCGGCTGGGAAAGCGCATGGGTGACCTCTTGGCGCGGGTCATGGGAGGGGCTCCTCTAGAAGGATGCGGCTGGGGTGGGGGTGGTTGTCAAATAGGTCCTTGGGTCGGGGCGGATTCCCATGAGCGGGTTCCCATTATCGGATGCGGGAGCCCAAGGGGACTTCGTCGGAGAAGGTGGCGAGGATGGGCTTGCTGGCGGGGGCGTCGGCGGAGGCGGCGAGGAGCATGCCGTGGGACTCCAGGCCGCGCATCTTGCGGGGGGCGAGATTTGCGATGATCGCGACGCGGCGGCCGATGAGCTCCTCGGGGGTGTACCACTCGGCGATGCCGGAAAGGATCTGGCGGCGGGGATGGTCGGGGCCGAGGTCGACTTCGAGGCGGAGCAGCTTGTCGGCTTTGGGGATGCGCTCGGCGACGACGATCTGGGCGACGCGGAGGTCGATGCGAGTGAAGTCGTCGATGGTGATGGGGGCTTCTTTGGCCTCCTCGGGCGAGAGGCTTAACACCGATGACGCCGATTCCACCGATTTTTCCTGGGTGGGTGCGCGGGTGGTGGGTTCGGTTGTGGGCGATTCCAGGTCGGTCATGATTTGGGCGAGTCCTTTGTCGGCGCGGGGGAAGATGGGGCTTAGGGGGCCGAGTTTTGTGCCGGGTTTGAGGCCGCCCCATTGGAGTGTTCTCAGTTCTCCATTCGCCGGGACGTTTGCCAGATCGCCCAAGCCAAGTTGGGCCCATACCGTCGCAGTCGAGTAAGGTAGAAACGGTTCAAGGCAGAGAGTGGCAATTCGGATGGTTTCCGCTGCGACATAGAGCACCTCGTCGATTATTTCAGCGTCGCGTCCAGTGTCAGCCTTGGCTAGACGCCAGGGCGACTGCGCCGAGACGTAGAAATCGACCGTTGCGATTATGTCGCGCACCAAATCTATTGCTCGCGAAAACTCGAAATTGTCGATTAGCTTGCCGAACGAACTCTGTAACGCGTTCAAATTGGTCGCTAATACGCTTAATTGATCCGAGAGGAAGCGTGGAGGCACCACTCCATCTCGATATTTATGGATCATTGAACAGGTGCGACTTACGAAGTTCCCATATCCATTAGCTAATTCGGCGTTGTAGCGGGTGATGAGGGCGTCGAAGGAGAAGCTGCCGTCCTGGCCGAAGGGGATCTCGCGGAGGAGGTAGTAGCGGAGGACGTCGGCGGCGAAGAGGTCTTGTTGGGCTTTGGTGGGGGGGGTATGTGCCGGGCTTTCAGCCCTCGCGTCTTGGGGTTCGCTTTCCCTAGGGCTTCGCCCTAGGCTGGCATGTGCCGGGCCGTTGGCCCTAAGGCCCGGGGCTGAAGCCCCTTCTTCTTGCGTGGCTGATTCGTGGGGCTGAAGCCCCACGCTAATCCCGGGTGCTGAAGCCCCTTCCTTCTGAGCGGATGATTCAGGGGGCTGAAGCCCCACGCTCCCTCCGGTGATGGGCGGGGTGGGGGTTGCCTCAGCGGCTAAAGCCGTGTCCGGTGGGTTGCCGGTGATGGACGGGCTGAAGCCCGTCCCCTTCAAAGAGGATGATTCAGGGGGCTGAAGCCCCACGCTCCCTCCGGTGATGGGCGGGGCGGGGGTTGCCTCAGCGGCTAAGGCCGCATCCGGTGGGTTGCCGGTGATGGACGAGCTGAAGCCCGTCCCCTTCAAAGGGGATTCGATTGTTGGTGGGGGGGGGCAGAGGGGGCCGAAGGCGTCGAGGATGGTTTCGGTGCGGACGACGTTGCCGCGGGACTTGGACATCTTGGATTCTTCGAAGAGGAGCCAGCCGTTGGCGACGACGGACTTGGGGAGGGGAAGGCCGGCGGCGAGGAGGAAGGCAGGCCAGTAGACGCAGTGGAAGCGAGTGATCTCTTTGCCGACGAGGTGGAGGTCGGCGGGCCAGTAGCGGTTGAATTTGGCGATGTCGGCGGGGGCGTCGGAGCCGTAGCCGATGGCGGTGAGGTAGTTGACGAGGGCGTCGAGCCAGACGTAGACGACGTGGGGCTGGCCGCTCTTGTCGGAGGGGACGGGGATGCCCCAGTCGAAGGTGGTGCGGGAGATGGAGAGGTCTTTGAGGGCTCCGGGGACGTAAGGGTTTCCGAGGGCGGAGAGCTTGATGATTCCAGCTTCAACGAGCGGGTTTGAAATAACCTCGTCGAGAGCGACGGCCCTCGTTTTTCCTTCGCTTATGGCTACTGATATAGCTTCGGCAACGTTGCCGCGGAGGAAGCTGAGGACTTCGTTGCGGACGGTGTCGGGTTGGATGTGGAGGGTGTTGGATTCGATGAGGTCGAGGAGGGGAAGTTGGTAGTCGGAGAGGCGGAAGAAGTAGTTCTTTTCGGTGACGGTTTCGGTGGGTTTGCCGTCGGGGCCGAGGGTGCCGGGAGGGCCGTCGACAAACATCTCTTCGCCGACGGAGTATTGGCCGGTGTAGGTGGAGAGGTAGATGGCTCCGCGGGCTTCGAGGTCGAGCCAGAGTTTTTGCACGCCGCGGATGTGGCGGGGGTCGGTGGTGCGGATGAAGTCGGTGTTGGTGATGCCCATGCGCTTCCAGAGGTTGGAGAAGGAGGCGGAGACTTCGTCGGTGAACTGCTGGGGTGGGATGCCGGCGGCGGCGGCGGAGCGCTGGACTTTTTGGCCGTGCTCGTCGGTGCCGGTGAGGAAGAAGACGTCTTCGCCGAGGAGGCGGTGACGGCGGGCGATGACGTCGGCGGCGATGGTGGAGTAGGCGTGGCCGATGTGGGGGCGGGCGTTGACGTAGTAGATCGGCGTGGTGAGGTAGAACTTTTTTTGTGGGGGCTCGGGCATCGGGGTCGGAGTGGGTAGTTTAGCAGTACGGCAGTTGTGAGTGATAAGTTGTGAGTGGAGCCGGGGTGGGCGGGTTGGGTCCCGCCCATCGCGATGTGACTGCGATGGATGGGGCACGCGGCGCTGGAGGTTGGTGCTGGGGTTTGTTCGATGGACAGCTTTCAGTCGACAGCTATCGGCTGTCAGCGGGATGGCGGCTGGATCGCGGGTTGCGTCAGGCGGTCTGGGGTTCGGGGTGGTGGATGCCGAGGCGGGGGACGAGCAGCTGGAAGATGGCGAGCGCGACCAGGTAGGCGGACGCGGCGAGGGCGAAGATGAGCAGCGGGTGGAGCGAGAAGTAGTGCTTCACGATCCAGGTGAAAACCGCCCCGCCGAGCGCGCCGACGGCGCCGCCGATGCCAACGATGGTGGAGACGGCGGTGGAGGGGAACATGTCCGTAGGGGTGGCGAAGAGGTTGGCGGACCAACCTTGATGGGCGGCGGCGGCGAGTGCGATGAGCAGGGTCGCGGGCCAGGCGTTGGTGGGAAACAGACTGCCCATGTGCGGCACGAAGACGATGGGAACGACGAGCAGGGCACAGAGCAGGAGGGCGAGCTTGCGGCCGGAGTTGACGGAGTGTCCGTGGCGCATGAGCCATCCGGAGAGGCCTCCGCCGAAGATGGAGCCGACGGTGGAGATGACGTAGACGGTGACGATCTCCCATTTGGAGTGGGCGAGGTCGAGGCCGTAGTTGCGGTTGAGGAATTGCGGGAGATAGAAGAGGTAGAACCACCAGATGGGGTCGGTGAGGCCTTTGCCGAGGGCGAAGGCGTAGAGGCCGGGGCGGCGCAGGAGGACGGAGTAGGGGATGGTTGCGCCGGAGGAGCCGTGGGTGGCGAAGTCGGCGTCGAGGTTGGCCTGGGTCTGGGTTGAGCCGCGGCGCAGGCGGTTGTAGGGGAAGAGGAGCCAGACGACGAGCCAGCAGAGGCCCATGGAACCGGTGGTGAGGAAGGCGGCGCGCCATCCGTAGAGGCCGGTGACGTAGGCGACGATGACTGGGGCGACGAAGAAGCTGACGCTGGAGCCGGAGTTGAAGATTCCGGTGGCGAAGGCGCGCTCTTCTGAGGGGAACCACTCGGTGGTGGCCTTGATGGCAGCGGGGAAGTTGCCGGATTCGCCGAGGCCGAGCATGATGCGGGCGATGCAGAAGCCGACGACGGAAGTGACGAAGACGTGGGAGAGCGAGGAGAGCGCCCAGATGGCGATGGCGAGCGCGTAGCCGGTTTTGGTGCCGAGGCGGTCGATCATGCGGCCGGCGAAGAGGAAGCCGATACCGTAGGCGATCTGGAAGCAGATGACGACGTTGCCGTAGTTGTTGTCGAAGAGGGTCTGGTGGTGGGGATCGAGGGCGAAGTTCCAGCCCATGAAGGGGAGCTTGTGCAGGAGCGGCTCGATGAGGGCGAAGACCGAGCGGTCCATGTAGTTGATGGTGGTGGCGGCGAACAGCAGCGCGCAGACGAACCAGCGGACGTTGTTGCTTTGCGGCGCGTCGGAGGTGAAGCCTTGCTGGGAGAGGCTGGCGGTGTTGGCGGACATCTGTGAGGGGCTCCCGGACGGCTTCGCGGCGCGGCGTGGTGGCGCGGCGCGGTTGGGCGAAGCGGCTTCGAGTTTGAGGATAGCTGTTGGGTGGGTTGGGGTGTCAAGCAATGGGTTCGGATTCGGGAACAGTTGGAGCGCGAATGAGGCGCGGGCGATTGTGCATTGCCCAGGCGCGGGTGAGAGTGGAGTTGGGTGGGTGGGGATGGATGGGGGAAGGGATGGGTTGCCGATGGCGGAGGGGGGATGGTTGTGCGGGGAGGCGTCGTGCGCGGAGGGCGTGCGGCGGATCGGCAAGGGGCTGCACGACCTGTGCCAGCCGCTGACGACGCTGCAGTGCCGGCTGGAGCTGGCGACGCTTGTGGGGACGGCGGAGGCGTATCGCGAGGCGGTGGAGAGGGCACTGGTGGAGTGCGATCGGCTGACGGAGGCGGTGGGGGCGATGCGGGCGATTGTGCGGGCGGCGACGGCGGATGGGGTGGCTGAGCGGGGGGGCAGTTGCGGGCGGGAGGCCGGCGATGGCGAGAGGTCTTCCTCCGCCGGCTGAGAGAAGCCTAATGGAAGTTGAGACTGCGATGGCCATCTCCGTGCTTTTTCTCCGGGTGAAGGTTCACAACTGGAGACGACGATGATGGCAAGCAGCGCGGTTGCAGGGCAGGGACGGATGGGGAGACGGGGGGCGGCGAGCTATGCCGACCTAGGGGAGTTTGGCGCGGTGGCAACTCTTCCCGTGACGGATGCGGGCGAGGGGGCGGCGACGGAGGACGGTGCGATCCCAAACCGGGACCAATTGCTGCTGGAGCACCTGCCTACCGTGCGGTACCTGGCGCGGCGGATCCACGAGCGGCTGCCGCAGCATGTGGAGCTGGACGACCTGATCTCGGCGGGGGTGGTGGGTCTGATCGACGCGTTTTCTAAGTTCGACCACACCAAGCAGGTGCAGTTCAAGAGCTATGCGCAGTTCCGTATCCGCGGGGCGATTCTGGATTCGCTGCGGACGCTGGACTGGAGCCCGCGGGAGCTGCGGCGCAAGGGGCGCGCGGTGGAAGAGGCGATCCGCGCGGCGACGCACAAGCTGGGACGGGTGCCGGCGGAGCAGGAGATTGCGAAGGAGATGAATCTCGAGCTGGGTGAGTACCAGCAACTGCTAGGCGAGCTGAAGGGGCTGGAGATCGGCAGCCTGCACATGGAGCGGACGGAGGACTCGGGCGACGAGGAGCTGGCGTATATTCCGGGGTCGCCGGATGAGGACCCGCTGTTCCGGTGTATGCAGGGCGAGATGAAGCAAAGATTGATTGACGCGATCGACGAGCTGCCGGAGAAGGAGCGTATGGTGTTGACGCTCTACTACTACGAGGAGCTGACGATGAAGGAGATTGCGCTGACGCTGGGGGTGGTGGAGTCGCGTGTCTCGCAGATCCACTCGTCGGCGGTGGTGCGGTTGAGGACTTCGCTGGCGGGGTTGCGGGCGGACCATTCGGGCAAGGAGAAGGGACAGGCTGGGAAGAAGAAGGTGGCGTAGGGTCAGTTGTGAGTTGTGAGTTGTGTGTTGTGAGTTGTGTGTTGGGTGTAACGGGTAGTGAGTGGTTGATTGGCGAGTTTGCCCCGCGTCTCGAAGGTGGAGATGCGGGGATTTTTTTGGTGCAGTGGGTGGTCTTGGATGGGGCTGGTGCTTTTCGATGCTGGCGGTCAGCGGTCAGCGGCCGGCGGGGTTGTGGCGGACGCCGCGAAGGATTCCAAGCGGTTAGCGCTGGGCGGTCGTGGCGGGGGTGGTGGGGATTGCGGCGGTGGCGGTGGGGGCGGGGCCGAGGCCGAGCTTGATGAGAGCTCGGGAGTCGGGGACGAGCTTAGTCTGCCAGCCACTGTCGGATTGCAGCCTGCCCATGGCGGCTTCGGTCTCGGCATCCCAGTGGCCGGAGGGGGTGCCGGTGAGGTAGCCGGCTTTGATGAGTGCGGACTGGATCTGGGTGGCGCGGTCGTCATCGATGGTGCGCTGGCCGACGAGTTTGGGCTTTACGGTGGCGCGCCTGGCAAAGCTGCGCGACGACGTGGGGCTGCGGCGCGAGTGGGAGGCCGCGAGGGCGGGGGCTGTGGAAACGAGGACGAGGGATGAGGCTAGAAGAAGATGGCGAAACCGCATGATGGAGGAAGGCCTCGTGAGATGGTACGACCCGGATGGCGGGGAGGATCCAGGGGCCACTTGAGTCAGGCTATACCGGGAAAACCGGCAGTGGCAATGGAAATCGAGCGCGTCCCCACCCAAAGTTGTAGGTTGTTTATCGGCGGGGATGGCGATTGGATTAATGGGGGTTTATGGGTTGGTTATGGGGGATGAGACCGTTCGCTGCCGCGAACGACGCCCCAGCCTTGCACGATGAGACCTGCCAAGGATAGGGCGCCCCTGCGGGGTTTAGGCAGAGGCAGGTTCCCCCGCTGCGCTGCGGAATGACAAAGGGCGGCGGGTCATGGCAACGTGCCTGCGAGGACCCGGATGCCGGGGGGTGCGTCAGCGCCGGTGAATCTGACCACGAAGGCGACGTCCTCCCCGGATTTTAGGCTGGAGACGATGGAGCGGTAGGCGTTCTCGTCGGTAACGGGGCGCTTGCTGGCGACGGTGTCGATCTCCGTGATGATGGCGCCCTTGGGCATGTTGATCTCGTCGGCGAAGGAGCCGGGGCGGACGCTGTTGACGATGACGCCGCCCTTGATCCCGATTTTGGAGGAGATGGAGGCGGGGACGGCGGTGACGGTGATGCCGAGCTTGCCCTCGCCGGCGTCGACTTCGGCGGGAGCGGAGTTGTCATCGGGCGCGCCACTGTTGGCGGAGGGGAGGAGTCCGCGGTCCGCGATGCCGACGCTGACAGTGTGCTGCGTACCGTTGCGCTGGTATCCCATCTGGACGGTGGAGCCGATCTTGCGGGACGAGATGTCGGCGACGAGCTGGTCGCCATCCTTGATGGGTTTGCCGTCGATGGAGACGATGACGTCGAAGGGCTGGAGACCGGCCTTGGCCGCGGGGGTGCCGGGGTAGACGTTGCTGATCCTGACGCCGCCGTTGGCGTAGCCGTAGACGTGGGTTTCGGCGGAGTTGGGCGAGCCGTCGAAGCCGATGCCGATGGAGCCGCGGGTGACCTTGTGCTCCGGGCCGATAAGCATGTTGTAAACGGAGGCGACGGTGTTGGAGGGCATGGCGAAGCCGACGCCCTCGGAGCCCATGGACTGGGTGTAGATGGCGGTGTTCATGCCGATGACCTGGCCGGCCATATCGACCAGCGGGCCGCCGGAGTTGCCAGGGTTGATGGCGGCGTCGGTCTGGATGAAGCGCTGGAACTGGGCCTTGGAGACCCCGTCGGGGCCGGGCTCGTCGATGGAGCGGTTTTTGGCGGAGACGATGCCGGCGGTGACGGTCTCAGATAGCGAGAAGGGGCTGCCGATGGCGAGCACCCAGTCGCCGACCTGCGCGCCCTCGGAGTTGCCGAGCTTGACGGTGGGGAGGGGTTCGGGGGCTTCGATTTTGATGACGGCGATGTCGGTCTCAGCGTCTACGCCGATGACCTTGGCGGGACGGCCTTTGTCGTTGTCGGGGTCGGTGGAGAGCTTGACGTAGATCTTGTCGGCTTTGTCGACGACGTGGTTGTTGGTGATGATGTAGCCGCGGGAGTCGACGATGAAGCCGGAGCCGAGGGCCTCGCGGGTGCCGCTGCCGGCGGAGTCGTCGTCGCCGTCCTGGCCGTTGCCCTGGTCGCCGAAGAAGCGGCGGAGGAAGTCCTCGCCGGGGTTCTGGTCGTCGCCGCCGTCGGGGGTGTTGGGCTGGAGCTGCTGGCCGCGGCGGCGCTGGCGGAGGTTGGTGGACTGTTTAGGGAGGGTCTCGGTGTTGATGTTGACGACGGCGGGGCCGACGTCCTTGGCGATCCTGGCGAAGCCGTTGGAGAGGTCCTTGGGCGATGGGATGACGAGGGGGCGCGCGTCGGAGGAGTCGACGCCCTGCTCCTTGCCGCTGACGGAGCGGGTGAGGATGGAGCCGGCGAGGACGCCGATGGAGAGCGTGGCGAGGAGGGCGAAGGTGGTCGAGAGGCGGTGATTGCGGATGCGGGCGAGGAGGGATGGCGGGGTGGTGGTGCGGGGTGTGTCTGGTGTGTCTGGTGTCGCTGGTGTGTCCATGGGTAGGTCGAACCTCTTGGTCAATGTCGGTTTGTCACTGTCGGTCTAGTGCGTGCGGGACGGCGGCGAGCGATGGCTCGCGGCTCGTCGGGGAGTTCGTCGCACGACAGCTCAGGATGAGTATAGCTGTTTGGCGGGGTGTGCGGCGAGAGGGCGGGTGAAGCGGCCTCGAGTGATTAGACGTTGAGGGTGGGGTGAGGGTTGCGGGGAGCAGTTGTGAGTTGGTCGTTGTGAGTGGTGAGTGGTGGGGCGAGAGGTTTTGAGGCGGAACGGTTCGGGCGGTTGAGGTGACGTTAGCGGTCTCGGGGTCCTTCGACTACGTGCGTCACGGGGTGCGCGACGCACTTCGCTCAGGATGACAACTCTTATACGGAAGGGTTAGTCAGGCGCGGCGGCGAGGTGGGCGGTGTCGAGGAGGGTGAGGAGGATGCGGCGGAGGGCGAGGGTGCGGTTGGTGGGGTCGTACCACTCGTTGAGGGTGTGGATGCCGCCGCCGGTGCCGCCGGCGCCGATGGCGATGGCGGGGATGGAGAGCGAGAGGGGGATGTTGGCGTCGGTGGAGCCGAGGGAGGGTTCGGTGCGGAGGTTGAGGTGACGGTCGACGGCGCGGAGGGTGGCGAGGAGGGGGGAGTCGCCGGGGAGGACGCCGCCGGGGCGATCGCCGATGAGGTCGATGGTGAGGGCGGGGGTGGGGATGGTTTGGGTCAGGGTTTGGCGGAGGATGAGCGAGGCGGCGTCGAGGGCGGCGGAGGTGGTGGAGCGGAGGTCGAGGAGGGCGTTGGCGGAGGAGGGGATGGAGTTGATGGAGGTGCCGCCGGAGATGAGGCCGACGTTGAGGGTGGTGCGGGGGTGGGGAGCTGGTTCTCCAGGTGCGGCGGGAGGGGCGGTTGGGATGGATTCCAGGGCGAGGAGGGCGCGGGCGAGGAGGAGGATGGGGTTGGGCGCGCCGGCGTCGGTCCAGGCGTGGCCGCCGGGGCCGATGACGGTGACGCGGAAGCGGCGGCTGGCGAGGGCCTGGGTGATGACGGCGGAGGAGCCGGAGCCCTCGAGGGCGATGGCGGCGGCGATGTTGTGCGGGTTGGGGTTTGGGTTTTCCGGGGAGAGGTTGAAGAGGTGGCGCATGCCGCGGAGGTTGCCTTCGCCCTCTTCGCCGACGTTGGCGGCGAAGAGGATGGGGGCGGCGGGGGCGAGTTGGGCGTGCTGGAGGGCGGCGGCGATGGCGAGCAACGCGGTGAGGCCGGCAGCGTTGTCGCAGGCGCCGGGGGCGAGGATGCGGGTTTCTTGTTCGAGGGGTTCGGTGGGGGTGGTGGAGGGGAAGACGGTGTCGAGGTGGGCGGAGAGGAGGATGTGGGGGTGGGTGGCGGTGTGAGCTGAAGGCAAATGCGGGGGTCCCTCCACTGCGGCGGCAAGTGCGCCGCCGCCGGTCGGGATGACGGTTTTCTTTACCTCTACTTCTCCTCCCGACTCAGCCTCTTGCCTTGAGGGGAGGGTGGCGAGGGCGTTGCCGGCGGCGTCGAGGTGGGGGTGGGTGAGGTTGAGGGCGGCGAAGCGAGAGAGGAACCAGGCGGCGCGGGCGGCTTCGCCGAAGGGCGGGGCGGGGATGCGGAGGATCTCGAGCTGCCACTTGCGGAGCTGGGGCTCGTGGAGGTGCAGCCACTGGAAGGCGCGGTGGACGGCGGGATTGGCGGCGAGGGCGGCGATGCGGAGGTTCGCTGTCATGAGGGGTTCGAGGTTCGAGGTTCGGGGTTCGAGGGATACGTGACGGAGAGGAGGAAGAGGCCGGTGGGAGGGGCGGTGGGGCCGGCGGCGGCGCGGTCGCGCGCGGCGAGGAGGGTGGGGATGGCGTTGGGAGCGAGGCGGTGGGCGCCGGCCTGGACGAAGGTGCCAACGAGGTTGCGGACCATGTGGTGGAGGAAGCCGGTGGCGGTGACGCGGTAGATGAGGAGGTTTTCGGAGGTATCCCAGGCGGAGTGGGTGATGGTGCGGACGTTGGTGGGCGGTGAGTCGGCTTCGGCGCCGGTGCGGGAGGTCAGGTCGGGCTCGGCCGCGGCGAAGGTGGTGAAGTCGTGGGTGCCGAGGATGTGATGGGCGGCGGCGTTGAGGGCTTGGAGCGAGAGGGGCCAGGGGCAGGGGTAGACGTAGGGGGCGAGGGTGGGTGGGCAGATGAGGTCGTCGGCTGTCGAACGGTTTACGTCCCACTCATCGCTTCGCAATGAATGGGGCACGGTAGGGTTGGGGAGGGTTTGAGTGGGGCGGAGGGGGAAGATGCGGTACTCGTATGTTTTGTGGAGGGCGGAGTGGCGGGCGTGGAAGTTGGGAGGAGCGAGCGAGATGGAGAGGATGCGGATGGAGGGTGGGAGGCAGCGGTTGAGGGCGCGGTGGAGGTTGGCGGCGGGGATGGGCGCGGCGAGGGAGAAGCTGGCGACTTGCGCGAGGGCGTGGACACCGGCGTCGGTGCGGCCGGAGCCCTGAGGGAGGACGCGTTCGCTAGTGGTGCGGTGGATGGCGTCGGAGAGCGCGCCCTGGACGGTGGGGAGGGCGGGTTGGACCTGCCAGCCGCGGTAGGGGGTGCCGTCGTAGGCGAGGGTGAGCTTGAAGTGGGGCATTGTTGAATTGGTACGGTATCACGGCAAGGCTGGCTGTTAGCTGCTAGCTCTTTAGCTCCTAGCTTGGGGCCGGGGTTCTACGTTGTCTCTCGTCCGTTCTTCGTTTTCGGCTGTCAGCGATCAGCAGTCTGCGATCGGCAGTCTGCGATCGGCAGGCGGCGGCGGGGCGGGGGGTTGGTATACTTGGGGTTTCCGATGGGGTTTGGTGCGTGGCGCGGGGAACTAGGTTGCGTGCTGCCCCGTAGTCATTTATGAATCGGTGGCCTGCCGGTGAACGTCTTAACCTCGTTGAACCTCAAAACTAGCTACTAGCTTTTAGCTGCTAGCTCTTAGCTCCAGCTATCAGGCTGTTTTCACTGAGCCGGCCCACGGCGATAGGCTGGAACGACCAACTGGATGGAGATTGCCAAGTGAGATTAAGGGACTTGCAGGCGGCGGCGCTTATGCTGCTTTTGCTGAGTGCTGGCGTACAGCAGGGCTCGACTCAGGGCGCGGTAGCGGTGAGTCAGGGGGGCGGGGCGGCCAATCTGCCGGCGACTCCGGCGCCGAAGCCGGCGGGGACCCTGTATCTGCGGGACACGGACAAGGACTACACGCGGCTGAAGCCGATGTTTCCCAACCCTTTCAAGCCGTATACGGCGACGAACGTGCCGGCGTCGCGGCTGGGCAATACGCCGCGGCTGGACCAACTGCTGAAGGATGGGACGATTTACCTGAGTTTGTCGGATGCGGTGCTGCTGGCGCTCGAGAACAACTTCGATATTGCGATTGCGCGGATCAATCTGGACATTGCGGACACGGACATTCTGCGGGCGAAGGCGGGCGCGAGCCTGCGGGGGGTTTCGACGGGGCTGGTGACGAATACGCTGGGAGGGTCGGGTTCGACGGTGACGGGCGGCGGCGGGCCGGGCGGGACGACGAGCGGCGCGGGCGGCGGGGGCGCGGGCGCGTCGGGGCTGGTGTTGAGCACCAATGGAGGCGGGCCGACGCCGGAGAATCTGGACCCGCTGCTGACGGGGAACCTGCAGTATGAGGCGCTGGACCAGCAGCAGTCGAACCTGCTGTTTTCGGGCGGCAAGCCGGTGCTGTCGACGGACACCTCGACGTACAATTTCGGCTATCAAGAGGGTTTTTTGACGGGCACGCAGCTGGCGGTGACGTTCAACAATACGCGGATCAGCACGAACAATCCGTTTACCGATTACAGCCCGGACATTACGACGACGTTTCGAGCGACGGCGACGCAGCATCTGCTGCAGGGTTTTGGGTGGGGCGTGAATGGGCGGTTTGTGGTGCAGGCGAAGAACGACCGGCGGATTACGGACTCGGCGTTCCGGCAGCAGCTGCTCTATACGGTGAACCAGGTGGAGAACATTTACTGGGGGCTGGTGAGCGCGTATGAGGATGAGCAGGCGAAGGAGCGGGCGCTGGCGCAGTCGACGCAACTGACCAACGACAACCGGCGGCAGCTGCAGATTGGGACGCTGGCGCCGCTGGATGTGGTGAATTCGGACTCGGCAGTGGCCGCGGACAAGCAGGCGCTGGTGGCGTCGCAGTCGAATTTGGAGTACCAGCAGCTGATTATGAAGCAGGCGATCGCGCGGAACCTGGAGGACCCGGCGCTGATTAACGCGCCGGTGATCCCGACGGACCGGGTGGGGCTGGACCGGCTGCCTGAGGAGGACATGACGCAGGACGCGCTGGTGCAAGAGGCGTATGTGAACAATCCGCAGATTGAGCAGGCGTCGCTGAGCATGAAGAACAACGAGATCACGATCAAGGCGGAGAAGAACGGGCTGCTGCCGACGGTGGACGCGTATGGGTTCTACGGGGCGAGCCAGTTGGCGGGCGCGCAGAACCCGAATGCGCTGAACTTCAGCACGGGGACGAACTATCCGCCGGGAAGTTTTTCGTCGATCAGTTATGGGTCGGCGGTGGGGAATCTGTTTACCAGCAAGGCGCCGGACAAGGGCGTGGGGGTGAACATTTCGGTGCCGTTGAGGAACCGGGTTGCGCAGGCGGACCAGGCGCGGTCGCAGATGGAGTATCAGCAGGCGGAGATGCGGTTGCAGCAGCTGTATACGCAGATACGGATCCAGGTGATCAATGCGCAGTATGCGCTGACCAACGACCGGGCGCAGGTGGTTGCGGCGCAGGCGGGGCGCGATTATGCGGCGCAGTCCTTGGATGCGGAGCAGAAGAAGCTGAAGCTGGGGGCGTCGACGTCGGCGCTGGTGCTGCAGCAGCAGCGCAACATGGCGAATGCGGAGAATACGCTGATCTCGGCGACGGCGGCGTATGCCAAGGACAGGGCGGCGCTGCGGCAGTTGCTCTCGAGCACGCTGGACCAGTATGGGATCAGCATTACGGATGCGGCTTCCGGGGTGGTGACGGCGGCGCCGGTGATTCCGGGGCTGACGGCGCCGACGGGGCCGGCGGCGGTGAAGCCGATTGCGGTTGGGCCCTAAGGGGGTGGTTAGTGGCTAGTGGTTAGTAAAGGCGGCTCGCGCGGGGCGCGAGGGACCCACCCATCGCGTGAGACAAAGGCGCGATGGAAGGGGCGCCCAGGGTGGTGGCGCGACTCCCATGCCTCAGAGGCGAGCATGGGGCACCCGGATTTGTGGTTACCTTTGGGGGCGGATATGGAACTTGCGTGGGATTAAGGGGGCGGGCTTGAGGGAGCTAGAATTTTGAAGAGAAGACTTGCCGGATCGTGGCGTTTGTGCGGCGGTGGCGGTTGCCCGCACATTTTGTTTCATTTGCAAAAGACCCCTGGGGATCGTTGGATTGTATGGAAGAGATGCGGAGCAGCGGCGGCGCGACGGCGGGTGTGGACGACGGCGACAACGATCAGAACAGCGTGGAAGAGCAGAGCGAGGTCGGGATGAACTCACTCTGCAGGGCGGCATCGGCTTATCTGCGTTCGGCGATGCATCAGCCGGTGGACTGGATGGAGTGGGGCGCGGCGGCGTTCGATCGCGCGGCCGCCGAGGACAAGCCGATCCTGCTGGACATTGGCGCGGTGTGGTGCCACTGGTGCCACGTGATGGATCGCGAGTCGTATGAAGACGCGGCGACAGCGCGGCTGATCAACCAGCATTTTATTGCAGTGAAGGTGGACCGCGACGAGCGGCCCGATGTGGATACGCGCTATCAGGCGGCGGTGTCGGCCATCAGCGGACAAGGGGGATGGCCGCTAACGGGGTTTTTGACGCCGGATGGCAAGCCTTACTACGGCGGGACGTATTTTCCGCCGGAGGACCGGCACGGGCGGCCGAGCTTCCAGCGGGTGCTGCTGACGATGGCGGAGGCGTTTGAGAAGCGGCGCACGGAGGTGGACGAGTCGGCGGCGAGCGTGATGCATGCGATCGAGCACAACGAGAGTTTCTCCGGGCGCGCGGAAGGGCGGATCGAGGAGGTTGGGCCCGATCTGCTGGAGAAGATGGCGGCGTCGGCGTTGAAGAGCGTGGACATGAAGCATGGGGGTTTCGGGTCGCAGCCGAAGTTTCCCCACTCGAGCGCGGTGGACCTGTTGATTGGCCTTGCCGCGCGGGTGGGGAAGAAGAATGAATCGAAGACGGCGGTGAAGTTCAACGGGGCCGGGACGGTGGCGCTGGGCGAAGCGGCGCGGGCGGCGGCGGTGACGACGCTGGAGAAGATGGCGAAGGGCGGGATCTACGATCATCTGGCGGGCGGGTTCCATCGCTACTCGGTGGATGAGCACTGGACGGTGCCGCACTTCGAGAAGATGGCGTACGACAACAGCGAGCTGCTGAAGAACTACATCCATGCGTACCAGCTGACGGGCAACGAGGAGTTTGCGCGGGTGGCGCGGGAGATTGTGCGCTGGATGGATGAGTGGCTGAGCGACCGGGAGTGGGGCGGGTTCTATGCGTCGCAGGATGCGGACTACTCGCTGGAGGACGACGGCGACTACTTTACCTGGACGCGGGACGAGGCGGCCGAGGTGCTGACGGCGGATGAGCTGGCGGTCGCGGCGATGTATTACGACATTGGCGAGATCGGCGACATGCACCACAACGTCGCGAAGAATGTGCTGCACGTGAAGCTGCCGCTGGATGTGGTGGCGCGGCGGACGCATGAGACGGTGGAGGCGGCGCGCGGGCTGCTGGAGTCTGCGAAGAAGAAGCTGTATGCGGCGCGGCTGGAGCGGGCGACGCCTTATATCGATAAGACGATTTATGTGGCGTGGAACGCGATGTGCATCTCGGCGTACCTGGAGGCGGCGCGGGTGCTGGAGGTTGCGGGGACGCGGGCGTTTGCGCTGCGGTCGCTGGACCGGGTGCTGGAGGCGGCGTGGACGGGTCCTGATGAGGCGGGTGACGGCAGGCTCGCGCATGTGGTGGCGTACGGCGAAGAGGGCGTGCTGGCGGAGCGGGTGGCGGGCGTGCTGGACGACTATGTGTTTCTGGGGCACGCGGCGCTGGATGCATGGGAGGCGACGGGCAAGCTGCCGTACTACACGGCGGCGGCGAATTTGATGGAGAGCGCGCTGGCGCGGTTCTACGACGCGGCGGGCGGCGGGTTCTTCGACACCGAGACGCCGGCGAAGGGCGAGAGGCGGTTGGGCGCATTGGGGGCTCGACGGAAGCCGCTGCAGGACTCGCCCACGCCGGCGGGCAACCCGATGGCGGCGATGCTGCTGATGCGGCTGGGCGAGCTGAACGGGCGGCCCGACTATGCGGAGAAGGCGCGGGAGACTCTGGAGACCTTCGCCGGCGTCGTCGAACACTTTGGCTTGTATGCGGCGACCTATGCGCTGGCGCTGGAACGGATGGTGACGGAGCCGGTGCAGGTGTGCGTGGTGGGGGATGACATTGAGGCGCGGCAGCTGGAGGCGGCGGCGCTGAAGGGCTATGCGGCGAATAAGAGCGTGGTGCGGTTGAAGCGAGTGCAGCGGGGAAGTTTGCCGCCGGCGCTCGAAAAGACGCTGCCGCGGTTGCCGAAGATGGAAGGGAGCTTTGCGGTGGTGTGTAGCGGGTTTGTTTGTCAGGCGCCGGTGGCGGAGGTGGGGGAGTTGGCGAAGCAGTTGTGAGTTGTGAGTGGTGAGTGTGGCGGGCGTGCCTTGTTGGCGCGTCCGTTTTGCTTTATGGGCTGGGTGCCCCACTCATCGCTTCGCGATGAATGGGGCACCCGAGTTCCAGGTTAGCTGCCGGTGAGGGGTTGTCGCGCCGGTGGGGCGGTGGGGTCGGGGTGGGGGGCGACGAAGAGGTTGGCGGGGTCGGTGCCGAGGGGGATGGAGCTCTCTTCGAAGGCGAGGAGGATGCGGCGGCGGAGCTCGCGGAGGATGGCGTCTTTCTGGTTGACGGCGACGCGGATGGAGATGGGGTAGGTGACGGCGCGGCCGGCGATGCAGTCGATGCCAGGGACGATGGGGTCGGCGGCGGCCGCGTCTTTGAAGGCGGGTTCGTTGCGCACGGCGAGGGCGGTGGTGCGCAGCAGGGTGAGGACTTTGTCGGGGTCGGCGGAGGCGTCGACGACGATGGGGAGGGTGGCGATGGCGAAGTCGCGGGAGTGGTTGGCGACGGTGGCGACCTGGGAGTTGGGGATGAAGTAAAGCGCGCCGTCGGTGTCGCGCAGGGTGGTGAGGCGGAGGGTGATGTCCTCGACGGTGCCGGTGAGGGAGGCGATTTTGACGGTGTCGCCGACGTTGTACTGGTTTTCGATGAGGATGAAGATGCCGTTGAGGACGTCCTTGAAGAGGGACTGGGCGCCGAGACCGATGCCGACGCCGACCACGCCGGCGGAGGCGAGCAAAGAGGTGGTCTTGATGCCTATGACGTCGAGGACGTGGACGAGGACGATGAATCCTATGACGCCGTAGGCGCTGGCGCGGAGGACGGCGGCGACGGTGCGCAGCTCGGAGGCGCGCTGGGGGTTGGCGGCGGCCTGGTGGTCGGCGAGACCCCTTATACGGTTGACAAAGAAGAGGACGATGCGCAGGAGGATGAAGGCGTAGGCGAGGATGAAGACGATGGCGGGCAGGTCATGGCGGATGAAGGCGAGGAAGTCCTGATGCCAGCCGTGGCGGACGTCGTCGAAGGTGAGGTCGTCTTGCAGCGGGAGGGCGAAAAGGAACATGATAGAGGCTTCTCCGAGGTTGGTGCCGCTTTGGCTACCAGTATCTCTCGGCGCGCGTCTGTTTGGTTTGCTGGGCGGATGCGGCGCGGGCGAATCAGGGGCGGCAAGGTTCGGGGCGAGAGCAATGGCCGCGCGGCGGCCGAGGAGGATTTGCGATGAGGACAATGCGACGTGTGACGGCTGGGACAGCGGCCGCGGTGTTGTGCGCGGCGATGTGCGCAGGAGGGCCGGCGCGCGGGCAGCAGCAAGGGACGGGAGGAGGTTCGGGAAAGGGCGGAGCGCAGCCGCAGGCGCCTTCGGTGCCCTCTTTGCTGGACGATTCGCCGGTCGATGGAGCAGGCAGCATTGAGGCGCAGCAGGCGCGGATGCGCAACAGCGACCGGCAGCGGCAGCTGGTGGACGACACGCAACGGCTGCTGAGCCTGGCGAATGAGCTGAAGACGGAAGTGGACAAGTCGGACAAGAATACGTTGTCGCTGGAGGTGATCCGCAAGGCGGACGAGATAGAGAAGCTGGCGCACAACGTGAAGGAAAAGATGAAGGGGAGTTAGGGCGGTTGTGAGTTCTGAGTTGGTGTTTGTGAGTGGGGCGGTGGGGTGGTTTGCGTTGTGCGTGGTTCGTTGTACGTTGTCCGTTGGGGGAACGGTGACGGAGTGGGCGGAGAAGGGTTTTCAGGTCACAGCTGTCAGTTGTCTTATCAGCCATCAGCCATCAGCGATCAGCGATCAGCGATCGCTGTCAGATCACAACTCACAACTCACGACTCACAACCCGCGACTCACAACTGTTTCATGGCGGCGGGGGTGTCGAGCTGCGGGGCGGCGGGGAGGGACTGCATGGTTGCGGCGGAGTTGCGCAGGGAGGCGAGGATGTGGTCGGGGGTCCAGGCGGGGTGGCTGGCGATGAGGAGGGCGACGGCCCCGGCGACGAGCGGGGCGGAGGCGCTGGTGCCCATGGCTTCGACGTAGTGGGTGTGGCCGAGGTTGAAGCAGCCGAAGCTTTGGGGTTGGCCGTTCGGTGAGGAGCCGGGCGGCCCGGTAACGGTGTTCGGGATGCCGGAACTGCAGGCCCCGCGAATCCAACCGGTGACGGCGGTGTCGGGGTCGGGCGCGGTGACGTCGGGGTAGCTGCCGCCGGGAGCGGCAATGGCGTTGAGGGGCGCGCCGAAGTTGGAGTAGTAGGGGAGGGTGATGGGGCCGGGAGCGCAGGCGGCGCCAACGGTGAGGTCCTCGGCGCAGGCCGGGTTGGTGGAGGCGACGACGGCGAGGACGCTGCGCGCCTGGGCGGGAAGCTCGATGTAGCGGGGGTTGGCGAGGTCGAGGGCGTCGTTGCCTGCGGAGGCGATGAGGATGGCGCCGGCCTGGGAGGCGGCGTAGGTGACCTGGTCGAAGAGCGCCTGGAGGCCCGCGCCCTCGCCGGTGTCGAGGTCGACGAGGACGCCGAGCGAGAGATTGATGATGTTGGCGCGCTGCGTGATGGCGTCGTCGATGCCCTGGATGACCCAGCTGAGGAGGCCGCTGGCCTGGCCAGTGGAGCACTGGGTGGCGATGTCGGGTGCGGTGGAGGAGGGGTCGGGCATTCTTTCGAGGACCTTGATGTTGAGGATGGCGGCTGCGGGAGCGACGCCGATGACCAGACCGGTCCCGGGGCCCATAGCGCCCGCCGCTAGTGAAGCGACCCAAGTCCCGTGGCCCTGCTGGTCCTGGGGGCTGGCGTCGTCGCATGGGCTGGGCATGCCGGTGGTGGGAGACTGGTCGATCTCGGAGAGCGAAAAGGCGAGGTTGGGGGCGATGCCGGGGTGGACTTGGTCGACGCCGGAATCCAGGACTGCGATGCGCACACCGCCGCCCAAGGTGGTGTCCCAGGGGCCGGTCGCGGGACCTCCGGGGACGCCGGCGCCGAAGCCTCCGGCCTGCCGGACGGCCCAGCCCTGGGGGGAGTTGTAGTAGGTGTCGTAGGGCGTGGGCGCAGGTGCGGGCGCGGGGGTTGGGTTGGGAGCAGTGACGCCGAGGGTGGCGGGGAGGGGGGAGCGCAGGATGAGGGCGTGGGCGGAGACGACGCGGTCCTGAATGACGAAGGCGACGTTGGGCTGGGTGCGGAGTTGCGCGATCGTGGCGGCTTCGTCGGGGCTGTTGGCGGTGTCCACGACGGCGACGCCGAAGGCCGGGTGGAGGCGGAGGATGCGGGCGTTGGCGAGGCGGGTACTGGCCTCGGCGTCGACGGGGATGGAGTGATTGCGGTAGGCGATGAGGTAGCGGTGGGGGACGGAGGCGGCGAGGGGGCTGGGGAGTTGCTGGGCCGCCAGGGGGAGGGTCGCGAGGAGGAGGGTGAGGAGCGGGACGGCGATTCGTGGTGCGCGGTGGGCCGGTTTGGGATTGCGAAGGTGAGCCATGGTGCGGCCTCTGAGTGCTGAGCGGTTCTGTTGTGTGCATCGGCATGTGGGGCGCCAGAGCGATGGTTGGCGGGGCGGGGAGGGGTTACGTACGTCCTGTTACAGGGGGGTGGAATGCGCTATGGTTCCGTGGGTTCGCGCGGGCGAGGGCGGGTTAGTGTACAAATCTTGGAGGGACGGCGGGGAGCGGCCCAAACTATTGGGCGCAGTGACGCGGACGGTGCATTGACCGGGCCGGAAAGCGCGTGTTGTAATACCCCCTTTGCGGGCATAGGAATTGCTGTGGGCTGAAGGAGAGTTTTGCATGGCTGTGGCTGGACTTTTGGCAGTAGCGATTCAGGAGGCGGGACCTTTAGTGCCCGCCGTCGCCGGAGACGATGGGCGGGGGATTCTGTGGATTGCGATGGGAGTGGGCGTGCTGGCTCTGGTGGCGGCGGGGCTGCTGGCGCGCGCGGTGATTGGAATGGACACCGGGACGGCGGAGATGCGGGCGATCTCGGATGCGATCCGCGAGGGCGCCGAGGCCTTTCTGCGCCGGCAGTACCGGACGATCGGGTGGATCGCGGTGGTGCTGGCTGTGGTGGTGTTTGTGGGCTACAGCCTGTCGCCGCGGACGGCGCCGTTTGCGGCAAAGACGGTGGTGAGCTTTCTGGTGGGCGCGGTGTGCTCCGGGCTGGCTGGGTTTACGGGGATGTATGTGTCGATCCGGGCGAACATCCGGACGGCTTCGGCGGCGCGGAGCAGCTTGAATAAGGCGCTGCAGACGGCGCTGCGCGGCGGCGCGGTGACGGGGCTGGTGGTGGTGGCGCTGAGTTTGCTGGGGGTGGGCGCGCTCTTCCTGTTCTTCGGCGGGTTAGAGGACCCGACGCACGTGCCGTACCAGCTGGTGGGGTTTGGCTTTGGTGCGTCGCTGGTGGCGCTGTTTGCGCAGCTCGGCGGCGGGATTTATACCAAGGCGGCCGACGTCGGAGCTGACCTGGTAGGCAAGGTGGAGGCGGGGATTCCGGAGGACGATCCGCGCAACCCGGCGGTGATTGCGGACCTAGTGGGCGACAATGTGGGCGACTGCGCGGGGCGCGGCGCCGACATCTTTGAGTCGACCGCGGCGGAGAATGTCGGCGCGATGATCCTGGGCGCCGCGCTCTATCCGGTATTTGGCGTGAAGGGGATTCTGTTCCCGCTGATCGTGCACGCGATTAATTTGATTGCGAGCCTGATGGGCGTGGCGGTGGTCTCCTGCAAAGAGGATGAGGACCCCATGCACGCGCTGAACCGCGGGTTCTATCTGACGTCGGCGGTGGCGCTGGCGGGGTTTGCGGCTGCGGTGTACCTGATGCTGAACGGGCCGGGGGTGGGCTGGCTGTGGCTGCTGGGCTGCGGCGTGATTGGCCTGATCACCGCGTTTCTGTTTGTGTGGATCACGGAGTACTACACGGAGTCGCGGTTCCGCCCCGTGCAGTCGATTGCCGAGGCCAGCACTACGGGGCCGGCGACCAACATCATCAGCGGGCTTGCAGTGGGCATGGAAACGCCGGCGCTGCCAGTGGTGGTGATTTCGGCGGCGCTGCTGCTGAGTTATTACTTCGGCGTGCGCGGCCTCGCGGGGGTGGCTGGGATCAGCGACTACGCCAAGGGAATCTATGGCACGGCGATCGCGACCATGGGGATGCTGAGCTGCGCGGTGTACATCCTGGCCATGGACACCTTCGGCCCGATCACGGACAACGCGGGCGGCATCATTGAGATGTCGATGCACGAGGGGCCCATCCGCGAGCGCACCGACAAGCTGGATTCGGCGGGCAACACCACCAAGGCGCTGACCAAGGGGTATGCGATCGGGTCGGCGTCGCTGGCCGCGTTCCTGCTGTTTTCCGCTTACCTGGAGGAGATCAAGGCAATTGTAACCGATAAGGTTGCAAATTCCGGCGGATACATGCCGGCGGGATGGAGCTTTACCAACATCAACCTGGCGCAGGTGCCGGTGTTTGTGGGCGCGCTGCTGGGCGCGATGCTGACCTACCTGTTCAGCTCGATGGCAATCAAGGCGGTGGGACGCACGGCGGAGATGGTGGTGAAGGACGTGCGTGAGCAGTTCAAGAACAACCCCGGGATTATGGCCGGGACGTCGAAGCCGGATTACGCGCGCTGCGTGCATATTGTCACCGGCGCGGCATTGAAGGAGATGGTGCTGCCCGGTCTGCTGGTGGTGGGGATGCCGGTGGCTGTTGGGCTGATCTTCCGGCACTTCAGCGAGAGCTACCAGGCGGGCGCGGCGCTGTATGGCGCGGGCGAGGCGCTGCCGCTGGTGCCGATGATCGCGGGCCACGCGGTGAATCTCGCCGGCGCTGAGGCGGTCGCCGGGCTGCTGATGGTGGGGACGATCTCCGGCGTGCTGCTGGCGATGCTGATGAACAACGGCGGCGGGGCGTGGGACAACGCGAAGAAGTTTATCGAGACAGGGCAGTATGGCGGGAAGCGGTCGGAGGCGCACAAGGCGGCGGTGGTGGGCGATACGGTGGGCGATCCGTTCAAGGACACGGCGGGACCGAGCTTGCATGTGCTGATTAAGTTGTTGGCGACGATTACGCTGGTGCTGGCTCCGCTGTTTGTGTAGGGAGGCTGCGATGAAGAGGTTGGGATTGGCGCTGGCCATTGGCGCTGGGCTTGCGGGTCCGGCGGCGATGGGGCAGGGGAATGCGGGAGTGCGTGGTGTCTCCCCGGCTGGGGGTGTGCCGGTGGCTGCGCCGCCGGCGGTTGCGGGGGATGGAGGGTTGACGGTTTGGGCGAAGGGGGTGCCTCCGGCGGGGGTGACGCGGGCAGGGTTTGGCGACTTCACGGTGTTCGAGGCGCACAGGGACGGGAATGGTCGCGTGGAGGTGCACCAGACGACCGCCGACTTGATGGTCGTCCAGTCGGGCGGGGCGACGCTGGTGACCGGCGGCGAGGTCGTGGACCCGGTGCAGACGGGGCCGAATGAGATTGGCGGGTCGGCGATCAAGGGAGGGGTGTCGCGGGTGCTGGCGGTGGGGGACGTGGTGGAGATTCCGCCGGGGGTTCCGCACCAGTACTTTATTGAGAAGGGTGGGCAGATTACTTATTTGCTGGTGAAGGTGCCGAAGAAATAGGTTCCAGCTCAAGGCCCGAGGGTGCGGGCTGCGCGCTGTCCGTTCTACGTTGACCGCTGTCCGTTTTCGGCTTATGGAACCAGTCTCGCCAATATTTGGGGGCGGAGATGGGGTTAGGCTGTGGGGACTGTGATGAAGCCCCTGCGATTTTCTCTGTTGCTCTTTGGTGTTTGGGGTGGGTGTGCGTGCGGCGCTGCGGGCGCGCAGCCGTTTGTGTGGCAGCCGTCGGCGGGCCATGCGCAGGTGGCGATCTGGCCGGGTGCGGCGCCCGACGCGCAGCCTGCGGTGGCGCTGGAGTTCGCTGAGACCACGACGGACAAGAAAGACATGGTTGCCGGCAGGCCGTGGGTTGCCGTGAGCAACGTCTCGCGGCCGACGATGACGGTCTATTCGCCAAAAGGAAAGAACACGGGCGCGGCGGTGGTGGTGTTTCCCGGCGGGGGCTATTCGGTTCTGGCGATCGACCTTGAAGGCACGGAGGTCTGCGACTGGCTGACGGCGAAGGGGATCACGTGCGTGCTGCTGAAGTATCGCGTGCCGGATTCGGGCCCGGCCTACCACGACGATTGCCAGTGCAACATTCATCCGAAGGTGCCCACGGCGCTCGAGGATGCGCAGCGGACGCTGGGGCTGGTGCGCTTTCACGCGGCGGAGTCGGGCATCGATCCGCACAAGATTGGGGTGCTCGGGTTTTCCGCGGGCGGGCACCTGGTGGCCAACATCAGCACGCACTTCCTGCAGCGCGCCTATGCCCCTGTGGATGCGGCTGACCAGGTCAGCTGCCGTCCGGATTTTGCCGTGGCAATTTATCCCGGACACATGCTGGAAAGCACGACGAAAGAATTTGAATTGAATCCGGAGATTCCTGTAACTGCCCGGACGCCGCCCACATTTCTGCTGCAGAACGAGGATGACCATGTGGATGGGGTCCAGCAGTCGCTGGTGTACTACATTGCGCTCAAGAACGCTGGCGTCCCGGTGGAGATGCATCTGTATGCGCAGGGGGGGCATGCGTTCGGCCTGCGGCCGACGAAGCTTGCCGTGACACACTGGCCGGAGCTGGTGGAGACGTGGCTGGGGACGATCGGGATGATCGGGGAGTAGGCGCTCAAGGATCTCATTAGATAAGAACAGTTGTTATACTGTCGTGAAGGGGTTCTTTATGACAACCGTGACCATTTCCCTGCCGGAGTCGTTGAAGGAGTTCATCGATGTTGAGGTGCACACGAAGGGGTATGGCAACGTCAGCGAGTATATGAGGGGGCTGCTACGCGCGGAGCAGGCGAAGCGGGCTGACGATGCTCTGGAGACCCTTCTGTTAGAAGGGTTGGCGGTGGGTGAGGACATTGCGCTGACGCCGGCGTTCTGGAAGGAGCTGAAGGCGGACGCCGCGAAGATACTGGCGAAGAAGAAGGCGGCTAGAGGGAGGCGCGCGGCAAGGTGAAATATGTGATTCGGTCGGGCGCGCGCCGAGATATTTTGCGCCAGTACGAGTACTACCTGGTCGAGAAGGACGCAGGGCCTGCGGCGGAGCGATTTGTTGCGGCGGCGAATGCGGCGATGGAAGAGATATGCAAGCACCCGGGAATTGGCGCTCCCAAGAGGTTGTCGAACCCTGCGCTGAAGGGGTTACGGTCCTTGCCGGTGAAGGGCTTCCCGGAGATCCGCATCTATTACCTGGTTTCAGCGGGAGCGGTGCGGGTCGTCCGTGTGCTGCACGGCAAACGAGACATCGGTCCGCTGCTGGAGGCTTCGGGGAGGTAGAATCTTGACGTCAGGTGTAGGTGCTGCTATGGGGCGTCGCAATGGATCGGGCGGGGAGCTTCGGCGGGCGGCCGGCGTGGCGCTGGTGGAGGCGCTCGCCATGGGCCGCGAGCAGCTGGTGGAGTTCTACCGCCTGATGTACCTCTCGCGGCGCACCGACGACCGCGAGATTGTCCTCAAGCGGCAGCAGAAGATCTTCTTTCAGGTCTCCTGTGCGGGGCATGAGGCGCTGCTGGTCGCGGCGGGGATGGCGCTCAAAGCCGGGTACGACTGGTTCTTTCCCTACTATCGCGACCGGGCGCTGTGCCTGGCGCTGGGCAATACGGTGGAGGAGCAGTTGCTGCAGGGGGTGGGCGCGGCGGAGGATGTGGCGAGCGGTGGGCGGCAGATGCCGTCGCACTGGTCGAGCAGGAAGTTGAATATTGTGTCGGGGAGTTCGGCGACGGCGACGCAGTGTCTCCATGCGGTGGGATGCGCGGAGGCGGGGAGATTTTTCACGCGGCATCCGGAGGCTGCGGCGAAGCATGAGGGCGACTATCGGGAATTCAAGGATGTTAAGTTTCATGGGGATGAGGTGGTGTATGTGTCGATCGGGGAGGGATCGACGAGCCAGGGGGAGTTTTGGGAGTCGCTGAATACGGCGAGCAATGGGAAGCTGCCGGTGCTGTATGTGGTGGAGGACAACGAGTACGCGATCTCGACGCCGGTAGAGGTGAATACTCCGGGGGGGAACATCTCGCGGCTCGTGGCGAACTTTCCGAATTTTCATTTCGCGGAGGTGGATGGGACGGACCCGCAGGCGTGCTGGGCGGCGATGGTGGAGGCTGTGGCGTACTGTCGGGCGGGGCTGGGGCCGGCGCTGGTGCATGGGCATGTGGTACGGCCATATTCGCACTCGCTGAGCGACGATGAGCGGCAGTATCGCAGCGAGGAGGAGGTGCAGGCGGAGCTGGCGCGGGACCCGCTGGCGCGGATGCAGCTGTGGCTGCTGCGCGAGGGTGTGCTGGACGCGGAGGGGATCAATAAGCTCGAGAGCAAGGTGGATGAAGAGGTGCAGCGCGCGGCGGACCGCGCGCTGGAGGCGGTGCTGCCGACGGCGACGCGGGAGGGGATTCTGCGGCATCAGTATTCGGAGGATTTGAAGCCTACGGATGCGCGGTTTGACACGAAGCCGGAGGCGACGGCGGACGCGAGCGAGCGCACGATGGCGGAGCTGATCAACCACTGCCTGAAGGACGAGATGCGGCGGGATGAGCGGGTGGTGGTGTTTGGCGAGGATGTGGCCGACGCGACACGGGATGCGGCGCTGCGCGAAGGGAAGATCAAAGGCAAGGGCGGGGTGTTCAAGCTCACCGCTGGGTTGCAGACCGAATTCGGTTCAGACCGCTGCTGGAACTCGCCCCTGGCGGAGGCGAACATTGTGGGCCGGGCGATTGGCATGGCGCTGCGCGGGATGAAGCCGGTGGTGGAGATCCAGTTCTTCGACTACATTTGGCCGGCGATGCACCAGCTGCGCAATGAGCTGCCTCTGATCCGCTGGCGGTCGAATGGCGAGTGGAGCTGCCCGCTGGTGATTCGGGTGCCTATCGGAGGCTACCTGACCGGAGGCTCGATTTATCACTCGCAGAGTGGCGAGAGTTTGTTTACGCATACGCCGGGGGTGCGGGTGGTGATGCCGTCGAATGCACAGGACGCGGCGGGGCTGCTGCGGACGGCGATCCGGTGCGACGATCCGGTGCTGTTTCTGGAGCACAAGCGGCTGTACCGGGAGACCTTTGGGCGCGGCGCGTATCCGGGGCCGGAGTATGCGATTCCGTTTGGCAAGGCAAAGGTGGTACGGGCGGGGAAGGACCTGACGGTGATCACCTACGGAGCAATCGTCGCACGCGCGCTACAGGCGGCGGAGAAGCTGGCGCGGGAGAAGGGCGTGGATGTGGAGCTGATCGACCTGCGGAGTTTGAGCCCGTACGACTGGGAGGCGATTGCGGAGTCGGTGAAGAAGACGAGCCGGGCGATTGTGGCGCATGAGGACACGCTGAGCTGGGGGTATGGCGCGGAGATCGCGGCACGGATTGGGGGGGAACTGTTCGACTGGCTGGACGCTCCGGTGCGGCGGGTAGGGGCGATGGATACGTTTGTGGCGTATCAGCCGGTGCTGGAGGATGCGATTTTGCCGCAGGCGGAGGATTTGTACAAGGCGATGGAGGAGATGGCGGGGTACTAGGGTGTGGCGTGGCTAGCTATGAGTTGAAAGATAACCATATTCCTTCAGCTTCGGGACGGCGGCAAAGATTTCCATGATCGTCCGATGTGCCGCAATGCGTTCTTTGAAGGACGCTTCGATTTCTATGGGTGCGCCGCATGCGGTGCAGAAGTTATGTCTGATGTTCCCTTCGTTGTACTGCCGGTCACAGCTCGGGCAGTTGCCTAGTGACGGCTGTGGTGGTGGGCTGCTCGAAAACACCATAGCCGAACCACAGGAGTCACAGTAGCCTTCGGGAGAGGCGGACGCTTTAATAACGGTCCGGCACATGTCTTCAACATAAGAACTGCGGTGAGCATTACTCACGCCGCCTGAGTCAGGCAGCGCTGCCCCGCTGAACCAACGGTCAAGGGCCGAGCGAGTGGCGGCAGCGAAGACGAGAAGCAGATCCCCTTCGGGGATGACAAAACAAAAAGGCAAAGGCCAAGAAGCAGATCCCTTCACTGCGCTGCGGGATGACAAACCAGAAGATGCGGAGTGACAAAAAGGGAGGGTGTTGGGGCGCCGGTCAGAGGCGGCCGGTTTGTTTGACGGCGTCGAGGATGGAGTGGAGGCGTTCGATGATGGGGTACATGCTGTGCTCGGTGTTATCGAGCTGCTGGGCGCGGAGGAGGACTTCGGCGGCGCGGGCGCGGGGGACGATGACGACGCCGTCCTGGTCGGCGACGACGATGTCGTTGGCGGCGACGGGGGTGCCGTCGACGGTGATGGGGAGGTTGACGCCGGCGAAGCGGTAGTGGGAGACGGCGGTGGAGGGGACGATGCTGGTAGCGTAAACGGGGAAGCCGATGCGCTTGAGCTGGGCGAGGTCGCGGACGCCGCCGTCGACGATGGCTCCGGCGAAACCGCGGGCGGACATGGCGGTGCCCATGAGGCCGCCGACGCCGGCGATGTCTGCGCCGTCCTCGACTTGGATGACGTAGACGGAGCCGGGGGCGCCTGAGTCGATGGCGGCGAGCATTCCGTCGAGGGCGTGGGGGTCTTGGTTCTCTTCCTTGCGGAGGAGGACGGTGAGGGCGGTGCCGGCGAACTTGGTGGGGAAGATGGGCTGCATGCGGTGGGAGAGGTAGGTCTTCTGGTGGAGGAGCTGTTCGACGGCGTCGGAGACGGAGGCGGCCTCGACGTGGCGGTAGGCCTCGACCATGCGGGCGGGGTCACGCTGGTAGTCGGCGAGGGTGAGGGGGGTGTCGGCTTTGATGACGGCTGCGACTGCGAGCAGGGTGAGGGCGGAGGCGGCGAGGAGGGTGCGCGGGCGGGGGAGATTCATTTGCAGGGAATGATAGAACATGGGGTGGTTGGCAGGTGAGCTGTGGGCTATGAGCGAAAGCGACAACGTTTTCGATTCCAGCTTTCAGCGGTTAGCGGTCAGCAGAGGACGACCGCGGGTCCTTCGACTGCGCGCTTCGCTCAGGATGACAATCTCATTTACTGGGATGGGGTGGCGAGGGATTGGGCGGCGGTGAAGACGCGGAGGAGGTTGGCGGAGAGGATTTTCTGGAGGGCGGCGGGGGAGTGGCCGCGGGTGGCGAGGGCGGCGGTGACTTTGGGCAGGTCGGCGGCGGAGTCGATGCCTTCGGGCAGCGCGGAGATGCCGTCGAAGTCGGTGCCGATGCCGACGTGATCGATGCCGGCGACGCGGATGATGTGGTCGAACTGGTTGATGAGGGACGAGAGCGGTGGGCGGGGGATGCGGGCGGCGAAGTCGCGGTCGATCTGGTTGGAGGCGTGGAAGGGGATGGGTTGGTTGAGTGCGGCGTAGTGGGCGGCGAGGGCGTCGTGGGCGGCGGTGCGCTCGGGCTTGAGGGCGATGAGGGCCTGGCGGTAATTCTCGTCGACGAACGCGGAGTAGAAGTTGACCATGACGGCGCCGCCGTTGGCGGCGATGGCGCGGAGCTGCGAGTCGGTGAGGTTGCGCGGTGAGTTGCAGAGGGCGCGGGCGTTGGAGTGCGAGGCGAGGACGGGGGCGCGGGTGACGGCGAGGACGTCGGCGAGGGTGCGGTCGGAGACGTGGGAGACGTCGACGATCATGCCGAGGCGGTTCATCTCGGCGATGACTTCGCGGCCGAAGGGGGTGAGGCCAGGGGGTGGTTGGGCGGGGTCTTGTGGGGTGGGGCGGAGGTCGCCGGAGGATTCGGCCCAGTCGTTGGAGTTGGCCCAGGTGAGGGTCATGTAGCGGACGCCGAGGGCGTAGTAGGTGCGCAGGAGGGCGAGGGAGTTTTCGATGGAGTGGCCGCCTTCGAGGCCGAGGAGGATGGCGAACTTGCCGGCGGCGTGGGCGGCGAGGATGGCGTTTGCTGAGGTGCACAAGGCAAGCTGGCCCGGGCGGCGGTTGACTTGTTCGCGGACGGCGTCGATGAGGGCGAGGGTGCGGTGGGCGAATCCGCCGGGGTATTGGGCGGGGTCAACCCAGATGGCGAAGAACTCGGCGGCGAGCGAGCCGGCGCGGGCGGAGGCGAGGTTGAGGTGTCCGGTGGAGTGGGCGGAAGCGAGCGGGGAGGTGAAGTCCCAGGATTCATCCAGGATGCGCTGGGGGGTGTCGGCATGGGTGTCGATGAGGAAGGGGAGCGGGAGGGTTGCGGGGCTGGGCGGGCTGGGTGGGTCGACCATGCTGTGATTGATAGTAAGGGAGTTTTGGGGCGAGCGGTCTGGAAGACGATTTTGATGCAACCGGCGATAGGAGGTCCGCGTCCTATCCACCAGAGGTGAGAACTATGGAACAGGATTTGGATTCGACGAAGACGGCGGCGAGGCCTTCGCATGAGGCGATTGAGAAGGCGGGCGAGGATTCGATCAGCGACTTCAAGAGCGAAGAGAAGAAGATCGACCAGGTGGCGATGAAGGGTGCGAAGCGGGCGGAGAATCGGATTATCGCGAATGAGGAGAGGATTCCGGGGAGCACGATTTTTACGAAGTAGGCAATGAGGAGTGATGGCCCCGCTCGGTGAGCGGGGCCATTTTTGTTTTGCGGCGCCGTTGCCGAAGTCGTCAATCGAACAACGCTTCGAGATCGCGTCTGCCGTGAACTACCCTGAGGATCGAGACGGAGGGGCCTTCAACTGAATAGACGATGACGTATTCGCCAACGGGGAAGCTCCTCATGCCTGTGCCGAGGTCGTGGTCGCGGGCGCGACCGGCGTAGGGAAATCCGGCGAGAAGGAGAAAGCGGCTGGCGATGGTGTCGATGAGGCGGCTGGCGGTCTCGATGCCGCCGCTTTCTTTGGCGACGTAGAGCCAGATGTCGTCGAGATCGGCTTCGGCGCGGGGCGATACGCGATGCGGCATTAGCGGGATTGGGCGAGTTCAGCGATCAGGCGGGCGCGTCCACGCTCTTTCACCTCGGCGGAGAGGTCGCGCATGGATTGCTGAGTGATTTCGCGGCCTTCGCCGCGCGCGAGGGAGGCGCGGGCGTCATCGAGGGTTGCGAGGAACTCGATGCGGCGGCGTTCGCGCTGCTCCCAAAGAGCGAGGGCCTCCTGCACGGCGTCTTCCTCGCGCTCTAAGCGGCCGGATTCTATGGCGCGGCGGGCAAATGCTTCCTGATCGGAGGTGAGGCGCACTTCCATGCAATGAGATTACGCTTTGGCGAAGTGGCGTTCAAGGCGAGGCCCGGCAGCGCAGCCCGGTGAGGCGGCTGTTTGAGGCAGCTCCAAACCGGCTAAAGGCTGGGACTGCCCGCGATCGGCGTGCGAGCGCCGGCGAGGATGATTGAGGAGACATCGGCGCGCACGTCCGCGAAGCCGAAGTTCTCGACGATCAGATGACCGAGGGCGTTGAGGAGCTTACCGTCGTTGGCCGTGAGCATGGGCGTGTCGGGACCTGCAAAGCGAATCACCCAGCGAGGCGATGTATTGGGGGCGGGGCTGGGTTGGGATTCGATATCGAAATGTAGATCAAGGCCGACTGCCTGGAGGATGTGGCGCAGGTAGTGGACCACATCGGACTGGGTCTGGGGATGCTGGTTCAAGTGTTCCTCCGTGCGCAAGGTTGAATCTTTCCGTGTAACGGCGCAGAGTACGGAATCCCACTGACGCGATGATAATCCGGGCGGGGTCGCGTGGCTAGCCCTTACTATAAATGCCGGTGCCAGGTTGTTCCATTTTTGCCCTGGGTTGCCGGGGGGAAGAAGGAGTAATCTGCTGGCATACATAAGCATCAGTCAGACGGATGGGGAGCGGCAGATATGCGAGAAGGGCGGGCCCAAGAGGTTGGAGTTGGCGGTAGGGCGGCGGTCCAGCGCGGCGCAGCGGACGGCAAGGGCCGCGAACTTATCTTTGGCGGCAGGGAGATGGGCAAGCTGGTCCGGGGGTGGGCGTGGGAGAAGACGGGCCTGGGGCCAATTGATGGCTGGCCGCCGGTGCTGCTGACGGTGGTGAACGTGGCGCTGAACTCGGATGTGGCGTCAGCGGTGTACTGGGGACCTGAGCTGCTGATGGTTTACAACGATGGCTACCGCGACAATATTGGCGCGCGGCATCCGGCGGCGCTGGGCGCGTCGGCACGGGCGGTGTGGGCGGACCTGTGGGAGCAGTTCGGGGAGGAGTTTGAAGGGGTGCTGCGGGACGGGAACTCGGTGGTGCATGAGAAGGTGCTGGTGATGTTGCCGGTGGAGGGGCGAGTCTACGAAACGTTCTGGAATCTTTCGCTGAATCCGGTATATGAGGATGGGCGGATTGCCGGGATTTTAAAAATGGCGCGAAACATCACCGATGAAGTGAACGCCATGAACGCACTGGCGATGAGCGATGAGCGGCTGCGGTTGGCGCTCTCGGCGAGGAACTGCCTGGGGACGTGGGACTGGCAGATCGGGGGCGACCGGATATTTGCGGAGGGGCGGTTGGCGCGGGTGTATGGGCTGGATGCACAGGTGCTGCGGAACGGCGTTTCGCGGGCGGAGTTTCTGCGCAACGTGCATGAAGACGACCGGCCGAAGGTGCTGGAGGCGGGGGCGCGGGCGATCCGGACGGGGGAGGAGTACCGGATGGAGTACCGGGTGCGGCAGGTGGATGGATCGGTGCGCTGGGTGTCGTCGAAGGGGAGCTGCGTGTATGGGGACGATGGGACGCCGACGCGGTTTCCCGGGATCACCTACGACATTACAGCGGAGCGCGTGGGCGCGTGGGGCGACACGGATGGGGACGCGCCGAAGATTGTGCTCAGGCCGGCGGGCGCGGAGCCGGACGCGGAGCCGGTGGTGTCACTGGTGGAGTTTATTGTGGTGGGGCTGGCGCGGTGCAAGGAAGAGGTGGTGGTGACGAGCTTTGACGATGGCGACGAGACGCACGTGACGGTGCGGGTTGCGGGCGAGGACATCGAGCGCGTGGTGGGCGAGGATGGGCGGACGGCGGCGTCACTGCGCAGCGTGGTGGGCGCGGCGGGGCTGAAGTCGGGGCGGCGGTATGCGATGGAGATTGTGGGCGAGGCGTTTGAGGGGGAGTTTGGGGTGGGGTGGGTGCAGTAGCGGGCTATGCGACTGCTATGACCTGTTCGACGTGCATGTAAAGACGGATGGTGTCGGGCGGGGCCGAGTCGTTGAAGAAGCAGTTGGTGGCGTCGAGGACCATAAGGCGTAGCTCATCCCATGTATCGCCCTCGGTGAAGATGGCTTCCCCAACTGCGACGGCGCAGAAGCCGCCTTCCTGATCGGGCGGGACGTTGAAGATAAGTTCGCGCATGGGGACTCCTTGTTCTCAATTATCGCTGCCGGGGACCTAACCTGCCGCTGCCTGATAGAGCACCCAAGAGAAGCAGGTCCTTCCCCTTCGGCTTCGCTCAGGGTCGGGATGACAATTTCCTTGGGAGGAGTTTAACGGGTGAAGTGGTCTTTGACCTGCTGGACGATGACGTCGCGGGAGATGTCGGAGATGGCTTCGGTGAGGGGGAGTTGTTTGGGGCAGGCTTCGACGCAGTTCTGGGCGAAGCCGCACTCCTGGATGCCGCCGTCGCCGGCGAGGGCGCGGAGGCGCTCCTCTTTGAGGACGGCGCCGGCGGGGTCCATGTTGAAGAGCTTCACTTGCGCAATAGTTGCCGCCCCCACGAAGTTTGTCGAATCGTTGAACTGCGGGCAGACCTCCATGCAGATGGTGCAGGAGATGCAGTTCGATAAGGGATAGCGCTGCTCCTGAATCTGCGGGAACTGGCGGGGGCCTGAACCTAGATCATAGCTACCGTCGATGGGGACCCAGGCTTTGACGGCTTTGAGGTTTTCGAAGAGGACGGAGCGGTCGACGGCGAGGTCGCGGACGATGGGGAATTTTGAAAGGGGCGCGAGTTTGATGGGCTGGTCTGGTTTTTCCGCGCGCAGCTTGTCGACGAGCGCGGAGCAGGCCATGCGGGCGCGGCCGTTGATGAGCATGGCGCAGGAGCCGCAGATCTCTTCGAGGCAGTTGGAGTCGTAGGTGATGGGGGTGGTGGCGGTGCCGTCGGCGGTGACGGGATTGAGGGCGATCTCGCCGAGCAGCGAGGTGATGTTCATGTTGGGACGATAGGGGACGGCGAAGCGCTCGGTGCGGGCCGGGGTGGTGGGGGTGGCCTGGCGGTGGATTTCGACTTGGATGGTGGTGGGCATGATTTCACCTGTTCTGAAAAATGTAACTGTATGGCTAGATGTATTGAGAGTTCATCTGTCTGTCCCAAACTCTTATTTTCTCCGCGCGGTAGCGATCCCAACCGTGCAAATCTTTCAGAGAGTGTGAACCTAATCGCTTGTGTTCTTCCTTAGTTACAACACAGGCCACGATAGAGTCGAGAATCTCATCGACTTCTTCAGGTTTTGCCGCGATCAGCCTTTTCAAAACCTTCTGCCTCTCTGTAACGTGTTCATGGATCAATAACCCGCTGTCGTTGGGCTTCTTCTCGTGCCGAGCAATTTCAATCGCGTCACAAGACATATATCTGGTTCGAAATTTGTTTTTGGGGTCTGCCTCGGTGATTTTGTACAGAGCCACGCGATGTATGCATTCGTCGCGATGATCGTTGCTTACTCCAGGCATTTCTCGCAGCAACGCCTTCACGAGTGCCCGAGCGCTCGCTGCTCTTTCGGTCGCGAATTCGTGGCGAATATATTGCATAGAAAGTTTGAGTTAGGCCGACGCGGTGTAGGTGCGGGGGCGGGGGGGGATGAGGGAGGTGTCGACTTCCTCCCAGGAGAAGGCGGGGGTGTTGTTGGTGGGGTCGTAGACGGCTTTGGTGGTTTTGAGGAATTGGGCGTCGTTGCGGTCGGGGAAGTCGGGTTTGTAGTGTGCGCCGCGGGACTCGTCGCGCAGGCGCGCGCCCTGCACGATGACGCGGCCGAGCTGGAGCATGTTGTAGAGCTGGCGGGTGAAGGCGAAGCTGGTGTTGGCCCACTGGGTCTTGTCGGAGAGGTTGACGTTCTTGTATCGGTCGAGGAGTTCGACAATCTTGGCGTCGGCCTCATCGAGCCCCGAGTTATATCGAATGATCGTCGCGTGCTTGGTCATGGTCTCGCCCAGCTCGCGCCAGAGCTTGAAGGGGTTTTCGGTGCCGGGGTTCGAGAGCAGCGCGGCGTTGAGTTCCTTCTGGCGCTGGAGTTCGGCGGCGTGGCCTCCATCGCCGGGTTGGGGGGGGAGGGACTTGGCGTACTTCATCGCGTGCGGGCCGGCGACGAAGCCGCCGTAGATGCACGACAGGAGCGAATTGGCTCCCAAGCGATTTGCCCCGTGGATGGAGTAGTCGGCCTCGCCGGCGGCGTAGATGCCGGGGATGTTGGTCTGCTGGTTGAAGTCCACCCAGAGGCCGCCCATGGTGTAGTGCATGCCGGGGAAGATCTTCATGGGGACTTTGCGCGGATCGTCTCCCACAAACTTTTCGTAGATTTCGAGAATGCCTTCGAGCTTGCGGTTCAGGATCTCGGGGTCGATGTGGGTGACGTCGAGGTAGACCATGGGCTGGTTGTCGATGCCCATGCCGAGCTCGTAGACGACTTTGAAGATGGCCCGCGTCGCGACGTCGCGGGGGACGAGGTTGCCGTACTTGGGGTACCACTCTTCGAGGAAGTACCAGCGGTCGGACTCGGGGATGGATTGGGCGGTGCGTTTGTCGAGCTTGTCGCGCGGCACCCAGACGCGGCCGCCTTCGCCGCGGGCGGACTCGGACATGAGGCGGAGCTTGTCGTCGCCGGGGATGCAGGTGGGATGGACCTGGATGAATTCGCCGTTGGCGTAGTAGGCGCCCTGCTGGTAGAGCGCGGACTGGGCGGAGCCGGTACACACAACCGAGTTCGTCGACTTTCCGAAGATGGCCCCGTTGCCGCCCGTACACACGATGATCGCGTCCGCCGCAAACGTCCGCGTCTCCATGCTGCGCAGGTCGAGCGCGCAGATGCCGCGGCAGACGCCGTTGGCGTCGAGCACGGCGGAGAGGAACTCCCAGCCTTCAAACTTGCGCACCTTGCCCTCGGACTCGTATCTCCTCACCTGCTCATCCAGTGCATAGAGCAACTGCTGGCCGGTGGTTGCCCCCGCGAATGCGGTCCTGTGATACAGCGTCCCCCCAAATCGCCGAAAGTCCAGCAGTCCTTCCGGGGTGCGGTTGAAGGGGACGCCCATGCGGTCGAGCAGGTCGATGATGGCAGGGCCCTGCTCGCACATGGCCTTGACGGGGGTCTGGTTGGCGAGGAAGTCGCCGCCGTAGATGGTGTCGTCGAAGTGCTTCCAGGTGGTGTCGCCCTCGCCTTTGAGGTTTTTGGCGGAGTTGATGCCGCCCTGGGCGCAGACGGAGTGGGAGCGCTTGACGGGCACGATGGAGAAGAGGTCGACGGTGCCGCCGTGTTCGGCGATTTTGATGACGGCGGCGAGGCCGGCGAGGCCTCCTCCGACGACGATGATGCGGGGTGTTGCTGCCATTGTTCGCGCCTCTTAATCCGCGTGCTTGTTAGTCCTGTGCTTGCGAAGCTCTTGGCCGAGTTGGAACCAGGGGCCAGGCCGTGGGTTGTTCGGCCCGCGGCTCTCGGTAAATGCAACAAGCGTTGGGCCGACTCTGAAAATCTCATTTTGGCTTTCGCAGATTCTTGATCCTGCTTTTCGTAGGTCTCCCCAATATGAATGTTGGCTCTTGCTATAGATCACTACAAATTCGGCCTTACCCTCACGAATTCTGGCGGTGATGTGTTCAACGCGCCGGCGAAGAATGGCTTCGAACTCCGCGCACTCCGCCTGCGAAAATGAAGCTCTCAGAGCGGCTGACTCCACAAAGCTCTTGGCATTAATTCCTGACCGCTCGATCACGCATGTTTCTCCATTGGAACGACCCCATTCGTCGCGCTGATATTTGCGGAAAGGGCGTTGGTATTCACTTGGCGTTTGCCCTGGGAGGGGTTTGTCGCTTTTGATCATTCCTTCGTAGCTCATTAGCGTCAGTATCAGATAATGCCATGTCGATTGAAGCGGCGTCGGCGGGGGCTCCGATCGATGCCAATCCCTGTCGCCGGGTTCATAAATCTCCTGGTGAAACTCGCGACAGTCGCAAAGCCCGTCCTTGTCCAGGTCCAACTTGCGAAAGGCATCCGCGTGCTTCGTCATTTTTTGATGAGTGCCACCTTGTTCTGGCCCGATAAACACATATTTGCCGCCCCAACTTCCAAAGCCGTAACAATGACGAGCTAAGCACCACAGGTCGTTGTTCATCTTCGGCCTATCGAACCTCGCTCGGCACGCTCGGACTCGTCGATCCAAGCTGAGGCGCTATTGGGACCGGTATCACGAGCGAACTCCGCGTCTCGGGCATTGCATCTTCGGGAGCGTTTTGGTATTTGGGGTTGCCGACGAAGGCGTAGATGCTGGCGAATCCCATGAGGCAGAGGGTGATGCCGATGACGGCGCAGACGTATCCGAAGCGCTTGCGGGCGCGGTCGCCGGGGGTGATGCCCCACTTGGCGGCGAAGAGCCAGATGCCGTAGGAGAAGTGGAAGCACGTTGCGGCCATCGCGATGATGTAGATGGCGAGCATCCAGGGGTTGGAGAGTTCGTGCTGTACCTTGGCGAACGCCGCGCCGGGATGCTCTGGCAGTTGGACGCCAGCAAAGCGCTGCCGCCACACGTGCTGGATGATGTAAGCGAATGCAATCAACCCCGTGATCCGCTGCGTCAGATACATCCAATTCCCCGCCCACGGGTAAACATTCACATTCGCCCGCCCGCGCACCAAAATGTACACGCCATACAGCGCATGGAAGGCCAGCGGAATAAAGATGAAGACCCACTCCAGCACCCGCACCAGCGGCAGCGAGTTGAGGAACTTGACCTGGAGCCCATAGGCGAGGGGCCCGTTGACGGCTTCGAAGTTGGAGAGGATGTGCTCGACGAGGAACGCCCCGATGGGCACAATCCCGGAGAGCGAGTGCAGCTTGCGCCAGAGGAAGGAGTGGCCTTCGCCGGGGCGGAGGGGCTGGACGCCGCGGAGTTCGTGATGCGGTGCGGGAGGCGCGGTGGTGGCCATGGGCGGGTGTGGACTCCTGTGGCTGCCGCTTGCGGCGCTTGCGAATCCTTGGGGGGGCGCGCGGGAGCGGGATTGCGGCGGCTAGTGGATTATTCCGCCGGGGGGAGTCGGGCGTCAAGGAAACAGGCGGGCGAGTGGGCGATTATCGGATAATTTGTGCGAATAGTGGCGATGCCGGTCTAAAGGCGGTTCGCGCGCAGCGCGAATAACCCACCCTTTACGGTGAGGCTGCAAGGGATGGGCCACCCGGGTTTTCGGCTCCTGCGGTCAGCGGTCAGCGGTCAGTGGTCAGTGGTCAGTGGTCAGCGATGGGGCGAGGTGGGCGAAGAGGGTGCGGAGGGCGCGGGCGCGGTGGGAGTAGGCGAGTCGCGTCGCGGCATCGAGCTCGGCCATGGTCTGGTTGAGCTCCGGGATCAAGAACAGCGGGTCGTAGCCGAAGCCGAGGGCGCCGCGAGGGGTGGTGAGGATGAGGCCTTCGAGGGAGCCTTCGGCGGTGAGGAGGATGCGCGGTTCTTGGTCGGATGGGTTGTGGGTGGCGAGGGCCAGGGCGCAGCGGTATCGGGCGTGGCGGCAGGCGTCGGGGGCGCCGTCGAGCGCACGGAGGAGGGCGGCGTTGTTGCGTTCGTCGAGCGTGGAAGCGGGCGCGGCGGGGAATCGCTGGTCCTCCGCGTAGCGGGCGGAGCGCACGCCGGGCGCGCCGTCGAGCGCAGGGACCTCCAGGCCGGAGTCGTCGGCCAGCACAAGAAGGCCGGGCGCGTGGGAGGCATAGTAGAGGGCTTTGGCGCGGGCGTTGGCCTCGAAGGTGGGCGCGTCTTCGGGCGGCGCGGGGATTACGGAGAGGTTGGGGAGGGGTTGGATCTGGATGGAGGGAATCGGCTGCGCGGCGCTGGCGAAGTCGCGCAGCTTGCCGGGGTTGGTCGTGGCGATGTAGAGCTGCATGGGTAGAAGAAGAGCATACCGCAGAGGCTGAGGCCGTTCGCTCCAGCTTCCGGGATAGAGACCCAAGAGGGGCCGGGGAAGTTGCTTAAAACCCCGCCCAGCTTTCCGGTAACTTGCCCGGCGCGGGCACGCCCGTTCCAGGGGAAAACTAGAGCTTAGGGGTCGATCAGGTCTTGCAGGGGCGTCTCCAGGGCCCGCGCGATGCGCTCCAATGCCCTGAGGCCAACCTCGGCCCGCGCGGTTTCGACGGCCGAGATGTGCTCTCGGGTCAACTCCGCATGATCCGCCAGCATTGACTGGGTCCAGCCGCGCCGGGTGCGCAGCGCCCGAATCCGCCTTCCAACTCGCACGCAGATATCGGTCGCCATCCCTCAAGAATCGAGAAGAACGAGACAGACCCTATTCGGCCCCCTGGCCGTCTAAAGTCCAGCATCGGCGCGGCTGTTAAGCACCACGACGGGCGCAAAAACCAACGCGTTCACACAGTGACGCCGAGGCGCGGCAGAACAGGCGGGCGAATCGCAACAAAAACCGGACCTTCGACGAACCAATCAGAGAAAGAGCCCGTTATCGGGGGGAATCTATGCGACGGATGGGATTCTCCAGTGGAACAAAGTCGGAGAGATAGCCCGCACAGGCGCGGATTTCATCAATGTAGGTTGCAAAACATAAACACCCAAGACTGACTGGCGGAGAGTGGGGGATTCGAACCCCCGGTAGAACTTTTGGTCCTACAACGGTTTAGCAAACCGCCGCCTTCAGCCACTCGGCCAACTCTCCACGCTCCTCCCCGCGATGCCCAGTCGAGCCGCCGGGATGAGCCCCGATTATAGAGCATCCCCACGCCGAAGCGCGCCTCGCCGCTGCCGTGTTATACGTCTGGGCGGCTGGAAGATGACTGCTGAAGGCGCACGGTCTCCCGATTCATGGCGGCACTGGACCGGGTGCGGCGGATCCCTCGATCCCTTGACCCACTGAACCGGCGCCAACTCCTTCCGCCCGCGATCACCTCCAGTCCTGTGGCTCTGGCGCCTGGCTCTGGCGCGACCCACCGGATTGCCTCGGTCCGATCCACGGCAGACGGTCCCCGTCCCAGCGGGACCGACAACGGCGTTGCCGAATTCCGCGTCAATCGGTGTAAACTTCGCACGCAGGGATTTTGGAAGACCCGGCCGGCTCAAATGTTTATCGAAGCATATCCCCAATCATATGGAGTGGCCAATGACGAATAGGACCTGTGGGACGACCTCGATCAGGGCAGCAGCGGCGCTGCTGCTCTGCTGTGTATCGGGTTTGATAGCCGGCTGTTCCGCGAGCCAGTTTATGTCCGGCGACACCCAGCCCATGACTGGCGCTGCCATTCAGGGGGCGGTGCACGGCGGTCAGCAGCCGATCGTCGGGGCCACGGTACAGCTATGGGTCGTGGGATCGGGTAGCTATGGCGCCGCGGCCAGCGCTCTGGGTTCCTCGGTCACGACCGGAGCCGGCGGGACCTTTACCATCGGCGCCTATACCTGCCCATCTTCCAGCGCGCTGGTCTATCTCACCTCGAGCGGCGGTAACCCTGGGCTTAGCGCCAGCAACCCCAACATCGAACTGGCAGCGGCGCTGGGCGCCTGTTCCGGAGCGGCCAGCGACACCGTCATCATCAACGAGGTCACGACCGCCGCTGCCGCGTATGCGCTGGGACAGTACTTCACCACCACCTTTGGCGGCTCCAGCACGGACAGCTTCGGCGCCCCCAGTACTACGCAGGCCCAGACCGGCATCGCCAACGCCTTCGCCACGGTGAACAATCTGGTGACCTTCAACACCGGCGCCGCGGTCACATCGGCGACCTTGACCAACGCGGGCCTCACCGTTACGGCAACTCCGGAGTCGGCCAAACTGAATACTGTTGCCGACATTCTGGCCGCATGCGTGAACTCACTCGGCACCAGCGACCCGGACGGCTACTGCACCGCGCTCTTCGCCGATGTTGCCCCCACCGGCGCAACGCAGCCAACCGACACCCTGCAGGCCGCCGTCTACATGAGCCTCAACCCAACCAGCAATAACACCAACGGCTCCACGGCCAACCTTACCGCGCTCTATGCATTGCAGACCGGGATAGCAGCGCCCTTTGTCGGTGTAAGCTCACAACCCACGGACTGGACCATCGGTATCCAGTACACCGGGTCCACGCCGCTCAACGATCCGCAGAATATGGCGGCCGACGCGTCCGGCAATATCTGGGTGATCAACCACAATGGCACGAGTCTGGCGAGCTTGACCGAGTTGAGCCCAACCGGCATGCCGGTGGTCAATGCCTCGACCATCGCCGGGCAAAACATAAACGCGCTGCAACCCCGCAACGAAGCCATCGATACGAATGGCAATATCTGGTTCGACAACACCAGCAGTCCCTCGCACTTCTTCGAGTACAACGTCCTTAGCCCATCTTCCAGCATCGACGTGCTGCCCGCGGGAGGCGGTTCTCCCTATGGCGTCGCCATCGACGGAAGCAACAATGTGTTTTTCACCCATGAGAGTTCCAGCGCGACCGCCACGGTCGAGGAGTTCCTGGGTGGGACTCTCAGTTCGAGCGCGGAGGTCGAGTATGCGCTTTACAGTCCCGGCGGCACGAATCAACAGCCGGAGTACGCGGCCATCGATACGTCGGGCAATCTTTGGATGACCAATGGCACTTCAACCTCCGGTCTCGAGAGCAATATCTTCCAGATGTCCGCCTACAACGGGAGTACCGCGTGCACCGTCTTTCCTTGTGTGGCAAGCACAGCCGGCGACACGACGCTGACCCAGACCTATACGGATATGGTCTCCGCCTCCGGCGGCGTCCCCGCGCTGAGTGAGCCCTATGGCGTCGCGGCAGGCACTGCGGGAACCGGAGTCTGGCTTGGGAACCAAACCGGCAATACGGTGACCAATATGACCTCGACCACTGCCGGCACCAACTACGGTTCTGCTACCTCCCTGAACAAACCCCAGTATGTTGCCATCGATGGCGCGGGCAATGTCTGGGTCTCCAACGGTGCATCGTCGAGCAATGGTTCGGTGTCCGAGTTCGCCGGTACGGGCGCAGGCGTCGGGAGCGTGTTGTCTCCAGTCAATTCTGGCACTGCGCCCTTCACCGCCATCGGATTCACTCACTCCGGCATCAACACCGCCGAGGGTATTACGATCGACCCTTCGGGCAACGTCTGGACCGCGGGTCAGGTTGCCACTACGGGAGGCGTCTTCGAGATTGTGGGGGCTGCGGCGCCCACCGTCACGCCGATTTCGCTGGCGCTGAAGAACAGCGCCGTCGGCAAGAAGCCCTGACCGTTGGAAGCGTAGTGGCCAAACCTGGTATCGCCCGGTCCTTTCTCGAGATGCCGGCTCCGGCGGTCGCATGTCTGCCGCCATAGCGAGGCGACCTGCCGGCTTCAGCGCGGTATTCTTGCGTTGTGGGGAGGATCGCCGCGTTGCTCCGGGCACAACAGATAGCCGCTCTTGTACTGGCCGCTGGCATTTTTGCGAGCTGCGCCGGCCGCGCCCAGACGCCGATCCAGCCGGGCCCAAACCCGCAGGGGGCAACGCCGGACCTGACCGTCGATGCGCGCATCGTGGTCCTCGATGTGGTGGTGACCGACAAGGCCGGCCATTTAGTCGACGGCCTCGCGAAGGGCGATTTCACCGTCTTCGAGGACCGGACCCCGCAGACCATCGATTCGTTCGAGGGGCCGGAACAGCATCGCGTGGCGCCGGATCTTGGCGCCGCCGCCATCCAGTCGACCGCAGACCTGGCGAAGGTGCCGAATGCGCCGGTCACGGTGCTGGTGCTGGATGAGCTGAACACGCGCTTCGAGGACATGTCGTTTGCCCGCTATGCCCTGGAGAAGTATCTGAACGGACAGCCGGCGGTTCTCAAACAACCCACCGCGCTGATCGCGGCAACCAACACAAAGTTCCAGCTGCTGCAGGACTTCACACTCAGCCGCCAGACGGTGCTGGCCGCGCTCAAGGGCCACTTCCCGGAGTATCCGTGGCGCTTGGCGCAGAGCGGAAAGAGCGGCCCCGGGGCAGCGGAGCGCCTGGCGATGTCGCTGGGCTCGATCGAGCAGATTGCGCAGGCCACCTCCGGCCATCGTGGACGCAAGAACGTAATCTGGGTGGGGCGAGGCTTCCCGGCGGTCAACACCCAGGACTCCACGCAGCAGGAGGCGGCCGTGGTGGAGCAAGCCGTGCGGCATGCGATCGATGTCATGCGCGATGCCCGGATCACGCTGACCACCATCGACCCGACAGCCAATACCTCTGCCATTGTGGACATTGAAACTCCCGAAGATCTGGATATCGCCGAGAACGCGAACGGGTCCGATCCCATGGCTGGGGATGTGAACTTCGAGTTGCTGGCGCCGGCGACTGGCGGCCGTGTGTATCGCTCGCGCAACGACGTCGACGCGGAGATCGCCACCGGCATCCGCGACGGCGGCAACTACTACACGCTCAGCTACACGCCCACCAATCGAAGCGACGCTGCGCAGCCGTACCGCCGTATCCATATCACGATCGACCGGCCGGGGCTCACGGCCACAACGCGCAACGGCTATTACATTCAGCCGTCCGCGCCCGTTCCGAATGCGACCACGGCGGCATTGAAGCAGAGCCTGGACAAGATCGCATTCGACCTGGGGAGCGCGGCCAATAGCAGCCTTGTCTACACCGGCCTGAAGTTGACTGCGCATCGCGTGGCCGCGCAGCCGAACACCTTTGCTGTGGATATCAATGCTGGAGACCTCAGCATGCAACAGCAAGCCGGGGAAGACGGGCAAGCGGAGATCACATTGATGGTCGCCAGCTTCAACCGGCAGAACAAGATGATTGCGCACCAGATCCAGGAGACCACGGCGCTCATCCAGGCCGGCGCCGGGTCGCCGCGGAGCGCGGAGTTTCGCATCCAGACTGCAATTCCCGCGGAGGCGACCCGCGTGCGCGTGATTGCGCGCGACACCGTAAGCGGCAAAGTAGGGACCGCCGATCTCACTCCCTCAGCATTTCGATGAAACCGCCTGACCGCAGGACCCGGCGCGCAGCTGGATGGGAATTTTCCCTTTGAGGGGAACGCGTGGCTCCATATTCGCTTCGACGGATCGTCCGCTCCAAGGAAACAGGGAAGATACGCTAGAAGCCGGGTCCGGTGATGGTGTACTGCACGGGAATCGAATGGGTCGCGCTGTTCTTTCCCGTCACGGTGACGTTGACGCTGGAGGTTCCAACCGGCGTTGTGTATTTCATGCCGTTGACGGCGGCGCTGCATCCCGAGAGCGTCATCGCCGCTCCCGCCAGCAGGCAGATCGACCCCAGCATCGAAAGAGGCCCGCGGCGACGCAGCCCCTTTCGCGCGCCGGCCAACGCGCCAAGCCCGATCAGCATTGCCGGCCATCCAATCGCCAGCATGACGCGCATCGCATCGCCGCCGGGCCGCTGGGCCGGGGTGAACGAGGAGGAGACCGGCGCGATGTCGGACCAAAACGTGATCGTCACCGCGATCGGCTGCTGCCAATAGGTCTGGAGGTTCGTCGTCGCTGCCACGGCCAGCGTGCTTGGTGGACCGAAGGTGCATGTCGCATACTGGGGCAGGCCGCTGCAGGCGAACGTCAGCGTGTCCGCCAGCGTGTTTGTCGGGGTCACGAAGAGCGTGGTTTGGACCGTCGATCCGCTCGCGATTGACAGCGAACTCGTGCTGACGGTCAACTCGAAGTCCTCGGGGTCCGCGCTGACGGCGAAGCTGCCCGCGGTGGAGGTGGAGGTCGCGTAATTGCCGTCGCCGCCGTACACCCCGATCACTTTGTAGCTGCCGACCGCAAGCGTGGAGCTGGTGAATGTCGCCACACCGCTCGAATTCAACGAGCTGGTGCCGAGCAGCGCAGCGCCGTTGTAGAAGCTGACCGTGCCGGTCGGCGTCCCGGTCGTGGTCGAGGCGACAGTCGCCGTGATGGTTTCGGCCGAGAACTGCAGCAGCGTGAGGGGCGAGGGCGCCACGCCAGTCATCGTAGCCGCCTTGACGACAGTCAGCGTCAGTGGGCCGGCGTTGTCGTTCGAGGCGGCGTAGTTGAAGTCGCCGCTATAGATTGCCGTCACCGTGTGCGCGCCGACGCTTTGGCTGCTGATCGTATAGGATGCAGTCGCTACACCGCCCGCATAGACGATTGGCACCGGCACACCGGCCACGCCATCCACCTTGAACGTGATGGTGCCGGTCATGGCGACCGTTGTGGACGCAGGGGTGACCGTCGCCGCTACCGTGACGGTCTGCCCGTACTGCGGGCTTCCTCCCGCGGGGGTCGTCTGCACCGCGACCACCGAGGTCACAATAAGAAATTTGCCCGTGCCGGAGAGAAGGATCGCGGGAGAAACAGCATTCGCAGCGCTGCTGCTCAGTGCATACGTCGCCGTCTCGGATGCTGCGCTGGTGGGGCTGAACTGCCCAATCATCGAGCAGAAGGTCCCCACGGCCAACGTCCCGCTGCTGCAACCCTGGGAGGTCGCGGGGACCAGCGTCAGATCGGCGGTGACGCCCGAACCGGTGAACGACGGCGACGAGAAGAGGGTCCCGGTCGTTCCGCTGCTGGTGAGCGTGAAGGGCTGGGTATCGCTGGCGGCGCCGACGTTCACCGTCCCAAAGTTATAGCTCACTTTGGAGCGTTGCACCTGCAGGAGCCTGCCGTTGGACGAATCGGCGACATAGATTGTGCCCTGAGCGGTAACGGCAACGCCTCTGGGGGCATTGAGCAGAGCGCCGTTTGCGGGTCCGGGCACCGTCCCCGTGCCGGAACTGCCCAACACCCCAGCCAGCGTGCTTACGACACCGGAGGCCTGATTCACGGTCCTCAGGCCGTTGTTGCCCGTATCGGCGATGAAGACGTCCCCCGCCGCGTCGACCGCCACACCCTGGGGCGCAGTCAACTGGGCGGAGGTCGCGATTCCGCCGTCGCCTCCATGGCCTGCCTGCCCGTCGCCCGCAACCGCAGTGACGATCCCGGTGAGGTAGGCAATCTTGCGGACCACGTTGTCGCCCGAGTCGGCAATGAACAGGTTCGACGAGCCATCCACGGCCAGTCCGGCGGGCGATGAGAACGCGGCCTGGCTGGCGCTGCATCCGTCGCCGTAGGTGTCGCTGGCCGCTGCGCAGACCGTGCCGCCGGCGTAGAGGTAGCTGTACCCGTTGCTGGCGATCACCCGGACCAGATTATGTCCGGTGTCAGAGATATAGAGACTTCCGTTGGCCGCGGCCGCAACGCCGGAGGGTGCGGACAGGGTCGTCTGCGCCGCGGGGCAGGCGTCGCCGTAAGCGTCGGAGGCGAGTGGGCAGACGCCCGTCGCCCCACCGGCAAGTGTAGTGATGTACTGGGAGACGCGATCCACGCGTCGCACCGCGTTGTTCCCCGTGTCCGCGATATAGACGTTACCGGCGGCGTCGACTGCCACGCCCTTCGGTCCGTTCAACTTCGCGGAGAGCGCGGAGCCATTGTCTCCGCCGTAGCCGGGGCCATTCCCGCCGGCGATAACGCTTCGGGCCGAGCCGTTGGCAGGGAAGTAGAGGACCTGGTTGTTGCCTGCGTCCGCAACGTAGGCGTTGCCGCCGCCATCGACTGCGATCTGCTGCGCGCTGGTGCTGAGCGCCCCCGGCACAACCGACGCCGAACCGGGATCGATGCTCACGGTCGCCCCGGTCCCAGTCCCGTTCAGGCCGATGCTCGCCCCGGTTGAGGTCCCCGTGATTAGCAGCGCCGATGCGTCCGCCCCGGGATGTGCCGGCTGAAACGTGATCCCGATCAGGCAATTGACCGTGGCGTCCGTGCTGGACGTGCATGCAGCTGTGCCATTCTCAGAGAAATCCGGAGTGCCGTAGGGAAACGAAATCGCCGGGGTTGTGGTCTCGCCCGCGCCCAGGTGCACCAGGATTGTGTTGGTCAGAGGCGCCGTGGATGTGGTGGCGGCAAACAGCGTGTCGATCGAGATCTTGCGGATGCGCGTGTCGGCAGGGTCGGTGAGGTAGAGATTGTCCTGGCCGTCGATGGCCATCCCCATGCCGTTGCCGCCGGCGGAGAAGACCGCCTGGGTCGCCGGACATCCGTCGCCGATGTTGTCCGTAGAGCCGGTGCAGATGCCGCTGACCGGCGCCGAGGGATTGGCGGTGTAGGTAACGTTGAACATGCCAGCGATCGAGCGAATGTACCCGGTCGAGGCATCCTCAAACCACACAACGTTGTACCCATTGTCGATGGCAAACAGGTCCCCCCGCGAGTCCATGGCAATCTTTCGCAGGTCGCCCAGCAGCAGGCTGTTCGCAGGGACGGAAGTCCCCGCGGTGTACGCGGTGCCCGTGCCGCCGCCCATTACTGTGTAGATGTAGCCCACTACGGGACTGGTGACGCTCGGGTTCTCTAGCGTGATCAGCTTGGACATGGTCGCGCCGCCACCATAGATCACTCGAATTCGGTCATTTCCCCCATCCGCGACGATCACGTCGCCGCTGCTGTCGGCGATGACGTCTTCCGTGGTCGTCAACAACGCCGCCGACGCAAGCCCGCCATCCCCGCTGTAACCGCTGCCGCCTCCGGCGATCTTCGTCGGGTTGCCGGCGATGGTGTAGATATAGCCCACCTGCGCGGTCGTTCCCGGGACTTCAGTGGCGATCAGGCTGGCCAGCGCCGTCCCGCCCTCGTACACCACGCGGATCGCGTTGTCGCTGGTATCGGCGATGTAAATGTTCCCGTACGAGTCTGTCGTGACGCCGCGCGGCTGATACAGCTCCGCTCCTCCGGTTGGACTGAGCTGCGGCGTCCCATTGACGACCTCATAGTTGGTCGCCGTGCCGCCATCGCCGGTGTACCCTTCCGTGCCGGCGCAGCTGGTGTACTTCGATGCCGTGCAGGTGACATAGCCCGCGACGACGGACATCACGCCCGTCGCGGCGCTGATCTTGTGGATCATGTAATCGCCATAACCGGCAATGTAAATATCCCCGTTGGGCGCGACGGATACGCCCCGCGGCTTGTTGAAGCTGCCCGTGTATCCCCCGGTCAGGTTGGCTACGCCGTCGCTGGCGACGCAACCGTCGCCATATTTGTCAACCGGCGTGCCCGCACCCAGTGTGCACGCAGCCGCGGAGGACAGGCTGCCCGCGACCACCGTGACCAGCCCTGTCTTCGGGTTGATCTTGCGGATCATGCTGGCGCCCGTGTCCGCAATAATGATATTGCCCTGGGCATCGACCGCCAGCGCGCGCGTGTCTCCGCCGCTCATGATCGGGCTGGTTGCGCCGAAGCTGGCCTGGGTCGCTGGACAGCCATTGCCCATCTTGTCGGTGCCGGTGGTGCCGCAAACCGTCGCGGTCCCCCCGCCGATCGTGGTAATCGTGTAGGGCAGCACCAACGGCGCGGACTGCGCCGCCAGCCGGGGCGCGGTGAACCCTGCTATCGCCATCAGCGCGGCTGCGGCTTGCAACGTCGCCCACTCGAGTTTTCGGAGACCCGCGCGCATCGATCAACCCGGATTACTGCATTCCCGTCGTGCTGCTTCAACGTCGCAATCGGTGAATCATGGAACCGGCTTCGAGCTCCGGCCAATGTAACCATAGAATGATAACTGGACGAAACAAACTGGACCGCAAAAAATTCAACATTCCCGCTGCGACGGTTGTCAACGTTCATCGCCATCGGGAAGAGTTGTTGTTGTGTGCATCTGCGTTCGCTTCTCCTGCGGTTCCTCAAAAGGAAGATGCCGCGAAGGCGCGGCCTGAATCGGCTTGACAGCCGCCCACGCGAATCATCATACTGGCGCGACTAGCCCGGTCATACCAAAGGCCTCGGAAATGGTTTCGGATCATCCATGAGCAAGCTTCCTCGTGAGAAACAGCCCCAAGTCTTCGGCCTGGTCCGGCGCCACCTGAGCGGATACCGGTTGTGGCCGTTCTGGGGCCTCGCCTTCTGTTTTGCGTGCCTCCCAGCGCACGCGCAAAATAGCGGAAGCGTCTTCGGCACGGTGACTGATTCGAGCGGCGCCGTGGTCTCCAACGCCAAGGCGACGCTTACTGAGCCGGAACACGGCTTCTCCCGCACCGTAAGTACAAATTCCGGCGGCGCCTATTTGTTTCCCGATGTTCCTATCGGCACCTGTACGCTAACGGTGGAAGCTCCGAACTTCAAGACCTCCATCGACCAGGGAATTATCGTCGACGCCAACCAGAACGTGAAGATGAACGTCAGTTTGGCGCTCGGTTCCGCGAGCACCGACGTGACGGTCACCACCGAGGGATCGACCGTCGACTCGCGCTCCGCGACTCTGGGGACGATGATCGACAACAAACTGGTCGAGGACCTGCCCATCAACGGCGAGAACGTCGTTGCCCTGGCGGCCCTTCTGCCTGGCGTGACCAACGTGAATGCGCCGACTACAGTGACCAATGAGCGCAACGGCCCGACCTACACCGTCTCCGGCTCGCGCAACACGCAAAACCTGATGCTGTTCGACGGCTTGATGTGGAACAACCTCTTCTACAACACCGGCATCTCTTATCCCCCGCACGAAGCGCTGCAGGAGATCAGTGTTCTGCTCAACAATTACACCGCGCAGTATGGCAGAAATTCAGGAAGCATCTTCAACGTGCTCACCCGGTCGGGCACCAACGCCTTCCATGGATCGGTTTGGGATTACCTGCACAACAGCAGCCTGGACGCAGCCGACTATTTCGTAAAGCAGGTCATCGACAGGCCGGAGGAAGATCGCCAGAACCAGGTAGGCTTTACCATCGGCGGACCGATCAAGCGCGACAAGGCATTTTTCTTCGTCTCCATTCAGGACTTGTTCGCCCACAAGCAAGCTATCGGCCAGACCCAGCCATACAACGACAATATGCTGGGCTACGAAAATGACGGTGTGACGCCGTTTCCCTGCGCGAGCCCCGGACCGTTTCCCGGCAAGACCTGCGGCGACTTCAGTCAGTACATGTACAGCTCAAATAACACGACCCTGCACGGGCTCGGCCAATCGATTCCCAAGATAACCAACCCCCTGCAGGCGACTGCAGGCAGCATCGCCCAGGACGCCATCAACAACGCATGGCTGCAGGCGGGAAATACCGGCCAGTCTCCTTGCGTCGCGGACCTCAACGCCGCGCAGGCGTGGGAGGGTGCGAACTACAATTCCAGCCCGCCGGCGGGAAGTACCAGTCTCAACAACTATCCGTCGGCCACCGGAATGCCCTTCGATCAGATCCCGACAGATTGCTTCAACCCGGTGATGCTGGCAGTCATTCAGAAGTATGTTCCCACGGGAGTATTGGCCGGGACCACCTCGGCCGGCGGACCGCTGTTCTCCGCCACGCGGCTTACCCCCCTGCCGCAGCAGGACCTCAACCTTCTGGCGCGTGTGGACTACAACCTGAACCGCAGCCACACCATCGACGCCCGCTACGATTTGATCAGGGCCAACGACCACAGCGCTCCCGGAGTAAGCAGCGCGAACCTCGGCGTGCCGTCGTTCGAGATTCTGTTCAACCAGGCCTTGAGCAACTTTGGCAACGTGGGCGACACCTGGGTGGTGACGCCGAACCTGCTGAATGTCGCAAGGCTGGGCTACAAACGCTATGAGAACATCCGTACGCCGCAGGACAGCAATACGCTGGCCAGTTATGGCGGCAACTTCAATCTGAACAATCCCATCTCGTCGATGCCGTACATCAACTTCAACGAGTTCCCTCTGGGCTCCAGCAGTCAGGGGTATGCCGATGTCGTCAACGAGGACATCGAGTTGAAGGACGATGTCTCCTGGACCCATGGCAACCACAACGTGTCGTTGGGATTGGACTTTCTGCGGCTACAGTACCTCAATAAGAATATGTATCCGGGCAGCATAGGCTTCAGCAGCACATTCACCTCACAGCCGCTGGCCGACGCCCTGTTCGGCCTGGTGAACTCGGTGACCGCGGAGAGCGAAGAGATCCAGGGAGGGATCCAGCACGATCTGTTCGCCTACATCCAGGACAACTGGCGCGTGGCCCCCAAGCTGACTTTGAACCTTGGCGCGCGGTACGAGCTTCCCTTCCAGTGGTACCAGCCTCACGGGTATTCCGAGACCTTCCGTCCTGGCTTTCAGTCCACCCAGTTTCCGGGCGCTCCGGGCGGTCTGGCCTTTGTGGGCGATCCGGGTGTGCTGAACTCACTCGTGCCGACTGATTTCAACGGCATTGCCCCGCGCGTCGGCTTCGCCTACGACATCTTCGGCAACAGCAGGATCGTCTTCCGCGGCGGATTCGGCGTCTTCTTCGATGCCATCAACGCCGATGTGGTCGGCGAGGGCGAGCCCTTCCTCTACCAGTTCACCTCCAACACCCCGGACGGGGGGTTTTCCGTCCCCTTGTGCACCACATTCCCCTGCGCCGGCCCGGGCTCGGCGGGCAATGTGACCGTTGTTCCCAACGGATATAACAAGGCCAACCCGCAGTTCGCTCCGCCCTACTCCGCATTCTTCCCCGACAGCAACTTCCGCACCCCTTACGTCATGGCGACCAATCTCGGCTTTGAGCTCCAGGTGGGCAAGGGCGGCGTGCTGGACATCAACTATGTGGGCAAGTTCGGGCGCAAGTTTACCGTCCCCATCGACCTGAATCCTGCCATCTACGATTGCAGCGGGTCGTACTTTCAGGCCAATCCCGCGGTCTACTGCAATAACGCGACCAACACCGGCGGCTCCTACACCCAGCGCGTGCGCTATCAGACATTCAACTACGGTGGCAACGGTCTGGATGACTTCGCCAGCATCGGCAGCTCCAGTTACAACGGCTTGCAGGTGCAGTACCGCAAGCGCGTCAACCGCGGCCTGGCCGTGCTCGCCACCTATACCTACTCGCGCTCCCTGGATATCGACACCAACGGGCAGACCACGACCAATGTGATTCCCGATGTCTTCAATGTGAGGACGGAGTGGGGGCCGTCGGATACCAACGCAACCCATATCCTGAATATGGGCTGGGCCTGGAACCTTCCTCTGCTGAGGCAGGGCGCCCCCTTCGTCCGCGATATCGCGAACGGATGGATATTCTCCGGAATCTACCAGGCGCGCACCGGATATCCCGTCGATTTGATCGTCAATACCGATGCCGCGTTGACCGACGAGCCCCATCAACGCCCGGTAATCGTGGCCGCCCAGAACCCGCTTCTCTCCAGTGCGCGGCACCGCACGGCCAAGATAGCGGAGTATTACAACATCAACGCCTTCGCCTATCCCACCAACGGGACCTACAGCAATGTGACCCGCAACGCATTCCCGGGCCCGGCGTTCATCCTGACCACATTTGGCGTAGGCCGCGAGTTTCCGACGACGAAGCTTCGCGAAGGCTCGCGCCTTCTCTTCCGCGCGGAGGCCTTCAACGTCTTCAATACGGTCAACCTTGCAGCGCCCAACGCCACCTTCAGCTGCGCCAGCAAATCCATGAATCTACCCGGCCAGGCAATCACCTCTTGCTCCAGCATCACCACTACCTTTGACCAGATCACGTCGGACATCAGCACGAACAGCGCCTATCTCTCCGGCGGCCGCGTGATGCAGTTCTCCCTGACGGAGTTCTTCTAGGGCAGCAGGCAGATCTTCCAGAGCATCGCAACCGGACATCTGCTCTCGCCTCCTCCCAAACAGGCAAGAACGCGTCGAGTCTATCGCTGGGATGGACGACCGCGGCGGACCTTCGACCGGGCGCGAAGGGTGGAGAACAATGCGCCCGCTGACCCGACCAGGCCGAGAACAACTGTCGGGTTCTCCGGAGAATCCGAGCAGCCGGTCTGCGCGTGCAGAGGAACGGCCACCAGCAAAGCGGCCGCACACCACAGGACGAGCAGCAATGACTTCTTCATCTCGGACCTCGGAGAGGAATCTAATAGGAAGAGCGCGGAAAGTCAAACCGCCCAAGACAAGGCTTGCGGTCCGGGAAAGGTAAGCCATCGCCGGGGACAACGGGGTGCGGCTGGACCATCAGGTCCCAGCCGGCACAGGGGGACGCCGCGACTCAAACCTCTGGACTCGCTGGCCCACGCAGCCCGCGGCGCGCGCGCCCCGGCCGAGGGGACGAAGAGTGCTATACCCTAGAGCTGATAGCAGAGGTAGATTCGCCAAGGCCATCGCCGGCCCATCGGACTCTGCCCGCAGGATACTCCGATTGCATTCCTTCAAGAATGGTCCTGACTCCGCCCCCTGTTCCATCGCGCTTGTCCGGTCGTCCGGTTTGCGTCCGGATGGCCGGGTCTGGGCCCCGCTGTTGGCAGGCGCGTTCTTGCTGGCGGGGTGCGCCGGCTCCCAGCACGCCAATTCCGCGCATGATGCATTGAGTCTGTCGGGATCGGTCCGCGGAGGTGAGCAGCCGGTTTCAGGATCGAAGATCCAACTCTACGCGGTTGGAACAACCGGGGATGGTTCCGCCGCCACGCCGCTGATCGGCGTCACGGTCACCACCAGCGACGGCAGCGGTAACGCCGGCAACAGCAATGCCAACTCCGGCAACAGCTTCAATTCGCTGCCCGCCGGCTCATTCACCATCACGGGCGATTACACCTGCCCGTCCGCGGGAACGGCGGTCTATCTCACCAGCGTTGGGGGCAATCCAGGCCTTTCCGCCGGCTCCAGCAACCCTGCGCTTGCCCTGATGGCCGCCCTTGGCCCGTGCGGCAACCTCACTTCATCCACCTACATCACGGTGAATGAACTCACCACGGCCGGCTCCATCGCCGCCCTGGCCGGCTATATGACTTCGTACTCTTCGCTCGGGTCCGGTTCAATGGACGCATCGGCGCTTCAGGAGGCCTTCAGCGCCGTCAACGAGTACACCAATACCTCGCTTGGCACCGTGCCGGGACCGGTGCTGCCCGCCGCCACCTACGCGTCCAGCGTCGAGATTCAAACCCTGGGCGACGTTCTCTCCGCGTGCATCGACTCCCTGGGCGGCGTCGCCGGTGACGGCAGTAGCTGCGGCGCGCTCTTCACCGATGCCACGCCCTCCGGCGGCCCCGCGCCTGCCGACACCATCGCTGCCGCGATCGATATCGTTAAGAACCCGGCGCTGAATGTCTGCCCGATCTTTGGCCTCGTCCCAGCTGCGCCTCCGTTCCAGCCCGCGCTATCGAGCTGTCCGGCCAACTGGGACCTTCCAATCTCAGCGCTTACCGTCAACGTGTCGGGGGCCGCGTCGGTCTACGTCGGACAGACCTCGCAATACACGGCGTCCGTCACCGGCACCGCGAACCAGTCCGTCCTCTGGATGGTCAACGGAGTCACCGGTGGCAGCGTGGCAACCGGAACCATCTCCTCCACTGGGCTCTATACGCCTCCGTCCACAGCTCCTTCCAGCGCGGTCGCCATCGCTGCCGTCAGCATGCTGTCGAGCACGGCCATAGGCTCTGCCAGTGTGACGGTGTTGCCGGTAACGGTCGCCGTCACCGGGCCCGCCGACGTCATATTCGGCGCCACCGGCCAGTACTCGGCCATGGTCACTGGGGCCGGCCAGAGCGTCACCTGGATGGTGAATGGCGTAACTGGCGGCAGCGCGGCCGAGGGCGCCATCTCGCCCGGCGGTCTTTACACCGCGCCCGCCTCCACCCCGCCAACCCCGGTCGCCATCGGCGCGCAAAGCACAGCGGTGCCCAGCGGGACCGGATCGCTCAGCCTCACCCTCTCTGCCACCGCGGTCACCTATGCCACGGGAGACACGCGCACCGTGACCCAGCCCGTATATCCAGCGATATGCGCCACGCTGTACGCCCAGTTCACTACGGCGCAGCGCGCATCGCCGCCTGCGTCGGACGATACAACCCGCATCCAGACCGCTCTGAGTTCGAGCGCCTGCAAGAACACGGGCGAGAGCGTGGAGCTCGCCCTCTCCGGCTCCAACAACGCATTTTATTCCGCCGAACTAGCGGTCACGGGCGAAGGCCTGATCGTCGACTCCGGCGTCACTCTGGAAGGCAACAACAGCTACTCCAGCCAGTCCGAGCTGCTCAACATCACAGGAACCAACTCCTCCCTGATGGGGCCGGGTACCGTTGACGGGCGCAGCGACCTCATCAGCGGCGAGCCGCGATTGGTCCAGACCAACAACGCCAACAACTTCATCGCCTACAACGTCACCCTCCAGTTGGCCGCGCATCCCAACCTCTACATTCAGGGCGGCAACGGCGCCACGGTCTGGGGAGTCACCATCCTCACCCCGCCCAGCAACGCCAACGCCGACGGCATCGACATCGACAGCATCGCCAACGTCACCGTCACCAACTCCACTATCGAGGCAGGCGACGACGGCGTCGCCATCAAGACCAACGCGGCTGCGGCCTCGAACATCACCGTAAGCAACAACCGGCTCTATGGCACCCACGGCCTTTCGATCGGCAGCCAGACGTTCGATGGGGTCAGCAACGTTCTGTTCTCCGGCAACTATGTCTACGGGACCGGCCTCGACGGCATCGCCTCCACCGACGCCAACGCCATCAACATCAAGACCGACCAGCAGTGCGGCGGCCTGGTGCAGCAGGTCACCTACCAGAACACATGCATCACCGGAGCCAGGCACCTGATCGTGGTCAACGCCTACTACGGAAGCTGTTCCGGGACCGCCGGCACCCCGCAGTTCCAGGACATCGTGATCAATGGCGTCTACTCGACCGCTTCGCCTTCAGGCGCATACGAGCTCTTCGAAGGCTACAGCGCGAGCTATCCCATCAATGGTTACTTCGCCAATATCAACCTCGATGTCGCTTCGCAGAACAGCAGCAATCAGGACGCTGCGATCGCACTCGACAACTCGAATATGACGCCCTCTGGAACCGGCATCACGACCTCCACATTCTCCACCTTCGGTAGCGTCCCAACCTGCTCGTTCTGACCCCGATGCCGCCAGGCCCTGAGAATTCACGGCGCGCACCTAGTATTATTTCCGAATCTGCGTCATCTCTCTTGGGCCTAAGCACGAGCCGCCATCCAGGGTGGAATTTGCACGATCCTTTGGAGGTTTCACGTGATATCACACAGGTGGTCAGCCCTCCTCAGCGCGCTGCTCTTCCTCGGGCCTCCGCGCATCATGTTCTCGCAGGCAGTCAACGGGACCCTGGTGGGCACGGTCACCGACGCCAACGGCGCGGTCGTCGCCAACGCCCAGGTCACGATCCTGCTTGCGGACCAGAGTCTTGTCCACTCGTCGGTCACCAACGAGAGCGGCAACTTTGCCGAACCCGATCTTCCTCCCGGAACGTACACGGTTACGGTGGCTGCGCAGGGGTTCAAGAAGGAGGTCCGCGAGAACATCGTTCTGCCGATCAACAGCACTACGCGTGTCGATGTCAGCCTGTCCCCGGGCAGCGTGAGCGAGACGGTCGAGGTCACGGCGGCCCCTCCCCAGTTGCAGACGGACCGCGCCGACATCTCAACCACGATTGAACAGACCCAGATCGGCAATCTTCCCCTGAGCAGCGGGAACAGCTTTCAGTCCCTGCTGAATACGGTGCCAGGCATGGCGCCTGTCGTCTTCAACAACTCGCAGTTCTACAACGCCAACAACGATCTGTCGACCAACGCGAATGGTCAGTCCTCCTACGTCAATCTCTATCAGATTGAGGGCATCGACGACGACCAACGCACCGGTATCCACATCATCCTCGTTCCGCCCGCGGCGGCGATCCAGGACGTGGCCATCACCACCAACAACTTCGAAGCGGAGTTCGGCCGCGCGGTCGGGACCGTCGTCAACGTGACCCTCAAGTCGGGATCGAACGCGTTCCATGGCTCGGTCTTTCAGAGCATGGAAAACAACGGCGTCAACGCGCGAAACTACTTCGCCACCGGGCCCAATGGCCGCCTGGTCTACAACTACACGGGCGGCTCACTCGGCGGGCCCATCCTCAGGGACAAGCTGTTCTTCTTTGCCGACTTTCTCCGCGTCTCCGATCACGAGTCCACTACGGTGAACACCAACATCCCGTTCTACAACGTGACCGGCGGCAACATCAATCTGAGCGGCTACTCCGGCCAGGTCTACGATCCGAATACCGGAGACACGGCAGACTGCCTGGGCGGCCCGAGCGCCGGCGCCTGCGGGACCGGGCGCACGGCCTTCGCCGGCAACCTGATTCCGCTGACGAATCCCGGGATCAGCACGGTCGGCTTATCCGTCCTACAGGATCTGAACGCCCTCGCCAGAAATCCCGCAACCAATCTCGCCTCCGCCGCGTATATCGCCGGCCAAACCACCAATAACTTCTCGGCGAACCTGCCCTTCAGCAAAGGCGCCATCAGCTACGACATTAAGTCGGACTACAACCTCTCTCGGCAGGACCACCTGAGCGGCCGCTTCAGCCATCAGAACACGACCACCTACCAGGCGCCGCTGTTCGGCGCGTTTCTGGGAGGCCCGGCGAGCTCAGGATTTGAAGCGACCGGGACCGCGGCCGCGTACAGCACCGGCGCCAACTACGATCATATCTTCTCGCCCACTCTGTTCACCGAAGCGCGCATTGGCCTCGCCCACCTGCGCAACTCGGCACAGCAGACGGACTATGGAAGCGACGACGCGAGGGCCCTTGGCATTCCCGGCAATGGCCCCAACGGCACCGACAACGTGCCGACGAGCAGCGGGCAGGTCGCCTTTCAGGTAAGCAACTTCGCGGGCAACGGAGAGAATGGCACAAACAACCCGCTGATCGGCTACTCGCAGTCCTTGCCTTGGCTGCGCGCCGAATCTAACATTGACTTCGCCAATAACTGGACGAAAATTCTAGGCAACCACACCCTGAAAGCCGGGACCGACATCCGGCGCGTGCGCGACGATCTGCTGCAGGGAAACAACAATGCCGCCGCGGGGACGTTCTACTTCAGCGAGAACCAAACCTCGGCGCCGGGCGCCACCAAATTCAACGGCGCAGCAACCGGCCAGGCCAACGATATTGCGAGCGTTCTGTTCGATGTTCCCTATCAGGTTGGGCAGGACACCAACAGCACCTTCCCCTGCTATCGGCAGACCTGGCTTTTCTTCTTTGTCTCCGACAAGTGGCAGGCCACCTCCAGGCTCACTGTCGATCTCGGCGCGCGCTATGAGTTGTACCCGCCGGCGACGCCACGCAAACCGGGTGGCTTCGTCAACTACAACCCATCCAACGACCAGCTGGTGCTGGCCGGCATGGACGGCAACCCCTCCAATCTCGGCATGCAAACCGACTACAGGAACTTTGCCCCGCGGCTGGGCGCGGCCTACCGGGCTTCGGAGGAGACAGTGGTTCGAGCTGGATTCGGCGTCAGCTACGTCCCGTTCGTCGACAACAGCTATGCGTACAACTACCCCATCAAGACCAGCACGTTCTACACCATCACGCCAACTTACGGAGCGGCCCTCAATCCCGCCGGTGGCGTGGTGAACTTCACCTCCGGACTGCCGGCTACGCCGACGGTCGCCTTTGCATCGAATGGAACACTCGCGGAGGGCGCAGCCAACGGCACCATCGGCCTGGCCAATCTCTATATTCCCCTCAACTTCAGGAACGCCTATGTGTCCTCCTGGAACGTCGCGCTGCAGCAGGCCCTGGCGAAGGACATGTCGATGCAACTGGCCTACGTCGCCAATCACGGCACGCGCATCGATTCCGCACAGAACATCAACCTGCCCAGCGTCTACGGTCAAAGCGCAACCTACGATCCATTCAACGTCGCCTTCGGAAAGACCGCGGCGGTGACCCAATACTTTCTGGGCGACTCCAGCAACTATCAATCGCTGCAGGCGCAACTCACGCGCCGCTTCAGCGCGGGCCTGGCGTTCAGCTCTGCGCTGACCTGGGGCAAGGCGCAGGGCTACGTGACCAGCCCTCAGGACGGCGCGTTGCTGTTCTATAGCGGCCCCAAGCGTCGCAACTACAACTTGCTCGACTTCGACCGGACGCTCAACTTCGAACAGACCGTTACCTACCAGCTGCCCGCCGGGCGCGGCCACCGCTTCTTCAGCAGCGGCGTGGCCTCCTACGTCCTGGGGGGATGGAGGACCTCGGCGATCCTCTCGGCGCTCTCCGGCCTGCCCTTCACGATCTCAACCACCAGCGCGACCACAGGGACCACGCAGACCGTCAATCAGATTGCTCCGTACCAGGTCACGCACAGCGTCAGCGGCGCAGCCAATACCGCCTGGTTCAACCCCGCATCCTTTGCCGCGCCGTCTGCCTGCGTCGCCTACTCCGCTGCCAACCCTGTTCCATGCGCGGTGGGAAGCACACAGCGCAATCAATTCCGCGGCCCCGGCTACTTCTATGACAGCTTGTCCGTCTTCAAGAGCTTCCCCATCCTCCACGAGGCTTCTCTTGAGGCGCGCTTCGACGCATTCAACCTCACCAATACGCCCGCGTTCAATCTGCCGACCGCCACGCTCGGGTCGAACCTGGGCAAGATCACCTCGACGCTGGGCAGCGGAGTCGGTAACGTCAACGGCGTCGGCGGTCCGCGTGTGCTGCAAGCCGCCGCCAAGATTACCTTCTAGAGAAACAGAGAGGCCGGCGGCCCTCCGATGTTTGGCATGGAGTTCCCGCCCGCCTCTGGTTACGTTTCTTGCTACGCGGACGCGCAATCAGCAATGGTCCACATCGACGATCGCCTGGGCGAAGGCCTGCGGAGCTTCCTGCGGCATATTGTGTCCGACGCCGCCGATGATCAGGCGGTACTCATATTTGCCTGTGAACTTGGCGCGATACGCCGTGCTGGGCGCGTGGATCGCACCGTTGGAGTCACCTTCCATGGTAATGGTGGGCACGGTGATGGCAGAAAGCTCGGCCAGCCGCTTTTCCAGGTCGTCGTATTTACGCTCGCCATCGGCCAAACCAAGCCGCCAGCGATAGTCGTGCATCACGATGTCCACATGGTCGGGGTTGTTGAAGGACGCTGCTGTGCGGCCGTACGTGGCATCGTCGAAGTTCCACTTTGGTGAAGCCTGGTGCCAGATGAACTTATTGAACTGGTCGACGTACTTCGCATAGCCGGCCTTGCCGACCGGGGTGGAGAAGTAGTACTGGTACCAAAACAGAAACGCAGGCTCGGGTGGCAGCGGCACCTGGTTGCCCGCCGGGGTGCTGATCAGATAGCCGCCGACGGAAACGATCCCCTTGCAGCGTTCCGGCCAGAGCACAGCCATGACGTCCGCCGTGCGCGCGCCCCAATCGAAGCCGCCGATGATCGCCTTGTCGATCTTGAGCGCATCCATCAGCGCGATGATGTCGAGGCCGACCACCGACTGCTGGGCGTTGCGCGTCGTTTCGCCGGAGAGAAAGCGCGTGGTGCCGTAGCCGCGCAGATAGGGGACGATCACCCTGTAGCCGGCCGAAGCCAACAACGGAGCGACATCGACAAAGCTGTAAATGTCGTAGGGCCATCCGTGCAGCAGGACGACCGCGGGGCCATCGGCGGGGCCGGCCTCCGCGTAGCCGACGTTGAGCAGGCCGGCCTCAATCTGCTTCAGCGAGGCGAATGATGTGTTCGTACCCGGCTTGATGGTGGGAAGCTCTGCCGCCTTTGCTGCCGCTGGCACAGGCTCGCTTGCAAAGAGCGCGCCGGGCGCCAGCATTGCCGCTCCCGCGGACAGTCCGGCCATCGCGAAACGACGGCGTGAAATTCCAGTTGACCCCGCTCCAAAGCGCCGATCGGTTGCGCCAGGATTGGCGGCTATTTTTTCGAGTTGGTTCATGGTGTTTCTCCTTTTGCAAAGCTGTTGGTTCTAAATTCGCAGTTGAAAAAATAGCGACTGGCACGTTGGTTCAAGCTGGCCAGTGCTCATACATTCCCGGATAGGGGCCATCGGCTGGGCCGTCGTCAACGTATCCCATCGTCAGAAGCGCCGCATCGACTTGTCCCATGGTTTGCCTCCCTCTCAGGTTTTTGCCTTCGCCTCAGCCGAACGTGAAGTCAAAGGCTTGCGCGCCGGAATCGAGAAACTCAATCTCAAACTGGCGGTCCGCGATGGGTCCCGGTTGCCGGATCAGCTGGTACAGCCGCTGCTCCTCCACCGTGCCGTTGCCCTGACCATCCACGTCGAATCCATGGGCAGCGCCCGGCGCCTCTCCATCGAGCAGCACGCGATATCGCACCGGCGTTCCCTTCACCGCCGGGCCCATCACCAGATTCGCGTCGCGCGCATGAAAGCGATACGCGATCCGGCCGTTGGCCTGGTCCAGCGAAGCCGCCTCTTTCCCTATTGTCCAGTCGCCAGTGAGCGCCCAGCTGTTGAGCTCCAACCGCGCGGGCGCCGCATAGACGTGGGCCTTGTTCCGCGCCGTGCCGCCGGAAGACGCAAAGTTCTGGGACTGCCCATAGCCGGTATAGCTCTCCGGCGATCGCAGGCTGCGCCAATCGGCCGCAACCTCAGCGCCACAGGGATTCACGGAGACCAGATCGTTCGCGGTCACAGGGGCGCCGGCCTCGGCCAGCAGTTGCTGAATGGCCCGCTCCGATTTGTCGCACTCGCCCTCACCGAACTGATGAAATCGAATGCGCCCCTTTGCATCCACCAGGTACAGCGCCGGCCAATACTTGTTGTTGAAGGCATTCCATATCCCATAGTCGCTGTCGATGGCCACCGGATAGTCGATTTTCATGTCCTTGATGGCCCAACGAATGTTGTCGACGTTGTGCTCAAAGGAGAACTCGGGCGTATGCGAGCCGATCACCACCAGCCCGTGCTCCTTGTATTTCTCCGCCCACGCGCGGACATAGGGCAGCGTGCGCCGCCAGTTGACGCAGGTATACGTCCAGAAATCGACAAGCACGACCTTTCCGCGCAGATCGGCCGTCGTCAGCGGCTGCGAGTTGAGCCATCCGTTTGCGCCTGCGAGGGAAGGCATCGCGCCCTCGTCGGGCAAACGCTCCGCCAAGGCGGACTGCGCCTTCGCGCATCCGACCATGCCGAGTTGAGTGGCGGCCACGGTCATGGCTGCGCTCGCAAGAAACCGGCGGCGATCATATCTGACTCCCTCGCGCATTAGCCTTTCTCCAATCGCCAGGCGCCCCGTGCGCCCAACGCCCAGCCGGTTGGCAAATGCAAGCAGATGGCCACTCTCAAACCGCTGAAAGGACACTGCTGGATCGCGCGAGGCTTGCCGCGTTCTCAGCACAATGACGAGCCCTCAGCAGAACGCACCCAGCTCCGAAACCGACGCACTGCGGTTCATCGGTTTGGAGAATGGGTTCTTCAGCCCGTACTTGCTAATTCCCAAGCTTCTGATCTTCGAGTCGAGCGTTTGCCGCGGAATCCCCAGCTTCACCGCCGCGCCCGAAGGTCCGGCAACGCGGCCATGGCACTCGGCCAGAGCAGCCTGGATAATCTCCACCTCGAGTTCTGCCAGCTCTGAAAGCCCACCGCGCGGCTTCGAAGGCACCGGCGATTTGCTCTTCAGCCAGATCTCCTCGAAGAAGAGCTCGTCCGTCTCCGTGAGCACGACTGCCCGCTCCACCATGTTCTGCAGTTCGCGGATATTTCCCGGCCAACCGTAGGCCTGCAACTGTTGCATCGTGCCCCGGCCGATCTGCCAGATGCTCTTGCCGGCTTCTCGTGCGTAACGCGCAACGAAGTGTTCGATCAGCACAGGGATGTCCTCTGCCCGATCGCGCAGCGGAGGCATGGCAATAGGAAAGACATTCAGCCGGTAGAAAAGGTCCTCGCGGAATGTTCCGGCCGCGGTGGCGGCGGACAGGTCGCGATTCGTAGCTGCGATCAACCGGACGTTGACCGGGATCGAGCTGTTGCCTCCCACCCGCTCAAACTCCCGCTCCTGCAGCACGCGCAGCAGCGCAATTTGGGTCTCCATGGGGAGATCGCCGACCTCGTCGAGGAAGAGTGTCCCGCCGTCCGCGGATTCAAACCTCCCGAGGCGTCGCTGCACGGCGCCGGTGAAGGCGCCCTTCTCGTGGCCAAAGAGCTCAGACGCAATCAACGCTTGAGGGATGGCCGCGCAGTTCACGCGCACGAAAGGCCGCGCCGAGCGGTTCGATCGCCGATGCAGCGCGCGCGCGATCAGCTCCTTGCCCGTTCCCGTCTCGCCCAGGATCAGCACGGTCGAATCCGACGGGGCCACTTTGGTGACCTGCTTCAACACCTGCCGCATGGGCCCGCAGGAACCCACAATGTCCTCAAATATCGCAGAGCGATCAACCTCTCCGCGAAGAGGCAGACTCCGTTTCGCGAGCGTCTCATCGGTCGTCTTTGAGCCGTCCATGCGGGTCTCCGTCGAATACCAGCGGACCATGCGGCTTTGCTCGCCTCGGAGCAAGAATCCCTCGGCGCTGTCATCGCCGTTCGCCAGATCGGCCTGCTCGACCGAAGGAAGGTGCTTGAAAGTTTCGCGGACCTGGGGGCTTCCGTAACCAGGTCCCAGAGGGTAAACGCGCGGATCGAAGTCGATCGAGGTCATTCTGCTTTGCATTGGTCCTCCTCCGGTTTTTCGGTTCAACTCGCGCTGTCGCGAGCCATGAGTGCGATGCGATGACTGATGTTGACCGCCACGGCGGCCAGGGCCACGCTCAGGCCGCTGCAAGAGCTGGTGATCGCCAGGACAGCGTCGTTCATGGTTTCTTCCCAAATATGCTTGCCCCAAGAACAGAAGATGAGCCTGAGATCCCAGTGAGTCCGTCTCGCCGGACTGCATTGCGTATCAATTTCTTCGAACAATCTCCGATATCGGAGATGGAGGGCCCGGGTCGCTGGTTCCGGCGGGACCGCCCATCGCGCCAATTGGGGAGAAAAATCGGATTCGCGCGTGACAGTCTGCATCGCGGCCACCCTTTGAACAGGACCCAAGAACGGGCAGCGATGACTTGCTGTTGATCTCAGTATCCAGATCGTGCCACGGATGCGAAATCCCCATCCGGGCTAGCTCGCCGCGTCCATTCGGATACAGTGGGAGCACCCCCCTCGACTTCCTCAGGATGAAGGAAGGGAGGAGCCGATTTACCGCGATGGCGAGAATCGGGGAATCGAAGCAGGCGAGTGGAAGGCTATTTCCGTGGAGGCAGAGGCAGAGTCAGCAGCCGTCTTCCGAAGATGCGAGAGTCGACGGAATAGGCGCCGGGCCCCAGCACGGCGAGGATTGCGCCCTCGAGGATGGAGTTGACCAGACAAAGCTCGCTCCTGCCCTCGGAGAGGACGAGGAGCATACCTAACTGTATGAGGCAGGAAAGGATAGAAAAGTAGGGCGTCAGGAAGCCAAAGCATAGAACTATCGCCAGCAGTGCAGCTGCCCAGACAACCCAAAGCGAACTAACCGGGGCCCAGTGTGCCGTTACATTGTCGACGAGAGTCGCAGCCACCAAAACGCGAAGGACCAAGAGCGCCGCGCCTGCCGCTCCCGTCGGAAACATGGAGAACAGTCTCTGCACATTTTGAAGGCTATTCGCCGTCAGGCCGCCGCACAATCTCCATTGGAGCGCCGCGCGACTATCCTTTCGTAGGGTGCAGACCCCGCCACGCTCGCGTATCTTTGACTCACGACCTCTCATCCGGTGTTGCCATGGGCTTGATCGTTCTCGATCGATGCGCTCCGGACTGTTGAGCCAATTTAGTCTTCGGCAAGCCCCGCGCGTTGCAGACGAAGCATCAGGTCGCTCATGTCCAGGTCGCTCATGTTCAGGTCGGCTCATGTCGAGACTCTTAGGGAAGTCCGGTTGGGTTACCGATGCAGCCCTCGTCGTGGCGCTGGCTGCCGGTGGATGGGGGTTGGCCGCGCGTGCGCAGACTCCCGAGGTGCAGGACGTCCACCACACCGCCTGGACCTCAGAGAACGGCCTTGGCGCCGTCTTCGATATTCAGCAGGCATCCGACGGGTATCTTTGGCTCACAACGTCCACCGGTGTCTTCCGCTTCGACGGAGTCCGCTTTCAGTCGGTGGAGGAGGCGACCAACGGCGCCGCACAAGACCTGGAGATCCACTCAGCGTTCCCTTCTCGATTCGGGGGTGTCTGGCTGAAGACCCGGGCCGCGGGCCTTCTCTTCTGGAAGGATGGCAAGCTCACAACCTTTGCCGACAGGCGTTGCACCCCGGCCCGGCAGGAGGGGTTGGCCGAGGCCCAGGACGGCTCGCTGTGGCTGCAAGGCTCCGGTGGCCTCTTCCACATGCAAGGGAAGATGTGCCAGCAGGTTGGCATGGAGCAGGGATATCCCGGCGGTTTCGCTGCCGCGATCCTGGTGGACCACAAAGGGACCGTTTGGGTCAGAACTCTTGGCGGCGGCCTGCTCTTTCTCGAGCGCGGTCAGCAAAAGTTCCAGCGTTTCCCTTATGCTGCGGGGGCGACCTCCGCGGCCTTTGTCCTGATCACCACCAACTCCAGCGACTTTCTGCATGAGGCGCCGGATGGCTCCATCTGGCTGTCCGACGACCATGGGCTGCGCCGCGTGACCGATCCGTCCGGCGCTCCCGTACGCTCCGCCGCGCCCGCCAAAGAGTCCCGGGCGAGCACCCTCTATGGAGACTTCACTTTCACCGCCGACCACTCTCTTTGGGCGGTGACCGGCAACGGCGTGAGGCGATTCGACCATATCGACCACTGGCAGACGCCGCTCGCGACCGAGAGCGATCCGGGTGAGAGCTTTTCAACCCGGCAAGGCCTCAGCTCCAGCGCCACATGGAAGGTCACCGTCGATCGCGAGGGCAGTGTGTGGGTGGGCACAAACTCCGGCCTGGACAAGCTGCGGCGCACCGCCCTGTCCACGCTCACGCTGCCCCAGACCGTGGAGCACGACTTCAGCCTCCTCGCCGGAGACCACGGCTCAATTTGGACTGGCAACCAGAGCCTTCCCCTCATCCACGTGGCGGCGGAGGGCAACCCGGCAAGCTTCCCCATGGTCCGAGGGACCATCTGCCTTCGGCGCGACCGCAACGGCGCGATCTGGTCAGCGGGCGCGGGAGACTCCCGCCTCTGGCGGTCCAACGGGGAGAGTTTCGAGCCACTGGACTACCCCGAGGAAAAGCTGGGGCCGGCCATCGCTCTCGCATTCGACCGCAACAACGACCTGTGGGTCTCTTCCGCGACCGGCGGGACCTACTACTTCCATGGCGGCGCATGGTTGAGTCAAAACAGTGTCCTTGGCAAGAGGCCGGGCATCGTCGGCGCCATGGCGGATGACGACAGGGGAAACGTCTGGCTTGGCTATTCCAACATGCTCGTCCGCTGGGACGGCGCCGCCTACCAGAGGTTCTCGTTCCCGGATGGCACGCGAGGCGTCTCCGAGAGCACCATGTACGTGCGTGATGGGCGCGTCTGGCTGGGTGGGACCGGCGGGGTCGAACTCTTTGCCGGCGGCCAGTTTCGCATCGTGAAATGGAAGGACGAGCAGATGCCCGGCAGGGTCTCCGGCGTCATCGAGACAGAGACCGGCGACCTCTGGATGAACGGCCCCTCGGGCATCACCCATGTCTCCGCCGGCGAACTCTCCCGGTGGCTCCACGACCCCACCTACGCCGTCTCCGCCGAACGCCTCGACGTCCTGGACGGGCTTCCGGGGCTCTCCAGCGAGAGAATTCCCGAGCCCTCGGTGGTGGAGTCTCGCGAGGGCAGGCTCTGGTTCGCCACCACCAAGGGGGTCGCGTGGCTGGATCCCGCGGAACTGGGCAGCATCCACAACCCCCTTCCACCCCCAGTGATGATCTCCTCGATTCTTTCCAACGGCAGGTCCTACGTCGATTCTAGCGGCCTGGCGCTGCCCGCGCACACCGATCAGCTGCAGATCAACTACACTGCGCTGAGTTTTGCCATCCCGGAGCGCGTGCTATTCCGCTACAAGCTCGATGGTGTCGATACGGACTGGCAGGACGCGGGGACGCGGCGTCAGGCGTTCTACAACAGCCTTTCGCCGGGGCGATTTCGATTTCACGTCATTGCCTGCAACAACGACGGCGTGTGGAACGACAGCGGAGCGGTGTTGGACTTTATCATCTCTCCCGCCTTCTACCAGACCTGGTGGTTCCGGCTGCTCTACGTTGCGCTCGCTGCCGGGGTCTTGTTTTCGGTCTATCTCCTGCGGCTGCGGCAGGCCACCACGCAGATTCGCGAGCGCCTGGGCACCCGCATGGAGGAGCGCGAGCGAATCGCACGCGAGCTGCATGACACCTTGCTGCAGGGATTTCAGGGCCTGATGCTCCGCTTCCAGGCCGTGATGAACACCCTGCCCGAAGGGGGACCGACCCGTCAGATGATGGAGAAGGTGCTGGACCGCGCCGATGAGGTCCTGCTCGAGGGCCGTCAGCGCGTCCGCGACCTCCGCGAGGAAGGCGCCACGGGGAATGAACTCTCAGAGGCCATGGTGCGTTGCGGCGAAGAGCTTGCGCAGGACCACAACTCGCTGTTCAGCCTTGCGGTGGTGGGCACGCCGCAGGCACTTGGTCCGATTGTGTTTAATGAGGTATACCGGATTGCGCGCGAGGCGCTGATCAATGCCTTCAAGCACTCGCGCGCCTCGAAGATCGAGGTTGAGCTGACCTACGACAGGGCACGGATATCTCTGCGGATCCGCGATAACGGGGTCGGCATCCACCGTCCGATTCTCAGCGAAGGGAAGAAGGGACACTGGGGCCTGTCCGGAATGCGCGAGCGCGCGCAGACGATCGGCGCCCAGCTGAGGGTCTGGAGCAATCCCGGCGCGGGCACCGAGATCGAGTTGTCAGTCCCGGCAGGGGTCGCATACCCGCGCAGCCGCGGAGAGTCGTTCCTGCGACGCCTTATGCGCTTTGCCAGGGGACACGAGGAGGGGTAGGACGGTGACGAAAAAGATCAGAGTTCTGGCGGTGGACGATCATCAGCTTCTTCGCGAAGGAATTGCGGCCGTCATCGAGGGCGAGACAGACCTCGAACTGGTAGCCGAGGCGACCGGCGGGCAGGAGGCGATCGAACTTTTTCGCATCCATCGCCCGGACGTGACGCTGATGGACCTGCAGATGCCCGGGATGAATGGCATCGACGCAATCCTCGCAATCCGCACCGAGTTTCCCAGCGCACGCTGCATCGTGCTGACAACCTATCAGGGAGACATCCAGGCCCTGCGCGCCCTGAAGGCAGGCGCTTGCGGATACCTCCTGAAGAACATGTTGCGCAAGGAATTGCTCGAGACTATTCGGGCAGTCCACGCCGGCAAGAAACGCATCCCGCCTGAGATCGCAGCCGAACTCGCGGACCATGTGACCGACGACGCGCTGAGCGATCGCGAGGTCGAAGTGTTGCGCAGAGTCGCGATGGGGAACTCCAACAAGATCATCGCGTCGCAACTGGACGTCTCCGAGGCGACGGTCAAAGGGCACATGAAGAGCATTCTCTCCAAGCTGGGAGCGAATGACCGAACCCACGCAGTGACCATCGCCATGAAACGCGGCTTTATCGACGGCTAGTCGCGGCGCGTCGATCGCGAGGGTCAGACCAGCTCGCACCTATGCGGATGCGGTGACGAGCTTCCGCCCGCGCTGAACGGTTCTGATATGTCGTCTCTTCCGAGAAATCGGCTCGCTGCCTCTTCTCTAAGCCCTGTGATTTCAATCGCTGGAATTGGCGCTTGAATTGCATTTGTCGTAGTCATCAACAGATAGGAGCGACTTCCATGATTAAGATGATTACGACGACTGCGAACACCCAACCGCGACCTGACGCCATCGACGACAACGCGCTGGTTTATGCCGCCAAACAGGGGGACACGGCGGCTTTCGAACAGCTCGTGCGCCGTCACACCGCCGTGATCTTGCGGGTCGCCATGCACATTTTAGGTTCGCGCGAGGACGCCGAGGATGTTGTGCAGGATGCGTTCTTGAAGGCGTTTAGGAACCTGCAGCAATTCGAGGAACGCGCGCGATTCTCGACCTGGCTGACGAGGATTGCCGTCAATGAAGCGCTGATGAAGCTCCGCGGCGCGCGACGGGCCCGGACCGTCTCGATGGATGAGGAGGCAGAGGCCGGCATCTCCCTGGGAGACAGGATCGCCGACTGGGCGCCTAACCCGGAACAGCTCTATAGCAGGGCCCAGCTCAAAGGAATTCTGCAAGAGGCATTTGCCTCTCTGCCGGACCATCAGCGGACGGTGTTCCTGCTGCGTGACGTCGAAGGCTTGTCCATCGCGGAGACAGCGGAGCTGCTTGGGCTGAGCGTTCCCTGCGTCAAGACGCGCCTGCTGCACGCCCGGCTGAAGCTTCGTCAACGTCTCAGCGAGTGCTTCGCCCGCCGCGCGCGGACCGGAGTGTCGCTCCGCTTCCAACACATCCTCGACGAATCGCGCGCCGCCTAGACTCGCGAAGAGAACGAGACGAGCAGCCGGCTCCCCAGCGGAACTCGGCAGCGGGACCAGCCTCGCAGCTGCGCGTGGCCCTCAATCTCACATCGTCAAAACGACACGGAACTCCGCCTTCCCGCTCAACATGTGCGCGTATGCCTCTGCCGCCTGCTCCAGCGGATACGTCTCAATCATCGGCCGCACCCCGCTCAGCTCAGCAAAGTGCAGCGTGTCCTCGGAGTCGGCCGGCGTGCCCGCAGCCCAGCCCTGAATCGATTTGCTTCCACTGATGAGCTGGATCGGTGTGACCTCAACCGCATCAAAGGTCGCGCCCACAACAATCAACTTGCCGTTCGGCCCCAGACCATCGATCAGCTCCGACATCGCCTTCGAGTTTGGTGCCGTGGCCAGAATTACCTTCGCGCCGCCCAGCTTCTGCAACTCCTCCGCAGCGTTGGTCGCTTTACTGTCGATGTACACGCTCGCTCCCAGCTTCTTCGCCAGCGCCGCATTCTCAGGGCCACGCCCAATCGCCGCGACCTGGTACCCAAACTTGTCGGCAAATTGAACTCCCAGGTGGCCCAGGCCGCCAATCCCCTGCACCGCAACCAGATCGCCGGGCAACGCGCCGCTATGCCGCAGCGCGTTGTAAGTCGTAATTCCCGCACACAGCAGCGGGGCCGCGTCTACGTCGCTCAGGCTCTCCGGGATCGACACCAGCGCCTCGACCGGCGCCACCATATATTGCTGGTACCCGCCGTCGTAGCTGATGCCCGCAATCTTCAGGTTGCGGCAGTTGCGAAAGTCTCCCCGCCGGCACTCGCGGCAGGTATTGTCCTGCCCCCCATGCCAGCCCACGCCCACCCGCTGCCCCTTCGTCCACGCGGAGACGCCCTCGCCCACCTCATCGATCACGCCCGCAACCTCATGCCCCGGGACCCGTGGATACTGAATCCCCGGCCATGCTCCCTCCACCGTCAACTGGTCACTGTGGCACACCCCGCAGGCCTGCACCTTGATCCGCACTTGTCCCACACCGGGCTCAGGAATCTCCCGCTCCACCACCTCGAACCCCGCCCCTGGCCTGGAAATCTGCGCGGCCTTCATCGTAGCTACCGCAATCGCTGTCGCTGCCATAATCCCTCCTATGGATTTCTGTCAGCTCATCAGATGCGCGTACCCATGCGGCCGTCGCTTTGCGTTTCGAACCTGCTCAGCCGGCCCACGAGGGATCGCAGATCATGTTTTGCGCAGCCGGCAGCAGCAGGCCAGTCCGGTCCATCTTTTCCGATTGCTTCACAATGGCCAGTTGCACGGGGCTCAAGCAGTACGGACAGGAGCTCTCCTGCGGCAATGCCGGCCCGCGCAGGGGACGTGAGAACGCCCTCAGGCACTCCGGGCAAGCGACCACCGCCGCTGAGTTCTCGTCCGACTGGCCTGGCATCGCGGGTATCCAGATCGGCGCGGCGGCGCGCTTTGCCTGGCGCACCCCCGCGTCTTCGATCTCGCGCAGAATCTCGAACAGTTGCGCGACGCTGCTTGTCCCTTTCGCGTAAAACCCATCCGCCGCGATGCCGGGAGACGCCGCCAGGCTGGAGTACGTTCCGCTCATCGCAATCACGGCGATCATAGGAAACCGGCGCCGCACCACGGAGAGCAACTCAAACCCCGACATGCCCGGCATATTCAGGTCCGAGAGAAGAACATCCGGCACCCGCTCCCGGATCGCCGCCAGCGCCTCGAAGCCGTCCGAGGCCATGCGGACCGCGTAGCCCTGCCCCCGGAGGATCTCCGAGAGCACGCAGAGAAGCAGCGGATTGTCGTCGGCCACAATGATATCGATCCTCTGGTCTGGCATCGCTCCCCCCCTCTAGCTGCTCTGGCGCAGCGACCGGAAGGCTGCTCGCAGCTCTGCGCTAAAGAGTGCGGGCTGCTCCCAGGCTGCGAAGTGTCCGCCCTTTGGCGGCCGGTTGTAATAGATCAGTTTGGGATACGCCTTCTCTGCCCAGCTCTTCGGCGTCTGATAGATCTCGTCCGGGAACGCGCTCACCGCAACTGGGATGCTGACGCCCCTGGGATCGAAGAACCCGCCCTTGTACTCCCAATAGAGCCGCGCCGAAGAGACCGCCGTGTTCGTCAGCCAGTAAAGCGTGATGTTCTCCAGGATGTCGTCTCGCGTCAGGCCCTCGGTCGCACCGTCGAAAACGCGTGTGATCAGCAGCTCGCTGGCCGCGTCGTGATCGCGGATCCACGCCGCCAGACCGACCGGCGAATCCTGAATCCCGTAGAGCGTCTGCGGGCGGTTCGCCATCTCGATGGCATAGCCCAGGCCGTGCGTATTGAAGACGGTCAGTTGGTCCCACGCGCGTTGTTCGTCGGGGGAGAGTTTGTATGGTGGCGGATCGCCATACTTCTGCGCCTTGCTAATCTCTGCCGGCTCCGTGGCCGCCATGTTGGTGTGCATCGCGATCAACCCCGGAGGCGTCTGCAGCGCCATCAGCTCGGTGATGCAGTTGCCCCAATCGCCGCCCTGCGCCACATATCGCGTGTATCCCAGTCGCTGCATCAGCACAATCCATGCCTTGGCGATGCGCGTGGGGTCCCACCCGGTCGCGGTTGGCTTGCCGGAGAACCCGTACCCCGGCAGCGAAGGGATGATCACATCGAACGCGTCTTCCGCGCTTCCACCATAGGCAACTGGATCGGTCAGCGGGCCAATCACCTTCATCTGCTCAATGATCGATCCCGGCCAGCCGTGGGTGATGATCACCGGCAATGCGTTCGCTTCTTTCGCACGCACGTGAATGAAGTGGATGTCGAGCCCATCGATCGTGGTGACGAACTGCGGCAGGGCGTTCAGCCTCGCCTCCACCTTGCGCCAGTCGTATTCCGTCGTCCAATACTGCGCGAGCTTCTGCATGGTCGCGAGCTGCAGGCCCTGCGAATGGTCTGTGACGGTCTCCCGGTCCGGCCAGCGTGTCGCGAGGATGCGCCGCCGCAGATCGTCCAGGTCCGCCTCCGGAAAGCTCACGCGGAACGGGCGAATCGCGTCGCTGCTGCCGCCGCCGTTTGCCGTGGCGCGCGCGGAGGGCTCGCTCACTGGCGCCGCCTCCGCGTGCCGGGCAGCGCCCAGCCGGATAAGGCCCAGCGCGCTCGCCGCCGCTGAGCCGGCAAGAAAGCTGCGCCGCGTGGGATGGCTGCCAACGCCCACCGTGCCGGACGTTGAAACCGAGGCCATCGCCCGGCCATCGCCACCGTGCGACACGACACCAGCGCCGCTCGCCGTCTGTTCGTTCACAACATCGTGGGCTTTCTCAATACGGGCCATCGTCAGCTCCTCTTAGAGATTGAAATTTGGCTGCACTACCCATAGGTGCAACCGGATGGCCAATCACAAGATGCTGAAAGGAGATAAGTTGCCTGCCATGCGCTTGCCGCGTTCTCAGCACAATGACGAGCTCTCGGCAGTTTCGCCAACGGAATCGACCCACCGGATCCCACCCCGCATCCGCCCCTTTACAATCGATGCCCAGAAAGAAAACTCACCAAGGAGCCAGCCATCCATGCGATCCGACATTGTGCCCGGCGCGGTCTTTCCCGACTGCGAACTCACCGATCACGCGGCGCAGCGGCGCAAGCTGTCGGAGCTGCAAGGCCAGCATCCCATGGTCCTCGTGCTCAGCCGCGGAGGCTATTGCCCCAAGGACCGCCGCCAGGCCGACCTGCTCCTCGAACTGCACCGCGAGATGGAGGTGGGATATTGCCGCCTGGTCACCATCAGCACCGACAACATTACCGTCACCAACGAGTACCGCTCAGGGGTCGGCGCTCACTGGCCGTTCCTCTCCGACGCTGGGCGAAAGGTCCAGAAGGACCTCGACATCGCTGAATACACGGACCCCGACCACAATCCGATGATTCCCCACGTCATCGTTCTGGAGCCGGGGCTGGTGGTCTACAAGATCTACAACGGCTACTGGTTCTTCGGCCGCCCGACGATGGAAGACCTGCGCCAGGACCTCCGCGCTGTCTCCCAAAAATGCCGACCCGACTGGGACCTCACGACGCCGCAGATGACCGCCGCATGGAAGGAGGGCCGCAAGGAAGCCTTCTACCCCTACGGCAAGACCTACGCCCAGACGCTCGGCGAACAGGACTAGCGGCACGTTTCTCGTGATTTGCCCTACGCCGCGACGAGCTGCTGGCCGCCGTCGATGTCGAAGGTCGCGCCCGTCAGGGCCGTGTTGCTCATGATGTGTATGGCCAGCGCGGCGACGTCGGCCGGCCCGATGACGCGCCGGATGGGCAGCGTGGCGCGCAGCTGATTGCGGCGCGCTTCCAGTCCATCGCCCAGAATCGATGCCGACAACGGCGTGTCGACGAACCCGGCGGCGATGAGGTTGACGCGCACCGGCGGGAGCTCGAGCGCCAGATTCGCAGTCAGCGCGGGAAGCGCAGCGGTCACCGTCGACATAATGCCGAGGCCGATGCCCGGCCGCCGCCCGCCGGTCCCTCCCATCAACAGCAGCGTGCCTCCCGGCCTCATCCTGGGTGCGGCGTTGCGGGCCACATCGAGCGCCAGCAGGAGATGGGCGTCGAAGGCCCTGCCCGCCTCCGCGAGGTCCATCTCAAGCATGCGTCCGTAGTGCGGCCCGCCGGCCGTCACCATCACATGGTCGATCGGGCCCGGCAGATCGCGGAAGAACCGCCCGAGCGCAGCGGAGTCCGCGGCGTCGAAGGCCGCGCTGCTCAGCGCTTCGAGCTCGCTCGCCGCGCGCGCAAGGCGCTCAGGGTCTCGGCCGGTAAGAATCACCTCAGCCCCCTCGCCACGCGATTGCCGCGCCGTTTCGAGGCCAATGCCTGCGCTCCCGCCGATCACGACGACCGTCTGACCGAGCAGTTCCGGTGCGCGCTGGATAACAAACGCAGTGGTTGCTGTGCTCATTGTCATTCTCCTCTCATGCAAAGGTCTCGAGGATCGCCTCGGCGATCTCGTCGGCGTACTCGTCGAGCACGAAGTGGCCGCCGTCGAAGTAGCGCACATCGGCGGCCGGCACGGCCTCCTTCACAAACTCCGGGGCCGTCGGCGTGAACAAAGGGTCGTTTTGCCCCCACACGACTAGGGTCCTCGGCTGCCGCTCCTTCAGATAGGCGTTCCACCTCGGATAGAGCGGGAAGGTCGACGAGATGGTCATGAACAACCTCGACATGAACTCCCGGCTCGCCTCGTTCGAGAACGCATAGGCGTCGATCGCCCAGCTGTCCGGATTCACAGAGTCAGGTCGCTGCGCGCCCCTCTGATGAAGAAACTTGTCGCGCGCCACGGTGGCGAATTGCTCCACCTGGGCCAGCTTGTCTGGGGTTTCAGAGCCGCCCAACCCCTCATAGACCTTCAGGCGTTCCGGGTTCCAGCCCTCCCGTGAAATGACCGTGTTCTGGAAAATCAGGCCGGCGATCTGTTCGGGGTGCGCCGTCGCGATGCGCATTCCGATCGGACCGCCGATGTCGTGCATGTAGAGGATGACCGGCGCCGGCACGCACTGCGCAATAAAGGCGTGCATCGCCGCCGCCATGTCGTCGAAGGTCGGTGGCAGGATGGCCGGGGCCGGGACATCGCTGTACCCCATGCCGGGGTAGTCCGGCGCGATCACATGGAACCTGTGCGCCAGAAGCGGAATCAGGTCGTGGAACTGGTACGACGACGAGGGAAACCCGTGCAGCAGGACGATGGCTGGCTGCGACGGGTCCCCGGCCTCGCGATAGAAGACCTTGAGCCCGGCAACCTCAGCGGTCTTGGTGGACACAGAGGTCGCGACATTCGCACCTTGTTCTGTACTCAGCATTTCAAACCTCCTTCGCGATCAGTCAGTTTACGGTATTGCATCGCGTTCGTGCCGGATGGGCTGGGTCACTGCGGCAGTTCTTCGCCATTCTGTTCGCGCACCATGTACTCGGCGTACCAGTCGGGCCAGTTCGGATCGGCCGCGCCGATGCGCTTCTCGTGCTGGTCATGTGCGGCCGAGGCACGCCGCAGCGCGCTCGCCAGGTCGCTCGCCGAGCTGAATGAGGTCAGGCCCGAGTCGACCCGCCCCGGAAGCCGCGTCGTCACCTCCTGCAGCACCCAGACGTTGCCGTCCGGGTCGCTGAACGAGGCGCGCGAGCCGTAGGTGCGACGCTCAGGATCGAGGCCGCTGAGCCGCCCTTGCGGGCCGATGTGGAAGAACTCCCCCACCTCGACGCCCGCCGCAAGCAGTTCGTTCCGCGCGGCCACGATGTCGGAGACAACCACATACGCCTTGGCCGAGCCCGGCGCCGCGGTCGTCAGCGTCTTGCCGAATTGCACCGAGCACCACGAGCCCGGCGGCGTCAGCTGCACCACGATTGGTGGCGTGACGTCCAGCCTCCACCCCAGCTTCACGTAGAACTGCTTCGCGCGGTCCACATCCGAAACAGGGAGCACCAGCACTTCAACCTTCATGTCAACCTTCACCGCGCTCGCCACGCTGGCGTCTTCGCTGCGGACTTCCTGCTGCAGAGTTGCCATGTTTTCTGCCTCCTATGCGTTCATTCAAAGTTCCATGCCGACGTTCGCGTTCTTCGCAATGCAACCGGAAGACCACTCATAAACCCCTGAAAAGGAAATCGGTCGACCGCCGGGACCCTGCCGCATTCTCAGCATTGTGACGAACCCTCAGCAGAAATCCGAACCCGGCCGCACCTTGAATCGGCCGCCGAACTCGCACACTCCCAACCGCGAGCCATCCCCGATTGCGCACCGCGCACCGGCCAGACCTTCCGGCGCCAAACCCTTCTAGCGCGAAACGTGCCAGCGCACGACAGCTCCGTTCCGGATTCCCCGCTCAAGGAGCGCCGTGTCATGCCATGCAACCGGGCATCGGCAAATCCTCCCTCGACCCGGTGCGGAATTGGTACTATTTGTCCACTACCAAGACCATCTCGAGGCTCGCTGCTAATGTTCAGGCCCGCACGTCTTCTGCTCGCCCTTGCGTTTTGCCTTCCTTCTGCCCTCTTTTCGCAGACACCCACCTGGCCCCTCGACGGGCCGGCCTTCACCGCCTCTACGGCGGAGGTGCAGACCGCCGCCGCCCGGGTCCCGGCCGAGCCCCTTACCGATATCACCGTGCTCTTCGAGCAGGAGGAATACGCCCTCGCCACGGACGGCCGCGTCACCCACATCGATCAACTGATCTACCGGATTGAGAACAAGGAAGGCCTCGAGGACTGGAACGAGATCTCCGCCGATTGGGACCCCTGGTACCAGAATCAGCCGACTCTTCGCGCGCGGGTCTTTCTGATCGATGGCCGCGTCTCCGAGCTTGATCCGCACACCCTCACCGACGTTCCGGCGAAGAATGAGGACGACGATACCTACTCCGACGCCAGGATCTACAAAGCCCCGCTCCCGTCCCTCGCCGTGGGCGCGATCGTGGAGCAGCAGACGGTCGTCACCGACAAGCTGCCGTTCTTCTCTGTGGGCAGCGTCTACCGCGTGTTCTTCTCGCGCACCGTTCCGGTCGTCCGTTGCCGCGTGGTACTCGAAGTACCGGCGGATGCACCCTTCAAGATCAGGGTCCGATCGCTTCCCGATTCGCTGCTCCAGACCACGGTGGCAGGGGATGTCCGCCGCAGCGTCGTCGATCTCTCCCAAGTTCCGCTTGTGATCGACTCGGACATCGATCTCGCGACGGACGACGGCCGACTGCCGATGGTGGAGTTCTCCACCGCGCCGTCCTGGTCTGCAGTTGCAGCCGACTACCGGAAGCTCGCCGAGCCTCAGATCCAGCCCGATCTTGTCAGGCCGCTTCTTCCCGCAAAGCTCCCGGCCGACTACCTTACCGCTGTCCAGACCCTGGTCTCCCGACTCCACCGTGAGGTCCGCTATACGGGCATTGAGTTTGGCGAGGCCGCTCTTCAGCCGCAGACGCCGGCCGAGGTGCTGAAGCGCCACTACGGCGATTGCAAGGACAAGGCAGCCTTTCTTGTATCCATGCTGCGGGCCGCGGGGATTCAGGCCAACATTGCGCTCCTCGATACAGGTCCGGGGAGCGATGTAAATCCCGACCTGCCGGGGATGAACCAGTTCGACCACGCCATCGTCCACATCCCCGGCGGGCCGGAAGGCAAGCCCGAGCTCTGGATCGACGCCACCGCTGAATTCACCCACGTGGGCGACCTTCCCTATCAGGATCAGGGACGGCTCGCACTCGTCATCGCGGACGGCACCAACTCGCTCACCCGTACGCCCGATCCCAAATCCGCCGATAGCGTGCTGGTCGAGACCCGCGAGGTCACTCTCCGGCCATTCGGCCCCGCCCGTATCGTGGAAACCTCGGCCACCACCGGGCAGATCGACTCCGACTACCGAGCTCATTATGGTGCGGCCCTGACCAAGGCAACGCGCGACGACCTGGAGCGATACTGCAAGAACGCCTACGCCGCGAAGGCCCTCACCAAGATTGAGCAGTCCGAGGGCGACGACCTCCTGAAGCCGTTCCTTCTCCGCCTGGAGATGGACAGCGCCTCGCGCGGCCTCACCTCAGTCTCCGACGCCGCGGTGGCGATCGCGCCTGCGGCGGCACTCTCTGGGCTTCCTTCATGGTTCTCCACCGATCCCGACGCCGACAACGCAAAGCTCACTCCGGAGCAACAGGCGGACCGCAAGAAGGCCGAGCAGCAGCGTGCTTCGGAGTACCTCATCCGCCCATTCGTTACGGAGCGCCGGTACCGGATCGTCGTGCCTGAGGGCTTCGTTCCGCGCGCGTTGCCCGAGGACCAGACCGTTCAGCTGGGTCCCGCGACCCTGACCCGCCACTTCGCCGCGGAACAGAGCGCTCAGTCTCCCAGCGTAGTGACAGCGGTCTACCGCTTTGACACCGTCAAGCAGCGCTACTCCACGGAGGAGGTTCTCGCCCTGCGCAAGGCCGTGCTGGAGATCGATCGTCAGGACTATGTTGTTCTTCAGTTCGACCAGATTGGCGCAAAGCTTCTTACCGAGGGCAAGATCCGCGAGGCCCTCGCCGCCGACCGCGGGCTCATCGCGGCGCACCCCAGTGAAGCCATCGAGCATGTTCACATGTCGGCGGCGCTGCTCAGCGCCGGGCTCGGCGAACAGGCCCAGAACGAGGCCCGCCTGGCCACCACGCTGGATCCCAAATCGCGTGTCGCGTTCTTTCAGCTCGCTCAGGCGCTGGAGTACAACAACATCGGCGTCCACCTGGGCAAGGGCTTCGACCGCAAAGGCGCGGTCGCCGCCTACCTAAAGGCCAAACAGCTGGAGCCGGACGACCCGTCCACGCGCATCAACCTCGCCGTTCTCTACGAGTTCAACCCTGACGGCGACCGTTACGCGGAGGGCGCCGGCCTGGCCGACGCCATCGCGGAGTATCGTTCGCTGAAGGAGATCGACAAGGCTGTGGCCGCGCAGTATGAGGACAACCTGCTCTACGACCTGCTCTACAACCATCAGTTTTCCGAGCTGCTGACGGAGCTGTCCACGCTGCAGTCCAGCCCCACCCGCGATGCGATCGGCATTACCGCAGTCGCCGCCTCGCAAAGCGTTGCCGCAGCCCTGCAGCGCGCCAATCTCATCTCCGGCGACGACAAGCAAAAGTCAGCCGCGCTCCGCCTCTCCGGGCTGCAACTCATCCGCATCGGCCTCTATGCTCAGGCATCGGACATGCTGAGCGCCGGAATTCAAGGCCAATCCGATGCAGCCCAGATGGCCCGCCAGATCGACATCTTTCGCACCCTCCAGCACGCCTCGACCGCGCCCCTGCCGCCGGGCGACCCTAAGGCGCCGATCCAGCTCATGTTGACCTCGATGATGGACGGCACCATGGGCCAGCACATCCCGCTCTTCCTCGCGCGCCATGCCTATGCGACCGACCCCGAGTGGAAGAAGGCGATGGAAACCAACGCGGCCGCCGGCAGCATCGTCCGGGTCATCGCCCAGCGCGCTCAGCTGCCCACCGCAGTGATGCGCGATGTCACGCTCGGCAATGCAAAGATCACCTGCGAGGGCGACGACGCTCACGGCTACCGCGCCACCCTGACCTCGTTGGGCGCGGCCAACCAGGACCTCTTCGTCTCCCGCGACGACGGCCAGTTCCGCATCGTGGCGGACGGCAACGACTCCGCGGAAGTGGGCAACTACGCCCTCTACCTCCTCAAGAGCAACCGCGAAACCGAAGCCCGCAGCCTGCTGGACTGGAAGCGCGACCTCGTCCATCGCGGCGGAGGCGACGATCCGCTGGAAGGCAATCTGTTCGCACGCTTCTGGAACCCGAGCTCCTCTACCGCTGGCAACTCCGGGCCCGACGCCATTCCGATCGCCGCCATCGCTCTCACCATACAGAAACCGTCCAGCCAGGTCCCCCTCGATCCGGCGCTCGCCGCCTACAAGGCCGCGCCCACCAACACCGACCTGGTCCTGCTGCTCGCCTCCGCTTACCTCAACCATGAGGACGGCGCCTCCGCGCGCACCTACACCGACAAGCTGGTCGCCGAGTATCCCGACTCGATGACGGCCATCATGCTCGCCGGACGCGCCGACATGCTCTTGCATGACCTTGCCGCGTGGTCCAACCTCCTCAACCCTCGTCTGGCGAAGCGGCCGACCGACCACGGCCTCCTCTTCCAATCCGCCTACGAGGCCGAAGCTGAATCTGACTTTCCCCGGGCCCGCAAAGTTCTCCAGCAGATCGTCGACTCCGGTAAGGCCACCAGCGTCGACTACAACAATCTCGCCTGGCTTGGCCTCTTTGAAGACCATGTTGACGCCGCCTCGATCAATGCCGGTCAGCAGGCCACATCGCTCAACAAGAACTCCTTCGACGACATGCATACCCTGGCCTGCCTCTATGCCGCGCAGGGCAAGACCTCGGAGGCCCGCCAGCTCCTCCTCGACGGCATGGCTGCCGCGAACCTGGCCGAGCCAAACTCCGCGGTCTGGTTCGGCTTCGGCTCAATCTACGAGCAGTTCGGCGCCAACGACGCCGCCATCGCCGCGTACCGCAAGGTCACCCGGCCCGAGACCACGATCGTCGACCCTGTCGACACATGGGTGCTCGCGCAGGCCCGCCTCAAATCCCTCCAGGCGAACTAGAGGGACCGGCGGATGCAATCGCGGCCGGAACCGATTCGATCGCGAGCCACGCCCTGAGCGCCGCGCGAGAAAAGAAAAGCGACACCCAGGCATGACCTCCCCGGGGATATGCTGTCTAACGCAGCATCGCCCAAGAGAGACCGCGGCGCGGCCGGCGAAGGACCGATTCCGAAAGGCCATTCATGAACGTCAAAGCTTCGCTCACCCTCGCAGTCGCGGCGCTCTCCCTCGCCGTTGCGCCCTACGGCCTCGCGCAGTCCGAGGCTGACGGACCCACGGCGCTCATCGCCACCTACCGCGCTTTGCCCGGAGAGCGTGTGAAATTTCGCGAGATCATGAGGACCGAGGGCTGCACCCAGTTCGAAAAGTGGCGCCAGAGCGGCGTTTTTGCCGGTTTCCAGGTGCTCTTCACCACCTACGCGGCCAGCAGCCAGCCCGACATGTTCGTCATCCTGAGCTTTGAGCACGTCAGCGACATGGCGCGCTGGCAGCGGATTGAAGAGAGCTTCCCCGGAGGCCTCCCTCCCGACGCGCAGCCGATTGCCTCAGCCGACACGTCGTACACGGCCGACATCGTCCGCCAGAGCTCAACAGGCCCGAGCACTCGGGAGTCGCAGCTCCTTGTACTGGAATACGACGTGCTCGTCGACATGCCGAGGTACACCAGCTACCTGCTTGGCTACGCGGTCCCGCAGTTCGACGCCTGGGAGAAGACCGGCGATCTGCGCTCCTATGCGGCCTACGTGAACCAGAACCCGGCGGGCGCTCCCTGGTCCGGCTTTATCCTGCTCGAGTACCGGGATCTGAAAGCGCTGGCGGCGCGCGAAGTCATCCAGAACCAGGCAAGCGCCGAACTGGCCGCCTCGGACCCCGCGTGGAAGGGGTGGAGCGACAATAGGACCGCGATCAGCAGGGAAAGTGCCGCCATCCCCGTCCGCGCGCTTCCCTAGGGCGCCCAGCCTTCTATTGCGTTACCATGCCGTTCAATTGGCCGATGACGCCGCGCAGCGCGCTGGACTGCTGGTTCATGGTTTCGGCGATGGTGGCGCTCTCGCCCGCGCTGGCCGCGGTCGCCTGGGTCACCTGCTCCATGCGGCTGATGGAGCGGACGATCTGCTCCAGGCCGCGCGACTGTTCCGCGCTGCCGCCGTTCACGTCGTCCGCCATGGCCTTGATCCTGGCCGCGCCGCCGGCGATGCCGCGGATCGCCTGCGCGACCTGGTCGACCTTTCCCTTGCCCGCGTTGGAGCGTGCGATTGAGTCCTCGATGAGGCGCGTAGTGTCCTCGGCGGCCTGCGCGGAGCGCTGCGCCAGATTGCGCACTTCGTTGGCGACCACCGCGAAGCCCATGCCGGCGTCGCCGGCGCGCGCGGCTTCAACCGCCGCGTTCAGCGCGAGGATGTTGGTCTGAAAGGCGATCTCGTCGATCACCTTGATGATCTTGGATATTTTGCCGCTGGACTGGTGGATCTCCTCCATCGAGACCACCATCTCCTCGAGCTGCCGGTTGGTCTGGACGAACATCCGCTGCGACTCCTCGGCCAGCTCGGCCATGGAGCGCGAGTTGTCCGCGTTCTTGCGCGACATGGACTGGATCTCCTCGGTGGAGGCGGAGGTCTCTTCGATCGATGCGGCCTGCTCGGAGGCGCCGTGCGCCACTTCGTTGCTGGACGATGCCACCTGCGATGCGGCGTTGGCGATCTGCTCAGCCCCGCTGGAGAGCTGGTCGACGGCCGTGGAGAGCGCACGCTGGATCTCGCGCACCCGGATGACGACCACGCCGCCCACCAGCAACGCGAAGGTGAGCACCGCCGCCACCGTCCAGTGACTGCTGGCTTCGACCGCGGCCGCGCGCTGTACGGAGTCTGCCAGCTCCGCGCGGTTCACCTTCACGACGGCCAGCGAGTCAGTCTCCATCGCTGCGATCAGCGGCGTCATCTTGTCGCGCATCAGCGCGTCGGCGTCGGCCGGCTTTTGGTCGCGGCTGAGCACGAGATACTGCTCCTGCAGCGGGCGGATGGCGGCCAGGTCGCGAAGCACCACGTCCATGCCCGTCCTGCCCGCGGGCGTGAGCAGCGGGTTCACGTCGTGCTCCATCTCTCCCATGCGGGTGTAGGCGGCCTGCAGCTTCTTCTCGTTCGCGGCGGCGGTCTTCTGGTCTCCGTTGGCATAGGAGAGCGCGGCGCCGCGGATGTCGCTCACCGTCTCCTGCGAGCGCTTGCCGATGCCCTGCACCAGATCCATCATGGTCGCGGTCCGGGTGACGGCGTCGTTCAACTCCGCGCCCACGCCGCCCAGCGTGAGCCAGGCGGTCGCGCCAAGGGACACAATCAGCACCAGCAGGATGCCTACGCTGACCCCCAACTTCCTTCCAATCGTCAACTTCGATGCCATGGCCGGTATCCTCTGTCTGTGTCTTCCGCGGCGCGCGACCCGGCGCGCTTTCTGCTCCGGGCCGCCCTCGGCGCGCTGTGCTAGTTCACCTTGAAGCGATAGGTGAGGCCGAAGTACGCGAGTGTGAGCGGAGCGCCGTGCGCGTTATGGGTGAGGACCTCACCGGGGAAGAGATGGCCGACGCCGACGTTCGCGACCACGTACTTCTCGATGACATACTTCGCTGACGCGTCGAACTCAGTGCCGATGTCGTCGCCGGTGAAGCCTGCGCTGGGCGCCTTGACGACCGCGCTGCCGCTTCCGCTGTAGACCCCGTCACGGACGGTGACGACGTGCAGCGAGCCGGCCTCAAAGAGCAGCGAGAGGCTCTTCGCCGGCTTGAGGTCGAGGTTGGCGCGGGTCTGCTTGATGTTCTCGAAGCCGAAGAGATCCACCAGGCCGAAGGCGTTGTGATTGCTGGGATACTGCTGATCGTAGGTGCCGATGCGCAGCGGGTTGCGGTGCGGGTTGCCGGTGGCGTAGTCGTACTCGCCCTGCAGGCGCGGGGACCAGGGCAGGCGGTGGGCAGTGTAGCCCGCGCGTACAATGCCGGAGCCGGCGTGGATGGAATCGTTCGAGTAGCTGCCGCGCTGCAGAATGCCGGTGGCGGAGTAGTCGAAGCCGAGCGGGAGCTGGCTGGCGGCGTAGACGCCGCTGGTGACCTCAAGCTCGCCGCCGTAGACGCTTTGCTGGCTGAGCACGCGAGGCAGCGCGCGGATGAGCACGAAGGGCTCGACGGTGGTGCGCGGCGCGAGCGAGACGATGTGGCCCTCGACGCCGTGGAAGGTGAGGCCCGCGCCGTGCGTGTCCAGGCTGGTGGGATGCACGACCACGACCGATGTGCTGAAGAGGTCAACGCGGTTCTTTTCACCCACCCTCAGGTCAAATCCATCCCAGGTGCGGCTATTGTTGGTCCAGTCGCTGATGCCGACCACGCGCTCGTCGCCGAACTTCAGCTCCTGGCGGCCGGTGAAGAGCGCGACGCGCTTCGCGTGCAGCTCGATGAAGCCCTGGCGCAGGTCGAAGCTGTCGCGCATGTTGGCGGCGGTGTACTTGAGCGGCAGCGCGAGGGCATGATTGTCGTGGAACTGGCCATACACGGTGAGCCACTGCGTGGGCCGCACCTCCAGGCCGCCGCGGATGCGGGTGAGCTCGTAGGTCTCGTTCAGGCCGGAGGTGTAGCTGATGGCGGTCTGGTCCTCGGTGCGGCCGCGCAGCTCGACGTCGGCGGTCCACTTGCCGCTCTCGGGGTGGCCGAAGGACTGTGCCGGGGCGTCGGCGCGGGGGTAGTCCTTGTACTGGGCTTGCGCTGCAGACGCCGCCAGAACAAAGAAGGAGAGGAGGAACGCGGCGTTGAGAGTGACGGCATGATGATGCCGGTGATTTGTCGCTGAGCTCAGGTTCAAGGGAAACCTCACAAAGTTGTAGTCGAGTCAAGAACTCGCTGTAGCCCTTATCGGGCCTGGAGTTGCGCGCCGTGAAGGCCGCGGGACACGCCAGTACCCTTACCGAGTGCAAGCCCCTGTTGCTGGTGTTGCCGTAGTGCGTATGAGTCGTGCGCAAGAGTTGAGGGAGATTCGCCAGCCATCAGCGCGCGGCCGGGAGACGGAGCCAGCTGTGGTCTGGCGCTGGAAATGTATCGGCCCCCACCCCAAACGCCGCTGAGCGCCTTCTTGCGCGCAGCGATGGGCTCGCCAGTCTATCTTTGGGCGTCCAGGCCCCACGCCGGGCTGTGCGCGACCGAGGGCCCACGCACATCGGCACGCTTGCCTGCGGCATGCCCCGCGCCCTCGCTTCCGTCCACCATCGCCCGCAGCCGCTCCACGACATCCTTCATGGCCTCGGCCTGCGCATTCAACTCCTCCGCCGCCGCTGCGCTCTCCTCCGCGTTGGCCGCGCTGCTCTGCGTCACCTGCTCCATCTGCGTGATCGCCCGGCTGATCTGGTCGATGCCGGTCGACTGCTCCACGCTGCCCAGGTTGATCTCGTCCACCAGCTCCTTGATCTTCGACGACTCCGCCGTGATCGCTTTGATCGACACCGCCACCTGGTCCACCTTCACCCGCCCGCCATCCGACTTCTGGATCGAGTCTTCGATCAGGTCCGCTGTGTCCTTGGCCGCCTGCGCGCAACGCTGTGCCAGGTTCCTCACCTCGTCCGCCACCACCGCGAATCCCATCCCCGCCTCGCCCGCGCGCGCTGCTTCCACCGCCGCATTCAGCGCCAGAATGTTGGTCTGGAAGGCAATCTCGTCGATCACCTTGATGATCTTCGAGATCTTCTGGCTCGATGCGTTGATCCCGTCCATCGCGCCCACCATCTCGGTCAGCGACTGGTTGGTCCGCGCAAATCCCTCCTGCGACCGCCCCACCAGCTCCGCCGTCGTGCGCGAGTTCTCCGTCGTCCGGTGCGCCATCGAGTTGATCTCCGCGCTCGCGCTCGAAGTCTCCTCGATGGTCGCCGTCTGCTCGGACGCGCCCTGCGCCAGCGACTGGCTCGATGAGGACACCTGGGTCGCCGCGGACGCAATCTGCGCCGCCGTCTCCGCCAGCTCCACAACGCTGCTGCGCAGCACACCGTTGATCTGCCGCACCACATACACCACCACCAGCCCTACCACAGACGCAAGGACCAGCATTACCATCGTCGTCCAACGGCTGCTGTCCGTGGACGAAGCCGCCGCGTCCGAGTCCGACGCCAGGTTCTCGTCCTGCATCTTCAGCACCACCTCCGCGGCCGCGTCCAGCTTCTTCTCCGTCGGCTTCACCGTGCTGTCCAGGATCGACACGCCCGTCGCCGTGTCCCCGGTCGCCAGCGCCTGTAGGATCGCCTGGTCCGCCGTCTTCATCGTGTTCAGGTTCTCCTGAATGTCGGCAACCGCCTGCTTGCTCTCCGGCTTCGTCAGCAGCGGCGTCATCGTCGTGATCGAACTCTGCAGCTCATCCGCCGCGGTCGTGAACTGGCCCTGGTTGGCCTCCACCATCGCCGTGTCCTTCAGCTCCGCGCGCAGCAGGATTCCCCGCACCGCGCTCGTCAGCTCCGCCGAATCGCGATACATCCCATGCGCCAGCGCCTGCCGCTTCGCCGTCATGCCCACGATCGTATGCAGGTGCTCCCCAATGGTCGAAATGCTCGACAGCGCCGTTGTCCCCAGCGCAAACGTAAACACCACCAGCGCCCCAACTCCCAGATACAGCTTCTTCCCAATCGTCAACGATCTCATGTGTGTGAACTCCGCTCTTCTGCCCGCAGGCATGTGGCTCTCGCGCGCAGCAAAATGGACGCTGTGCCGCGCATAGCGTCTTCATCGGAGCGTTGCGCCAAATCATTACTCGCCGCCACCTGCAGGTAATGCGCCGCGATGCCCACTACACCAAAGTGCGCCGCGAGCCGCATCTCTCCGCCGCCGCTCTTATGTCTTTCCCGGCCTCGCCGATAAGCGCCTTGTGCCTCAAGCCCCGCACCGGGCAGGGCCAGCCGCACCCCCGAAAGGAACCTCATGCAGACTGCCACCATCGCTCCGGCCACCCAGCCCGCCCTGCCGCCCGACCTCGCGCAGCGCGCCGGCAAGTACCTCATCTTCCACCTCGGCTCAGAAGAGTTTGGCACCGAGGTCCTCAAGGTCCGCGAGATCATGGGCCTGCAGGACATCACCACCGTCCCCCAGGTGCCGCCCTACGTCAAAGGCGTCATCAACCTGCGCGGCAAGGTCATCCCCGTCATCGACCTCCGCATCAAATTCGCGCTGCCGCCCGAGGAGTACACCGCCCGCACCTGCATCATTGTCGTGCGCACCCGCCAGCACGATGAAGACCTCATGATCGGCATGATCGTCGACGGCGTCGTCGAGGTCCTCAACCTGCTCGCCTCCGACATCGAAGACACCCCCGACTTTGGCCCCGGCGTCGTCACCCCCTACCTCAAGGGCATGGCCAAGATCAAAGGCAAGGTCAAGATCCTCCTCGACATCGACCAGGTCCTTAGCACCAACGAGCTGCACGGCCTGTCCGCGCTGCTCCAGTAACCGCGCGTCCGGCTCGTCCGGCACGCACACCTTCGCACCACCGCTCGACCCGGCCGCGCCGGCAACCGCATCGCCGCGTCCGCAAAAGAAGAGGGGCCCATGTCTGAACTCGCCACAGCCGTCGATCTGACCGCGCTCACCGATCAGATCGACGAACTCTCAACCCGGCTCATCCTCGATGGAGTCGCCACCCTCGCCCCCGTCGACTTCGAGCGCCTCGCCGCCTCCGCCGATGGCCTCAGCGCCGCGCACTTCGCGGCCGCCGCGCGCGCCCTTGCCGCCCGCATCGCCCCGCCCGCAGCCTTCGCCATCCCCGAGCTCACCGGCCTCATCAGCTCCACCCTCGTCGAGCTTCGCCGCCTCATCGACGAACCGTCCACCAACCAGACCCCTCCCGCGCAGCAGCCAGCCGGCAGCCACACGCCCGAGGCTCAAGCGCAACCAGCCTCCGCGCCGCAAACCCCCACCCCCGGTCACAACCCCCTCGCCGCCGACGAAGAGCTCATCCGCGAGTTCATCACCGAGTCCGGCGAGCACCTCATCACCATCGAGAGCCAGCTCCTCATCCTCGAGAAGGACAACTCCGCCACCGAGACCCTCAACTCCATCTTCCGCGGCTTCCACACCATCAAGGGCCTCGCCGGCTTCCTCGAGTTCGCCGAGATCAACTCCCTCGCCCACGAAGTCGAGACCCTCCTCGACCTCGCCCGCACCGGCCAGCTCACGGTCACGCCTGAGGTCGTCGACGTCGTCCTCGAGAGCACCGACGTCGTGCGCAAGGAGCTCGCCTCCATCGTCCAGCGGCTCGCCGGCCAGCCCGCCCCACCTCCGCACGTCACCCCCGCGCTGCTCGACCGCATCCGCAGCGCCTCCCGCGCCGGCTGCGCAGGCGCATCGCCGGATCTGATCTCACCCGCGACCGCCCCAACCCAAACCGCATCGCCCACGGTAGTCGAAGCCGAATCGCAACCGGAACCCGCACGCGCAACCGCACCGACCCCGGCGCCGCGCGCTGAAGAACAAGCATCGCCGGCAAATCAGACACCCACCCCTCCGTCCCGCACCGCCAAGGACTCCGCCTCCGTCCGCATCGACACCGCGAAGCTCGACCAGCTGATGGACATGGTCGGCGAGATGGTCATCGCCCAGACCCTCATCGGCCACAGCCCCGCGCTCGCCTCCCTCAAAGACGCCCGCCTCGTGCGCGACCTCACCCAGCTCGCCCGCATCACCGCCGACGTGCAGCGCATCACCACCGGCATGCGCATGGTGCCCATCGGCCTGCAGTTCCAGAAGACCGCGCGCATGGTGCGCGACCTCTCCCGCCGCGCCGGCAAGCAGATCGTCTTCGAGACCTCGGGCGAGGACACCGAACTCGACAAGTCCATCGCCGAGGAGCTCTCCGACCCCCTCCTCCACATGGTGCGCAACTCCGTCGACCACGGCATCGAGACCCCCGAGGAGCGCATCGCCGCTGGCAAGGACCCCACCGCGCACATCCGCCTCTCTGCCTACCACCAGTCCGGCCAGATCGTCATCGCCATCTCCGACGACGGCCGTGGCCTCAACCGCGAAAAGATCCTCGCCAAGGCAGCGCAGAACGGCCTCATCCAGCCCGGCGCGCAGCTCACTGACAACGAGATCTTCCTCCTGATCTTTGAGGCCGGCTTCTCCACCGCGGAAAAAGTCACCGACATCTCCGGCCGCGGCGTCGGCATGGACGTCGTCCGCCGCCATGTCCAAAAACTCCGCGGTCGGATCGACATCCAGTCCAAGGCCGGCGAGGGCACCACCTTCTTCCTCAAGCTCCCCCTCACCCTCGCCATCATCGAAGGCCTCGTCGTCCTTGTCGGCGAGCAGCGCTACATCGTCCCCATCTTCTCCGTGCGCGAGATGTTCCGCCCTACCGCGGAGATGCTCTCCACCGTGCAGGGACGCGGCGAGATGGCCATGGTGCGCGGCGGCCTGCTGCCCATCGTCCGCCTGCATCGCCGCTTCGAGATGCCGCCCCGCACCTCCGCCCTCACCGAAGGCACCCTCATCGTCGCCGAGAGCGAAGGCCGCCAGTTCTGCCTCTTCGTCGACGAGCTGATCGGCAAGCAGGAGGTCGTCATCAAGAGCCTCGGCCCCAGCTTCAAGGCTGTCGTCGGCGTCGCCGGCTGCGCCATCCTTGGCGATGGCCGCGTCGGCCTCATCCTCGACGTTGACGGCATCTACAAAGGCAGGTCCTAAATGGCCGCCTCCCCCACGCTCAGCTTCATCGACTCCATCCCCGTCCTCAAGCCCGCGGAGTTCGACAAGATCGCCCAGCTCGCCTATGACCACTTCGGCGTCGACCTGCGCAACGGCAAGCAGGGCCTGGTGGCCGCGCGCCTCGGCAAAAAACTCCGCGAGCTCAACCTCAAGTCCTTCCAGGCGTATTACGACTACGTCAAGGCCGACCGCTCCGGCGCCGCCCTCACCGCCATGGTCGACCACCTCACCACCAACCACACCAGCTTCTTCCGCGAGCCGCGCCACTTCGACCTCCTGCGCACCACCATCGTCCCCACCCTCATCGCCCGTCCCTCCATCCACATCTGGTCCGCCGCCTGCTCCAGCGGAGAAGAGCCCTACACCATCGCCATGTCCCTGCTTGAAGCGTTCCCCCGCGAGGCCGCCGCCAAAGTCCACATCAAGGCCACCGACATCTCCACCCGCGTCCTCGACAAAGCCAAATCCGGCATCTATCCCGCCGAGCGCACCACCGGCATCCCCCCCGCGTTCCTGCAGAAGTACATGCAGAAAGGCGCACCCGGCGCACCCGACGCCTACCGCTTCAAGCCCGAAGTCCGCGGCATGATCGACTTCGCCCACCTCAACCTCATGGGCCCGCTGCCCCAGGGCTACCGCGCCTCGGTCATCTTCTGCCGCAACATCATGATCTACTTCGACAAGCCCACCCAGCAGCGCCTCGTCGGCCGCCTCGCAGAACACCTCGAAGACGGCGGATACCTCTTCATCGGCCACTCCGAGAGCCTCAACAACATCACCCACCCGCTCACCTACGTCTGCCCCGCAACCTATCGCAAACCCGGCGCCGCGCGCGCCGCGCAGATCGGACGCCGCTGATGGCCTCTCTCATCGTCGGCATCGGCGACTGCAAGGTCAGCAAAGACCCGGCCGACACCATCGTCACCCACGCCCTCGGCTCCTGCATCGGCATCATGATCCACGACCCCGTCGCCAAGGTCGCCGGCCTGCTCCACTACATGCTCCCCGAGTCCTCCCTCGACGCCGGCAAGGCCCAGGCCCGCCCATACATGTTCGCCGACACCGGCATCCCCCTCCTCATCCAGAACGCCATCGCCCTCGGCGCAGTCAAGTCCCGCCTCGTCGTCATGGCCGCCGGCGGAGCGCAGATGATGGACCCCAACAACACCTTCAACATCGGCCAGCGCAACCAGCTCGCGCTGCGCAAAATCATGTGGAAGGCCGGCGTCCTCGTCCACAGCGAGGAAGTCGGCGGCACCAACTCACGCACCGTCCGCATCGAGGTCGCCACCGGCCGCGTCCAACTCCGCGCCTCCGGCGAGCCAGAGCGCGAGATGCTCCCCAAGTCCAACAGAAAGGTTGCAAGCGATGGCCTACAACATACTCATCGTCGATGATTCCCCGGCCATGCGCCGCGTCGTCAAGCGCGTAGTCGAGATCTGCGGCGTCGAGGTCGGCAACTACCTCGAAGCCGGCAACGGAATCGAGGCCCTCGCCCAACTGCGCACCCAGTGGGTCGACCTCATCATGACCGACATCAACATGCCGGAGATGGACGGCGAGGAACTCCTCCTCGAAGTCCGCAAGGACCCCAACCTGGCTTCGATCCCGCTCCTGGTCGTGTCTACCGACCGCTCCGACGCGCGCATCAAGCAGATGCTCGACCTCGGCGCCGACGGCTACGTCTCCAAACCCTTTCTCCCCGCCGTCCTCTCGGAGGAGATGTATCGCCTGCTCGGAGGTGCCCCCGCATGAAAGCCGTCGAACTCGCCACCCTCATCCCCAAGTGCTGCTCCGAAGTCCTGGAAGCCATGTACTTCACCGCCGTTCTCGGGGCAGTCTCAGCCGCCGCTGCGCCCGAACCCGCGCCAGACGCCGAAGACGAACTCGCAGCCATCCCCGCGCCAGACCTTGCCTTCAGCCTCCACTTCGCCGGCGACGTCTCCGGCCGCTTCGGCCTCCGCCTTCACCCCGATACCGCCCGCACCCTCGCCTCCAACTTCCTCGGCGAAGACCCCTCCGCTCTCTCCCCCACTGAAGTTAGCGAGGTCATCGGCGAGCTCACCAACATGCTCTGCGGCTCCGTCATGAGCCGCGTCGAAGGCGAGCACAAGTTCATCCTCTCCCACCCCGAACCCACAAGCTTCCCGCCGTGCGCCGCAGACGGCTCCTGCGACACACTGACCTCGACCCTCGACACCGACTCCGGCGAGCTCCTCGTCCGGGTCACCATTGAGGCCGCCGCATGAGCTTGCTCTCCGCGCCAACCCGCAAGATCAGGGTCCTCATCGTCGACGACTCGGCCATCGTGCGCAAGGTCCTCAGTGAGACCCTCGCCGGCGAGCCCGATATCGAGGTCGTCGGCACCGCGCCCGACCCCTACGTCGCCCGCGACAAAATCGTCGCCCTCAAGCCCGACGTCCTCACCCTCGACATCGAGATGCCGCGCATGGATGGCCTCACCTTCCTCAAGCGCCTCATGCATCACCAGCCCATCCCCACCATCATCATCAGCTCGCTCGGCCAGGCCTCCTGCGCGGCGACCCTCGAGGCCCTGCGCTGCGGCGCGGTCGATGTCCTCTGCAAGCCCAACGGTCCCTACTCCGTCGGCGACCTCCGCCTCTCGCTCGCCAACAAGATCCGCGGCGCGGCTGCCGCGCGCCCCCGCCCCATCCTCGATTCCGCCCCCGCAGCGGCCGTGCCCATGCCCGCGGCGGCAAACGGCCCCTCTTCGCAGACCCACACTGCGCCCGCCCCATCCTCCAAATCTCTCATCGCCCCGCGCCTCGCCGGCGACGCGCGCACCGTCATTACCATTGGTGCCTCCACCGGCGGCACCGTCGCCATTCAGGATATTCTCCTCCGCCTTCCCGCCGATATGCCGGGAATGGTCATCACGCAGCACATCCCGGCGGGCTTCTCCCTGGCCTTCGCCAACCGCCTCAACAAGCTCTGCGCCATGGAGGTCCGCGAGGCCGCCAACGGCGACCAGCTCCGCCGCGGCCTCGCCCTCATCGCTCCCGGCGACTTCCACATGCTTCTGCGCCGCGCGTCCTCCGGCTACACTGTCGAACTGCAACAAGGCCCGCAGGTCTGCTACCAGCGCCCCTCCGTCGATGTGATGTTCGCCTCCGTCGCCCAGGTCGCCGGCCCCAGCGCCGTAGCCGTCCTGCTCACCGGCATGGGCGCCGACGGCGCCAAAGGCATGCTCGCCCTCAAGCGCGCCGGCGCACCCACCATCGCGCAGGACGAAGCCAGCTGCGTCGTCTACGGCATGCCCCGTGAGGCCATGAAGCTCGACGCCGTCTCCACCGTCGCCTCGCTCGCGGACATTCCCCGCGTCCTCGCCGAGACCGTCGCGCGCCACGCCGGCGCGGCCGCCCGCGTTATGTAACCGCGCATGGCCCAAATTTTTTCGCAGCGCAAAGATTTGTAACCAAAGGAGCAGCATATGAAAGGTGCAGTGTTGGTAGTCGACGATTCCGCCATGATGCGCAAGGTCGTCCTGCGTGTCCTCAAGATGGCCGACGTGGAGTTTGAGACCGTGCTCGAAGCCGGCGACGGGCTGGAGGCACTCGATCTTCTGCGCGCCAACCCCGTCGCCCTCATCATGTGCGACATCAACATGCCCAACATGACCGGCCTGCAGCTCATCCAGAAGATCAAGGACGACAAGCTCGCCCCCGGCGTCCCCATCGTCATGGTCACCACCGAGAATAGCGAGCCGCAGGTGCGGCAGGCCATCCTGGCCGGCGCCCGCGGATACATCCGAAAGCCCTTCACCATCGAGCACATCAAGAACAACGTCAAGCCCCTGATTGCCGCCTAAGAGTTTGTAACTTGCGAGGAACTTATTCATGTCCGACTGCGCCGTCGCCACACAATCCTTCTGCTCCCAGGACTTTCTTTCGCCGGAGAACGTCCTCCGCGCCGATGAGACCGTCACCGAGGTCTTCAGCATGATGTTCGGCTTCCACATCCAGGCCATCGACCCCGCCGGCCCCGGCTGCCCCGCCGAGATCGGCGCGCGCACCGCGGTCGTGGGCTTCTCCGGAGCACTGCGCGGCTCCTGCCAGATCCGCATGACCTCCCTCGCCGCGCGCGCCGTGGCCTCCGCCATGCTCGGCGGCATGCCGGTCGAGGATGACGACTCGCTGGACGACACGCTCGGCGAACTCTGCAACATGCTCGCCGGCGGATGGAAGAACGGCATCTCCTCGCTCTCTTCCGAGGTCGCCCTATCCCCCCCCACGGTTATCTCCGGAGGCGACTACAAGGTCCACGTGCATAAACCCTCCGACACGATCGCGCGCACCTACCGCTTCGACGGCCACACCCTCCAGCTCGTCCTGTGCCGCGAAGACGGCGGCGAGCCGAAGCGCTGACCGGTCGCGGCGATTCCAGCACGAGAATGTTGAAGAGCAGGGGTCCGGCTTCAGAGTCCTCAGGCTCTGGAGCCGTTCTGCGAGTGCCTCTGCCCAAAGCTTGACTTGGGTGAGGCGCTTCCGGAAATGGGAAGGGCCCGGCAACTTTCCTCCACTGCCTCCGTGACTTCCGCAGGACGCTGCCGCATTCTTGGCCTAGCGTTTCAGGCGAAGCTGTCGCGAAAGCTGGAGTCGTCATCGCTCCGGTGACGGCAGCCGCCGATCCACTGAGGAACTCAATCCATGGCAGTCAATCGAAGAGGTGGGCGCGTCGCGGTCCTGCTGCTGTTTGCCGCAGGGTTGGCCCCGGGGCGGCCCGGCGGCGCACAGCAGGTAGACGACACACAAACCCAAATCCAGCAACTCAGGAGTGAGGTAAAGCAGATCGAAGCCCGCATCGATGCCCTGGAACGAGCGCAAGCGCAAGCCCAGGCCGGCGCGCAGACGGCCGCAACCCAGGCTGGGGCCGCCGTCCCCATGGCCACGGCCTCCGCTCCGGCGGAAGCGCCCGCGCCCGCACCGCCCGCTCCCAACGGGGCGGAGGCCGTCAGCCAGGCGGAAGACAAAGGCATGGACACCATGGACGCCGGCATGGGCGGCCAGCAGATCGAGATTCCCCACATGCCGGAGATGAAGATCCGCGGCTTCGGGGATGTGCGCGGCTTCATCGCCAACCAGAACCTCGCCGTCATTAACAGCTTCGATCCCGGCATCAGCACGCCATCGACCCAGGGCGGCAACAGCACCTTCGCGCTCGGGCTGATGGACCTCTTCATCACCTCGCAGATCTCCGAGCACTTCTCCTACCTCAGCGAGGTGGGCTTCGAGGCCGATCCATCGATCAACGGCATCGGCGTCGACCTGGAGCGCGCGCAGATCAGCTACACGCCCAACGAGAAATTCAGCATCAGCGCCGGAAGGACGCATGCCATGCTGGGCTACTACAACACCGCCTTCCACCACGGCACCTGGTTCCAGACCACCATCGACCGCCCGCACATCTTCGAGTTTGAGGACTCCGGGGGCCCGCTGCCGATCCACAATGTCGGTGTCTCCGCCATGGGGAAGATTCCCAGCGGCAAGCTCGGCCTGCACTGGCTGGCCGAGGTAGGCAACGGCAAGCAGACCTACTCGCTTGAGGCCACCGTCACTCCGGCCAACGTCCTCGCCGACCACACCGGCAAGTCCACCAACATCGGCCTGTATGCGCGGCCGGAGAAGCTGGACGGGCTGCAGGCCGGCTTCGACTGGTATCAGGCCAGCCTGGTGCCCGTCGTCGCGCTGCTGCCTGGCTTCGGCACTCCGGCCTTCGCCTTCCCCAACGCAGTCGACTACTACCGGCAGAACATCTACGTCGGCCACGTCGTCTACATCCAGCCCAAGCTGGAGCTGATGCTGGAGGACGCCGAGATGCGCGACGTTCCCCGCGGCTCGACCAGGCCGCTCTATACCTCCGGCGGCTACGCCCAGGTCTCCCGCGTCCTCGGCGTCTTCCGCCCCTACGCCCGCTTCCAGTGGCTGAACCCCAACTTCAGGGACCCCAACAACGCGTGGGTGGGCCACTGGGTCGGCCCCAATGCCGGCATCCGCTGGGACATCAACGCCTTCATCGCCCTCAAGCTCGAGTACTCGCACTACGACTGGCGGAGTTTCAGCCTGGACCAGAACAACAACCAGGTCCTGCCCATCCTGCACAAGACCATCAATGAGATTGGCTCGCAGATCACCTACACCTTCTGAAAGGAGCGCCCCATGAGACGCAGGACTTCGCAATGGCTGTGCGCTCTCGCCGTCTCTCTCCTATGCTCCAGCCCGGCCATCGATCGGCGGTTGCTGGCGCAGGGCGGCGAGGCGATGGTGATGATTGTCAACAAGAGTAATGCGTCCTCAGCTCTCAGCAAGAGCGACGCCAAGAGGCTGGTCCTCGGCCAGACCGTTACCTGGCCGAGCGGGGGCAAGGTGACTGTGGTGATGAAACCGGAGCAGAGCGCCGATAGGGCAAGTGTGCTGGAGAAGGTTTGCGGCATGAACGAGGCGGAGTATACGCGCTACGAGATGCAGGTCGTGTTTACCGGACGCCCAGCAGCGGCGGTGCAGATTGAACCCTCCTCGGCCGCGATCAAGAGTTTCGTCAAGGCCAATCCGGGCGCCGTGGGCTTCGTGCATCCCAGCGAGGTCGACAGCGACCTCAAGGCCGTCCTGACGATTGACTGAGCAGCAGCATCGCCAGCCTTCCAAGGCTGCGACATTGGAGATTTCTTTGCGTCCTAGGCAGCAATCGCGAAACCCGGGTGAGAGATGAACCGATACGGCATTCGACTGAAGCTGCTGCTCTGCGTCGGCACCCTCGCGCTCGGCTACGATTTTTTCCTCGGCCTGATCCAGTGGTCTGCCGCGCAGACCCAGCAGCATCTCACCATCGCCGCGCAGTCCCTGCACCCCGCCGCCATGAGCATCGAGCATGCGGCCAACAACTTTCGCAAGCTCACCAAGGACTATCAGAACGCCGTCCTGCTCCAGGACCCGAGCGCTCTCGCCACCACCGACAGCGACGCCCGCCTGATTGCCGGCGACCTGGCCGACGTGGCAAGCAAGACCAGGTACAATCCGGCGCTCCGGCAGCAGGTCAGCGCGGTCCTCGACAAGTTCAACGATCTCGAGTCCCGCTCCCGGGCCGTGTACTCCAAACTCATTGCCTCGCCGGACTCGGCGGCAGTCGAGATGCAGACTTCCATCCCCGCACTCACCCGGGACGACAGCGAGATGGAGGCGATGATCGCCACCCTCAGCGACAATGTCGGCACCAAGGCATTCAACGACGAGCTCAACTCCGTTGCCGCGTCGAACCAGCACCAGCGCGAGCTCGCCATCTGCCTCTTCCTTATCGCAGCAGGCGTCGCCGTCATCACCGTCATCGTGATGGAGCGGCAGGTCGCCAATCCGTTGCGCGAGGTGGCGAGCCGTCTGGCGCAGGGCGCCGGTCTTGTGTCGCAATCGGCCACGCAGGTCTCCGGCTCCGGCGTCTCCATCGCGGAGGGCGCCTCGCGTCAGGCCGCCTCGCTGGAGGAGACCTCCGCCACATCCGAGGAGATCAGCTCCATGGCGCAGCGCAGCGCGGCCGACTGCCGCTCCACCGCCGAGCTGGTCACCATGTCGCAGTCGAAGTTCGAGGACACGAACCTCTCCCTCTCGCAGCTGGTCACCGCGATGGAGGGGATCCGCGACTCCAGCCGCAGCGTCTCCAAGATCATCAAGATCATCGACGAGATCGCCTTCAAGACCAACATCCTCGCCCTCAACGCCGCGGTCGAGGCCGCGCGCGCGGGGGAGGCCGGCCTCGGCTTCGCGGTCGTCGCCGAGGAGGTGCGCAACCTCGCCCACCAGTGCGCCCAGGCCGCCAAGGACTCCGCCGGCATCATCGAGGAATCGATCCACCGGTCGGACGAGGGCCAGTCGAAGGTCGACGAGGTCTCGGCATCCATCCAGGGCGTCATCGCCGAATCCGCCCGCGTCCACACCCTGGTGGACCAGATCACCGTCGCCAGCGACGAGCAGATGCGCGGCATGATGCAGATCGCCCGCTCCATCTCGCAGATGGAGGAGGTCACGCAGGCCGCCGCGGCCACCGCGCAGCAATCTGCCTCCTCCGGCCGCGAACTGACCGAACAGTCCAGTTTGCTCCAGGAGATCGTCGGCAGCCTCACTCTGGTCGTCGAAGGCTCGCGCCCGCGCCGCCGCGCCAAACTGATCGGATCGGTACTCCAAAGCGAAGCGCTGTAACCGGACTTCAGCGAAGCGCTGTAACCGGACTTCCGCACCCGTCGCCCGGCCCTCGCCGCCCTCGCCTCAGCCCCAACCCATTCGACTTCGGCAATCTCAGTCGCCGCCGGGGAGGGCAGTCATCTCCAGCGGCTAGAACGGGATGTCGTCGTCGGTGATGCCTTGGTCGGCGTAGTCGGGGGCGGTCGCGGGCGCGCTGGAGCTGTGGCTGGTGGAGGAGGACTTGGAGTAGCTGCCGCCGCCGCCCTCGCCGGAGGGCCGGCCGCCGAGCAGCGAGAGCTCGTTGACCAGAATCTCCGTCTTGTAGCGCTTCTGGCCGGACTCCTTGTCGTCCCAGGAGCGCTGCTGGATCTTGCCCTCGACGAAGAGCTGGGTGCCCTTCTTCACGTAGTCGCGCACGATCTCCGCGGTGCGCTGGAAGGCGACCAGGTTGTGCCACTCGGTCTTGTCGACCCAGTTGCCGGAGGCGTCCTTCTGCCGGTCGGCGGTGGCGAGGGTGAAGCTGGCGATGGTCATGCCGCCCGCGGTGGCGCGAATCTCCGGGTCTTTGCCGACGTTGCCGAGGAGGAAGACTTTGTTGACGCCCTTTGCCATTACTATGAGCTCCGTTCTCTGTCGATGCGAAGGATGAGGATAGCAGAGCGCGGCCTGTGGGGACGGGGCGCCTATTTCGGCTGGGCCGGCGGAGCAGGCGGGGGTGGTGGCGGCTCTGTTCCCGGCGGGGTCTTGAGCGCCGTCGCGCCTTTGGGCGGCGGTGGGGGCCAGTGGGAGAGGATATGCTCGGCGAGCTGCTCCACCAGGCCGCCGGGGACAAGCGCGGTGTCGGGTGCGACGATGATCGCGCGCACAATGCCGTCGTGGTCGGTGCCGATCAGCAGTGGATAGTCGGTGGCGACGAAGGTGTCGACCGTCTCGCTGGGGACGATCAGCGTAGGTGTCCCGGCGAGCAGCTCGGCGGGTGTGGGTTTGGGCAGGACGGTGGGCGCGGAGGCGGGGGCGTCGGCCTTTGCTGTGGGCGTTTTCGCGACGCGGGTCGTTCCCGCTCTTTGAGGCGCGGCCGGCTTTGCCGGAGCAGGCGGCGTGGCGGCGACCGGCGGCGCGGTCTGCGCCAGCATGCCGAAGAAGCGGAGGTCGTTCTGGTTCAGGCTGAGGGCGGCGTACATAAACTGCCTACCCATGGCGACGCACTGCGCGCACCACTCGGGGAAGAGAAAGACTTCGGTGCCGGCGCCGAGGTTCTGGTCGAGCTTCGGCGGCGTGGGTGTGGGTTGCAGCAGCCACGCCCAGGTGGTGATGGGCGGCAGCGGCGCGCCCAGCAGCTTGAACTGGCGGCGCGAGGCGGCGGTGAGGATGGCGTCGTCGGGCGAGAGGTCCGCGGGCAGCGAGGCATCCAGTTCGGCGAAGGAAGCCGCGGCGGCATAGGGCTTGGCGTCGAACTGCTGCATCGCGGGCAGCTGGATGGCGTCGGCGTAGAGCTCGTGGATGGAGAGCGGCGGATGCGCGCTGGTCGCAGGGTTGGGCGTGGGAGGGGTTGGCGCCGCGGTTGCCGGGGCTGTCTGCGCCAGCGCGGCGGCCGGGTGCGTTGCGTGCGCCCGGATGAGGCCGAGGAGAATGGACTGGCGCTGGGAGAGCAGGATCAGCGCCTGGTCGGTATGGATGAGCTGCACGTAGCGGATGGTGGCGTTGGTCGCCTCCGAGGTCTGGTCGTCGTAGGCGACGGTACGCAGCATCGTCTGGCAGGTGCCGAAGGCCTCGTCAGATTGCTTGAGGTGGAGGTCGGCCTGGACCTCGTAGTCGAAGGCCGTGGCGAGGTTGGGAAAGTTGGTGAGCCTGTCGGCGGCCGTCGCGCGGTTGTAGGCGACGAGGTAGCTGGCGGCGGCCTGCTGGACCGGCCTCCAGACGCCGCCGAAGGCGCAGAGGCGCGCGAAGGCCAGCAGGTCCTCGCCCGCGAACTGGCCCGGCGAGCGCCGGCCGCACTCCACCTCGGCGTTGGCGGTCGCAATTTTGAAGGCGGTGATCTCGACATCGGACCAGTTGCCGGGGTCTCGGCGCACGATGTCGAGCGGGCGCGCGGCCTGGTCGTAGGCGGCCTGCGGCGAGAGCTGCGGCGCGGCTTGCGCAGCGGCTGGCGTGGCCGCTGGCTGCGCGGGTGCGGCTGCGACCGGAGTCTGCCCCGCGGCGAGGCGGAGGCATTGCAGAAGCGCGAGGAAGGGAAGCCTGCGCATGGTTCACTCCGTAGTACGAAAGAAATCGTACAGTAAACGATTGCGGTGGAGATACACCGCTCGGCCCCGGTGCATGCATTGCTTTACTCAAAGAAGACGCTCTCCCTGAGACTCTGGCGGGAGGGAGATGGGTAGCGCGGATTTTTCTGGCGGGCCCGGCTAACGCTTGCGGTCGCCGATGAGCTTGGCGATGGCCAGCGCCAGGGTGAGTGTGCCGGTCGGCAGGCAGCCCATGGCAACCATCAGCGCGAGCCAGCCGGAGTTGGTGTGCGGTCCCTGGCGTCCGATGCCGCCGCCGACGGTGAGCGCAAGCAGCGCGGCGAGGACGCCGGTCCCGAAGATGCCAACGCCGGTGCGCAGCAGCTGGCGGGTGTCCTGCCTCAACGGCAGGCCGCCTGCATCAGGTACACCACCACGCCCGTGATGGAGACGTAGAGCCAGATAGGGAAGGTCCAGCGCGCCAACCGCTTGTGCGCCGGGAAGCGGCCGGTAAGCGAGAGAAAAAAGGTGATGAGGATCATCGGCAGCGCCACGACGGAGAGAACGATGTGCGAGGCGAGCAGCTTCCAGTAGAAGGGCCACCAGTGGTTGAGCCGGTCGAATTTGGTCTCACCATGCAGCGTGAAGTTGACCAGGTAGGAGGCCAGGAAGATCGACGAGAAGAAAAACGCGGCGAACATCGAGGCGCGATGGTGCAGGATGCGGCGTTCGCGGATCTCGCGGTAGCCCGTCACCAGCGCGATCGTCGCGAGCGCGTTGAGGATCGCATTCACCAACGGCAGCGAACGCAGTTGCGTGCCCGCGACATCGGTGGGCGCGTGGAAGTAGACGAGGTAGCAGATCAGCGCACTGGCCCCGGCCGAGGCAATCAGGATGGTCGCGATGACGCTGGGCGGTGTGCGGAGGTTGGTGGGCTTGGGCAGCATCGCGGGCATCTCTTGATCTTTCCGTTCTACGTCGATCGTTCTTGCGTCAGAAGAGCAGTCGGCCGCGCGCGTCCAGCATCATCGCGGCGAGCAGCAGCGGCAGATAGACTACCGAGGCGCGCATCAGTTCGCGCGCGGGGTCCCCGGCAGCGGCCCCTCCAAAACCGATGCGCGCGAAGCGGATGGTGAACCACAGGTAGCCGAGCGAAAGCACGGCGGCCGCGGCGGCGTAAGCGTATCCGGCGACGCCGAGCGCGACCGGCCAAAGACTCACCGGCAGCATCAGCACGGCGTAGAAGAGCGCCTGGATGACGGTGGAGCGGGCGGCGTAGCAGGGGTCGCCGAGAGTGGGCGTGATGCGGATCGCGGCGCGTGCGTAGTCCTCGCGGTACATCCAGCCGATGGCCATGAAGTGGGGGAACTGCCAGACGAAAAGAATGGCGAAGAGCGCGACTGCGGGCCACTCGATCAGCCCGCGCGCGGCGGTCCATCCGATCAGCGGAGGCAGCGCGCCGGGGAATGCGCCGATGAAGGTGTTGACGGTCGTCACGCGTTTGAGCGGCGTATAGATGGCGACGTAGCCGACCGCGGTCAGCAGGGTGAGCGTGCCGGTGAGGGGGTTGGTGGCCCAGGCGAGGTAAAGCGAGCCGAGAAAGACCGCCGCGAATCCGACGATCAAGCCGTGCGCCAGGTTGATGCGGCCAGTAGCCATTGGCCGGTCTTCGGTTCGGCGCATCAGGCGGTCGCTCCTGCGTTCGAGGGCCTGGTTGAGCGCGCTCGCGCCGCAGGTGACCACTGCGATGCCGGCCAGCGCCTTAATAAGTTGCACCGAAAGCGGGCTGATGCCGGAGCGCAGGCAGCCGAGATAGAAGCCCGCGGCCGAGGTGACGATAACCATGGTAGAGACGCGCAGCTTGAAGAGCGTCGCGTAGTCGGCCAGGAGCGTCAGGGCTGCCGGGCGCGCCGCGGCCTGGGCAACAGACGCCATGGGCACGGCGGCGGCATCGGATGTTGCAGTCAGGGGCACAAAGGCTAGGATAGCGCGATTTCGGCGTTGCGGCTGTCTGTTGGCGCGACCGCGAGTTAAGCCGCAGCCGGAGCCGCGGATTGCGCCGCAGGGTACCACCAACGGGGGATACGTTGTCCGCGGCGCGGGGAATACGGTGAGAACCAAGCCCAACTCCCGGCCGTGTTGAGCAGATTCGCGGAGCTCGAGCAGTTTTCCTGTTGGTGCAGCGGAAGCAACAACTCTCAACGCCGTTTTTCCCGAGAAAAACGGCACTCCGCAGAGTCTTCCGATCCACATGAACAGGAGAACTGCTCTACCGGACGGAGCCCATTCCGGGTTTCGTGCCGGCAGAGAGGAACCCTCCCATGAGTCTAGCGTTCACGCTCGATCGCCAACCCGCGCACCCTGCGCATCCCTCGCATCCCCCGCATCCAAACGACGATCGCATCTCGCTGCCCGAGATCCTCTCCGCCCTGTCGTTTGCCCTCGACCTCACCGAGGGCGCGGTGCATGGTCACGCGGTGCGCAGCTGCCTGCTGGGCATGCGCATCGCGCAGGAGGCGCAGATCGACTCGGCGGACTTCACTGACCTCTACTATGCGCTGCTGCTGAAGGACATCGGGTGCAGCAGCAACGCAGCGCGCATGTGCCAGATCGTCGGTGGCGACGACCGCGTGATGAAGAGCGCGGCGAAGTTGATGGACTGGACCAAGCCGAAGACCCCCCAGCTCTCCACGTTGCGGCTGCTGTGGAAGACGGTGCTGCCGGAGGCCAACCCGGTGCGACGGATCGCCCACATCGTCAAGATGGGCGTGACCCAGGAGGACAATAACAAGGCGATGATCACGCTGCGCTGCGACCGCGGCGCGCAGATCATGCGCAAACTGGACCTGGGCGAGCGCGCAGCCGAGGCGGTGCGCTGCCTGGACGAGCACTGGGACGGAAGCGGCTATCCCGATGGCCTCAGCGGAAGGCAGGTCCCCCGCCTCGCGCGCATCCTGGCCATCGCGCAGCATCTGGATGTTTTTTCCACCGGCAAGTCGCCGCACGTGGCGATCGAGGTGCTGCAGGAGCGCAGCGGCCGGTGGTTCGACCCCGAACTGGTGGAGGTCACGACCTCGCTGCACCGGCGCGGGGCGCTGTGGTCCAGATGCCTGCCGAGTGACGACGCCCGCGAAACCCAGCGCGCCGCGGTGGATCTCGAGCCGGGCACGCATCTCTACCTCGACCGGCGGCAGATCGACCAGATCTGCGAGGCCTTCGCCGATGTGGTCGACGCCAAGTCGCCCTACACCTTCCGCCACTCGCTCGGCGTGACCGACGCAGCCGTCGGGATTGCCCGTCGGCTCAAGCTGACCTCTGCCCGTGTCGATTTTGTGCGCCGCGCCGCCCTGCTGCATGACATTGGCAAACTCAGCGTCTCCAACTCCATTCTGGACAAGCCAAGCCAGTTGAACCCGGCCGAGTGGCAGGCCATGCGCGAGCATCCGGTACAGACCCGCCGCATTCTGGAGCGGGTCAGCGCATTCCAGGAGCTGGCGGTCGTGGCCGGCGAGCACCACGAGAAGCTCGACGGCACGGGCTATCCCAACGGCCTCAACGCAGCGCAACTCTCGCTCGAATCGCGCATCATCGCGGTTGCGGATATCTATAGCGCGCTCTCCGAGGACCGGCCGTACCGTTCGGGCCTGGGCCTGGAGAAGATCGTCGCCATCATGAAGGAGCAGCTGCCTCACAAGCTCGACCACGACTGCTTCGACGCGCTGATTGAGAGTGTGATGGACGCGCCCGCGCCCCGTCCCGTGGAGGCGCAGCCGGTCTGCGCTTAGAAACAGCCAGCCACTCCTGGCAGTGCCGTATCATCTTTTTCATGCAGCGGCCTGCGTTCTGGTTCTTCTTCTGGTGGATGGCGGGCCCATGTGCGTTTGGGACAGCCGCCCCGCGCTGCGGCGCCAACGCGGGTTCCACGATCGCCACGGACCGGCCGCAGATCACCAACTCCAGCGTGGTCGTCCCTTGCGGAAGCCTGCAGTTTGAGAATGGTTTTCAAGCGACCGGAGACGCGGGCCAGCCCACGTACGACGTGCCCGAGACCTCGGTGCGGTTTGGCGTCGCCAACAAGACCGAGCTTCGCCTGGGCGTGCCAGACTACTTCTTCAACGGCGGCGTTGCGTCGGGATTCACCAATGGCTTTGGAGACACCAGCGTCGGATTCAAACAGCAGCTCGGGCCAGCCCACGGCTTCGATGTGTCGCTCATTCCTTCCGTCAGCCTTCCCTCCGGCGCGAACCAGATCTCGAGCCACGGCTACGATGCGGCGCTGCAGTTGCCGTGGTCGCGCGGGCTGAGCAAGAACTGGACGGCTGCCGGGCAGTTTGCCGTGATGTGGCCGACGGAGTCTGGCCGGCACACGGCCACGGGTCAGGCGAGCGTCTACTTCGACCGCCAGCTCACCGCGCCGTGGGACGCCTACGTGGAGTACTCGGGAGAGTATCCGCAACGCGGCGGGCCGGTGCATCGAATCGACTTCGGAACGGCGCTTAAAATCTCGCCGCACCAGCAGCTTGATGCGCATGGAGGCGTCGGTCTCTCCGCCGCCGCGCCGGATTACTCCGTCGGTTTTGGCTACTCGGTGCGCTTCCAGATGATCCGGGCGCAGTAAGCGTGTCCCTGCGTGAACTCGCGAATCCGCCTCAGAGATACCAAGGGATGTTCACCACAATAATCCGCTGATTGCCGCGCACCAGAAGCAGCAGCTTCAGCACCTGCGCGCGCTGGTTGTGCAGGGGCGTCTGCCACCAGCGTTTGACCACCAGCTCCGGGATCAGCACCGCGACCTGGCGTTCCGGGTGCTGGTGCTCGGCCTTCAGGATGTAGTCCACCAGCGGCCCCAGCACGAAGCGGAAGGGCGAGGGGACCAGCACCAGCTCGGGCGCCGGCCGTCCCGCAGCCGCAAACGGCTCGGCCACATTGTGCTGCCACATCTCCCTCACCTTGTCGTAGCACTCCTCGGCATCGACATGCACGGCCTGCACGTCGTTGCTCAGCTTCATGGCGAAGCGCAGGGCTTTCTCGCTGATGCGGGTCCAGCTATCCAGCGGCAGGATGATCAGCGGCTCGTTGAGGTCGTCGATGGCCATGGGTTTATCGATGGCGACCTCGCGGTCGACCCCGGAGTAGTGGCTCTTGACGGCGATCATGAGCAACATCAGCAGAGGCACCAGAATGGCGGTGATCCACGCGCCGGCCGTGAACTTGGCCACCAGCACCACCAGCAGGGTGAGGCCGGTGGCGAACGCGCCGAAGCCGTTGATGAACATGCGATGCACCGCGCCCGGCTGGTTCGAGTTCTTCCAGTGCATCACCATCCCCGCCTGCGAGAGGGTGAAGGCGAGGAATGCGCCGATGGCGAAGAGCGGAATCAGCAGATCGGTGACGCCCCTGAAGACGATCAGCAGCAGCGCGGTGAAACCCACCAGCGCATAGATGCCGTGCGAGTAGAGCAGCCGCCGGCCACGGATGAGGAAGACATGCGGCAGATAGTCGCGCTGCGCGATGGCGCGGGTCAGTCGCGGAAAGTCGGCGTAGGAAGTGTTCGCGGAGAGCGCCAGCACCGCCAGGATCGACCCGATGGTGAGGTAGTAGAACCAGCCACGGCCCGTCACCGCCAGGGTCAGCTGCGAGAGGATGCTCTGGTAGCCGGCCGCGCCGGGATCGGTAGCGCCGATGTTGTATGCGCGGCAGAGCAGAGCAATGCCGGCGAGGAAAACCATCAGCAGCAGGATGATGATGGTCAGCGTGCGTTTGGCGTTCTTCTGCGTCGGCGCGCGGAAGGCCATCACGCCATTCGAGACCGCCTCCACGCCGGTCATCGCGGTGCATCCGGAGGCGAAGACCTTCGCCAGTATCCACAGGCTCAGCATCGAGCCGCTCAGCGGCAGCTGCGGAGGCGCCACAACCGCCGCCGGATGCCCATGAGAGGCGATGACACGAAAGGCCCCCACCAGAATCACCCACAGCAGCGTGCCAACGAAGAGATACGTGGGAATCAGAAAGGCCGAGCCCGTGTCCTTGACCCCGCGCATGTTGATCAGCGTGAGCAGGGCCAGAATGGCGAGGCAGAGCGCGAGCGTATGCGGTTGGAGGGAAGGGAATGCCGAGACCAGCGCGCCCACGCCGGCCGAGATGCCGACCGCCGAGTTCAGAATGTAGTCGATCATCAGCGCGGCGGCGGCGAGCAGACCGGCGTTGGCGCCCAGGTTCTCGCTGGCCACGGTGTAGCTGCCGCCGCCGTTGGGGTAGGCCTCAATGGTTTGCAGATAGGAGAAGTAGACGATGGTGAGCAGCGCGATGATGGCGAAGCTGACCGGGACGATATACCCGATGCCGCGCATGCCCAGCGGGATCAGCAGGGTCAGCGCCGCCTCCGGCCCGTACGCCGCGGAGCTGAGGGCGTCGAGGCCAAAGACAGGAATGCCCGCAATGGGGCCGATGTGCTCGGCGCGCTCCTCCGAGGTCGCCAGCGGCTTCCCCATCAGAAAGCTGAAGGCAGACCTGTGGTGCCTCTTGTGTGTGCTCACGGGACTCCGGCGAGGTTGTGGGATTTGCCGATCTTACCGCACCTTGCCCGCGCGGCCAGCCAGTATCTGCGACTCTACCGAATCGCGCATCAAGATTTTGTAAATATGCGGGCGGCGCAGGCTAAGGCTTGGGGCGCAGCTGTGCGAGGAAGGCTTCGGCGGTCGCGGCCGTGTTCAGCACATCGGCCGCGGTGAGCCACGCGCGGCGCAGCTGGGTGATGCCGAAGCGTATCTGGTCGAGCTCTTCGGTGGCGTGGGCGTCGGTGTCGACGACGATCTTGCAGCCGAGTTCTTTGGCGCGGCGCAGGTGGAGGTCGCTCAGGTCGGCTCGCGCGGGCGACGCGTTGTGCTCGACCGCGACGCCCAACTCGGCAGCGCGCTGGAGGACCCGTTCGATCTCGATGGCGTAGCCCTCGCGGCTCAGCAGCTTGCGCCCGGTGGGGTGGCCGAGGATGCGGACGTGCGGGTTTTCGAGCGCGCGCAGGACGCGGGCGGTCATCTCCTCGATGGGCTGCGCGAAGTTGGAGTGGACGCTGGCGATGACGATGTCCATCTCTGCGAGTGTCGCGTCCTCAAGATCGAGCGCGCCGTCCGCGAGGATGTCGACCTCGATGCCCGCCAGCACACGGATGCGGCCCTTGTGCTCGCGCTTGAGCTCCGCATCGACCGCGCGGATGCGCTTCACATGCTCCAGCGCGCGCGCGTCGTCGAGGCCGTTGGTCATGGCAAGGTTCTTGGAGTGGTCGGTGATGGCAATGTATGCCAGGCCGCGCGCCATTGCAGCCTCTGCCATCTGGCGGATGGTGTCGCGCCCATCGGTGGCCTGGGTGTGCATGTGGAGGTCGCCGCGAATGTCGGCCAGCGTGATGAGCTTCGGTAGGCCACCCGCTTCTGCTTTAGAAAAACTGACCGCCGCCGCCTCAATCTCGCCGCCGTTCTCGCGCAGCTCCGGCGGAATGTAGTCGAGCTCGAGCGCGCGGTAGATGTCTTCCTCATTCGCCGCCGCGACGATGGTGTTGTCCTCAAGCCGCAGCAACGCGTACTCGTTCAGCGTCAGCCCGCGCTTGATGGCGCGCTGGCGCAGGGCGACGTTGTGCATCTTAGAGCCGGTGAAGTACTGCAGCGCCGCGCCGTAGCTGGCGCGCGGGAGCAGGCGCACGTCGACCTGAAGGTTGCTGCGCAGGGTGAAGCTGACCTTATTCTGGCCGCGGGCAAGCAGCTTCTCTATCAGCGGCAGCGTGGCCACGTGCTCGACGGCCGCCGCGACCCCCTCCGGCTCGCACGCCGGGCCCGTCACCAGCAGGTCGAGATCGCCCACCGTCTCCCGCCCGCGTCGCAGCGAGCCTGCCGGCGTGATCTCCTCAATCCCCGGAAACTCCCGAATCAACGCCGCAATCCGATCCGCCTGCTCCTGCGCCTTGTCGATGCGGAAGCGGCCGGAGTTGCGCCTGTAGTCCTCGATGCCCTTCAGCAGCTTGGCCGTAAACTTCTCGCCCATGCGCGGCAGTTCGGCCAGCTTGCCCTCGCGCGCCACTACCTCCAGCGCATCGATGTCCGAGACGCCCAGCGCGGACCACACCAGCGCGACCGTCTTCGGCCCCATCCCGGGAAGGCGCAGCAGCTCCAGCATGGTGGGTTTGTATTTTGCGAGAAGCTCGGCGCGGGCCGGGATGTCGCCGGTCTCCACCATCAGGCAGATGTTGGCGGCCATGCCCTTGCCAATGCCGGGAATCGCGAGCAGCGCTTTGGGGTCAGTCGCCGCGAGCGCCGCCAGTTGCGTCGTCTGCTGCTCGACCGCCTCGGCTGCGCGCCGGTAGGAGCGGATGCGGAAGGCGTCCGCCGCGTCGATCTCCAGCAGCGATGCAGTCTCGTCCAGCAGCCGCGCGATCGCGATGTTTTCCATTGACGGAGATTCTACTTCCCGTCGCACGGCCGCAGGGCGTTGGCGCTAGGAAGCCTGCGCCAAATGCTCGTCATCCGCCGCCGTCGCCGCCGTCGCGCCCGGCGCCGCATCCTTGAGCCGCACCACCTGGTCGGCCTGCGGGCCTTTGCTGCCCTGGATGATGTCGAACTCGACCTCGTCCCCCTCCTTCAAGCTCTTGTACCCGTCGCCCTGGATCGAGCTGTAATGGACGAAGACGTCAGCCCCGCCGTCGCGCCCCAGAAAGCCATACCCCTTCGCGTTGTTGAACCACTTCACCGTGCCTTTATATTGTGCCAATGTCGTTCTCCTTGCGCATTGCTTCGTCTGTGAACTGGCCTGGCAGTCTCCCGCCATGATCACTACGACGCAAAATCCCAGCTGGATGGTTTTCCGGGCCTTTGCGTCCTTCTTAGGATTTCGCACCGACCGCATGAGTCTGTCGCTGACGGGCATAACCCCATTTCGGGAAGAAAGTTGGCCTCCCGCGGGGCAATCCTTCCCTCCATCCGCTGCGCCCTGGCGCGGGACGCCCCTCGGCGCCCGCTGCATGTATCCTGCATGAGGTTTGTTTTTAGAGCATGAAACGTGTCCTCACCTCCATCCTGTTGATCCTCGCGGTCTTCGCTCTCCTCTTCCTGGGCCAGCTTTGGATGCTCACCCTCGCCGCCTGCCTGGTTGCCGAACTGGCGGCGTACGAATATCACGCCCTGGCCAACTCGGGCGGCGCTCGCATCCCCCTGTGGTGGATGGCCGCGGCGACGGCGCTGCTGTTCTACGTCACCTACTACCGGCCCACCGAGGCACAGCTGCCCGTGCTGAGCGCGCTGGCTCTGGTGCTGCTGGCCTGGTCGGGATTTTGTGGGACGCTCGACCGCGTGCTGCCCGACGCCGCGCTCGGCCTCTTCGGCCTGGTCTATGTCGCCTATCCGCTCACCCTGCTGCCGCTGATCTGGGACCGCGACGACGGCAAGCCATTGTTGCTCTTCCTGTTGGTCTGCGTCTGGGCCGGGGACATCGCCGCCTACTACGCGGGCCGCGCGTTCGGCCGCCACAAGCTCTCGCGCCTGAGCCCCAACAAGACCTGGGAGGGATCGGTCGCGTCGGTCGCGGGCAGCGTTCTGGCGGGGCTGGGTGTGGTCTACCTGGGCGAGGCGCTCTCCATGCGCGGCAATACGGTGCTGCACATCCTGCAGCCGGTGTGGCAGTCGGTGGCGCTGGCGATGGTGATCAATATTGCCGCGCAGTTGGGCGATCTGCTGGAGTCGGCGATCAAGCGCGGAGCGGGGGTGAAGGACTCGGGTACCCTGCTGCCAGGGCACGGCGGCGTGCTCGATCGCATCGACGCGCTGCTGCTGGCGGCGCCGGCCCTGTGGTGCGCGCTGCTGCTGAAGGACGCGTTCAGTCTGGGCCGGTTTTAGTTGGGATTTCGGCGCCGCGCATCTGCGAAAATAGGCGAGTGAAGAAGCTCGCCATTCTGGGCTCGACCGGCTCCATCGGCCAGAGCACCCTCTCCATCTGCGAATCCTTCCCTGAGCGCTACCAAGTCGTCTCGCTCGCCGCGGGGCGGAATGTAGACGAGGCCTTCACCCAGTGCGTGCGCTGGCAGCCGAAGCTGGTCTCTCTGGCCACCGAAGAGCTCGCCGCCGCGCTCGCCGCCCGCCTCAGGGCCGCCGGTATTGCCGGCATTGAGGTCCTTTACGGCACTGCAGGCAGCGTCGCCGTCGCAACCCACCCGGAAGCCAGCTTCGTCGTTTCCGCAATCGTTGGCGTAGCCGGCCTCGAAGCCACCTACGCCGCGGTCTGCGCGGGCAAGACCATCGGCCTCGCCAATAAGGAATGCCTCGTCGCGGCGGGTGAACTGATCCTCGCCGCCGCGCGCCGGCACAACGCCGCGCTACTCCCCATCGACTCCGAGCACAACGCCGTCCACCAGTGCATGAGAGGCGGCACGCCTGCCGAAGTGAGGCAGATCTGGCTCACTGCCTCCGGCGGACCGTTTCGCTCGACCCCGCTGGCCGACTTTGAACACATCACCCCCGCCCAGGCGTTGAGGCACCCCACTTGGGTCATGGGCCAGCGCATCACCATCGACTCCGCCACCATGATGAACAAGGGCTTCGAGATCATCGAGGCCTGCCGCCTCTTCTCCCTGCCGCCGGCACAGGTGCGCGTCACCATCCATCCGCAGTCCACCGTGCACTCGCTGGTGGAGTTTGTCGACGGCAGCATTCTGGCGCAGATTTCGGTGACCGACATGCGCCTGCCCATCCTCTACGCGCTGGCCTATCCGGAGCGGGTCGACGCGCAGGCCGCCGCGCCGCAACTGACCTTCGACCTCAGCACGCTGAGCCGGCTCGACTTCAGCCCGCCCGACTTCGCCCGCTTCCCATGTCTGCGCCTGGCCTACGAGGCCGCCGAGTCCGGTCCCGCCGCCTGTATCGCGCTCAACGCTGCGGACGAGATTGCAGTCGCAGCATTCCTCAAAGGTGCCATCCCCTTCCTGGGCATCCCGCGTACAATCGATAGGGTGCTGAGCGAAACGTCTACCCATGCTCCTGCGTCCATCCAGGATGTCCTTCTGGCGGATGAGGCGGCGAGGGTCTGTGCGCGCGGCATCGTGGCCCGGCAGGCCGTCTCCAGCGCTGTCCACCACTGACCGCAGTTCCGAGGTTCCAACCCGCAGGAGCAAGGCACAACCCAACCTATGACCACAATCGTTCAACTCCTCCTCGTCCTCGGCCTGATGGTCCTGGTGCATGAGTTCGGCCACTTTGTTGTGGCCAAGCTTTGCGGCGTGCGCGTCGAGACCTTCGCCATCGGCTTCGGCAGCCGCCTGGTCGGCTTCCGCCGCAACGGCACCGACTACCAGATCAATGCGCTGCCGCTGGGCGGCTACGTCAAGATGGCCGGCGAGATCCCCGGCGAGGAGGTTAGCAACGACCCCGGTGAGCTGAACAACCATCCCCGCTGGCAGCGCATGCTGATCGCGGTCGCCGGGCCGGTCTCGAACTTCCTGCTCGCCTTCTTCCTGATGACCGGCGCCTACATGCTGCACAACGAGGTGGACGAGTTCCGCTCCGGCCCCGCGGTGACTGATTACATCTCGCCGGGCAGCCCGGTGGCGAAGACCGGCATCCAGTCCGGCGACACCATCGTGCGCTTCGACAACATCGCCAACCCCACCTGGGACGATGTCTTCCAGCACTCCGCGCTCAACCTGAACCAGACCGTGCCCTTCTCCTTCCTGCACGACGGCCAGTTGGTCGACACCAGCTTCTTCGTCGCCTCCACCGTGGCGACCCCGGACCAGTTCTCGCCCGACACGCTGGGCTTCGTGCCCAAGATGCAGGCGACGCCTGTAAAGGTCTCGGCGCTGTTGCCGGACAGCCCCGCGGACCATGCAGGCCTCCGGCCGGGCGACCAGATCGTCTCGATCGACGCGCTGCAGGTCCACTCCGTCCCCGCCCTGCTGGCCTACATGCAGGACCAGAAGGGCAAGCCGGCGGTGCTTCGCGTGCTGCGCGGCGGCCGCATCTTCGCGGTCGGCATCACGCCGCAGCTCACTGATGTGGACGACCTCAAGGCCTACCGGCTCGGCTTCCAGCCGGTCTCGCCGCCGGTCAAGGTGGAGCAGCTCTCCTTCTCCAAGTCGGTCGCCGCCTCATGGGACTTCAACCGAAAGAGCTCGCTCCTGATCGTCGACGTAATAAAGGGCATGTTCGAGCGGCACATCTCGGTCAAGAGCCTGGCCGGCCCCATCGGCATCGGCGAGATCGTGCATCAGGCAGCGGAGATGCCGGGATGGATGCCGCTGATCGGCACCATGGCCAGCATCTCCATCAACCTGGCGATGTTCAACCTGCTGCCTTTGCCCATCCTCGACGGCGGCATGATCTTTTTCCTGCTGATCGAGAGCGTGATCGGCCGCGACTTCCCCATGCATGTAAAGGAGCGGGTCTACCAGGTGGCATTTGTCTGTTTCGTCCTCTTCGCCGCGGTGGTGATCTTCAACGACATCACCAAATTGCCCATCTTCACCAAACTGAAGTCGTAGTAATAAACAGCAACGATTACCAAAGATTAAGCCGGAAATGGACGGATATCGGATAGGATCGCGTCATTGAAGCAATTGTTCCTTGATTAAAATTTTCCAATTATTGGACGGGCCCTGAAATGAAAACGATCAGCCGTAGTGCTCTCGCCGCTCTCGCTATTACTCTCCTCGCTTCCTCAACCATGAAAGCATCGCCCCGCCCTCCGTATACTGGGCCCTGCGGCCATGGAACCGGACACTCCTGCAGTGGCACCGGCCAACCTGGCCAAACACCCCAAACCCCTGAGATCGATCCTTCCATGGCGGTCGGTGCGCTGGTCGTCATTGGCGGCACCGTGGTCGCGATTCGAGGCCGTCGCCGCAAGTCGTAGGGCGCTCCTCGGTCATGGTCTCAGATAACGCTGTGCCCACTGCCAGTGGGTCCTCCCCGAGCGCGAACACAGTCTGGTGCAGCCAGTCCGTATCGTCGCGTCTCTCGATCGCCGCAAGCATCCTGGCGGTCGAGTGCCTCGCGATCACGAACATGCAGCACCAGTGGCTGCCCCAGTCGCGCACGTTCACTGAATCGGTCGTGCTCTTCGGCGCGGCCCTCTTCTTCTTTGGCCGGCGCAGGATACAGTCGTCGCGGCGCGTCGATTCGGCCATTCACCCTGGCCTGGCCGCGCTGCATGCTGGGACTCTGTTGCTGTACGCTGCGTGTAACCTCTACCTCACTCATTTCGCGGCAAACATCTATTCCGGAGAGGCCAATACACCGGCCGTAAGAGTGGTGTACTGGATATGGATTGCCGCGATTGCATCGCTCCCGGTATCGCTGGCGCTCGCCCTGTTCTCTCCCAGGGGCGTCGCCCTCATGGTCCGCAACCTCGGGGTCGCGTGGCCCTACGCAGGACTCTGCGCCGTGCTTGTGGTGCTCACCCGCAACTACCTTGCCAGCGCGTGGAGATCTCCGGCCGCGCACCTGGTCCAGGCCATCCAGTCCGGCACCTTTGGCGGCGTCCGGGCGATCCTGACCCACGTCTACCCTGATCTTGTCGCCAATACCTCGACCAGGATCATGGGCACCGGCAGGTTCCAGGTCGAGATTGGAAGCAGCTGCTCCGGCATCGAAGGGCTCGTCATGATGTTGAGCCTCACCGCCGGATGGCTCTTCTACTCGCGCCGCGAGCTGCGCCTTGCGCGCGCGCTTCTGGCGGTGCCAGTCTCGCTCGCGATCATCTGGCTGCTCAACCTGGTGCGCATCTCCACCCTCATCGCCATCGGCAACGCCGGCTACGGAGCCATCGCCCTTGGAGGGTTCCACTCGGAGGCGGGTTGGATCCTCTTTATCACCGTTGCGATCGGCTTCCTCACCGTCATGAACAGTGTGGCCTGGTTCCACACCGCCGCCTTCTCCGCTGGAGGTTTCGCCGGCGGCAGCCCACAGATCGCCCCGTACGCGGACAACTCCGCCGTGAATATCGACGCGGCCTATGTGCTCCCGCTGGTTGCCATCTTCGCCGCTTCGCTGATCTCCCAGGCGGCCTCAAGCGGCTTCGAGTACCTCTATCCCCTGCGCTTCCTCGCCGCCATCGGCATGCTCTGGGCCTATCGCCGGGAATACCGCAAGATGGATTGGCGCTTCGGCTGGGCCGGCCTGCTTACCGGCGTCGCGGTCTTCGCGGTTTGGCTGCTCAGCGATCGATGGGTCAACGGGACCGCGGCTCCGGGCACCCTGGCCGCCGGCCTCGCTCAACTGCCTGCGCTGCAGCGGACGATATGGTTGTCCGTGCGCGTGCTGGCCGCCTGCACCACGGTCCCAATCGCCGAAGAGCTTGCCTTCCGCGGCTTCCTCGCCCGCAGGTTCATGTCGGCCAACGTGGAGAGCATATCGTTCCTCCGCTTGACCCCGGTCGCCATTTTGGCCAGCTCGGTCTTGTTCGGCCTCATGCACGGCAAGATGTGGTTTGCCGGGCTGCTCGCCGGCCTCGCCTTCGCGCTCGTCGCCAAGCTGCGAGGAAGAATCGGAGAAGCCGCCGTCGCCCACGCCGTCGCCAACCTCCTGATCGCCGTCTGGGCGCTGACCCGAGGCAACTACTCCCTCTTGTAGGCCGATGCGCCCGAGGCGCGCAACTCCGCCGCAATCTCCTTCGCCGCCGTCCGCGCCGCAGCTTCCTGGTCCGGCGGGAAGCTCACCGCCCCAACCCGCGCGTGCCCACCGCCGCCGTAGCGCTCGCAGATGGCGGCCAGGTTGGCGAGGTGGGCCACCGGAACCCTGGTCCAAGGGTTGGTGCCCACCGCAACCTTCACGCGGAAGCTCGACCGGCTCAGCCCCACGTTGTATGTCGCCGACGGGTGCAGGTAGTAGGGGATGAACTTGTTGTAGCCCTCGGTCAGCCGGTCGGTAATGTCGAAGGTCACGACCCCGCGGTCGAGCGTAGTGCGCTCGCGCAGCAGCTCGATGCCGGCGAGGTGGCGCTCCATCAGCGGCCCCAGCTCCGCCTGGACGAAAGGCTGGTCGAGCACGTGCTGCAGACTCATCTCAGTCAGCAGCGGGATCACGCGCGGCACAAACCCTTCGCCCGAGCTCTCGATCACCATGGTGAGCTTCATCGCCGGCGCGGCCATGCCCACCGCGGCCTCCGCGCTCTCATACTTCGCGCCGTCGACGATGTCCGCCCAGTGGATCAGCTCGGCCAGCGGCTTCGTATCGAAGCCGTAGCGCTCGCGCGCCACATCCGCGATCAAACTGGTGCAGGAGACGTAGGCGGGATCGTAGAACTTGCCGCCTTTCACCTTCACTCCCGCCCCGTTGGCCTGTGCCTGCCACGCCAGGAAGTCGCGCTGGTCCTCTGGCGTCAGGAACGCGCTCTGATGATGGTCGAACCACCATGTCACCCTGGGCGAGGCAGAGTACTTGAAGTCCACAATCGCGTTCTCCCCGCCATCCTCAGTCGAGACAAACGCCGCCTCGTCGAACAGCAGCCCCGCGCGGTGCACCAGCCCGCGGTAGGAGAACTCCCGCGCCGTCCCGATGCGCTCGCGATGGAAGCGCGTAAACACCGAGGCCGAGCACGCGCCGTCGAAGCAATGATCGTGGTAGAACACCCGGCACTCCAAGCAGCAGACCCTCCGTCCCAACTCCATCTTCGCAGACCCGGCGCGGCTCGACCTCATCCGCCGGCCGCCAACACGCGAAGTCCTTAGGATTGACGGGGTGGGTCCACGTGTCAAGCCTGCCCCTCGGCGTTCGCGTCGCGTCCTCCAGATACACTCGGAGTGGATGAATTCCCCGATGCCCGATCGCCCCGGCCCATCGCCGAGTGCCGGCGAGACCCCCGCCGTCCCGCCACCCAGTCCGCCGCGCCGCTTCCCCGTCCGCGAGCTCTTCTTTGGCCGCGAAGGCCTGCGCTCTTTATGGGGAATCTTGCTCTTCCTCGCGCTATGGGAGGCCCTGCGCCACTGCGTCTATCCCATCGCGCTGGGCCTGGTTCCGTCCGCCGCGCTCGGCTCCCGCGACATACAGCCCAGCGTCGTCGATGTCTTCGAGAGCGCTGGGCTGCTTTGCGTCGCCCTCGCGACCTTGCTGATGACGAGGGTCGAGCGCCGGTCTTTCTCGAACTACGGGTTCAGCCTGCGGCACTCGATACGCAACTTCGCCGCGGGACTCGCGTGGGGGGTCGCCCTGCTCTCGCTTCTGGTTGCGATCCTGCGTGCCGCCGGCCTGCTGGTCTTCGACGGACGTATGCTCGCCGGTGGGGCCGCATTTCGCTATGGCGCGGCGTGGCTGGTCAGTTTTCTGCTGGTCGGCCTGACGGAGGAGATGCTGAGCCGCGGCTATCTGCAGTTCGCTCTCAGCCGCTGCCTCACCCCAATCTATCGCTGGCTCTTCGCCGCGCGGCGCCCAGAGGCCCTCGGCTTCTGGTCCGCCGCCGCCGTACTCTCCTTCGCCTTCGGCTTCAGCCACCGCACCAATCCCGGCGAATCGCCGCTCGGCCTGCTCTCCGCCGGTCTCATCGGTCTGGTCTTCTGCCTGAGCCTCTGGCGCACCGGATCGCTTTGGTGGGCGATCGGCTTCCACACCTCCTGGGACTGGGCCCAGTCCTACCTCTATGGCGTCGCCGACAGCGGCCTCATCGCCCGTGGCCGGCTCCTCGCGACCCATCCGGTAGGGAGGCCCTTCCTCTCAGGCGGTCTTACCGGCCCCGAGGGCAGCCTCTTGCTCCTGCCGGTGGTCACCGCCAGCGTCGCGGTGATCCTTCTCACGCTGCCGAAGACCCACCTTGGCCCCCAGGCCGTGAACCCGGCTGAAACATCCCTGCATTAGACTCTTGGGTAAGCCATGAGCCGCCTTGAACTGGATCCCAGCGACCCAAACTCCCCTGCGGGACCGGACCAAAATCAGGAGAACGCCCAGGCAAGCACCCCGGCTGCCTCGCCCGGGCCGCCTGACTCCAGGTACGCCGCCGCGACGCGGCAAAGCACCACGCGCCGCCTAAGAATCTTCGCCCTGGTTCTCGCGCTCCTGGCGGTCATTGCCGTTGCAGCCTTCTTCCTCATCCGCCGGCACATCCGCACCGTCGCCCGGGAGGACCTTCCTCAGCTCGATGGCTCGCTTGCCGTCTACGGCCTGGCCGCGCCGGTCACGGTGGAGCGCGACGCGCATGGTGTCCCCCACATCCGCGCCGCCTCGCTCGACGACCTCGTCTTCGCGCAGGGCTATGTCACCGCGCAGGACCGCCTCTGGCAGATGGACCTGCTGCGCCGCCACGCCGCCGGCCAGCTCGCCGCGATTCTGGGCAGCAGGTTGCTGGACCACGACCGCCTGCAGCGCGTGCTGCAGCTGCGTGCCGCCGCTGACCGGGCCATCGTCGCGCTCCCCGCCGACCAGAGGCACTGGCTGGAAGTCTACGCGCGCGGCGTCAACGTCTCCATGGGCGCGCAGATGGGCCACCTGCCGGTCGAGTTCCATCTGATCGCCTACCAGCCGGCCCTCTGGACGCCGCGCGACTCGCTGCTCATCGAGCTTGCGATGTATCAGGACCTCACCACCGGCTTTCCCGCCAAGCTGGGGCGCGAGGCGCTGGCGGCGCACCTTTCCCCCGACCTCATCGCGGACCTCTACCCTACCGGCTCCTGGCGCGACCGCTGGCCGGGTGAGCCCACCCCCGACGTCACCGCACCCCAGCCCGACGTCCCCGATGTCCCCCTCGACGAGTCGCAGTCGGAGCTTCGCCCCACCCCCGGGCCGAGTGCCCCAGAGCCGGGTGCCCCGGGTCTCGCCTCTGAGACCCGGGAATCGCGCCAACAAACCTCCGCGGCAACGCTCCTTGCCCTGCAACGCACCCTGGCCCTATTCCACGCTCCCTGCAGCGCCTGCGTCGCCGGGTCCAACGCGTGGGCGGTCGCCGGCTCACGCACCGCCTCAGGCAAGACCATGCTCTCGAACGACATCCACCTCTCGCTCAGCGTCCCCGAGCTCTGGTACGAGGCCGACCTCGAAGCGCCCAACGCGCCGCCGCTCGCCGAGTTCCACGCCGCCGGCGTCACCCTGCCCGGCATCCCCTTCGTCGTCGCCGGGCACAACGACCACGTGGCCTGGGGATTCACCATCCTCGGCGCAGACGTGCAGGACCTTTACATCGAGCACACCCGCGGCACGCCAACCGGGGCCGAGTTCCAGACCGCTGGCGGCGACTGGCAACCCATCCGCTACCGCCCCGAGGTCATCCATGTGCGCGGCGCCGCCGACGTCACCATTGACGTACCGCTCACCCGGCACGGCGGCACCGACACCCCCGTCGTCTCCAGCATCTTCTCCGGCGGCGAGACCCGCACCGTCAGCCTGCGCTGGACCGTCTACGATCCCGCCAAGGTCAACTTCCCCCTGCTTGCGGTCGACTCTGCGGGCGACTGGGCCTCCATGCTCAACGCCGTCTCCACCTGGGGCGCGCCGCCGCTGAACCTCATCTACGCCGACGACCAGGGGCACATCGGCTACCATGCCATCGGCCCCATTCCGGTGCGCGGCGACATGGACAACCCCGCCCCGCTCTCGCCCGTCCCCATCGACACCACTGCACCCGATGCCGCCACGCACGAGTGGGCGGGCTACATCCCCTTCGACCAGCTCCCGCAGGTCTTCGATCCTCCCGACGGCATCCTGGCTACGGCCAATGGGCGCGTCACGCCCGACGGCTATCGCTATCCCATCACTCTGAACTGGATGTCGCCATACCGCACCGAGCGCATCTACAAACTTCTGCAAAGCAACCCCGGGAAAATCCTCGAGAGCGGCCCCGGCCAGACCCCCGCGCCGGTCCATCCGCTCACCGCAGCCGATATGCTCGCCATCCAGACCGACGTCTTCTCCGCGCTCGACCACGTGATCGCGCAGCGCCTCGCCTACGCCATCGACCACTCCACCGGCGCACTCAAGAACGACCGGTCCCTGCACCAGGCCGCCGACCTGCTGCGCAACTGGAATGGCCATGTCGACGCCAACGCCGCTGCGCCCGTCATCGTCGACTCGGCGCGCGCGGCCCTCTGGGCGATGCTGCTCATCCCCAAACTGGCGCCCCGGGCCGCGGGCAAGGTCGCCGCCGGCGACGACCTTTTGAAAGACAAGAGCCTGCCTGCGGATGTTGCGCGCGCCGCCAACCTCTGGGCGGCCTACGTGTGGGGTGAACGCGACAGCGTGGAAGAAGAGATCGTCACCCACACCCCCGCTCGCTGGCTGCCCAGCCCCTATCCCAACTGGAACGACTTTCTCGCCGCGGTAGTCCAGCGCGGCCTGCGCGACGCCCACGCGCCCAGCGACCTCAGCACATGGCGGTACGGCAAGGCCTTCCCCATCGACCTCGAACACCCCATCTTCGCCCTCTCGCCCGCGCTGCGCAGCCTCGTCGGGATGCCCACCGGCACCGGCCCGCGGCCGCAGAGCGGCGACCGCACCACCATCCGTCAGGTCGACGCCTCGTTCGGTCCGTCGGAGCGCTTCACTGTCGACTTCGGCGACCTCGACCGCACAACGCTGAACCTCGTCCTGGGCCAGTCCGGCGACCCCGCCAGCCCTTGGTACATGGACCAGTTCGCGGACTGGCTCAATGGGAGGACCTACCCACTGCCATTTACCCCCGCGGCCACGCAGCCCACCATCACCCACACGCTGACCCTGACGCCGCAATGACCCGGCCGCTACGCGAACGGCGCAGCTTGTTCCTAATCCCGCTCGCCGCGCTGTTTGTGGTCCATCCGCTGATCGTCCACGGCTGCTCCTGCGGCCACGACTTCGACTTCCATCTGCTGAACTGGATGGAAGCCGCAAACCAGATCGCCCACGGCAATCTGCATCCGCACTGGGCCTACACGCCCGCCTTCAACGCCGGCGAGCCGCGCTTCGTTTTCTACCCGCCCATCTCGTGGTACGTGGGCGCACTGCTGGGGTTCTTGCTCACGCACCTGGCGGGAATCTCGGAAGCGGCGGGATGGAACGCCGCGCCGATTCTCTTCACCTGGATCGCGCTTACCCTCTCCGGGCTGACGATGCACCGCCTCGCTCGTGAGTATGCCAGTGCCAACGCCGCGCTGCTCGCCGCGATTCTCTACCTCGCCAACCCCTACATGCTCTTCACCGCGTTCGAGCGCACAGCCTACGCGGAATTGCTTGCGGCGGCGTGGATCCCTTTGCTTCTGCTCTCCATCCTGCGCGAGCGCATCACGCTCCCCGGCGTCGCTGTGCCCGTGGCCCTGCTCTGGCTCACCAACGCCCCCGCTGCCATCATGGGCACCTACACCCTGGCGTTCCTGGCTGTCGTTCGCGTGGTCACAAATCCCGGTGCCCCGGAGCCTGCCCTGAGCCTGCCGAAGGGCCTGGCCTCTCAGACCTGGGAATCGCGCCACGAGGGTACGTCACAACTCGCCCTTCGCATCCTCGCCGGCACAGCACTCGGTCTCGCCCTCGCCGCCTTCTACCTCATCCCCGCCATCTACCAGCGCCGCTACGTGCAGATCGCGATGGCCACCATCGCCGGCATGAAGATCGACCAGAACTTCCTCTTCGAGCACACCGGCACGTCCTCCGATCAACTCCTTCACGACGCCGTCCTGCACACCGCGTCCGTAATTGCCCTCATCCTCTTCATCGCAACTGCGATCGCGCTCGCGGCCATCGCCGCGCGAAGAGCTCGCGTCTCGTTTCCCACCCTCCCCCTCACCATCCTCACAGCCGCCATTGCTTTTCTCCTCACGCCCTGGAGCGCCTCCCTTTGGACCCATGCCCCCGAAGCTGCCCTGCTGCAATTTCCCTGGCGGCTGCTCGCCATCCTCGCGCCCGTGCTTGCTCTTGCCATCGCGTTCTTGCTTAGCAGCCACAGCCCGGGCGCCCCATCCCTCACCGTCGATTGGGTGGGACGCAACGCGACTACAGCAAAACTCCTTGCAATCGCCGCGCTAGCCGCCCTCATCCTCCCCGTCTATCATCTCTTTCGCCAGCCCTGCGATCCCGAGGACACCGCGCCTGCGCGCCTCGCGCTCTTCCACTCCAACACCGGCACCGACCCCACCGACGAGTACACCCCAACCACCGCCGACAATGACGCGCTCACCCCCAACAACCCACCCTACTGGCTCGCCGGCTCACCCGAAGCAGCCGCCCCCGCTGGCGCAACCCCCGGTCCCGCGCCCACGCATCTCGCCCTCGCCGCGCCCCGCCCCCAAGTCCTCATTCTCAATCTGCGCGACTACCCCGCCTGGCGCATCGCCCGCAACGGCGTCGCTGTTGCGCCGACCGAATTTGAAGACCGTCCCGACGGCCTCATCGCCATCCCCATGCCTGCTGGCCCCTCCACCGTGGACATCCACTACGCCCACACCCTCGACCAGACGCTGGGCGACGCGATCAGCCTGATCGCGCTCGTGCTTCTGCTCATCACCCGGCTTAAATCACCCAGCCGGTCGTAGCCTGCCGTCAGCCAATCTCCGACTACTCTTGGGCGGACTGCTCCAGCCCCCGCTGCACCTTACTGTGCGACTTGCCGTAGCTGAAGTAGACCACCAAACCGATGATCAGCCAGATGATCAGCCGCGCCCAATTGATCCATCCCAGCTTGATCATCATGTAGCCGTTGAACAGCACCCCCAGGATGGGAACCAGCGGCACCCACGGCGTGCGGAACGGACGCGCCTTGCCCGGGTCCGTCCTGCGCAGCACGAGAATCGAGATGCATACAATTACGAACGCGAGCAGCGTGCCGATGTTCACCATCTTTCCGATGTCGTCGATCGGCGTTAACGCGCCTACGATCCCGGCCAGCGTGCCCACCATGAATGTATTCCGGAACGGCGTGCGAAAGCGCGGATGCACCTCAGCGAAGAATGACTTTGGCAGCAGGCCATCGTTGCCCATTGCGTACAGGACGCGTGTCTGGCCCAGGAGCATCACCAGCATCACGCTCGTGAGGCCTGCCAACGCGCCTGCGGTAATGATGTCGCTCGCCCAGGGCAGGCCGCGGTCGAGGAAGGCGCGCGCAATGGGCGCCTCGATATTCACCTGCTGCCATGGCACCATGCCGGTCAGCACGGCCGCCACCCCGATGTACAGCAGTGTGCAGATGATCAGCGAAAGGATGATGCCGATGGGCAGATCGCGCTGCGGGTTGCGCGCCTCCTGCGCCGTGGTCGAGACCGCATCGAAGCCGATATACGCGAAGAAAATATACGCCGCGCCCGCGCCAATGCCGGCAAACCCAAAGGGCGCAAACGAGTGCCATGAGTTGCCCCAGTTGCCAGGATGCACATAGCGCGAACCGAGGGCAAGGACGAAGAGCACCACCGCGACCTTGACGACTACGATAATGCCGTTGAATTTCGCCGACTCCTGGATGCCGATAGCGAGGACGGTGGTCACCAGGAGCGCAATCACAAATGCCGGCAGATTCAGCCCAATCTCATGTCCAAAGAGCACCGGCGCTCCGAGGAATGCATGGGCCCTTGCCATGACGTCTGCCGTAGGCGTCGCCTTCAGAACTCCGAGCTGCTGGATATACTCCTGGGTGCCGGGAACGAGCGAAGTGTAGCTTGCCGCCATGATCTGCCGGCATACGTTGTCGACGGCAACGCCCAGCGCGGTCCAGTGGTCATAGGCCAGCCAGAGCGGGAATTTGATGTGGCAGATCTCCATCAGCTCAACGAAGTGGTTCGACCACCCGGAGCTCACCGTGCTCGCGCCCATCGCGTACTCAAGCGTCAGGTCCCAGCCAATGATCCAGGCGACCAGCTCGCCCAGTGTGGCGTAGGCGTACGTGTAAGCGGAGCCGGCGAGGGGGATCATCGCGGCGAACTCCGCATAGCAGAGGCCGGCGAACGCGCAGCCCAGGCCGCTCAGGACAAACGACAGCATCAGGCCAGGCCCAGCGTAGTGCGCGCCCAGCCCGCTGAGCACGAAGATGCCCGCGCCGATCACCGCTCCGATGCCGAGGGTTGTGAGTTCGAAGGGTCCAAGGGTCCGCTTCAGCGTGTGTTGTCCTGTCGCGTTCGCCTCTGCCGTTAGCACCGACATCGGCTTCTTCGCAAATAGGTTTGCCATGCGCCCTGTCTTCTCCCCGGTTTGTTGTTGCGCTCGTGCCGCTCTAACTCTGCTCTTCCACCGCCGTGCCCAACCGCTTCCACACCAGATAGACGGGCACTCCGAGGAGCACGAGGATAAGGCCCGGCCATGTGTACTGCGGCTTGTATCGCAAGAGTACAACACAAATCCACGCAGCCATCGCGATATAGAGCGCGGGCAGCACCGGATAGCCGATCGCCCGGTAGGGGCGCGGCGCGTCCGGCTCCGTTCGTCGCAGCACAAACAGGCTCACGATGGTGAGGATGTAGAACGTGAGTGCGGCAAAGATCACGTAATCCAGGAGCTGGCCATAGCTGCCCGAGAGACACAGCAGACAGGTCCACGCCCACTGCACCCACAGCGAATTCACCGGCACGCCGCAGCGCGGGCTCAGCACGCCTACGCCCCGGAAGAACAGCCCATCGCGGCTCATCGCGTAGTAGACGCGCGCGCCGGCCAGCAGCATCCCATTGACGCAGCCGAAGGTGGAGACCAGAATCGCGCCGGCCATCAGCTTCGCGCCCACCGCGCCAAACGCCGACTCCATCACCGCGGTTGCAACGCGGTCCTGCGCGGCGAACTGGATGCCGCGCCCGGCGATTGTCGTGGCGTTGGGGTCGCCCGCCATGGGCAGCACGCTCAGGTAAACAAAGTTGCAGAGCACATACAGCAGCAGCACCACGCCCGTGCCGACAGCGAGGCTCAGCGGCAGATTGCGCCGTGGATTTTCAATCTCCCCCGCCGTAAACGTCACATTGTTCCACGCATCGGAAGAGAAAAGCGACCCAACCTGCACGACGGCGACCACGGTGAGAAGTCCGACGAGAACCGTCGGTCCGCCGACGCCCACCTGCACCGCGTGGCTCGAGTGCCAGCCGGAGTTGGCGAAGAAGTTCCGCCATCCCGCGCCGAAATTCGCGGCTACCGCCGCAGCATCCTTCGCCACAACGCCCACCAGTACCACCGCCAGCAGCGCCAGCACCTTCGCGCTCGTGAAAACATTCTGCACCGACGCGCCCAGCTTGAGGCCGCGCGTGTTGGCAAACGTCAGCAGCGTGATGATGACGATCGCCGCCAGATTCGCGGTATTCAGCCCGATGTCCATGTTGCCCAGCACCATCGGCCCCACCGGGATCGCCGGCACATGCGCGATGTGCCACAGCCAGTGGCCTGCGCTGACCGAAGGGAAAAAGACGCCGAGGAACTTGCCGAACGCGACCCCCACCGCGGCAATGGTTCCCGTCTGGATCACCATAAAAAGCGTCCAGCCGTAGAGAAATCCCCACAGCGGCCCCAGCGCCTCGCGCAGGTAGACGTACTGCCCGCCCGCATGGGGCATCATGGCGGCGAGCTCCCCATAGCTCAGCGCGCCAATGATGGTCAGCGCCGCCGTCACCAGCCATGCGGCAATCAGCAGCACGGGCGACCCGACCACCCGGCTCATGTCCGCCGACACGATGAAGATGCCCGAGCCAATCATCGAGCCCATCACAATCGCCGTCGCGGAAAAAAGCCCCATGCCGCGCACGAAGTGCGGCGCCGCGCTCGACCTGTCTTTAGGCATCGTCATCCACGGCCTCTCGAAGCCGTCATCTCGACCGGAGCGCAGCGAAGTGGAGAGACCCCCGTATCTGTCCTTGTTCTTCGTTCCATCACGTGCGTCAGTTCTACCGCAAACGCGCGAGAAAGTCCCGCGCCACCTGTTCGACAGTCTCGCCAGGCGCGAAGAGGGCAGAGATGACGGCGACCGAATCCGCGCCCGCCTCAACCACGCTGTGCGCATTCTCCCGCGTGATCCCGCCGATGGCCACCAGCGGCTTGCCGGTCAGCTCCCGCGCGCGCCGCACACCTTCAAGGCCCACCACAGCCTCTGCATCGGCCTTCGTCCCCGTGGCAAACACCGGCCCGATCGCGATGTAGTTCGCGCCGCTCAGCTCGGCTGCGCGCACCTGCTCGTCCGTATGCGTCGAAACCCCGACGATGCCGCCTGCGCCCAGCGCGCGCCGCGCATCCTCCGGCAACAAATCCCCCTGCCCCACATGCGCCCCATCGAACCCCGCGAGCACCGCCAAATCCGCGCGGTCGTTCATGACCAGCCTGCACCCACTCCCCGCCATCGTCTCGTGCAGCACCGCCGCCGCTCGCAGCACCTCTTGAGGCGACCCCACCTTGTCACGATACTGTATGAGCCCCACGCCCGCCGCGCGCAGCTCCCGCGCAAACTCCGTCAGCGAAACCCCACGCCCCGCCAGCATCTCGGCATCGACGATCGCGTAGAGCCGCGGCAGAATCAATCTCGCCTCTCGTGGATCGGTGTCATCGGTGAAGATCGGTGTTAGGTCTTCGCTTCGACAGCCTGGCGCTCGAAGAAGCGCTCCATAAACTTCGTATCGAACTTGCCCGCGCGGAACTCCGCGTCCTCAAAGATCCTCTGGTGCAACGGGATCGACGTATGAATGCCCTGAACCACAAACTGGGATAAAGCCCGCTGCATCTTGTTCATCGCCTCCACGCGGTCTTTGCCATGGCAGATCAGCTTGGCGATCAGCGAATCGTAGTAGGGCGGCACCACGCCCTCGGCGTACTGCGCCGTGTCCACGCGCACGCCATTGCCGCCCGGCAGGTTGAACGCCGTAATCTTGCCCGCCGACGGCGTGAACTTCTCCGGATGCTCCGCGTTGATGCGGCACTCGATCGCGTGCCCGCGAATTGCAACCGGTCCAGGCACAATCTCGGAGAGCCTCTCACCCGCGGCAATCCTGAGCTGCGCCTTTACCAGGTCGATTCCTGTCACCATTTCGGTTACACAATGTTCCACCTGGATGCGCGTGTTCATTTCGATGAAATAAATCCTGCCGTCCTCGTCCATCAGGAACTCGATCGTCCCCGCATTCCAGTAGCCAATGTCCTTCAGGCACTTCTGGATGGTCTGCCCGAGGTCGGCGCGCAGCTTGGGCGTAACCATCAGGCTCGGCGCCTCTTCAATCAGCTTCTGGTGGCGGCGCTGGATGGAGCACTCGCGCTCGCCCAGCGAGAGCACGTGGCCGTGCTCGTCCGCCAGCACCTGAAACTCGATGTGCCGCGGCCGCTCGATGAACTTCTCCATGTATAGGTCGCCGTTGCCGAAGGCGCCCGCCGCCTCGCTGGACGCCTGCTGGAACATCCCCGGCAGCTCTGCCGCGGTGCGCACAATCCTCATGCCGCGCCCGCCCCCGCCGGCCACCGCCTTCAGAATCACGGGGTAGCCCACCGACTTCGCCCACTCCAGCGCGCTGCCCTCGCTCTCAATCACGCCGTCCGACCCCGGCAGGATCGGCACCTTCGCCTTCTTCATCGTCTGCCGCGCGGTGGACTTTTCGCCCATCAGCCGCGTAACCTCGGGCGCCGGCCCAATGAACTTGATGTTCGACGCGCGGCACACCTCCGCGAAGTTGGCGTTCTCGCTCAGCAGCCCATAGCCGGGATGGATCGCGTCCACGTCCGCGATCTCCGCCGCTGAGATCACCGCAGGCACATTCAGGTAGCTCTCCGCCGATTTAGGCGGACCGATACAGATGGCCTCGTCGGCGAACTTCACATGCAGCGAGTGTTTGTCTGCCTCGCTGTAGACAGCGACCGTGCGGATGCCCATCTCCCGGCACGCCGAGATCACGCGCAGCGCGATCTCACCCCGATTTGCAATCAAAACCTTACGAAACATGCCTGCCAAACTTTCTCTTCGCCCTGCCGGAGGCTATGAACTCTTGCGCCGCTCTTCGCGGGCGCGGATGGCGAAGAGGGGCTGCCCGTACTCCACCGGCTGGCCGCTGCTGGCGATGCGCCGCACCACCTCGCCTGCCACGTCGCTCTCAATCTCATTCATCAGCTTCATGGCCTCGACGATGCACAGCACCTGGCCCACCTCGACTATGTCCCCGGGCTTCACAAACGCGGACGACCCCGGCGAAGGTGAATCATAAAACGTACCCACAATGGGCGACTTTACCTCGTGCAGCTTCTCCTCCGGCTCAGCGGCGGGTGCAGCCGCGGCCGCCGCCGGAGCGCCCGCGCCGGGAAGGTTCGCCGCCGCGCCGCCCGCGATCGACTGCCGCGCCAGCGCCAGGTCCGCCGCGCTCGCGCCCGCCGCCCCCGCAAACTTGATGCGCACCTTCAGGTCGGCGCGCTCCATATCGAACTCGGCGATCCCGTTCTCCTTCAGGAAATCGACCAGCTCGCGCAACTCATCCAACTTGTTCTCGTCCATCCCAACTCTTCCCGCGCCAAAAGTCCCAGCGCCAGCTCGCTTCCCAAAACTCACAACTCACAACTCACCACTCACAACTGAATCCAGGCCTTCGTGCTCGGCGTGATGATCTCGCAGCCCGTGCGCGTCACCACTACGGTATCCTCGATGCGCAGCCCGAACTTGCCCGGCATATAGACGCCGGGTTCAATTGTAACCACCATTCCTGCTTCCAGCCGCTCTGTCGCCTTTGCCGCAAGCCTCGGCGCCTCATGGATCTCCAGGCCGACGCCATGCCCCGTCGAGTGCGTAAACCACTTGTCCAGCTTCTCGCGCCGCAGCACCGACCGCGCCGCCTCATCCACATCGCCCGCCGTCACGCCCGCGCGCACCGCGGCCACGCCTGCCTCCTGCGCCTCCAGCACCGCGTCGTATGCGTATCGCTCTGCCGCTGTCGCCGGCCCCAGATGCACCGTGCGCGTCATGTCCGAGCAATAGCCTTCCAGCACCACACCGAAGTCGAGCGTCACAAATCCCCGCCGCGGCAGCTTCGCCTCCGACGCATGGCCGTGCGGCATCGAGCTGCGCACGCCGCTGGCAACAATCGTCTCAAACGACATCCCCTGCGCCCCCGCGAGCCGCGCGGCGTGTTCCAGCTCAGCCGCAACCGCCATCTCCGTCATGCCCGGCTGCATAAAGCCCAGCATGTGATCGAACAGCATGCAACCCATCGCGGCCGCCGCGCGCATGCGCTGGATCTCTTCGCCATCCTTCACCTCGCGCAGCCGCGCCACCAAAGGCTTCACCGCAACAAACTTCGGCCCACGCGCTCTTGACTTCGCTTCCTTCAAGGCGCCCGCAACCGCCTTGCGCAACGCGGCCAGCGACGCCACGGTCGTCTGCGCGCCATCGAAGCCGCAGCGCCTCACCCCGGCCTTCACCATCCACTCGCAGGCCGCCTGCATCGGCTTGGCCGCGATCGCCACCCGCGTCCCCGCTGCCTCGGCCTTCGCCTGCGCGGTATAGCGCCCGTCGGTGAAGAGGACGGCGCGCCTGTGGCCACCTGAGACCGCCAGCACCAGCGCCGCGCTCGACCCGGTGAACCCGCACAGGTAACGTACATCCGGCAGATGCGTCACCAGCAGCGCATCCACTCCCGCGCCCACCGCTGCCTCCGCCGCCCTCTTCTTCCGCACACCCGTATTCATCCGATTGATTCTACCGAAAGCATTGCCGATGGGCTGTCCCTAAGTGGCCATCTACCGCGCCGAGCCGCGCAGCGCAACGCTGTCGCGCAGCCCCAGGCTCTGGTAGATCTGCCGCGTTGCGTCCGACTTGTTCAGCGTATAGAAGTGAATCCCCCGTGCGCGATTGTCCAGTAGGTCCCGGCACTGCTCCGTCGCCCAGTGCACCCCCACTCGCTTCACCGCCTCGGGGTCGTCCGCCGCCCGCCCCAGCGCCCGCAGCAGCTTTGCAGGAACGCGCGCGCCCAGCGCCAGCTGCGCCATCCGCTTCATCCCGGCGAGCGTGGCGATCGGCATGATCCCCGCAATCACCGGCACGCGAATGCCCGCCAGCTCGCAGCGTTCGCAGAAATCGAAGAAGTCGCGGTTGTCGAAAAACAGCTGGGTGCAGATGTAGTCCGCCCCCGCGTCCACCTTCGCCTTCAGGAAGTCCATCTCCTCCAGCCGATTTGGCGTGGTCGGATGACCCTCGGGAAATCCCGCAACCCCAATCCCGAACCCACGTAGATCGGGATGCACTCCGCTCTCATTGAACCGGCGGATAAACCGCACCAGGTCGGCCGCATGGTGGAACGCATCGGCCTTGCGGTCGTAATTCTCCACGCCCTTCGGCGGGTCGCCGCCCAGCGCCAGCGTGTTGCTCACTCCGGCCGCGGCGTACTTCGTCAGGATGTCCTCGATCTCGCCCTCGTTGTGGCCAACGCAGGTAAGGTGCGGGATGGGATCGAGCGTAGTCGTCTGCTTCAGGCGCAGCACCAGGTCGTGCGTCAACTGCCGCGTCGACCCGCCCGCGCCGTAGGTCACCGAGACGAACGAAGGCTGCAGCGTCTCCAGCTCCGCGATATGCTCAAACAGCGCCTCGGCGTCGGCGGCTGTCTTCGGCGGGAAGAACTCGAAGGAGACGGTGGTCTGGTCGGACGAGAAGATGTCGTTAATATGCATTGCGCTCACTATACTTCCTAACCCGCTCCGCGGGAAAAGCGACCCGCATGTAATCTGCGCCCGGTAAGGCTACGTCATAGGCCGCAGTGAATCAGGGAAGGGAAGAGCGAACATGAGTGCATATGTCAAAGCGGCAGCGGGTCCGGGCCAGCGGAGGGCCAGTATCTCCAAGACCTCCAAGCTCTCCAGGACGGTCGTCGCGGTAGCATCGGCGGTTCTCCTTGGCTGCGGGAGCAGCGCCACCACCTCTTCGTCTTCCACCACCTCCACCGGGACACCCAACGCATACACCGCGGTCTACAAGGCAATGTCCTGGGGAGCCACCGTCACCGCAAGCTTTCCCAGCACCTGCGCGATGACCCTGACGACCAGCGGCAAGCCGAACTACACGCCGAACGCCTACTACCTCGCACCGGCGGGCAACGGCCAGACCATCGTGGCCCACACGTCGGTCACCAACACCGCTCTCGCCGTCATCTCCTATGCCAGCATGATTGCGCCCTCGCTGCAGGGCTCCTCCGCCACCATCAACATCTGCCCCATCCAGGCCAGCTCCACCACCGCCACCAGCCTCGGCGCTATCGGCTATCTCATCTCCGGCACCGCCATGTTCAACCCGTTTGAGATGGACGCCAGCACTCCCGCGGTCGCCGACAACGCCTCCTACACCTTCACCGACGGCGCCGGCAACCAGCAGACCGCCTGGTTCCTCGACCAGTGCGACTCGCACTCCAACGGCTCCACCTGGCACGCCCACGGCAACCCCAACTGCGTCACCTCCCAGGTCGATACCGCCACCGGCCCCTCGCACATCATCGGCATCGCGCTCGACGGCTTCCCGATCTATGGCGGCCGCGACATCAACGGCGCCGTCATCAGCGTCTCTCAGCTCGACGCCTGCAACGGCATCACCAGCCCCACCCCGGAGTTTCCCTCCGGCGCCTACCACTACGTCCTGCCCCTCGGCGTCACCACCAAGTTCGCCTCCATCAACTGCTACAGCGGCACGGTCTCCTCCGGTACCATCGCTGCCGCGCGAAAGTTGGCCTGCAACATGAAAGTCATGTTCGCCATGATCGAAAGCAAACAGGCCAAACACACGGTGGCTAAAATGTCGATGCCCGACGGAAGCGCCATGCCCGCCGGGTCGATGTAGGCCCGGTCCCGGTCCCGCCACGTTCGCCGGCGCGGCCAGATGCTCCTACCGCTCTACACCCGCGCGACCGTCAGCACCGTAATGTCGTCCGCCTGAGGCGCGCCGAATCCAAACGCCCGCGCCGCCTCCGCAATCGCATTCGCCGCCTGCTTGCTGATCGCCTGCGTCCGCTCGAACCCGAAGAGCTCGCGCGTCGCCGGCGCAGTCGCCTCCACCACGCCGTCGGTGACCAGAGTGAAGGACTGCGTGGGGTCGATGTGCAGGCGGGTTTCGGCATATTTGACGTCGAGGGTGAGGCCGAGGGGAAAGTTGTTGTCGGTGGAGACTTCGACGCCGTCGAGGTAGGGGTTGGGATGGCCGGCGTTGGCGATGGTGACGTCGCCCGCGGGAGTGATTTTAAGGACGAGGCAGGTGGCGTAGCCGGCGTGGCGGCCATGCAGGCGGCGGTTGATGCCGGCCAGCAGTTCGGCGGGGCTGGTGCAAGACTCCGCATACATACGCAGCGCGCCTACGATGAGGGAGACGGTCATCGCCGCCTTGAGGCCCTTGCCGCTGACATCGCCGACGACGATGAAGGCCGCATCGTCGGCGAGCGGGAGCACCTGGAAGAAGTCGCCGCCGACCTGCTGCGCCGGCAGATAGGCCGTCTCAACCGTCAGCCCGGGAATCTGCGGCAGAAAGTCCGGGATCAGCACCTGCTGCACCGTCCGCGCCGCCTCCACCTCGGCGGTAATCTCCGCCTTCTCCCGCGCCAGCCGCACCGTGCGCAGCACAAGGATCACCAGCAGCGTCACCCAGAAATAGAGGGTGGCAATGTCATACGCGAAGAAATCGTACTGGCCTAACACCAAGGGTGGGGCAAGCGCTGCGGGGGAACTGACCAGATGGGCCTTGTAGAGGAAATAACTTGTCTGGTACAGAAGTTCAATGGCAGACCAGACGATCTGGAAGGCGAAGAGCACCGGGGCGTCGCGGTTGCCCCGGCGCATCTCGCGATACAGATAGATCGGGACCGCGATATAGAGGACGATCAGGGCCGGCGACTCCAGGACCCGGTGTATGAAGAGCGAGACGACGCCGGCAAAGCGCAGCTCGGTCAGCAGCGCGCTGAGAATCAGCACGCCCTGCAGCGCCCGAATCCAGCGGGCCGGCCGTATTCCCACCAGACGCAGCACCACCTCGAATTGCAGGACCAGGAAGGCGGCGGCGGCGAAGATCCCAATGCCATGCACCAACCCTGAGGCCATCAGGCGCAGCCGGATGGTGAGGAGTTGGGTGCACACTTCGAGCAGTTGGAAGCCGCCGCACAGGGCGATCACCAGGTACTCCTTCTGATCGGGGAGCACGCGGTAGAGGGCGAGGACGACGAAGACCACGAAGGACACGAGGACGAGGAATATCCATTCGATCAAGACCGCTCGCATATACGACTCGAAGGTCAGGGGCGCAAGGGCGACCGGCCCGCCGATCATGATGCGACCCGAAGTGGCGGTAACGCCCTCGTAGAAAGACTCCGATGCATACGCGTACGCCCCCACGGCGCCGTGCAGGGCGACCACAAGTTGGCCGGAGCGCACCGCCTCTTTCGGTATGCCGAAGAGGATCAGACGCCCCCCGCGGATATCGCCGCGCCCGGACATCTTGCCTTCGCCGCCGATGCGCACTCCGTTCACGAAGATCTCGTAGCTTCCATAGAAGGTGGTGATGCCGAGCACCAGCGGGCCAGAGTCCGGCCGGACGCGCATGTGTACGCGGTACCAGAACTGGTTGACGTTGGGGTAGCCCTGGCTGGCCATGCCCTTGTTGGTGCTGATCACCGGCCATTTGGAGTCGTCGAAGTCCTCGCCCGCAAACGCAGGATTGTCACCTTCCTGAAACAGCCAGAGCGGACCAAGGTCGACGACCTCGCCGGTGCGCGTGGCGTTGTAGTGGCGCGGGTCCTGCGGATGCTGCACTTGCGCGGGTGTCTGCGCGGTGGCGCATGGGCCAGCGGCAGCCAGCAGGACGGCGAGCAACAGGACGACAGGCGACAGGACGGCGGGCAACAGAACGGCAAGCGGGGGCAGGCGGAAGCGCATCGTGGTTCTCCGGTGGTTCGTGGCGGTGCATGGCCCGATGCCGCTGCAGCCCGGCGGGACGATTCCAGGGAATGGCAAGAGCATACAGCCACGCACCCATTTGCGTCCGCTCCCGGCCCAGGCAGGAGGCCCGAAATCCACCCGGCTCGCCCCCGACCCGTTATCATGGACTATGACCGCGAAACTGGCCGAACGGCCACCCTTAAGGAAGCAGGCAGAAAGGCCCGCGGAGGCGTCCGCGGAGCATGCAGCGCAGCGCTCCCGCCTCACCCGGCGCAGCTTTCTCCTCGGCTCCGCGGCCGCCGCGGGGGGCATGGCGCTTTACTCGGGCGAGATTGCCCGCCACGAGATCAGCGTTACCACCCGCCCCATCGCCATCGACAACCTCCCCGCGGCCTTCCAGGGCTTCCGCATCGTCCAGCTCTCCGACATCCACTTCGACGAGTACACCGAGCCGTCCTTCGTGGCCCGGGCCATCGCCCAGGCCAACGCGCTCGCACCCGACCTGGTCGTGCTTACCGGCGACTACATCAGCTTCGGCCCGCTCGGCCGCGACTTCGCCCTGGGCGCGATGCAGCGCTGCGCCGCACATCTGGGCCGCATCGCCTGCCCGCAGCGCTATGCCGTTATGGGCAACCACGACTCCGTCCTCGGCGCGCCCACCATCCGCCCGATCCTCGCGGCGGTCGGCATCCCCCTGCTGGTCAATCAGTACGTGCCCATCGAGCGCGCCGGGCAGCGCCTATGGCTCGCCGGCATCCACGACCCCGTCACCCAGGTGCCCAACCTGCACACCGCCATTCCCGACCGGCCCGGCGGCCCCGTACTTTTGTTGTCCCACGCCCCCGACTACGCCGACGAGGTCCTCCTTCACCCGCGCGGCCGGCTGGTCGACCTGATGATCTCCGGCCACACCCACGGCGGCCAGGTCCGCATCCCCTTCCTCCCGCCGGTTCACCTCCCGTCAGGAGGCCGGAAGTACATCGAAGGCCTCTTCCGCTTCGACCGCATGCAGCTCTACGTCAACCGCGGCGTCGGCACCACCGGCCTGCCCCTGCGCCTCAACTGCCCACCGGAGATCACGCTCATCACTTTGCAGCGGGCGTAGACCTGCAAAGGACTACTTGGAATCGACTACCATCGACTTTAGAAGGTCTTCAAAGTCAGCTCTCGAACGGCTGTATATATCCGCATTGGCATCGAGCGCCGCAAACGTATACAGCGTCCCGTCGAACCGGCGAAGTACCTCGCCCGGTCTCAATATCTGGGGAGCATCGGACTTCTGAGGTTTGGGTAGGGTTGACGGCCTCTCGAGGCGCAGTCCAGGGTAGTCCGGCTGTTCGCTCGCAAATGCAACCACAAGCAGATGGGCGCCGCCCTCTTCGCCGTAGAGCTTGTCCGTGACGATTTCAAAAGCTAAACAAGCCTTGACCGGGCAAGGAAGCCCTTGGATCGGCTTCGCGCCCGCGTATCTTGGACTGTTTGTGAACCCGTGCACAAAATCCTCCAAGGTTTCGCCCGCCTTCGAGGGCTGAGTCAGCAAGAGTAGCGTCGGCGAACTCTTGCCGTCCCTTGTCGGATATTCGCCGCTAGAGATTGTTATGACGCAAGTGCCTTTCGTGACGTCCGAGATGCTGACTTGAGAATCTGCCTTGCTATCGAACGCTTCGCCACAGACCATGCTTGTGAAGTGGACCACGCCGCCCGTCCGTGAAGCTTGCCAAGCGTCGCCGCTCTGGTATGTCTCCGATGTACTGCTGGGTTTGATTCGGTCACGAACTGTTGGGGATATGATCTTCGCGTCGATCGATTCGAAACCAAGTCTTCTGGCAGTGTCGTAGCCATAAATGGCGTGCGACGGCATATTGGTGATTTCGGCGCAAAGTGCATAATTGTCCCAAAAATCGCCGGGCAGGTCGGCATGAGCCGCTTCGACGCGCAGCAGGCGTTCCATGCCTCCGAGAACATCGTTGGATTGGCATTGGTTCATGCCTAGGAACCAGTCTGGCCGGTAGTCCTGAGGCGACGCAGCGCCAGCCGCCGTCAAGAGGTCTTGTGCCGTCTTATACGAGTCCTTGACGTCTAGGTTGTAGGCGAGGTGGGCGACAAGGCCGGTCATTAGCTCCAACTCGACGTTGGATGGGTCCTTCTTCTGGGCTTGCCGCAAGGTGTTCAGAGCCGAGGTGAACTTGCCTACGATTTCGTTCCTGGGCACCGGGTACGGCCAGTTCTGGTTGTAGTTGCGGGCGAATTGGTCGATGGGCAGAAGATCCGAATAGACGCGCAGCACCGCGTTATCCGGGGTGAGTTTGCTCTTGTCGATCTCGGCGACCTGGGCAGCGGCCGTTGGGATGCGCAGACACCTGACCGCGAAAAAGAAGAGTAGAGTCGCTTTCAGTCTCATTCCGTCTACCGTGCTCTTCCCACCGGCTTCTTCTGCCGCGGCATGACGGCCACGTTGCTCGGCGCCTTCGCGCCGCTCATGCGCACCATCCAGGCGTCCAGTAGGCTGCGCTTGAAGCGCCAGCGATTGCCCAGCTTGAACGCCGGGACGAACCCCTCCGACGCGTAGCGATACAACGTGTCCCCGCTGATGCCCAGGTACTCTGCTGCCTGCCGGATATCCATCACCTCGCGCAACATCTGCTCGACCGCACCCGCCATCGAAGATCGCTCCTGACAAACCCCAGAGATACCCGGCTAATTCCGCAGGCAAGCCACACCAGAACCGCAGCCGCCCGCAGAAACCCCGGAACCACCTTTGTATCGTCAAACCCGCCCACCGGCAACAGGTTTCCTTCTGACCCGTCCGGGTCATCCACGCCCAAGCCAGTAATCGACTGATAAACAAACCCGGCGGAGCCAGCACCCGAATCTCCAGAAAACAACCGCCGCCGCTCTCACTCACAACTCACAACTACCAACTCACAACTGCACTTACGGCTGCAGCGCCCGCATCACGTTCAGCAGGTCCTCATCCACCGTGCGCGTCTTCGCGATCGAGTCCTCAATCGGGATGTCCCCGATGCTGGCCCCGTTCAGCACCACCAGCCGGCCGAACCGGCCCGCATGGACCAGATCGATGGCCGCAATCCCGTAGCGCGTAGCCAGCATCCGGTCGTTGGCCGTGGGCGTGCCGCCACGCTGGGTGTGGCCCAGGTTGACGCTGCGCGTCTCGTACCCCGTCCGCTTCTCTATCTCCTCGGCCAGCATCTGCCCGATGCCGCTCAGCCGTACATGGCCAAAGGCGTCCAGCTTGTCACCCACCGCGACCTGCCCCTTCACGTCGGGCAGCTTCGCGCCCTCCGAAACCACCACAATTGCGAACCTTTTGCCGCTCTCCCAGCGCGCCCGGACCAGCCGCTCCACCTCATCCATATCGATCTCCAGCTCCGGCACCAGCGTTACGTCGGCCCCGCCCGCAATGCCGGCCGTGATCGCGATCCACCCGGCGTCGCGCCCCATCACCTCCACCACCTGCACACGGCTGTGCGCCTCGGTGGTCGAGTGCAACCGGTCGACCGCCTCGGTCGCGACCGTCACCGCGGTGTCGAAGCCGAAGCACGCGTCCGTCCCCATCAGGTCGTTGTCGATCGTCTTGGGCACGCCCACGCAGTTCACCCCGCGCTTGGCCAGCTCCACCGAGATCGACTGCGTGTCGTCCCCGCCGATAGCGATCAGCGCGTCCAGCCTGTGCTTGGCCAGCACTTCCAGGCAGCGCTCAAACCCGCCCTCAATCTTCTTCACATTGGTGCGCGAAGAGCGCAGGATCGTCCCGCCCTTCTGCAGAATCCCGGTCGTCGTCTCCATATCCAGAGGCATCGTCCGGTCGTCCAGCACCCCACGCCATCCCTCCATAAACCCAACAAATTCATCGCCATAGTGCCATATGCCCTTGCGCACAACCGCGCGTATCACAGCATTCAGCCCGGGGCAGTCTCCACCCCCCGTCAACATCCCAATGCGCATGCAAAACTCCTCCGTACAGCCATCGAAAATCATATCCCAACCCGCGCGCCACGGCCTTCGGTCAGCCGTCACAACCCGCCGACGCGCCTCCCAAATCAGCCCATGAGAGAGACCGGCGAAATCGGTGTCGTCCGCGCCAAGCCCTCGCCCTATGCAGCTTCAGCGCCTCCACCACCCCGACCGCAACTCCACCCCGCGCACCACCTCGGTTGGCCGCCCCGGCTCGGGCGACCAAAGCCTCAGCCCGTCCGCATCCGCCAGCTCCGTCAACCGCTCGATCGGCTGCCGCCACGCATGCAGCGCCAGATCGAACAGCCCCCAATGGATCGGCATCAGCAAGCCCGCCGCCGAACTCCCGCTATCGCCCGCTCCGTCCCCCGCCCCCGCGATCGCCTGAAACGCCCGCGCCGCGCCATCCGGCCCCAGGTGGATCCGCGCCCACATCTCGTCGAACGCGCCGATCTCCAGCACGGTCAGGTCGAACGGCCCATACGCCGCGCCGATCTCCGCAAACCCCTCCCACCAGCCGGAGTCCGCCCCGAAGTACACCGAATGCCCGCGCCCGCCCGAAACTCCCGCGCTGCCAGCCCCCACTCCGCGCAGAACAAACGACGCCCACAGCGTCTCGAACCGGTTGCCCAAACTGCGCCCCGAAAAATGCCGCGCGGGAAGGGAAGTGATCTCGCACGCCGCGCCCTCCGCCCCCGAAACCGTCACGCTCTCCGTCCAGTCCAGCTCCGTGATCCGCTCCGCCCCCACCCCAAACTGCCGCAGGATCGCACCCACCCCCAGCGAAGTCACCCACGGCGTCTCCGGCCGCAGCGCCGCCAGCCGCCGCACAGTGCCCTCGCCGAGATGGTCGTAATGGTCGTGCGAGAGCAGCACCGCGTCCAGCCGCGGCAACTCCTCCAGCGCCAGCGTCGGCGCAAAGAACCGCTTCGGCCCAACCCATTGCTGCGGCGACGCGCGCTCATCCCACACCGGGTCGATCAGCACCCTCACGCCATCAATCTCCAGCAGCATCGACGAGTGGCCAAACCATGTCACCCGTAATCCAGTCACCCGCAGCCCGCTCGCCGCCGGCGACTCATACACCGCTGCATCCGTCCGAAATGGCCCAAGCGGCCGCTTCGGCACCCGCCCCTCCCGATTGGCGATCAGCCTGGGCAGAATCTTGAAGATCATTCCCGGGCCGCCCACCGCCGTCGGCACCGGATTCTGAAACTTGCGGCCCACCTTCACCGCACGCTGAAGCATCGTCGTAGGAATCTGAATCACCGCCATGGGGATTCGATGCCCGCCGCCCCCACACGACGCATCGCTCCCGCTACCCCGGTCGCCGTGGCCTCATCCTTATAGAAGTCCCCGATCTCCGCCGTGTACCGCTTCTCCACCACGCGCCGTTTCAGCTTCATGCTCGGCGTCAGTTCGTCGCCCTCCACCGACCACTCCTCCGCCACGACCGCAATCCGCTTGATGTTCTCGAACGGCGCGAGCGTCGCGTTCACCGTGCCAACGATCCGCTTGTACTCGGCGACAACCTTGGGGTCCTTCACCAGCGACTTCACATCGCCCGCAGCCACGCCGTTGGCCTTCGCCCAGTCCTCCAACGCAGCTAGATTCGGCGAGATCACCACGCTGACAAACTTGCGCTTGTCGCCCACCAGCGCCGCATTGCCCACCAGCAGGTTCGCCTTCAGTTGGTTCTCGATCGGCTGCGGCGCAATCATCTTGCCGTTGCTGGTCTTGATCAGCTCCTTCTTGCGGTCCGTGATCGAAAGGAAGCCATCCTCCAGCTTGCCGATGTCGCCGGTCAGGAACCAGCCGTCGGGGGTGAACGCCGCGGCCGTCTCGGCCGGCTTGTTCCAGTAGCCCTGGAAGACCGACGGTGCCTTCACCTCCAGCTCGCCATCCTCGGCCAGCCGCACCTCGACGTTCGAGAGCACCGGCCCCACCGTGCCGATGCGGTTCTTCTCCCGCGTGTTCAGCGCCACCACCGGCGAGGTCTCGGTCAGCCCAAACCCTTGGAAGATCCGGATGCCCACGTCGGCGAACCATCCCGCCGTGTCCATCCCCAGCGGCGCGCCGCCGGAGAAAAATGTCCCCACCCGCCCGCCGAACGCCTCGCCGATCTTCGAGAACACCAGCTTGTCCGCCAGCCTCCAGCCCAGCGACCCCGGCCGCCTGCCATCCAGAATCTCCTGCCGATGCCGCCTGCCCACGCCCAGCGCCCACAGGAAGATCCGCTTCTTCATCGGCGAGGCGGACGACTTGCGCTCGATCCCCTGGCGGATCTTCTCGTACACCCGCGGCACCGCCACCAGGATGGTCGGCCTTACCGCCTTCATCGCCGCCGCAAGCAGGTCGATCTTCGGGCAGTACGCCAGCACCGACCCGTCGTACATCATCGCGTAGTCCTGGTGCCGCGCCGTTACGTGCGAGAGCGGCAGATAGGAGATGCAGGTGTCTGAATCGTCAAAGCCGAACGGCTGGGTAGAGAGTGTGAAGTTGCACGCCAGATTGCCGTGGGTCAGCATCACGCCCTTGGGCTCGCCCGTAGTGCCCGAGGTGTAGATGATCGTCGCCAGCTCCTCCGGCCGGACCGCGCTCACCCGCGCATCGAACTCCGCGTCGCGTGCCTGCAAGGCCGGCGCCTCGGCCATAATGCCCCGGAAGCTCTCAAACGGCAGCTCGGGCTTGGTCTCAGCCACCGCGTCAATCTCGTCCATCACCACCAGATGTTCCAGCGCAGGCAGCTCGCCCGCCGCCTTCACCTTGTCGTACACCTCGCGGGTCGAGACCACCACAACCTTCGCGCCGGAGTCGCGCAACATGTACCCCATCTGCTCCGGCGTCAGCGTGGGAAACAGCGGCACGTCCACCGCCCCCAGCGCCAGCACCGCGAAGTCCGTGGTCTGCCACTCCCAGCGGTTCTCGCTGATCAGCGCCACGCGGTCGCCCTTGCCCACCCCCCACCCGGCCAGTGCCCGGGCCAGTGCCCGCACCCGGCCATAGACCTCCGCGCCGCTGATCGGCTTCCACGCGCCGCTCTTGTCCAACCACAGCCACACTGTCCTGTCGCCCCGCCCACTCAACCGCAGGAACGCGTCGTTCACCGTCTTTACATCCTGCATTCCAACCCCCAGCCGCTAAGTCCCATCCCGTTCAGCACGGCATCCAGCACCTGTCGCGCCGTCGCCCTTTGGATCATAGTCGCACCCCTTGAATGCTGCATCTCACGGCACCCAGAGTAGACTTGCCCTATGAACTTCGCGCTCAGAGAGATCGACCTGCCCATCCGCATACGGCCAGACCTGCCGATGACGGACGAGGAGTTGATGCGCTTCTGCGCGGCGAACGACGGGCTAAGGGTGGAACGCGAGCCAAACGGAGAGATTCTCGTGATGACGCCGGCGAACAGCAAAACCAGTAAGATGAACATGCGCATCGGGCGGCTGCTCGATGCCTGGGCGGAGGAGGATGGCCGCGGCGTAGCATTCGATTCGAGCGGCGGCTTCACTCTTCCCGACGGCTCCATGCGCAACCCCGACGCTTCCTGGGTCGAGAACTCCCGCTGGCTGGCGCTCAACGACGCCCAGCAATCAAGCTTCGCGCCGCTCTGCCCGGACTTCATCCTCGAACTGCGCTCGCCGTCGGACAGACTGCCTGAGGCGCATGCCAGGATGCACCAGTGGATCGCCAACGGCGCCCATGTCGCCTGGCTGATCGACCCAATCGAGCGCGCCGTCACCATCTACCGCCCGGGCGAGCAGCCCGAACTCCTCGCCCAACCCACCTCCGTACAGGGCTCCGGCCCCATCGCCAGCTTTGAGCTCGTTATGTCGAGAATTTGGGAATAGCTGCGCATCTCCCACCGGAGTAGACTCAAGTCCATGAGCCTAGCGCCAGCCCAGGTCGAAGCGTCTGTCCGTCGCTTCCGGCCGGAGACGCCGATGAGCGACCAGGAGTTCCTGCGCTTCTGCAAGGAAAACGAGCCGATGCGCTGCGAGCGGGACGCGAACGGAGAGATCATCTTAATGTCGCCGACCTGGAGTGAGACGAGCAGCAAGAACTCCTACCTGAACTATCGACTGATGAAGTGGGCGGAAGAGACGGACTCTGGGATAACGTTCGATTCGAGCGGAGGGTTCACGCTTCCTGATGGCTCTGTGCGTTCGCCAGATGCTGCCTGGGTTTCGTGGCAGCGCTGGAACGCCTTGAGCGACGAGCAGCGGCACGGGTTCGCTCGAATATGCCCACAGTTTTTGATTGAGCTGCGCTCCGAATCGGACCGGCTGCCCGATGCGGCAGAGAAGGTGCGGATTTGGATGGAGAACGGCGCAGAGGTCGCGTGCCTGATCGATCCGCAGGAGAAGACCGTGACGATCTATAGGGCGGGACAGGAGCCGGAGCGTTTGGTTGACCCTACCTCGGTACAGGGGGATGGGCCGACTGCAGGGTTCGAGCTGGTCATGGCGAGGATTTGGGGCTAGAGGACGACCGCCTTGGTTGTTGACGTTGGCACGCCAAGGTTCTTGGGCATACTTTCAATTAGCGACGGAAAATATTACATCGTACCGAGGCCAGTCGACCCGCGAAGGTATCGCTCGCATTTACGCGTCTGATCAGGTCATAACCTTCAATGGTTTCCGGTGCGATTTGGCTGAACGCGGAGGTTTTCCTGAGTTGGAGAACCTACCGCCAACAGTTGCTCATGTCGACATGATGGCCGAGTGTCGGCGGGCGAATCAGAGGTTCTTTCTGCGATCTTCTTTTTGACAGCGTTCCTGCGTTTCCAGATACGCATGAAGGCGATGATCAACTCGACTGTTAGATGATCAACTCGACTGTTATATGACTTTGAAATTGTTCGAGCTATGGAAGGCAGGCAGACTCTGCGCGCCGAACCACGGAAGCTGCTCCTCCTAAAGCAGACGGGCGCCATTTGCAAAAAAGCGGCAATTCCTGCATACTCCTAGGAGTGCCTGCGCCCCGCGCGTGGGCCAGTCACAACCACCACGGCCGAACGGCTCATCCAGCCAGAAGTTGAGTAAAAGCAATTCCGGATGGGTTCAGCGATAAACAGCGCTGCAGGGTTCGTGCGGTGGGAGACGAGGAAACGATGTCCAGGAAGCTTTCCAAGAATCTGGTGAAGGCGCGCGCGCTTGTGGAGCCCCGCCCGTACACCCTGACCGACGCGGTCCCCCTGCTGATCAAGGCCAAGTATGCGAAGTTCGACGAGACCGTCGACCTGACGCTGCGTCTGGGCGTCGACCCCAAGCACGCCGACCAGATGGTCCGCGGGACGGTCGTCCTGCCTCATGGCCTCGGCAAGTCGAAGATCGTCGCCGTCATCGCCTCAGGCGACAAGATCGCCGACGCCAAGGCAGCCGGAGCCGAGTTCGCCGGCGGCGAGGAACTCGTCGAGAAGATCCAGAAGGAAAACTGGACCGCCTTCGACGCCCTCATCGCGACCCCCGACATGATGAAGTCGGTCGGCCGCCTGGGCAAGGTGCTTGGCCCCAAGGGCCTGATGCCCAACCCCAAGACCGGCACCGTCACCACCGATGTGGTTGGCGCCATCCGCGAGATCAAGGCCGGCAAGGTCGAGTTCCGCACCGACAAGACTGCCCTCGTCCATGTGCCAGTTGGCAAGCTCTCGTTCGATCCGCAGAAGCTGGTGGACAACGCGATGACCGTCATCACCTCAGTGCTCAAGGCCAAGCCGTCCGCCGCCAAGGGCAAGTACGTCAAGGGCATCACGTTGAGCTCGACGATGGGCCCCGGAATCCAGCTCGACTCCGCGGCGATGGAGCTGGCGAGCAAGGCCTCGTAGAGATTTCGCGCACACAATTTTGAAGAGCTAGAAGCTGAGAGCTAATAGCTGGAAGCTGGAAAATAAAATGCCACTGACCAGAGCAAAGAAGGCGGAGAAGGTGACGGAGCTCGCAAGCGAGCTCGCCCACTCCACCTCCGCGATTATCGGAACGTTCTCGGCCCTCACCGCGTCGAAGGACATGGACCTGCGCAAGACTGTCCGCGCCGCCGGCGGCAGCTACCACGTCGTCAAGAACAAGCTGGCCGCGCGCGCCGCCAAGGGCTCCAAGATCGAGGCTGCACTGCAGGGGCTCAAGGGCGTCTCGTCCGTCGCCTACACCTCCGGCGACCCCGTCGCCCTGGCCAAGGCGCTCTCCGAGTGGGTCAAGGAGAACTCCGAGTTTACCTTCAAGCTGGGCATCGTCGACGGCAAGGTCATCTCAGTCGCGGACATCGCCTCCCTCGCCACCATGCCCGGCAAGGAGGAGCTCTTCTCCAAGCTGCTCTTCCTAATCCAGTCGCCCGCGCAGCGGCTGGTCACGGTCATCAACGCCTCCGGCCGCGACTTGGCCGTCGTCATCAACCAGGCGGTCGGGAAGGGCAAATTCGCCGCCCCCCACGCCGCGCCGGTTGCGGAAGCACCCGCACCCGCAGCCTCGGTCGCCGAAGCCGCCGCACCCGCAGCCCCAGTCGCCGCAGCACCCGCAGCCGAAGCGGCCGCTGCCGCTGGCGAGATTGTGGAAGCAGCCCACGCGGTAGAGGCATCCGCCGGCGAGCAGCCCTCGGGCGCCGCGCAGCCGGAGAACGCGACCGCCTCGCAGGCCGGCGAAGCCGCCGCCTCCGATCCGGTCGAAGGCGCTTAGCAGGCGCACAAAGTTTCGCCCCAACCCCTCGGGTGCGCCGCCGATCGCTGGTCTGGGCGATCGTCGGGCGCAACGGAAACCCGAAGGAGCAAGGCAGCCGAAGCCGCATCTGCTTCGGAGACGCAAATCGGCAGCACGCAGCACAAAGTTCTTAAGCAACACAAAGTTTGAACCAAAGGAATTTTAGGAGAAACGACAATGGCAGACATGCAGCAGTTGGAAGATCAGATCGTCAGCTTGAGCCTTCTTGAGGCCTCCGAGCTGGTGAAGAAGCTTGAGGCCCGTCTCGGTGTCTCGGCGGCGGCAGCGGTTGCCGCTCCGGCAGCCGGCGGCGGTGGCGCTGCGGCAGCGGCGGCCCCGGCCGAGGAGAAGACCGAGTTCACCGTCATCCTCAAGGATGCCGGCGCGAACAAGATCTCCACCATCAAGGCCGTCCGCGAAGTCACCGCCCTGGGCCTGAAGGAAGCCAAGGACCTGGTCGATGGCGCGCCCAAGCCTCTCAAGGAGAACATCTCCAAGGAAGACGCGGCCAACATTGCCAAGAAGTTCGAAGGCATCGCCACGGTCGAGATCAAGTAAACGCCGCGAAGCGCTTCCTTGGCAGGCCGGCGCATTGGCCCTGACGCCTCTGGGTGCACCGGGCAGCGCGCCCACTCGGCAAGCCAGGGTCTTGGCGCTGGCCTCGCCTGTTGTGCAAAAGCGGGTCAACCTGGGCAAAGCGCCAAAATAGTGGCGCTTTAGAATCAGCCCGGTAACCTCGCAACTTGCATGCCAGGGCAGAACGCGGTATTCTTCTCGTTGGAGAACCGCCTCTGACCTTGGTGTGCTAGTAGGCAGACAGCGCTTCCGGACACTCACGACCTTCGAACTCCCCCTCGGCAATCTCTCCGGCCTATCCCGCGTATGCGGGCTACGGGGCCGGCCATCATGCACTCTGGCGGCGGAGACGCATGGTGACACAGGAACAGTAGCGGCAGCAAAACCTTGAAGCGGGACAAGCTTCAAAGGGTGGCAGGCATCCAGTCGAATAGGGCAACAGTGCACAAGTCGGTCTTTGCGCTCACGGGACGTGCTGTCCCCTCGGGCGTATTTTCGTGTCTCCCGCATGCTTTTTCGTGCGCGAAGCACGCATTTCCGCGCGTCCGCGCGCGGCTCCGCCTGCCCCAGTCGGACATGCCCCACTCGGAGGTCGCCGCAAACCTCCACCCGCGCACTTTATAGCAGCTTCGGCCGGCAAGCGAAAGCGAAATCTTTCTCGCCCGGCAGCACGGCATACAGGCAGTAGGCAGCAAGCAGGCAGTAGGCAGCAGGATCGGCGCACACGCCAGACCGCACTCGAGGAGCGGCGAGGCTGAACAAGGCGCAAGCAACATCCCGGAGGGACCCACCCAGGCGGGCCCTCCACCTTCGCAAACGCACCGCACCCGCCCCAGGCCGGCAGCGCCCCGCGAAGGTCCCTCGAAGAAGTTCAGGAGAAGAAGCACAATGCCCAGCGAAATGCGCGCCATCCGCAGCCGCCTCGATTTTTCCAAGATCCCCACCAGCATCCAGATCCCCAACCTGATTGAAGTCCAGCGCCGCAGCTACGAGCGCTTCCTGCAGATGGACAAGTTGCCCCAGGAGCGCGAGGACAACGGCCTGCAGTCCGTCTTTACCTCCGTCTTCCCGATCACCGACTTCCGCAACGTCTCCGAGCTCGAGTTCGTCGACTTCTCCATCGGCAACTGGGAGTGCAAGTGCGGCTACCTCAAGGGGCTGAACCACCTGCGCACCGCCTGCGTCAACTGCGGCCACATGGTCATCACCGACCCCTTCCATCCGGGCGACGTGCTGTGCAGCTTCTGCGGCACCTACAACAAGAACACCCCGGACTTCTGCACCAAGTGCGGCGACCCCGTCGGCCTGCAGCTGAAATACGACCAGGCCGAGTGCGAGGAGCGCGGCATGACCTACTCTGCGCCGCTCAAGGTCACCATCCGCCTGAAGATCTTCGACAAGGACCCCGAGACCGGCGTCAAGAGCCTGCGCGACATGAAGGAGCAGGAGGTCTTCTTCGGCGATATTCCGTTGATGAGCCAGAACGGCACCTTCATCGTCAACGGCACCGAGCGCGTCATCGTCTCGCAGTTGCACCGTTCGCCCGGCGTCTTCTTTGAGACCGCCAACAACCGCAGCTACTTCCTCGGCAAGATCATCCCCTACCGCGGCAGTTGGGTGGAGTTTGAGTACGACCAGAAGAACACCCTCTACGTGCGCATCGACCGCAAGCGCAAGTTCCTGGGCACCATCTTCCTGCGGGCTCTTGGTCTTCGTACCGACGAAGAGATTCTCAAGACCTTCTACACCGTCGATACCATCAACGTGAAGGACGGCAAGCTCATCTGGAAGGTGACGCCCGAGGGCACGCCCACCAACCTGCAGGGCACGCGACCCGCGCACGCGGTCGCCGCCAAGGGCGAGGAACTCGCCCCCGCCACGCGCAAGATCTCCGCGCACTCCATGAAGTTGCTCCGCTCGCACAAGATCGACGCGGTCGAAGTCGAGACCTCGGAGTTCGATGGCGCCATGACAGCATCCGACGTGGTCGACCTCACCACCGGCGAACTGCTGTACGAGTCCAACCAGGAGCTCTCCGCCGACAAGCTGCACAAGATCATCCAGTCCGGCGTCACCTCCATCGAGGTCTTCTTCCCCGAGCGCGACGATGTCGGCAACATCATCACCAACACCCTGCGCCGCGACTCGGTGCGCAAGCCGGAAGAGGCCCTGATTGAGATCTACCGCAAGCTGCGTCCGGGCGACCCACCCACGCTGGACACCGCCTCCGCGCTATTCGAGGGCATGTTCTTCGACCCGCGCAAGTACGACTTCTCCCGCGTCGGCCGCCTCAAATTCAACATCAAGCTGTATGAGAACCAGGACGCCACCGGCCTCGACAAGCGCACCCTCACGCCCGAGGACTTCTACGGCACCATCCGCTACCTGCTTAAGCTGCGCAAGAACATCGGCGTGGTCGACGACATCGACCATCTCGGCAACCGCCGCGTGCGCGCCGTCGGCGAGCTGATGGAGAACCAGTTCCGCATCGGCCTGGTCCGCATGGAGCGCGCCATCAAGGAGAAGATGTCGGTCTATCAGGAGATGTCGACGGCCATGCCGCACGACCTCATCAACGCCAAGCCCGTCATGGCCGCCATCCGCGAGTTCTTCGGCTCCTCGCAGCTCTCGCAGTTCATGGACCAGACCAACCCGCTCTCCGAAATCACCCACAAGCGCCGTCTCTCCGCGCTTGGGCCAGGCGGCTTGTCGCGCGAGCGCGCAGGCTTTGAAGTCCGCGACGTCCACCCCACGCACTACGGACGCATCTGCCCGATTGAGACGCCGGAAGGCCCGAACATCGGCCTCATCTCGTCGCTCAGCTGCTTCGCGCGTATCAATGAATACGGCTTCATCGAGTCGCCCTACCGCCGCGTCAAGGACGGCAAGGTGCTCGACTACGTCTCCGTCGCCAACGCCGGCGAGAGCTCGCACCGCCAGGGCGACCACCTGGAGATCACCGAGGCCAACAAGATCAACACGCAGCTCAAGAAGGACAAGAAGCGCACCATGGAGCTCGAGCCCTTCAGCTTCTACCTCTCCGCGTGGGAGGAAGACCGGCACACCATCGCGCAGGCCAACATTGAGCTGGACGAGAAGCTGAACATCGTGCAGACCATCGTCGATGCGCGCCGCCAGGGCAACTTCGTGCTGGTCAACAAGGCCGATGTGGACTACGTCGATGTCTCGCCCAAGCAACTCGTCTCGGTCGCCGCGTCCCTCGTCCCGTTCCTTGAGCATGACGACGCCAACCGCGCGCTGATGGGCGCGAACATGCAGCGCCAGTCCGTGCCGCTGCTCGTCGCAGAAGCTCCCTACGTCGGCACCGGCATGGAGGGCGTCACCGCGCGCGACTCCGGCGCCGTCATCCTGGCCAAGCGCAACGGCATCGTGGACTCGGTCGACTCCGAGCGCATCATCGTGCGCGTCGAAGGCGAGCACCACCCCACGCAGCTCTCGCGCGAGGTCGGCTCGGACATCTACCAGCTCACCAAATTCAAGCGCTCCAACCAGAACACCTGCATCAACCAGAAGCCCATCGTCCGCCACGGCGACCGCGTCCTCAAGGGCCAGGTCATCGCCGACGGGCCCTGCACGGAGCAGGGCGAGCTCGGCCTCGGCCGCAACGTTCTGGTCGGCTTCATGCCCTGGCGCGGCTACAACTTCGAGGACGCGATCCTGATCTCCGAAAAACTCGTCCGCGAGGACTACTACACCTCCATCCATATCGAGGAGTTCGAGATTGAGGCGCGCGACACCAAGCTCGGACCCGAAGAGATCACGCGTGACATCCCCAACGTCTCCGAGCACGCCCTGCGCGACCTCGACGAGAGCGGCATCATCCGCATCGGGGCAAAAGTCGGGCACAACGACATTCTGGTCGGCAAGGTCACGCCCAAGGGCGAGACCCAGCTCACCCCGGAAGAAAAACTCCTCCGCGCCATCTTCGGCGAGAAGGCCGGCGACGTGCGCGACGCATCCCTCACCTGCCCTCCCGGAATCGAAGGCACGATTGTCGACGTCCGCATCTTCTCCCGCAAGGGCCAGGAGAAGGACGAGCGCGCCAAGCAGATCGAGATGGAGCAGGTCGAGAAGCTGGAGCGCAACCTCGCCGACGAGATCCGCATTCTCACTGACGAACGCCTCAAGCGCCTCGAAGGGATTCTCGGCGCCAAGGAGGTTCTCGCCGACCTGCACGACGAGCGCACCAACAAGAAGCTGCTCAACAAGGGCGACATCCTCGACCGCGACACCATCGAGCTCATCTCCACCCGCAACCTCAAGCGCATCCGCTACGCCGACAAGGACCCGCGCGTCAACGAGCAGATCGACGAGATCGAGGAGATGACCTCGCGCCAGATCGACGTCCTGCGCAAGATCACCAACGACAAGATCGGCAAGATGCAGAAGGGCGACGAACTCTCGCCCGGCGTCATCAAGATGGTCAAGGTCTACATCGCCATGAAGCGCAAGCTTTCGGTGGGCGACAAGATGGCCGGCCGCCACGGCAACAAGGGCGTCATCGCCCGCATCCTGCCCGAGGAGGACATGCCTTACCTTCCCGACGGCACTCCGGTCGAGATCGTCCTGAACCCGTTGGGCGTGCCTTCGCGTATGAACGTCGGTCAGATCCTGGAGACCCATCTGGGCTGGGCCGCCTACACCCTGGGTAAGCAGATCGCCGAAGCTGCCGCGCAAATGACCAAGGCCAGCGAGGTCCGCGAGCTGTTCAAGGCGCGCTTCGCAGGCACCGCCGCGCTCAACCAACTGCTTGAACTGGACGACGACCAGACCATCCGCGTCGCCGCCGGCATGAAGCGCGGCATCTGGTTCGGCACTGCGGTCTTCGACGGCGCGCGCGAGAACGAGATCAAGGCGCTGCTGAAAGCCGCCGGCCTGCCGAGTTCGGGCAAGACCCCCATGTTCGATGGTATGAACGGCGAAGAGTTCGAGCAGCCGGCCACGGTCGGCTACATCTACATGCTCAAGCTCTCGCACCTGGTCGACGACAAGATCCACGCACGTTCCATCGGGCCGTACAGCTTGATCACCCAGCAACCGCTGGGCGGTAAGGCCCAGTTCGGCGGCCAGCGCTTCGGCGAGATGGAGGTCTGGGCGCTCGAAGCTTACGGCGCAGCCTACATCCTGCAGGAGCTGCTCACCGCCAAATCCGACGACGTCTTCGGCCGCACCAAGATCTACGAAGCCATCGTCAAGGGCGAGGCCGCGATCGAACCCGGCGTGCCCGAATCGTTCAATGTTCTCATCCGCGAACTGCAGTCGCTCTGCCTGGACGTCGAGCTGATCAAGCTCGCCGACCAGAGAAAGGTACCGCTGCCGTCCATCGCCGCCGCCGACTAATCCACGAGCTTCTGAGATAGGCCCGGACTTCAGTCCGGGCACTCAGGGCCGCGAAATAAGAAGGGGCTTT